>JAGCCU010000063.1 GCA_017651515.1 Muribaculaceae bacterium | reverse complement strand
GGTGTCGAAACAGCTCAGGTCAAGGGTGGCAAGCATGGCACAGCTGCGGAACATACCGAGCATGGTAGTCACGTCAGAGGTGTTGAAATTTGTCACGTCAAGGCTGGCGAGGTTGCTGCAACCCGAGAACATCTCGGACATGTTGACAACTTTGCCAGTATCGAAGCTGGATAAATTGAGGCTCGTCAGACTGCTGCAGCCCATGAACATGCAGTACAAGTTGGTCACCTCTGCAGTATTAAAGTGACTCAAATCGAGGTTAGTGAGCTTGCTGCAGTTTTTGAACATGCTGTTCATGTTCACCATTCTATCGGTATTGAAATACTCCAGCCCAACGATACTGGTGAGGTTGGTCATACCGGCAAACCAGTAGTAACCACTGGTATGGTGATAATACCTAAATGATGGGTCGAACACCACTTTCTGGACATTGCTGCTGACGTTGGTATCTGACGACCACCACGGCCGGGACGTGTTACTTGACGGAAGCGGCCCTACATCGCCGCTGTGCGCCACGTTGTCGTAGTAGAACGTTAGGGTCTTTGTGGAGGAGTTATATACTGCAGCCGCTTGGTGACTGCTGAAATAGCCTGGGTTACTAGTGCCACCGTCAATGTGGGCATAGGCGCCATTTACGTGCGAAGCATCGTAGGTGGTACCCTTACCTCCCACAAGAGAGGTACAGTCATCGAACATGTTCTCATTCAGGTCGCGCACATAATTGATAGACCAATAGTCACCCACATAGATGGTAGTAAGTTTGCTACAATTAGTGAACATACCTTTCATATAAAACACATCACCTGTGTCAAATCCGCTCAAATCGAGGGTGGTGAGATTACTGCAGCCGATGAACATGTATTCCATGGTAGTCACTCTGTCGGTATCAAATCCGCTCAGATCGAGGGTAGTGAGATTACTGCAGTTACCGAACATACCTAGCATATTTATCACATTGCCTGTGTCAAATCCGCTCAAATCAATACTGGTGAGATTACTGCAGCCGCTGAACATATTATTCATGGTCACCATTTTATCGGTATTGAAATACTCCAGGCCCTCGATACTGGTGAGGTTTTTCATGCCGGCAAACCAGTAGTAACCGCTGGTATGGTGATAAAGGCTGAACGACGGGTCGAACACCACTTTCTGGATATTCTGACTGACGTTAGTATCGGACGACCACCACGGCTGGACGGTGTTACTTGTCGGGAAAGGCCTGACATCACCGCTATGTGTCACGTTATCGTAGTAGAACGTGAGAGTTGAATTGTTAGAGGTATAAACCGCACAGGGTTCAGCCGCCCAAATTGCAACGCAAACCAATGTAGCAACCAAGAGAAGTAATAATCGTTTCATAGTTGTATTCTTTATTATAGTAATTATCCTTGCAAAGATACAAAAAATTCCTTATTATCAAAAATATAAAGAGACTATTGCTCACGAGTTCACCTTGCCACCGTTTTTCTTTAAATATAAATTGACAATGATGACGGTTTGGGATAATCATTTGGAAAATTGGAGGAAAGTGCGTAATTTCGCAGTGAGAATTTAACAGCAAGCAAAAATGAAAAGAATTGTATTATATATAGCTGTAATGTGCTGCTTTGCAGTCGTCAATGGAGCAACAATGGAGCAGATGCGCTTTCATTGCACCAACGACACGCTCCGCATCAATGAACTGCTTCAAAAAGGCTATCAGAGCAACTGCACTTCGGCAAGTGAGCTGGTTGTGTTTTATGCCAAACAATTACTGGGTACACCCTATGTGGGCCACACATTAGAGGGCGACAAAGAAATGCTCACCATCAACATTGACGAACTGGACTGCACGACATTTGTAGAGACTCTTTATGCACTCACGCGAACCACTCTTGACAAACGTTACTCATGGAGGGATTACGCTGCCAATCTTGAAAGCATTCGTTACCGCGGTGGTATTATGGGCGATTATGCCAGCCGTCTGCATTACATCAGCGAATGGATTATTGACAACAACAGTCGCGGCAACCTGACAGAAATCACCAGTGACATTCCCCACAGTCAGCCTCAAATAAAGACAATCAATTTCATGTCACAACATGTTCAAAGCTATAGCAGTCTGAAAAACGACCCTGAGATGGTGGAGAAAATCATCAAAGCAGAAAACAAACTTCGCAACCACCGCATGAATGTGCTGCGCAAGTCATGGCTGGGCGACAAACAAGTGAAAGCCGTTTTACACGATGGAGACTTTATAGGACTTGTGACGAAAATTGAAGGGCTAGACATCTCACATCTTGGCATAATCATAAAGGACGAGAACGGTTATCCTCACCTGCTAGACGCCTCAATGAGCGGTGGAAAGGTAATGCTTGAAGATAAGCCTCTGAAACAGTATCTATCGGGATCTCGGAGCACAGTGACCGGCATCCGAGTGTTTAGAATCAAAAACGACTAAGCATTGTTACCCTTGATGGGGACTGTCACTGCCAGCGTCAGCAGTGCTGCTGCAAGAAAGACAATTGCGGCAGAGTACAACACATTGCCCAATCCAACCAAAGGAGCCACGACGGCACCTGAAACAAATCCGACAGCTCCTAACAGTGCCGAAGCGGTGCCTGCCTGCTCACGCGCACACTCCATAGCATAAGTCGAAGAACTGGTAAGGGTAATTCCTACCATAAAAAGCATCAGGCACATCATCACCTCGTAGGCCCACAGTCCCAGATCCATCCACAGGAATATAGCCTGTAGCGCAGCAAACAACATCAGTCCCGCAGCGCTTAGCTTTATTCCTCGTAATGAGCTGCCCAACGATGGTGCCATGCCGGCTCCCAAAGCAGTAAAGATGCCATTAACACCCAATGTGATACCGATAGTCTCTGGCCCATAGCCATAGTGTTGAATGACAAACGGCGTCGCTGCAATATTGCCGAAAAGGATTGCCAACATTCCACTTTGATGGAATATAGTAAGCAGGAACTCGCGTTTTTTCAGTACAGCACCAAACAAACTCATTGTTTCGGACAATCCTACGTGTTTGCGTTTCCTTTCATCCAGCGTCTCTCGCAGCCCAAGACATCCGGCGAGCAACAACGCCCCAATCGCAGCCATCGCCAAGAATGGCCCATTATGTCCTGCCACCTTCACCATATAACCGCCTAGCATAGGAGTGACAATTGGCATTAGTCCGTTGATAACATTTATTGCAGCAAGCATCTTAAGCAACTTGTTGCCCGAGCTAACATCGGTGGCTACTGAGCGTGAAATCACTATGCCACCACCTGCTCCGAGTCCTTGCAGCAAACGCAATACTATCACCAACTGAATGGATGAAGCCACAAGCAATGCCAGAGAAGACACCAGATACAACAACATCGATGACAACAATGGCAAACGTCGTCCCAACCTATCGCTGAGAGGCCCTATCAGCAGCTGCCCCAGAGCCAGCCCAGCCATGCTTGCCGTGAGGCACAGCTGCAATATTGCCACATCGGTATTCATCGCAATTGCCAGCGAAGGCATTGCGGGTGAAAACATATTGTTGATGACCGGAGCGAGTGCAGTAATCAACCCCAATAGAGCGAGTAGAAAAAACCGGCTGTAGTTCTTAATGCCGTTCATCGGGTTATTTCCTTCTTGTGATTTCATGCTGCTTGTAATGCAATGGGGAGAGACCGGTTATCTTCCGGAAAAACTTGCCCATGCTCGATTGGTCGGCAAAACCATATTCCAGAGCCAGTTCCTTCATCGATTTTCCACTAGTAATTAAATCGGATTTAAGTGATCGCACCAGTATTGACGAAATTATTTCCTTGGCCTTGCGCCCTGTCTTGAGTTTGCAAATCTCGCTCAGGTATTTGGGCGTGATGTTCAATAATTCGGCATAGAAACTCACCTCGTGTTCCTTCTTCACGTTATCGGTAACATTATTGATAAAATTGCGGAAATAGGTGTCGGCCATGCTATATGATTGTTTTTTACCAAAGTTTTCTACACTATGTTCGGCCAGAAGCAGCAATATGCTCTGTACAAGGCTCACGCTCACCATGGGGTTCTGTGTGCCAATGGGGAAAAAATTGTACTGCTCAAGCGCATCGAACATCTTGTCCACCATCTGTGCTACGTAATTGCCTTCAATCTGCACTACAGGATTATCAAATAGCGACTGAATCATGTTAGTCTCAACTCCTTGTGTACAATTAAAAGAGAAATCATAATCAATGAGCAGTGCCTTAATCTCGTAATCATGGGAACGCTCGAGCACCCTGGCATGTGTAACATGTGTGTAGCAAACCCGCATACCTGCTTCGAGGTGAACTCGTTCCATGTTAAACTCATAGTCAATGTATCCTCGCGTACATAGTGCGATAAACATATACTTTGACGTTAGATGTTCACTTCTCATCGTGTAGTCCGATGAAATTCTCATCGCGCAATACCCATTCTTACGCAACAGTTGTTTATAATCTATCTCCATAGTTTTGTTCCGTTCTGGACTGCAAAAATACTATTTTACCCATTAATTTGCAAATAATTTGTTAGAAACGGAACATTTTTATATAATATTGCGCCTTAACAGACCGCTCAACAGAGATTTGCAAAATAAAAATGTTAAGAGTAACTTTGCAATTTCAATTTTTTATTTCAAACCAAATAAAAACGGAATGCAACTCACTGATTTCACAGGTCTTGCCATAGGTGCAGGCACATTTCTCGCAATAGGACTATTCCATCCCATCGTCATCAAGGCCGAATATTATCTGGGCACACGTTGCTGGTGGGCATTCATGTTGGCAGGAATACTGTTCATCGTTGCGAGTATCGTGGTGAACAATGTGTTGGTATCTTCATTGCTGGGCGTGATCGGTTTCTCTTGTTTCTGGAGTATCCTAGAGTTGTTCCAGCAACAGGAACGTGTTCACAAGGGGTGGTTCCCCCGCAATCCCAGGCGAAGATATCCTTGGGACACACAATAAAAAGCCGTAGTGGTGCGTTAATTTGTTCAGACCACTATGAACAAGCATATATTCTACATATTGATTGCATGCCTTCTTACGAGCCTGACTATGGGGGTCACCTCGTGCAAAGGAGCTAAGATGCGTGATGCCGATGAGGCTTTCGATCGCGGTGAGTATAACGATGCCTCGGTAATCTATCGCAAGATTTACAACAAGCTCACTAAACGTGAAGACCGTTGGCTTCGCGGCGAGGTGTCGTACATGATGGGGCTTTGCTACCGCAAGCTCGGTCAGAGTTCTCGCGCCAGCGCTGCCTTCCAGAATGCGCTACGCTATGAATATGAAGACTCAATGGCGATATTCTATCTAGCCGAAGCCCAGCAGCATGAGGGCAAATACAGCGATGCAATCAGCAACTATCGTGAGTTTCTGTCACTTCGTCCTGGTCACTACGAGTCGGAGATAGGAATACGCGGTTGCCAGTTGGCACCACAATGGAAACGTGAAGGATCGCGCTATATCGTGAAGAGTGCGAAACTGTTCAACTCTCGCCGAGCTGACTTCTGCCCCATGTTCCTTGACGCCAATGCCGACCAACTCTATTTCACCTCCAGCACCGAGAAAGCTACCGGAGATAAGAAAAGTGAAATTACCGGCACCAAGAAAAGCGACATATTCTTCAGCAAGATTGACGACAAAGGCAAATGGACCAGGCCCGTAGTTGCTGAAGGGGAGCTAAACAGCGAGTGGGACGAAGGTATCACCTCGTTCACACCCGATGCAACGATGATGTATTTTGCCAAGGCCATACGCAAGAATGCTCCCAGCTCCATAGAGATTTATACAAGCACCCGCAGCGAAGCCAAGTGGAGCGCACCTCAGAAATTTGAAATCACAGCCGACACACTCAGCGCATACTGTGACCCTGCCGTAAGCCATGACGGTAACTGGCTTTACTTCTCCAGCGATATGCCTGGCGGACAAGGCGGCAAAGATCTATGGCGCATCAACATCAAGGACAAACACGGCACACTTGAGAACCTTGGCGACCAAATCAATACTCCGGGCGATGAACGCTTCCCCTACAGCCGCACCGACAGCGTGCTCTACTTCGCCAGTGACGGACATCCCGGCATGGGCGGCCTAGACCTGTTCAAGGCCACGCTGCAGCCATCGGGCAAGTGGTTTGTCGAGAACATGGGTTCGCCCATGAATTCGTCGTTTGACGACTTCGGCATCACCTACGGCAAGGGCGAGAGCGGCTTTTTCTCCAGTAATCGCGGTGATGCTCGCGGGTACGACCATATCTTCTCTTTTGAGAAACCTGACCTCAAAGTTTGGATAAGTGGCTACGTACTCGACAAGGACGATGAGCCTGTACCCAATGCCATCATTCGCATTGTTGGCGACGATGGCAGCAACCAGAAAGCCGTGGCCAGGCCCGACGGCTCGTTCCGCTTTGACTTGCAACGCGGCGTGAGCTACGTTATGCTCGCCGGCGCCGATGGCTACCTGAACAACAAACAAGAGTTTGAGAGCGACATCGAGGAGGCTGATGCAGAATATAACGTCGATTTCATCCTTGCAGCCATCAACAAGCCTCAAGTGATAGAGAATATCTTCTACGACTACGATAAAGCCGTATTGCGCGATGAGTCGAAAGTCGCACTTGACGAGATGGTGCAGGTGATGAAAGACAACCCCCATATCAGTATAGAGATGGCGGCCCATACCGACCGCATAGGCAGCGACAATTACAATAATAAATTGAGTGAACGCCGTGCCCAGAGCGTAGTCGATTACCTGATCAAAAACGGAATAGCGCGTGAGCGTCTCCAGCCACACGGCTACGGCAAAACCCGTCCCAAGACCGTCACCAAGCGCATTGAGAAACTATATCCACAGTTCCATGAGGGTGATGTGCTGAACGAGGAGTTCATCGAGAAACTGAGTGACGAAGACAAGGCTGCTGCCGATCAGGTGAACCGCCGCACGGAGTTTCAGGTGCTAAGTACCACCTTCGACATGTACTGATGAGTTTTCAGCTCTGCACAACAAGAATCAAAAATTTGAATTGAGAAATTTTATGGTAAAGTATTGTAGATTACAATATTTTTAGTACTTTTGCAGTCGCTAAAGTGAAAGGAGGTCGTTGAGACTCATCTTAGAAATAACGTAAATCACATATAACCAAACATTTGTAGCACGTGAGTGCTATAAATTGATTGCTATGACATGCGTGGAGCATGGCAAGCAATCGCCAATAAGATATTAGAAATAACAAACAAAACAATTAAAAAATAAACAAAAGAACTATGATTATCGTACCCGTAAAGGATGGTGAAAACATCGAACGCGCATTAAAGAAATTCAAACGTAAAACTGAAAAAACTGGTGTTATCAAGGAGCTCCGCACTCGTCAGGCATTCCAGAAGCCATCGGTTGTTAACCGTCGCAAGATGATGAAGGCCGTATATGTGCAGCAACTGCGCGCCCGCGAAGAATAATAGAATACTTCATATCATCATATTGAAGCTTGAATCTGTCTGGATTCAAGCTTTTTTATTCCTGGCAATAATGATAATCGGTCTTGATTTGGACAGTATGACAAAAAGCCCTATCTTTGTTGCAATTAAGCAGAAACTAGCAATATGAAATTCAACCGAATATTTTTTCTATCCACATTGTTGCTGTCATTCTCAGCCTTTGCGCAAGTCCATACCGACACTCTCACCATCATGACGCTGAACCTGCATGCCGGCCATGATGCCAGTCTGTCGCAGATAGGGCTTTTCATCAAGCAATATCAGCCCGACTTCGTTGCCCTTCAGGAAGTGGATCAGAACACCCATCGTGCTAATTGCCGTCACCAGAACAATCGCGACTTTATCTCAGAACTGGCATATTTCAGTGGTATGGAAGGTCTGTTTGGCCCAACGATTGAGTTCAGTGGTGGACACTATGGCATTGGTTTTCTGACTCGACACCAGTTTGTTGATGCACACAACCATAAGCTGCCACGCCCTACTCCGCAGATGGAACAACGTGGACTTCTGGAAGGTACATTCGTACTTGAAAACGGCGACACCATAGTATTTGCCTGCACTCATCTCGAAGCCTTCGACAGCATCAGTCGCGTGGCACAGGCAAATTACATCAACGAGCATTTTTCGACCAGCACCCATCCAGTCATCCTGGCCGGTGACTTCAACGCACCACCCAGCGATGGCATTATCCATAGCCTAATGACACAGTGGAAAGACTGTACAGAAGACTCTCCCACTTTCAGCGTCACGAACCCCAAAGAGAAGATTGACTATATTTTCGCACGTCCTTCACACTCGTGGCAGACGGTAGAATCTCATGTCATCCCCATTCAACTTAGCGACCACTATCCAGTAATCGCTACTCTGACCGTCACCATAAAGTGATTGCCTCACATATTGATAATCGATTAACAAAAAAACTTCAAGTCTGATTTTTTTCGTTAAAAGGGCAATAATAGTTGCAATTGTCAATTATTTTTCATAATTTCGTGGCGATACATCAACTTATTGTTTGCCTCTACTAACACAGTGTACATGGAAGTGCCTGAAATAAACGAATTTCTGCGTTATGTACGGACAGAACTCAACTACTCCCGGCATACCATAAAAGCTTACGGCAAAGACTTGAGGCAGTTTGCCAGGTTTCTGTCAGGAGAAGAGGATCGTACTGTAGAGCTAAAAAGCATCGACAGCACTGACATCCGCGCATGGATAGCACATATGGCTGAAAAGGGTGTTGGACCAACCAGCAGCCGTCGTAAGGTACAAGCAGTTCGTTCTCTGTACAAATACCTAATGCGGAAGGGCGTTGTCGAAGAAAGTCCGGCAGCCGACATCGAGATGGCCCGCGCTCCACGACGACTGCCCTCGTTTGTTCGCGAAGAGAACATGTCAACCCTGCTTGATGGAGAGATAGATACTAGCGACGTAGTGGCAGTTCGTGACCACTTAATTGTCATGATGCTCTATGAAACTGGGATGCGGCGTAACGAGCTCATCACACTGAAAGACATATGGGTAGATACTGACGCCTGCGAATTGCGCGTTCTCGGCAAGCGGAACAAAGACCGTATCATCCCCTTTGGCACAGAACTTGCAGAATGGATAGAACTATATCGACATTTGCGCAAAGAAGCCGGGTTGGACGGTGACACGTTCTTCACAAACGCTAAAGGAAACTCGCTCTACCCCTCGCTCGTCTACAATGTGGTTTATAATGCACTGTCATCAGTAGGCGGCAGCGATAAGAAAAGTCCTCACGTTCTCCGGCATTCGTTTGCCACCGCGATGCTCAATGGCGGAGCTCGTCTCGACAGCGTGAAGGAACTAATGGGCCATGAGTCCATCGCCACGACACAGATATATACACACGTCACACTAAGTGACTTAATGAATAATTACAAACTTGCCCATCCAAGGGCTCAAAAAAAAGGAGGATAACTATGGAAACGAAAATCAAAGCCATCCACTTCGATGCCACTGAGAAGTTACAGCTGTTCATCAACAAGAAAGTTGATAAGTTGGTCAAGCATCACGAAGAAATCTCCGATGTTGAGGTAAACCTCAAAGTAGTAAAACCCGAATCTGCGATGAACAAGGAAGCAGCCATCAAGCTCTTTGTACCGCAGCGCGACGACCTTTTTGCTTCAAAGGTTGCCGACACATTCGAAGAATCAGTTGACATGTGCATCGACGCACTCAAGCGTCAGCTCGACAAGACCAAAGACAGGTAACCCTCCCTCCACACATAAACTATAACAAGTAACAGCTATGGCTGGCAAGTTTCAACATTGCTAGCCATAGCTGCATTTGGAGCAATGCCTTACTCAATTTTACCCAACTCTTTTGTGAAATTGAAGTACATGCGCTGTCCCTTGTTGCCGGCCACGCGGTATCCAAAGCCGCCGAGTTCTTCAGGTTCATTCTGGTCGCAGCCCATGCCTCGATACTCAATTGGAATATAGCCATTCGAGTCGGCACTGCCATAGATCATGAACTCACTTTTCCACCAGTCGTAACCCGGTATCTTGACGAATGCACGCACTCCGTCACCATCCCCTCCAGGCACAGACCTTGCAAATGGGGGTGAAACAAATTCTCCATCAGGCTGGTCGGGTACTGAGAACATACATCCTTCTTCCAGTTCAGCCCAATATCCCATTGGGGTAATCGGTCCAATCATCCACACTTCAGGATTATTGAACTGCACGTCATATTTTATCTTGTTGTCCGTAATCGATGTCGTAACTATCATAAGATACCAGCCAGGATTATTCGAAGCAATCATGCCGTTGGCATCTATTATTTCATCGGCACGGTCACCCATCACGTTGATATCAGCATAATCAACGACATAGCTGCCGGCATCTTGTTTTTGACTAAGCATTATGCCCTTTTCATCGATATAGACAAGATGCCAAAATATGTTGCCGGCACCCCACACCTGAACCATGTCGAGTATTGTATCGCAACCAGTGTCATTATAGTTTGCTGCAACGCTCATAGCCTTTGGCAAATCAACATCATCAGTATTCACCTTCAAAATAATATTAATGATGGCATTCACATCCTCCACGTCGATGATTCCGTTGCCATCCATATCGCCAATTCCCGGATAGTCACCTATGTCCTTTAACTTCAGGATAATGTTGATGGCGGCATTCACATCTTCTACATCCACCATTCCATTGTCATCAAAGTCTCCTAATATACCGTCATAAATGTCATCAACAATATGGACAAAGTCATTCCACTGCTCGCATTCGCGATATAAAGATACAGTATTGCGAGGCACATGAAGTGTGCAATTGTCTTTGTGTACATCATAGAAGACATTATAACCTAAATACACATAATAAGGATTTTTGACATTACTGAAAATATCAGTCATTCCTGAACATCCAGAAAAAGCGCAATCGAAAATTATTGTGACAGAATTTGGAATGTTGATGCTCGTCAAGCCACTGCAGCCATAAAATGCGCCAGCCTCAATCATTTCTACAGTATTAGGAATGGTTGTATTCTTACATCCAACTATCAAGTTATTATCTGATGTATCAATAATGGCATTGCAGTTTTCTCGTGAATCATATACCGTATTTCCACTATCAACTACAATATTCGTCAAGTCGGGACACCCATAAAAACTATTGTTATAAATAAACATCACAGAAGCAGGGATGATTATACTTGTCAAATTACTACAGCCATAAAATGCTTCCGAATAAATAATCTCGACACCATTTGGAATAATTATGCTACTCAAACCTGTGCAATTCTTGAATGCCGTATCTTTAATTTCTACAACTGAGTTTGGAATTGATACAGATGTCAAGTTACTGCAATCCATAAATGCGCCACCACCAATTGCAGTGACAGAATATGAAATGCCATTATGTGATACTGATTCAGGGATTACAACATCACCAACGTAATTGTTATAAGCAACGGATACTGAAGTGCCACCATAATTAATATAATATGCTATGCCATCAACCTCAAAATCGGCAGCAATAGACGGCAATGCAGCCATAATCATTATCACAACAGAAAATAGTACCTTTTTCATTTTACTCAAGAATATATTGGTGTTTTGATTGTCTAATTATGCACATGCAAATTTACAACAATTATCAATGAAATTACAAAATAATGTTGTCAAATAAACAATTGTATCAAACAACGCAAGTTTGCGTAATTTGCGACTTATTTATACATGAGTCCATCTATGTTAATTGAAAAGTTGCGCAAAAAAGGGATAGAAAATGCGGTTACGCTTTCTCTATCCCTTAATATGTTGCTCGTAGTGGTAACTACTGAGCCATTTCTTTCTTCAGACGCTCGGTGAGCATGGGAACAATCTTGTGGAGGTCGCCCACGATGCCGAGGTCGGCAACGCTGAAGATTGGCGCATACTTGTCCTTGTTGATGGCGATGATAAAGTCAGATTCCTCCATACCTGCCAAGTGCTGAATAGCACCGCTGATACCGCAAGCCACATAGAGGTTGGGGCGCACAGTCTTACCCGTCTGTCCCACCTGACACTCGTGCGGCATCACGCCGTTATCAACCATAGCACGTGATGAAGCCACCTGGCCGCCTACAACGTCGGCAAGAGCCTGCAATTTGTCAAAACCTTCCTTGTTGTGAACGCCACGGCCACCCGAAACCAAAATCTTGGCCTCAGAAATGTCAGCCATTTGCTTGTCGGCCTTGATAGTCTTTACCAGTTTCACCTTGAATTTCGACGTGTCGAACTTTGGCGCAAACTCGGTAACTACACCGTTACGGCCTGGCTGACGCTGCATCTTCTGCATCACGCCTGGGCGCACTGTTGACATCTGAGGACGTGTGTTTGGACACACGATGGTAGCCATCAAGTTACCACCGAAAGCGGGACGTGTGGAGTGAAGATCCTCTCCGCCTTCCTTATTTGGCTGGATTTCCAACTTGGTACAGTCGGCAGTAAGACCAGCTTTCAAGCGTGATGCCAGACGCGGAGCCATATCGCGGCCAATGGTCGTTGCACCATAGAGTACGATGTTTGGCTTACGTTCGTCGATAATCTGATAAACGGCCTGCGAATACTGCTCAGAAAGATAATCTTTCAGTTCTGGGGTATCCACAACGACAACTTCGTCGGCACCATACTCAATGAGAGTCTGAGCCTGATCCTTGATGCCATATCCGAGGAACATGGCAACCACCTTTTCGCCCAACACATCAGCCAGGTCACGTGCCTTGCCTAAAAGTTCGAATGCAACAGGCTGAATAACACCCTCACGTTGCTCTGCAAAAACGAATACGTTCTTATAATCTTTCTTTTCCATAATATTCAGTTTTCTGTTCTTAGTTTTCAGTATTTCAGTTCTTCTGAGTATGCAAATACCAGTGACAACTGATAACTGAAGACTGAGAACTATAACAACTTTTAGATGATGTGTTTCTCTTTCAGTTTATTGACAATAAGCTCAACGGCTTCCTCTTCGCTCACTTCGTGAACTTCGCCAGGAGCCTTCATAGCCTTGGGGAACGACTGGAACACCTTGGTAGGTGAACCAGCAAGGCCGAGTTTGCCTTCTTCGACATCAATCTTGTCGGCACCCCAGACTTCCACTTCCTTGTCGTAAGCATCGATAATGCCACTTACGCTCATGTAGCGCGGTTCAAAAGCCGAAGCAAGCACAGTGAGGAGGCACTTGCCTTCCACTTCCAGTACCTGAACGCTATCTTCATTCTCCTTGTGTACCAGCAGGTGACCATTGTCCATCAATTGGGCATCTGCAACATAGGTAATCTGCGGCAGGTCGAGGTGCTCAGCCAACTCAGGACCCACCTGGGCGGTATCGCCATCGATAGCCTGACGGCCCGCGATAATCAGGTCGTAGTCCAGCATACGGCAGAGGCCAGAAAGTGCATACGATGTTGCCAAAGTATCAGCACCGGCAAACTTGCGGTCGCTGAGAAGGATGGCACGGTCTGCACCCATGGCGAACGCTTCACGCAGCATCACATCGGCCTGTGGAGGACCCATCGAAATCACAGTAACATGTGCACCAAACTGATCCTTCATCTTCAGAGCAAGCTCAAGACCGCCCTTGTCGTCAGGATTCATAATGCTAGGCACACCTTCACGTATCAATGTTCCTTTTACGGGATCAATCTTGATCTCGGTAGTATCGGGAACCTGTTTTATACATACTATAATATTCATGCGTTTTCCTCCTTATTATTTAAATAGATGGCCGGCAATGACCATACGTTGAACTTCTGATGTACCTTCGTAAATCTCAGTAATCTTTGCGTCACGCATCATGCGCTCAACAGGATACTCGCGAGTGTAGCCATAACCACCATGGAACTGTACGGCCTTGGTGGTAACTTCCATAGCTGTCTCGGCAGCAAACAGCTTTGCCATAGCGGCATCGGCCGAGTAAGGCATTCCATTATCCTTCTTCCAAGCAGCACTGCGCACCAACAGACGGGCAGCCTCGACCTTAGTCTTGAGGTCAGCCATCTGGAACTGAGTGTTCTGGAAGCGAGCAATGGGCTTTCCGAACTGCTTGCGTTCCTTGGTATATTTCACTGTCTCATCCATAGCACCCTGTGCAATACCCAGAGCCTGAGAAGCAATACCAATGCGGCCACCATCGAGTGTCTTCATGGCAATGCTGAATCCCTTGCCCAACGGGCCGAGGAGGTTCTCCTTGGGAACTTCACAGTTTTCAAAAATCAACTCGCAGGTAGCGCTACCGCGGATACCCATCTTAAGCTCCTTCTTGCCAATCGAGAAACCAGGCATACCGCGCTCTACGATGAATGCCGAGATGCCCTTTGTGCCCTTCGACTTGTCGGTCATAGCCATCACGATAAATACGTGGGCATTAGATGCATTGGTGATGAAAATCTTCGATCCGTTAAGAATCCACTTGTCACCAGCATCCACGGCGATAGTCTGCTGCATTGCAGCATCGGTACCGGCATTAGGCTCAGTAAGACCGAAAGCGCCAATCCATTCGCCCGAGGCTAGCTTTGGAAGATATTTCATTTTTTGTTCCTCTGTGCCGTTCTCCATGATGGGAGCCATACACAGCGAAGTGTGAGCCGAGAGCACCACGCCAGTGGTAGCACAAACTCGTGAAAGCTCTTCCACAGCCATGATATACATCTGCACTGTGCCGCCTGCACCGCCATACTGCTTGGGAACAGGAATACCCATAAGGCCCAGCTTGCCCATCTTTTCGACGGTCTCCAGCGGGAAGCGTTCCTGCTCGTCAATTTCGGCAGCCAAAGGCTTTACTTCGTTTTCTGCAAACGAGCGAATCATCTGCAAGAAAAGTTGTTCTGTCTTTGAATAGCTAAAATCCATATTCTGTTTTATGTTTTCTTAGTTAAAAGTCACGAGCTACAAATTGCAAGTAAACGAGTACCTAGCTTTGATTCCTATGTCTTAATCCTCGATTCTTGAATCTTGGCTCTCGCATCTTAATTAATATTTATAGAAGCCTTCACCTGTCTTGCGTCCAAGCAATCCCGCACGCACCATCTTGCGCAGCAGTGGATGAGGACGATACTTGGGATCGCCAAACTCGTTATACAGCACTTCCATGATAGCCAGGTTCACATCGTTGCCAATCAGGTCGGCAAGAGCGAGCGGTCCCATCGGGTGATTTGCACCCAGCATCATGCACTTGTCAATGTCTTCGGCGCTTGCAATGCCATCGGCTAGGATGCCCACTGCCTCGTTAATCATCGGGATGAGAATGCGGTTCACCACAAATCCAGGAGCCTCGTTTACAGGTACTGGAGTCTTGCCAATCTCAGTCGTGAGATCAATGATTTTCTTTGCAGTATCCTCGCTGGTGAGCTGGCCCTTAATTACCTCAACGAGAGCCATACGGTCGGCTGGATTGAAGAAATGGCATCCGATGAACTTGTCGGGACGGCTAGTGCATGCAGCAATCTCAGTGATTGAGAGCGATGATGAGTTGGTTGCAAAGATTGTCTCAGGCTTGCAGATGCCATCCAGTTCTTTAAACACATCCTTCTTGAGATCCATGTTCTCAACAGCTGCTTCAATCACGATATCTGCATCGGCGAATGTAGCATAGTCGGTAGTAGTGGTAATGTTTGCCAAAATGGCATCCATTGCTTCCTTAGTGATTTTACCTTTCTCTACCAACTTGTTATAGCCTTTCGAGATAGAAGCCATGGCTTTGTCGAGGCTTTCCTGTGTCCTACTCTTCATGACTACCGGCATCTTGGCAGCGAAAGCCTTCACAATGCCTTTTGCCATGGTTCCGGTTCCAATAACACAAATTTTCATAATCTGATTTCGTTTATAATTAATGATATTTATTTTCCTGTAAATACTGGCTTACGTTTATTGAGGAATGCGTCCATGCCTTCTTTCTGATCGGCAGTGGTAAAGCACAACCCAAACTGTTCATTCTCCAATTCAATGGCTTCATCAGCATTAAGGTCATAGCTCTCGTTGATGCACTTCTTGGCATAAGCAATAGCTATGGGGGCGTTGGCAATCATGCGTGCAGCCATTTCATGGGCCTTGTCCATCAACTCGGCTTGTTCATAGACGGCATTAACCAGTCCAATGCGTAAAGCCTCGTCAGAACGAATTGCACGTCCTGTATAAATCAATTCCTTGGCCATACCTTGTCCAACGAGCTTTGCCAAGCGATATGTGCCAGAGAAACCTGGAATGATTCCCAGTCCCACTTCAGGCTGCCCGAACTTTGCATTGGTAGAAGCGATGCGGATGTCACAAGCCATTGCCAGTTCACAACCACCGCCCAGCGCAAAGCCGTTGACAGCTGCAATAACGGGTATGGGCAGCAATTCTATCTTGCGGAACACCGCTGCGCCTCGCTTGCCAAATTCACATCCTTCCTCTTCTCCCAGCGGAGCCATCTCCGAAATGTCAGCACCGGCAACAAACGACTTCTCGCCGTCGCCTGTAATGATAAGTACTCTGGTATCGTCACCCAAATTGTCGATGCAGTCATCAATCTCGCCCAGAATGGTTGAATTGAGCGCATTGAGAGACTTAGGTGCTGAAATCTTCATAACGGTCACTCCACCTTGGGTCTTAACCTTCAAAAAATCGTATGCCATAATATTAATGTTGAATTAGATGTCCATTGGTTTCAAGTCAGGCGAGATGATGAGCTTGGCCTCGGTAGCAGCCTGCACTTGCTCGACTGTAAACTCGGGGTGAATCTCACGCAGTACGATACCTTCGGGAGTAATGTCCATTACACCCATCTCGGTGATAATCATGTTGACTTGTCCAGCTGCAGTAAGAGGCAAATTGCACTCTTTCAGAATCTTGGGAGCACCCTTCTGAGTGTGCTCCATAGTCAGGATCACTCGCTTTGCACCCACCACAAGATCCATTGCGCCACCCATACCGGGAGCCATTTTGCCAGGGATAATCCAGTTGGCAAGGTTACCTTTTTCGTCAACCTGCAAGGCGCCCAAGAACGATACGTTCACATGTCCACCACGAATGATGGCAAACGATGTAGCAGAGTCGAAAGTCGATGCTCCAGGATTGAGGGTGATGTAGCCACCACCGGCATTAATCATGTTCTTGTCCTCTTCTCCTTCGGCTGGTGTCGGACCCATACCCATTGCACCGTTCTCTGTCTGCAAAGTAACTGAGACACCTTCGGGTAAATAGTTTGGTATCATTGTGGGGATACCAATGCCCAAATTCACTACGTCACCATCGTGCAGCTCCTTTGCAGCACGTTTAGCGATGACTACTCTCATTTCGCTTTTATCCATAATGGTTTAAATTAGAGATTAATTATTTGATTTATAGAGATATTTCTGTTATTTCATTCCTCGTTTCACCATTTCCTGCACAACAAATGAAGCAACATCATCGGCATAGGTATTCATGCCGAAGCCTGCATCGAAGCCCAATTCCTTTGCCAATTCATGGGTGATGCGTGCTCCACCACAACAGCAAATCATCTTATCACGCAAACCCTCGGCCTCCATCAACTCGATAAAGTTGGTCAGGTTATGGATGTGTACGTCCTTCTGAGTCACCGTCTGTGAGATAATCAGCGCATCGGCATTGAGCTCGATACCCTTGGCAATGAATTCTTCATTTGGCACCTGCGAACCAAGGTTGTAGGCTTCAATCATATCGTAACGCTCCAGTCCATAGTGACCGGCATATCCTTTCATATTCATAATGGCGTCAATACCAACCGTGTGCGCATCAGTACCGGTCGAAGCTCCTACAATGACTATCTTACGACCTATATTCTCCTTTATGTATTTGTCGGTGTCGTACATATCCATGGTGTTGGATTCCACCTTTGGCACATAAATTGTCGAGTAATCAACGGTGTGTGAACAACTGCCATAGCAGTTGAAGAACGTAAAACCAGGCGTCAATTCCTTGTAATAAACCACGCTGGGGTTCTCGAGTCCCATGCGACGAAGCAGTTGCTTAGCAGCTTCTACAGCTTCGGCTCCGCAAGGCACAGGAAGCGTGAAACTGAGCTGGGTCTTGCCGTCGTTCATCGTGTCGCCATATGGCTTTATCTTGGTGAGGTCTAAGGTTTTGTCGAAATCCTTAGCTTCCATCGAATATAATCCTTCGCTCATAACTCGTGATTTTTACAGTTAACGTTTTCCTTTCATCAATTCCACAAACGGGTTGAGATAATTCTCGCCTTTCATAGTCACGCCTTCAAGGCCCTTGCCACCATTCTTCGGGCGCTTGACGTCGCCGAAGATTCCCTTTTCAAGGGCCGTGAACAAGCCTTCCTTGTTGATATCTTCAAGCAGCTTGATTGTGTTATCAACAACTTCCTTGGCACGGTTACGGCATATACCGCCTTCCACAAACTGCATTTCCTCGCCAATGCTCTTCATATTGTTGAAGATATACTTGGCATTCTCAATAGAAAGATAACGGTCGCTCATGAATGGTGTGTGGATAGCCTCAGTAGGCATTCCCAACAATTGAATTCCTTGGTGAGTCCAAATGCCAATCATGTTGAACAGGGCATCCTGAATGTGCCCACGGAAAATATTACCAGTCATAAACTTTGTGGGTGGCATGTACTTGAGTGTTGCCTTGGGGAAGATTTCGCGGGTCATCTGTGCCTGTGCTAGTTCCAGCAAGAAACCGTTTTCAAGCATTGGATCCATCTCGAATGCATGTCCAAGTCCCATCTGCTCCTCGGTAAGACCAGCCATGAGAGCAAGCTGCTCGTTGATGAGGTCAGAGGCGAGTACGGTGTGAGCGGCTTCGACAGCATCGGCAGTTGTGAGGTAGTTGTCTTCACCAGTATTGATAATCACTCCGGCAAAACCGTTGATTATACGGCTCATATACTGGTCAATGAGAGTGCGCTGCATGTTGATGTCACGGAACAGAATGCCGTAAAGTGCATCGTTCAACATCACATCAAGGCCTTCAAAGGCACCCATGATGGCTATCTCGGGCATACACAGTCCTGAACAATAGTTGCACAAGCGGATGTAACGTCCTTGCTCCTCGCCCACCTCATCAAGAGCCTTACGCATGATACGGAAGTTCTCCTGCGTAGCAAACGTGCCACCAAAACCTTCGGTGGTTGCTCCAAAAGGCACATAGTCCAGCAGACTCTGTCCAGTGGTACGAATCACGGCAATCACGTCGGCACCCTGACGGGCACCAGCCTGTGCCTGAACAACGTCTTCATAAATATTTCCTGTCGCAACAATTATATACAGGTAAGGTTTGGGGCCCTCGCCTATCGTCTCAAGATAATGCTCACGGCGCGAACGACGAGTGCGAATGCGCGTCATGCTCTCATCGATTACCGGCTGGAGAACATCAGCAATCTGCTTGGGATCTCGAGTAATCACCTTTGTGATGTCCAGTTCACCCTTAGCCACTTGCTCGGCAATCTGCTGAGGTTTGAGTCCAGTCTGAATCATCGCATTGGCAATGAAGAACAGAGCACCTTCGCCCAACACGCCCTTGTCCTTGAGTGACTCGACTACCACATTGGGTAACGGCACCTGGTTATCATCCACTCCATCTATGCCCATCAGTCGGCACAACGTACGCTCGACGGCCACAGTGGTGTATTGCTCCACAAATGTCTGCACATCTTGAGCAATGTTCTTAGCCAACCCTCTGGCATATTCAACTTTTTCAAAATCTAATCCTAATTTGCTCTGTCGCATATCTCCTAATAATATTACTATAGTTCGTTCTTATTGTTAGATACCCCAAGTAGCTGGCGGGCAGCTTCAAGCCATTGATCATCTACGCCAAGGCTCTGGGCTATGTTCAGTGCTTCGTGCGGCACTTCGCCATCATGCACTTCCACCAACTCATAATTCATCACGCCCTTATCGAAACCTCGCACTCGCAGACAACGGGCTTCACCAGGCTCTATATCATAATGCGTTGTCATGACAAGGCTAACGCTTCCTCTGGCAAGTACGCTAAGCAATGCTTGGACCAGAGCTGTGCCCTCGACAGGATTTGTTGTACGGGCAGGCTCGTCAATCAATGCCAATATCTTTCTATCTTCACGCGATGCCTTGATTACGGCATCAATATTCTTCATCTCGGCAGCAAACGATGACAGACCTTTCTCTACCGATTGTTCATCGCCAATGCAGAAGTAAATTTCATCCTTAATGGAAACATCTGCCTTGTCGGCAGGTATGCCAAATCCAAACTGGAACAGATATTGGCACAAAGTAAGCGTCTTCAGCACCACCGTCTTACCACCCATATTGGCTCCAGTTATTAAAGTTGGCTTTGTGCTAAAGACTATGTTTACAGGCTGGAAAGCAGTACCAGCTTTTGCCAATACGTCTTTTACCTGTGGGTGGAAAAGATTACAGTAATTTGTTTCTGTAGCAGATACAGAGGGGAAGCATAATCCCAGTTGCTGCATCTGTCGTGCTTTGGCGATGGAAATATCGACCATTGCCAAAGCGGACTGAGCTTGCTCAAGAGCACGTGCATAGTTATACAGCTTACCACTGAGACCTGCCCTAATTTCATCTTCAATCTTCGTTGTTTCAGCAAACAGTTCTTCCTGTCTTTCAGGCTGCTTGCGCATGAGTGCGCGCAATTCTTTCAGACGGTCGCTATAAGAATCATAGACGTAGAACGTGGCTATTCGCATGCCATCAGGATCGAGGATTGAGACCACATCGTCGAGCATGGGAATTTCCACGGCATGATTGAACCCGTTCTGTTCAAGCAACCGCCTTACGTCACCTGCAAGCATAGACAAGTGCTTGATTTCGAACAATTCGATGTCATCAAGCACAGCACGGCGATTCAAATTAGCTATAGTGCCTCGCAGGTCTTTAAGGCACATCAACTTGTGCAACAATGTGTTCAGCTGTACGGGCTCTACCCTATCGATGAAAGCCACAAAACTGCGTAAGACATCATATGAGGCAGATATTTCCGGCTCACCAGTCATCATATGGGCATCAAGCAGACAGCGGCGAGCATAGCCCGACTGCAAGTCAAGTTGCTCTAGCATAAAGCTTATGCCACATGGTGATGATATGATATCTTTCAGCTGCATTCCTAATTTTTCAACAGGTCATAAACCGGTAGGTTGATGGCTTCTTGCAGGCGTCCGCACAACACACTCGAATCCAGGATGTAGCCACTAGGTGAAGTGGGATTTACGGTGACTGCTATCAGTTTGCTCTTCTGCAAGACGCTTATACGTCCGCCAGCATTCACAAATTGGTTGAACACCTGTGGTGTAACGAATACCTTGGTAAAATCGCGCACCACAATCTCCACATTCCGCAAGTGCTTGTCTCGTCTCACTTTTTCAAGAAAACTGTCAACCAAAGCCCCTGCTACATAAAGTACGGAACAATTTTCCAGTCCTTCCAAGTGAATCTGCTGCGAGAGTGATGTTGCGGTATTTAAGTTCTTTAATTTTCCTTCGTTGTCGATGCTCCAAATGCCTTTCTCTATAGACATGAGCATTGACAGGTTTTTCTCATTTGTTTTCTCAAGGTTAATCAAGTGGACCACATAGGCCGTCTTCTGCACCAATGTATTGATGTTTGCCGAATAGGCTGCTCCGGTAGCCAAAATCATTGATTGGCTCACGGCTGGAGAAGCTGAACTCAGACGCGACAATGCTCCATCGATGATAGTCAGGTTGATTCCCAAATCATGCGTCTGCTCCATCCACCTTTTCAAGCTGCTGCCCGACGATGGTCCCGAGAGCATTATCTTTCCTGCGGTAAGAGCCTTCGCAGTTACCACACGCCCCAGCGAAGTGGTCTCATTGCTTACGTCAAGAAGTTCCGAAACCAGCTTGCGCTGGCGATAATGCGTTTCCGAGGTGGCGAAGTACATTCCTTCACGCAGCACTATTTCGGGTTTCTGCGTCCGAGTCACTTGATCCACTGCCTCTCCATCAATGCCTATTGAAGTTACCGCCACTCGGGTGGTGCCGATAGGCAGGCGTTCGAGCACATACTTGAGACACTCGGTCTTGCCGGTGTTCTTCTCCAGCCCCACTATCGACAAGCTGTCGTAACCTAATATATCATTAATGAAAGGCACATCAGTCAGTTTTCTGCCAGCCGGCGAGTGAGCCAATAAGGCTCACTCACTGGCTCACAGATCAGTTCTTGTAAGCTTCGTTGCGCTCGTGACGCTTAAGCGCCTTGGGCTCGATATTCATGCGCTCACCTTCAAGCAACGAGATGACACCATCCACAGCCTTGTCGGCGCCAACTTTCTTGGCACGCTCAGCCTGGCATTCTGGACAATTGCACTCGCTGTAATACTCATTAGGCTCTGTGTAGGTAGTAATAACGCCTTCAAAGTTACGCAGTACCACCTTACCGGGAGCTTGCGAGATAACATACTGAGGCATGACGGGAGTCTTGCCACCGCCACCAGGTGCGTCAACCACAAACGTTGGCACACAGTAGCCTGAAGTGTGGCCACGCAAACCTTCTATAATCTCGATGCCCTTCGACACTGGTGTACGGAAATGCTCCAGACCCATCGAAAGGTCACACTGATAGATATAGTAAGGACGAACACGCATCTTCACCAGGTCATGCACAAGATGACGCATCACATGCACACAGTCGTTCACACCGCGCAGCAGAACGCTCTGGTTGCCCAGAGGTACACCGGCATTAGCAAGCATCTCACACGCACGCATTGACTCGGCAGTAACCTCATTGGGATGATTGAAGTGCGTATTGAGCCATACTGGGTGATACTTCTTGAGCATTTCACACAACTCGGGAGTAATGCGCTGTGGACAAACGACAGGCGTACGAGTTCCCAGGCGTACAATCTCCACATGAGGAATGGCACGCAGACGCGAAATAATGTACTCAAGTTTATTGTCGCTCACCATCAAGGCATCGCCACCCGAAAGCAGCACGTCACGTACGCACTCAGTTTTCTCGATGTATTCCAATGCCTTCTCAATGCGGTCAGCACCACATTCCTTATCGGTCTGGCCGGCAAAGCGGCGACGGGTGCAGTGACGGCAATACATCGAGCACATGTCGGTGATGAGGAACAGCACACGGTCAGGATAACGATGTGTCAGGCCTGGAGTGGGCGAATCCTCATCCTCATGCAATGGGTCGAGAAGGTCGGCCTCAGCCTGATGGGTTTCAAGTCCAGTAGGGATACATTGACGACGCACAGGGTCATGTGGGTCGTCGGGATTAATAAGACTCAGGTAGTATGGAGTAATAGCCATACGAAGAGTAGAAAGGGTTTTCTTTACACCTTCCTCCTCTTCGGGGGTCAGACTTACATACTTCTTAAGGTCGTCTAATGTTTCAATTCTGTTTCTCACCTGCCAACGCCAGTCGTTCCACTGCTCGTCGGTTACATCGGGAAACATTTGTTTTCTTCTGGATTCAACCATAATATTCTTTAGTTGAGCTCTTGGGGCGACCGATTTGTCACCCCATAGAGCAAACAATTATTATGCGTAAAGTTCTTCAAAGATTTTGCGCAACTCTGGACATTCACGCAGCTCCTGCAGAGTGAAATCGGCATGGCCCTTAGTGTAGCCGTTACCGATAATCATATTCACGTCGGCTCCGATACCTTCGGCACCCAGAGCGGCCTTGGTGAAGCTTGTTGCCATCGAGAAGAAGTAAACGATACCGTCGTCCTTGGTGCAAAGCACTGCAGTCATTTCGCAGTCGGGCACGTTAACGCAGTTGATAGTAACATCGGCCATCTTGCCATCGGTAAGGCGGTTTACGAGCTCATACACCTGCACGGGAGTCATACCGGCAACGCTCTCTACCACGTCGCAGAAGCCCAAGTCTTTAATGCGCTGAGTGCTCTTGGGACTGTTAGCAAGACCAATCACCTTACCGGTAACGCCTACGCGCTTCTTAGCCTCATAGCAGCAGAGCATACCGCTCTTTCCACCTGCGCCAAGCACGACCACGTTCTGGCCATACTGGCACAACTTGGCAGTCTGTGCTGGAGCACCAGCCACGTCGAGTGCGCTCAAAGCGAGTTTCTCTGGCATGTCATCGGGTATCTTGGCATAGATGCCGCTCTCAAAGAGGATAGCCTTGCCCTTGATGTCAACCTGGTCAACATCGGCCTTGATATTCAGGATCTCATCTATGCGCAGCGGAGTGAGCGACAGAGATACCAGAGTAGCGATGCGGTCGCCTTCTTTCAGGTCGATTTTGCCCTTGAGGGCATCGCCAATCTTCTCAACAGTTCCGAGGAGCATACCGCCAGAGCCTGTGCGGCGATTACGGTGCTTTCCCTGAAGTTCAACGTTGAGGAACATTTCCTTCTTGATTTCTTCCATCACCTCGGCTTCGTCGTCGGGGTTCTTGGCTTGAGTCTTTGAGTAGTTATGAATGTCGGTAAACGAAGCCGAGTCAATATTCAGTGTCTGAACGTCAATCAGGATTTCGTTATCGAAAATCTCGTCCATGTTGTTGTCAAGCTTGTTAGCTGGCTGGGGCAAAACGCCCTGTGGTTCGATTACTCGGTGTGTACCGAATCTATTTCCATGTTTCTGCATTGTTGTAGAAAGGTTTAATTGTTTAATAAATATATGTTTTGATTATTGATTACTTGCGAGGTGCGAGTCCTAAAATCTCGCGAGCTTCATCACTGGTAGCGATAGGACGGCCGAGTTCGTTAGCAAGGCGTACGACCTTCGACACGAGTTCGCCATTGGACTTAGCCAACACACCACGTGAGAGATAGAGGTTATCCTCAAATCCCACGCGCACATTGCCTCCCATAGCGATTGCAGCAGCAGCCATTGGGAAGGCATGACGACCTACTCCGGTAACTGTCCAAGTAGATCCAGCGGGGATGCCGTTAACCAGCCAGCACAGGTTGGCAACGGTAGCAGGTGTACATCCGGGCACGCCCAGCACAAAGTTGAACTGCATGGGGGCACCGGGAACCTCACCCTTGCGAGCCATGTTGAGGATTGTGTCGAGATGTCCCATTTCGAAGCACTCATACTCAGGCTTGATGCCACGCTCAATCATACGTTTGCCAAAGGCTCGCATTGTAGGCATCGTGTTGTCGAAAATTTCATCGCCGAAGTTGCACGTTCCGCAGTCAAGAGTTGCCATCTCGGGAAGTGGTGTGGTATCGGTCGATTGCAGGCGCTCATCGGGAGTCATACCCACGGCTCCACCTGTAGATGGTATCAATATCACATTGGGACACACCTTTAGGATAGCTTCTTCGCATTCCTGAAAGCGACCGCGATCCTGAGTGGGTGTTCCATCGTCCCAACGAACGTGCAAGTGTACGATGGCAGCACCGGCATCGACAGCCGACTTGGCCTCGCGCACAATTTCTTCAACAGTATATGGAACGTTGGGATTCTGTTCCTTGGTAACTTCGGCGCCGCAGATAGCGGCAGTGATAATCAGCTTATCCATATTATTTCCTTTGACAGTCTTTAGGGGTTACACATGTTCCCGATGCACGGCATACTACGATAGGCTCATCGAGTTCGTCGGCTGCACTTGGAGAAATGTCGGGACGCGAAATAGCTACCTTGCGTGCCTCAAACTGCATATGGCGAGAGGTGTTGCCTTCCTTGTCAATCCAACCTTCGGCCTCGATGAAGTCGCCAGCATAAACTGGTGCCAGAAAGTCGATGCTGTCATATGCACGAAACAGGCCTTCATCACCATCGCGCATAATTAACAACTCAGTAGCCACATCACCGAACAGGTGAACCATGTGAGCACCATCCACCAAATTACCGCCATAATGAGCATCCTTTGCGCTCATACGAAGGCGAATCTTAGTTCTGTATTCCATTTAGCTACTTATTATTTTTCAACATAGATAGCATCTACATAAATGCCAGATGCGTGAACACACTCAGGCTTAATCTCACCTTCCTTGACCAACTTCTCGGCTTCAACAACGACATAGTCGGCTGCGGTAGCCATCAAAGGGTTGAAGTTGTTGGTTGTTCCCAAGAATACCATGTTGCCAAATTCGTCAACTATGTTGGCACGCAGGAAAGCGATATCGGCTTTAAGTGGTTTCTCCAGCAGATAGTCTTTGCCATCTACGTTCACAATCTGCTTGCCATCGGCCATGATAGTACCAAGGCCTGTGGGGGTAAGCACGCCACCCAGACCAGCACCAGCCGCACGGATGCGCTCAGCGAGAGTGCCCTGAGGTACATACTCAACAATCAGAGTACCCTCATTCTTCTGTAATGCTGTCTGCTTGTTAGTACCAGTGTGCGAAACAATGGCCTTCTTTACCTGATGGTTAGTCACCAGTTTGCCATGTGCCACCTCATCATAGGCAGTATCGTTGGCAATAATTGTAAGGTCTTTAACTCCCTTAGCCACAATGGCATCGATGATTTGTGTGGCACTTCCCACACCCAGAAAACCGCCGAACATAATGGTCATTCCATCATGCACTTTCTCAACGGCTTGTTCAAGTGTTACTTGCTTGTTCATAATGTTATGTTTAGGAATTAGTAGATTAATGTCTATTCAGTCTGCAAAAATACGGAAAAATATTGGCAATTCTATTATTCTAAGTCTTTAATTTTATTATTTTTTGTTTAACTGTCCTCAAACAACAAAATAGAGACACCCTAAAAGGCATCTCTATCTTGATTCGGCGCCAAATGGCGCTTTAATTAATAGTTATTTCACTATTTCCTTTGTGACAATAGTCTTACCATTTTGGAGTTCCTTCACAACAATGTTAACACCCTCAAATGGCTCTAAACTCTGAGCACCGGAAACATTGAAATAGCGTACACGTTTCACACCGCTTTCACTGTTCACGTCAACGATATTTGTATGTACAATCTCGGTGAAAGTAACAGTTACTAAAACGTTGCTTGCAGGCATTGTGAACTGGTAATCATCATTTACTGGTACTACTTCACGATTCACGGTAACTACACTGACCTCATCCACCTCGTAATCCTCATCGGGGGTTATTGTTAGGGTGATCAAATCACCAACGTGAGCTGTTGTAGCGCTGGCTTCTACGGTACCGTTCTCCACAGGATTCACAGAAATCGTGTAGTCGATTGCCGTAAATGTAGCTGAAACGGTCACAGAACCAGCAGGCATTTCAAAGGTGTAACCATCATCAGTCTGAGTAGTTGTAATGGTTCCATCTTCACCAGTCACTGTAACGGTGGCAAGTTCATAGCCCTCATCGGGAGTCACAGTCAGAGTAATCAAGTCTCCAACATGAGCC
>JAGCCU010000062.1 GCA_017651515.1 Muribaculaceae bacterium | reverse complement strand
CCCAGCAAATGGGCCGCAAAATAATGATAGACAAAGCCCAACTCCTTCTGGGCCGCCAACACGATGCGGTCACCAGGCTTCAAGCCCAATGCGTGCATAGCGTGTGCTGCACGTGCGATGTTGGCCATCAGCTGGGCATAGGTCACTTGAGTGTCGCCCTCGACAAGAGCAACCTTGTCGGGGGTGTCAATGGCATGCCTGGAAATTTCACACAGCAGGATGCTGTGAGGGGCTTCAAACATTAGTGAGCTGTTCAACCTCCTCGACTATCGAGCGGACTGAGGTCAAATCAAATAGATCTTCTAGCGGGAACTCCAAGTCAAGTTCCTGCTCTATGGTACTAATAATAGCCAGATTACCGACGGAGTCCCACTCGGGAATATCTCCCGAAGACAAGTCATCAGTAATCTGATCCAACGCCACGTTCAACACGCGGGCTATAATTTCTTTTACTTGTGATTCCATTGATGCGCCTGTTGAAAGGCAGCGATTTATCCACGCAATTTGACGACAACGTCAAATAAATCCTTTATGGTATCTGAACTAATGATATCATTACCCTTGATAATCACATCATATTCATCGTCAACCATAGCAATAATTGACAATGCAGCCAGAGATGACCACTCATCTAACTGCTTGAAATTAGTATCGGCGGTAAACATTTCTGCATCAGTGTCGTCAAACTGAGCAGCAAAGTTTTCAATAAAATCCTCTAGATTCATATTGTGGTGTAATTACGATCTATAAAATCAATTCCCTCAAATCAGTGGGCAAAAGTACACACATTTTTGAAATCCACAAAGAAATCGAGAAAAAACTATATTGAAAAACCGCCATCAATAACGAGATCGTGCCCCGTAAGCCACGATGAAGCGTCACTCAAAAGATAAACCGCACCATTAGCGATATCATCGGGTTTACCATATCGGCCCAACGGATAACGCTTGGCGTCTTCGGCTAATTGTTCCTCGGTAATGGTTCCCCGATGAATCAAGGGGGTATCCACCATACCGGGGCAGATGCTGTTGACACGCACCTTGCGTGAAGCATACTCACGGGCGGCGTATTTCATCAGTGAGTTGAGAGCCGCCTTGGAGGCGCCATACACGCCATTGCCTGGCATGAAACTGTGTGTGCCTCCTATCGAAGCAATCAACACGACCGATGCCCCTTTCTGGAGAATTTTCTTCTTATACATCAATCGCAACAACTCGACAGGAGCAAAGAAATTGACATTGAACATGTCGTCAAATTTCTCACGTGTACCGAACTGCAACGGCAATGTCGTCGAGTTACCCGCACACAACACGGCTCCATCCAGAGGAGGCAGGGCGGCAACCAGACGCTCAACATCTTCGTTGTTGGTCAAGTCGGCAGCAATTTGTTCCTTTACAGTACCAGACAGGTCTGCAGTTGTTTGTAAACGTCCGGCATCACGTCCAGTAATAACCACTTCGGCACCCATTTGTGCACAGACGATCGCTGTCGCCTGTCCGATACCTGACGATGCTCCAGTGACCAGTATGGTCTTGCCTTGAAGTGAAAAAGGATTATAATCCATTGATATCTGCTTTATATATTATTCAAAGTCAAACTTTTTGGCAGGGACACCGATGTAGGTAAAGCCATCTTTGGGCTTGGTCATCATCACACTGCCGGCACCTAAAGTTATGTTGTTGCCCATCTTGACACGTTGCAGCACAATACTGTCCACGCCCAGCAGATTACAGTCACCGACAGTTACCTCACCAGACAAGCGCACTCCGGGCATCAGCACATTGAAGTCACCCACCTTGACATCATGTCCAACAGCATTCGAGCCATTCATGACATTGAAGTTGCCAATCTTGACATCGCAAGTGACACTGCAATTGTCCTGAATGATGTTTCCCTCACCAATCTCAAATGTCTGCCTATCAAGAACCCGGAACGACGGAGCAATCAGGTTGGGGAAATTGATGTTAGGATTAGAAATGCGGTCATGAATCTGCTTTCGTGTCTTGGGTGAACCTACTGCGATAGCCAATGCAAGAGGCTCACCGTATGCGTTGAGTTCATCTATACCACCAAGCACTTGCCCGAAGTGAGATACCTGCGTCCCCGCCGGGATATTATCATCGAAGAAGCCAACAATCTCCCATCGCTGCCGGCCAGCATTATTAATGCGCATGATGCCACCGGCCACTTCGCGCCCAAGTCCGCCAGCACCATAAATAGCGATGCGTTTTGCGCAAGGTGCGGTGGGATCGCTGTAAGGAACCGCGGGCTTTGTTCTAATTCGACATGGGTTGCCATAGGCAGTTGCTCCATCTGGCACGTCACTTACCACAACACTGCCAGCGCCAACTGTACACCACTTGCCAATCTTAACACCTGGTATGACTACAGCTGCTGCCCCGATCCAGGCACCTTCTCCCACTTGAACGTTTCCACATAGGGTAGCTTGAGGCGAGATATGGACATAGTCGCCAATGATACACTCATGATCAATTGAAGCTCCAGTGTTCAAGATGCAATGCTTTCCCATTTTTACATCGCTCTGAATCACAGATCCTTGCATGATCACGGTACCCTCACCGATTGTCGAGTAAGGAGAAACCACTGCCGCCGGATGAATAATGGTTCCGAATTTGCAGTCAAGCTTCTCGGCTATCTGCCTACGGGACAGGTTGTTGCCTACACTGACCACTACGGGAGATTCACCATTCCACTGGTGCTTGACCGGAATCGTTAACAACTCCTTGATTGAAGGGTCATCGTCAAACAATGCATCGACCTTGATTCCAGATGCATTTAATATGTCAATAATGACTTTAGCGTGTCCGCTTGCTCCGTATAGATACATCAGTTATTACCGTTAAAAGTTTCCATTGTTGCTTGACCGTTTTGGGCAATCCCGTCACGGGCAATTACTTTTTTTATTGTCGTAAGTATTACTTTCACGTCTGTAAGAAAGCTGCAGTGGTCCACATACCACACGTCGAGCTTGAATTTGTCGTGCCATGACAAGGTATTGCGGCCATGGCATTGTGCCCATCCCGTGATGCCAGGTCGCACCTCGTGTCGGCGCGCCTGTTCAGGAGAGTAGAGAGGCAAATACTGAACCAACAGCGGGCGTGGACCGATTATCGCCATGTCGCCCTTGAGCACATTAAAGAGCTGCGGCAGTTCATCTATGCTTGTTGAACGGACGAATCGTCCTACCCTGGTCAATCGTTGAGCATCAGGCAGCAGTTTGCCGTTGGCATCACGTTCATCGGTCATCGTCTTGTATTTGATGATCTTAAAAATCTTGCCATCCTTGCCTGGGCGTTCCTGCAGGAAAAAAGCGCCAGCCCCCTTGTTGGCAAAGTGCAGCCAAATCGTCACCACCAACAGCAGCGGCGAGAGACAAATAATAGCTACAAGAGCGATGCTGAAACCTAACACCCGCTTGATACAATCACGATATATTTTCATCTTAATTATTCAGAATCTCTTTATAGAAGTCGTAGAGGCATTGCCTGACATAGCCTTGTTCGTAGCGAGAAGCAATAAGAGGTCTAGCATTAGCCGCCATTGTATCCACTTCATCGGGGTGCTCTACAAATCGTTTCATCGCCTGGTATAGAGCCTCCTCGTCCTGGGGTGGGACGATGATGCCGTTCTGACCATCGATGATGATCTCGCGCGCGCCGTTGATATCAGTGACAATACTTGCCAGTCCCATGGCTCCCGCCTCAATGACAACGTTGGGGAAACCCTCGCGGTAGCTCGGGAACACCAGGGCATCGGCTTGGGCATAGAAGGGTCTTACATCTTTTTGGCTGCCAACCGATTCGATGCCATCACCAAGATTGATGCGTTGAAGGGTTTCGGGAAAAACCGGATCCAGGTTATCTTCGCGAGGTCCAACAAGCACTAATCGCGTGCCGTCATACTCTTTATGCAGACGGTCAAACGCAGCGACCAACTCATTAATGCCCTTGTCACGCACAATGCGGCCCACGAACACAAAAGTAAATCCCTCATGAGCAACCGTCTTATAATTCTGAGGGTTATAATTGTCCAGGTCGATGCCTTTCACATTGCCATAGCCCAGCACTTTAATGGGTTTGCGGGTGATGTGGTGATTGAGCAAATCGCTCTTCACGCCCTCGCCTTCTGGAATAACATGCGTAGCACAAGCGCAGGTCAGCCAATCTGTTGCCATTAGGACACGGCGTTTGAGACCGGTTGACGTAGGCCAAACCAGTCCCGTGAACGTGTGTACACGCACGGGCACGCCAGCTAGCAAGCCACCGACCATGCTCATAAGGCCAGCCTTTGGCGTCATCGAGTGGATCATGTCAGGACGCTCCCGGCGCAGCACCCGCCACATTCGCCACAGCGACTTCAAGTCCTTCAGGAGTGATATGTGCCGCGCCATTGGAACCGCGATGGTGTGCACCCCTTCGCGTTGCCTTACCTTGTCAAGCGCTTCACCTGGTGATGACACAGCCACCACCTCATACTCCTGCGACAGTTCCTTCAACATTCCTTTACAAAACGTATTCAACGACTGCGGCACCGTAGATGCCCGAATGATTTTTTTAGCCATAATACCGCTTTGGTTCTAAGAAATACTGCCTCCTACAATAAGGATGAAAAGACACTCAAGATAGGATAAAATTAGGTATTTGCTTAAACTCTTCAGTTTTTATCATTTTTAGCCCATCAATAACCCCCAAAACATAATTTGAAACGACCCTAAATGAGCGGAAATGCACTGATGAACCCAAATGAATAAAGAAAAGCCATAGAAACTTAATAACATAGGAAATAACAGCCCATACTTTTCTCCACCATGGTAATGAGTCAAGATTATAACATGTTCTATACCAAATTAAAAACGAAGCCATAGAACGCGTATGGAAACGCTGTTTATTATCCTTAAATGCCCGACTTGAAGACTGAGCATTTAAATGTCTTATTCCACAAGAATAGTGAGCACCTAACCTGAAACCATTTTTGTAAAGTTTATTAAACATTAGCACATCTTCTCCAAAAGCAAACCTCAAATTATCCAACCATAATTCGTCTTCAAGACGAAGATTCAGAAATACTTGTTTGCGCCACAATGCGGCAGGTCCTGATGCACTTTGAGAAAAGTAAACATCCTTAACAGGATGGTTATTATAACTGAAACTCCCATTGCTATGAATAATAACAGACCAGATATCACTCCAATGGGGAAATACCATATTGGTAAGTGCTATATAAAACTTCTTTGCTACAGGGATTTTATAATTCCTGAATGTGACAGCAGCTAAACAATCAAAATTATTCTTAGCCAAAGCCTCAATCATTTTCTCTGCACTGTCAGGTTCTAACTCCACATCATCATCAAGAAGCATGATCAAAGGAGAATCTATCTCATCATATCGAAGAACCCTCTGTCTCATCATGCCCTTTTTAACCCAGACATATTCTTCCTTTCCGATAGTATATTCGGGACGAGGATAGCCTTCCGCAATATAGATAATGACCTTTTCAGGCTGTACCGTTTGCCGTTTAATGGATTCCAACTCACGGACAAACTTTTCGCCCGAAGTACCCAATGTGCGAATTGCAATTGAATAATTCATCTTCTGTTTTTATAATTTATGAACAAATAAAGACAAAGGCCAAAGGGGGATGCAGCCAAAACCAAGGGCAAATTGGGAGCATTCTTAAGCCAATCTTTATCCTTCGCTATTATACAACTCGACACATAATGAACCGCAGAACGGAAACGGTTCTTGAACGTGTTTCTCTTCAAATTCATTTCTAATCGGCGAAGCTTGGCAAAACTGCGCGGGCTATTCATATATTGACGATAGATACCACGCGACATGCTGTCGTCTTGCTGATATTCGACAATACACAGGTTTTCATTAAGCACTATTAACGGGTAATCATCACACACCTGGAGAAGCATATAAACAGGGTTGAAGTTTTTTTCTCCCTCAAAGCCCACTTGCGGCGCAACTTGCTTCATCAGTTCAGTACGCATCACTTCCTTGGTATCGGCCCGATGGATATTGTTAATGTACATATCAAGGAAATAGGCTTCATGGAGATCGTCCGGGAAAAAGCCACCCAATGGCTTCCCTTTGGTATCAAAGTCCAATCCCATGATGCCGGCATACTTAGATGACCCTTTTTCTTGCCAACAACGAGTAATCTTCTCTACGGCATCATCAGGCATCCAGTCGTCACTGTCAATGCAGACGCATAACTCGGTGTCAATGTTAGCGTATGCCGTATTATAACCCGTGTGTAGGCCTCCGTTCTCTTTCCAGATATACCGAATTGAAAAGCCAGCCTCGCATTGACCGCTGAAATCTGCTTTAGCTTGTGACGCACCTATCCACGATGCCACAAGCTCTCGAGTACTGTCAGTACTCCCGTCATCAACAACCAACCAGCAAAAGTCTTTGCATGTCTGGCGGCAAAGGCTTTGATACGTTCTGCCTATAGTGTGTGCCCGATTATATGCTGGGGTGAAAACCGTAAGAGTTGGCATTATTGATTGAAAGTTAACTTGTTATATAGTTCAAGATAATTGTTTGCCATAACTGAAATGTCATACTGCTTGGCCCGCTCTTGACATTGATGCGCTACTTGTCTATAAAGTTGTGGATTCTCGCACAACTCTTGGATTATTCTTGCAAGCTCTCTGTCGTCGCCTTCATGAAACAGAGCACCTGCTCCATTAACAATTTCATGAAGGCCATCCACATCACTCGCAACAAAGGGACGGCCTGACGCCATTCCCTCAATACTGGAAAGCGATAACCCCTCCCAATGTGATGAAAGCACAACAACATCACTATTTTCCAATATTTCAGGCACATCCGAACGGATTCCTAAAAAAATTACACGATTGTCTAGCCCCAATTGGGTGCAGTATGCCTTTATGCGTCCGCCCTCATGAGGGTCACCTCCGCCCACAATCTGTAGTCGGTAGTTATCAGGCAAATGAATTATCGCTCGCAATAATGTATCATAATCTTTTTGAGGCCTAAAGGCTGCCACCATCGTTACGACGAATTCGTTCTTGCTGGATATGTTTCCTATTGGTTTTAAGAATCGCGAAACATCAACACCATTGTGAATGATGTGTAGACGATTATTGTTGCCAAGATATTTAGCTAAATTATTATAGGTCTGATCGGCGATGCAGACAATCGCTTTATAGCGGCCGTACATCCACTGATCAAATGGTTTAAACCAACGTTTTGAGCGACGGCGATTTGTTGAATTATGTTCTGTTG
>JAGCCU010000061.1 GCA_017651515.1 Muribaculaceae bacterium | reverse complement strand
GTGAATGGTCTGTTGGTGCCCCCAGGTGACGTTGACGCGCTGTCAGCAGCCATCAACCACTTGATCAATGACAAGGCCACCCGCTCAAGGATGGGCACTCAGGCAAAGCACGATTTCGAGCAGCATCTGGACTATCCGGGCTTCTACAAGAAAATGACCGACTTGTACCGCACGCTACTTGACAGTGACCCCGCTGTCGATATCGATTACGTGGCCGAGTAGCAATGCGCCAGCCGACTACTTCGATTCGGCAAAATTCTGCCCGCTGGTGAAAATAGCGATATTAAAATAGGTTTTTCTAAAAAAAGTTACTATATTTGCGACAATAATCCTGCACTGGAGAGATCGTCCAGTCAGGGCTATGCCTGTTTATGGTCCAGTACCGAATTAATCGTTAACAACTAAAATATAAGACTCACAATGAAGTACTACATTGCAGAAAATGGCCAGCAGGCTGGCCCGTTTGAACCCAGTGAATTGCTGGCGCATGGCTTGACAGTCAATTCGCTTGTGTGGTGTGAAGGTATGCCCAGCTGGACCTCGGCAAGCCAGGTGCCCGAACTCATGGCCGTCCTGTCGGGACAGCCTATCAATGTGGGGACACCGGGCAATATCGATACCCAGATGCCCATCCCGCCCATGGGAGGTGATGCCCAACTGCCGCAGATGCCTCCATTCAATCCTCAGCAGCCCACGCAACCCACGACCTATGGCACGCCCTATGGTCAGGGCACTACCAATCAGCCCTATGCGCAGCCGCAGTACGGGCCTAGCAATAACACGCCTACCCAGAATGTGATGCCCAAGACTTGGCTCACCGAGTCAGTTCTCGTTACGGCGATGTCGTTGCTGTGCTGCTTCAACATTGTTGGTATCATCACAGGTGTGCTCGGCATCCTCAAGGCTAACGGAGTCAAGTCCAAGTTCATGCAAGGCGATGTCACTGGTGCCAACAACAATTCAGCAGCCGCCAAGAAGTGGGTGATCATCACAGTGGTGGTAGGTGTTGTTTGGACCCTCATCCAAGCTTATCGCATCATCAGTGATCCATCCCTCTTGCAACAAATCCAGGAAGGCACCGTGGGTTCGCTCTACGGCGTGTGACTTAGCGCCTGAAACAAGAATCGTGCTCTCGCACGAGAAATTAAAGAATAAGCCACTATGGTCAACTCATAGTGGCTTATTTCATTATGCCTAAAGCCTTCCTGTCAAGATAGGTTCTACTTCATGTACTTGGCGAAGTCGGTCTTGCGCAGAGCATTTTCATATATTGGTATCGATAGTGATGTGTAGCATTCTAAAAATACTATCAGAAATGGTTATGCTCTCAGATTTTATATGTAACTTTGCCATGTCATGAGTATTGTTTACTTCCATGGCATGGATGACACGAGAGTTGTGTGCTACGAAATCCGAGACCTAATAATACAATGAACCTAACAATTTTAAAACTTAACATGATATGAAACAGTATTTTTCCCTCCTTATCGTGCTTTTAGCATTGATGTCAACGTCGTTTACGGCATTCTCTGGAAATGCAGAACCTTTTATTGAACTTGTGCCCACGGTTTCTTTAGGTAAAGCTTCACAAGCAAACTTACAACTCCTGGGTGGTACAACTTGGCAAGTGTCCGATGAAGTAGGACTGGGTTTTGGAACTGGTGCGATTTCTTCTTTCAAATTTGATGGAAAACCCTCGATTCCACTTTTTTTCAGATCAAAGTTTGACTTGGGAAGCGGAAACATTATTCCCTTTATCACGTTTGATGCTGGATACAACTTCAATCTCGACGACATTGATAATTCCACTATCCTGTTATCCCCGACAGTTGGCTTCAGAACTCACGGTTTCTATCTTGGAGCAGGCTATTTGGCAAGTATTGCTACAGAAGGCGATGCAAACGTTGGACACAATCTTGCCTTTAGGTTGGGTTATCAATTTAGCGGTAAATCTGGGAAGAAAATGAGAACTCCTACTTTTATTAAACGTAGTCAAGTTAAATTAGAATTAGGATTTGCCTATGATTTTGACAGCAAAGAGCATTATTTTAGTTCTCAGTATGCAAGTCATATGGGAACAGCTGCAACGGCAAAGTTAGTCTGGATGCTTAGGTTAGCTGATCAGTTCTTGCTTGGAATCGGCTCTGGTTTCGAGGGCGGTTTATACAAAAGTGTGGAGAGGTTTAGTGACGAAACCAGCACCACTTATGATGGGGTTGCTTCAATTCCCGTTTTCATAAGGCCTCAGTACAATATCCGTTTGGGTGATTCCAAATTCGTGCCTTATGTTTCGTGTGACTTAGGTTATAGATTTTTTGTGGAGGAGAAAGACGTGGACTATGATGGACTCATTGTCGAGCCACAAATTGGCATTTCCTATAAAAGATTGAGTCTTGGCGTAGGGGGTAGCTTAACCAAGTATGAAGTTGAGGGATATGAGGAAAAAGCTCATACCACAGTTGTTCCTAAAGTCACTATTGGATTTACCATTAACTAATAGATAGATAAATGAAAAACAGCTACAGTCTGTTTTTCTAAGTCTCTCAGTCAATACTACTGCTCGGCGTTGAGGTGTCGGTTGTCATTATTGTTGCTGATGACGAGCCACACGCCAGTAAAGATTAGGGCAGCAGCTACTGCATGCATCCACTGCGGTGCAGCAAGTCCCATCGCCATGCTTGCGACGACAGCGACAAAGGGCTGAACGTAGTTATAAACGCTCACTGTCGTGGGCAAGAGGCGCCGTTGAGCGAATACTACCAGCAGGAAGGTGAAGAATGTTGCTGCTGCAACTATGTATGCCACCTCGCTGGCAGTACGCAGGCTGATGGCGCTCCATTCTATCTG
>JAGCCU010000060.1 GCA_017651515.1 Muribaculaceae bacterium | reverse complement strand
TCGGAACATGAGAATAGCAGGCACAAGCAGGTTGCACACAGAATTTGGATAAAAAATTGCTTGGTACTCATATTGAAGTTCGTTTCTAGGGCACAAAATTAGGTAGAATAACACGAATAACCAAGCAATAATTGTTTCTCTATGTTTCTCAACATCATGAATGTTGCTTTTGTGAAACACATCAATATTTGATATTATAAAATACTGGAATTAAGTTCGTTAATTACTGCTCCAAGAGTGGATGAAATCAAAAACACATAGAGAAACACAATGAAACAACGAAAGTTTTTTAATTCTGAAAACCATATATAACTTTGCGTCCGTGATACTGATTCAAAAACACCCAAATGGGTATTGTGAGGTTAGCAGTTAACCCATAATTTTGCACATATATTTATTTAAATATCAGATGAAAAAGATACTATATTTTACGCTTGTGGCCGTGTTAGCTATGACAGGCTGTAAGGACGAGCCCACACCCGACGAGAACGCAATCGAGACATTCACAGTCAACGGCGTTTCGTTCAACATGGTAAAAGTCAAGGGCGGCAGTTTGACGTTGAATATGGAATTACCGTTCACCCCGACCGTTGTTTTCTATCAAGATTCAACCCTTGATGTTACCCTTGCTGACTACAGCATCGGCCAGACCGAGGTAACACAAGCTTTGTGGCAAGCCGTAATGGGCAATAATCCCAGTTATTTCTCAAGTAACGAAATCTTTATGGTAGAGAAGAGTAGGGAGTTTGAGGATGACCTGAACAGACCTGTCGAATGGGTCTCCTGGGACGATTGCCAGGTATTCATTGAAAAACTGAATGAGCTCACGGGGCGAATTTTCAGGATTCCAACTGAAGCCGAATGGGAGTTTGCCGCCCGTGGAGGTAACAAGACACACGGGTACCCCTATGCAGTCAGTGATAACATTGATGAAGTGGCTTGGTGTCTTGGAAACAGCGACAACATGACGCACCCTGTTGGTCAGAAAAAGCCTAACGAACTGGGTCTCTATGACATGACTGGCAACGTGCGTGAGTGGTGTATTGATCGTGTATCGTTTGGAAGGCCTGTTGCACCAAGCTATGCAAATGCAGACCACATAGTTCGCGGAGGTTCATATTGCCAGATGTGCTTCGTGTGGTATCGTGACCGTGCAACGCAAAATGTAAAAGGAAGCTCTCTCGGCTTGCGCCTCGCCATGTGATAACATTCATGAATTTAATATCGATAATAAAAACAATAAATCATGAACACGATTAAGAAACTGATGGCCCTGCTGCTGGCGATGCTGACGATGTATTTACTCACTGCTTGCAACAAAGATGACGAGTCCGATCATAAGCAGATATTCACTACTGCCATCAATAACCGTGCATGCAGAAATGGCCTGATCGTCTTCTCACAAGGCACTGCTGAGGTCGAAATCAACTTTATTACTATTACGGCGATGCGCACTATCAAAATCACGAGCACCTATAAGGACATTGATGGGCAATTACGCACGCTCACCACGCCCGAGATAGAAATGCCCTCAGCATATAGCTCTCCCGTTAGAGTCTATTCTTTCTCCATGAACGATAATCTGGGCGACGGAGTTAAAAATTTGCACGGCAGCATCGACATGCAATCTGGCATGTTGTGGTACGCTTTTCAGCAGGATGATTATACCATGGTCTGCACCACCCATCTGCTGTTCAACAATGTCATTACAAGCATAACCGACGTGATGGGCGCAACCATTAATACCAATATGTCATCCTATCTGTTCATGCTGGACAGTAATGCCATGACTTGTGTCATGCAGATCAGCAATTTTGTGCCGGGTGTCAATGGCGCTGTGCAAGTAGCTGTTGTCGAATACAAGGGCTTGAACGTGACTATTACCGATGCTGGGTACATCATCAAAGCCGACCAAGCTAAGTCCACGCAAGACAGCTACTACGACCTCACCGACGTGGACGTGACAATCGATAGGGATTGCACCCATTTTTCCGGTTCATTCAACACCAAGGTGAGCCGTCACGAGTTCAGTGGCAACCTCTTCCAGTAACCATCCTAATAACATTATATTTATCATGAAGAAAACGATTATCGCACTGATGTGCATGCTCATGGCCGCAGGAACGGCCATGGCGCAGAAGGCGTTCACATTCGGCCCAAAGGTAGGAATCGACTATACCCACTAGTGGGGCAAAAACATCTATGACGAAAGCGCTTTGAGCTACCAGGCAGGTGTGTTCATGGAATACCGCTTGAACAGCAAGTTCGCTATCGCCCCTGAGGTGGTATTTGCTGCTCATAATCGCCCTATGATGGAGCGGCACTCGTGGATGAACGAGTATCCTGCTCGTGATGTGACCACAACTTATCACACTAATTACATCAACATTCCCGTCATGTTCAAGTATTATGTGACCAAGTCGTTGAGCATTGACCTGGGCCCACAATTGGGCTTTAAAGTTTATGACCGATATACCGACAAGTGGGAAGAGCGTGATAAAGAGATGAAAGAGAAGCACAACATGGGTCACCGAAGTTTTGATTTCGGCCTTGGCCTTGGCGCTACCTACAACTTTACCGAAAGATTCTTTGTCCAGGTCCGTTACACCCTTAGCTTGACAACGCTATATGAAGGCAGCAATGCCAGGAACGGTAACGCCCAACTCTCCATCGGCTACCGCTTTTAATGATTTCAGTCGTGTAGTGAGATGAGAAAATCACCCTTTTGGGTATTGTCCTGACAGCTTATCTACAGCAACTTTGCAACAAAATAAAAAACGTATCATCATGAACACGACTAAGAAACTGTCTATACCGCTGCTGGCGTGTTGCTTGGCGCTACTCAGCTCGTGTGACTACTTTTCTTATTATGAGTTCAAAGTCCATAACCAGGCACAGGATACCGTCTCGATAGAGATGACGCTCACTTATCAATATGGATACTTGAAAAACGGTGAAGTGTTGATAGACGATAACTATACACGTCGCCCGAAGTATGACCGCGACACGCTCGTGCTCCTTGCCCCAGGAGATGAATTCTTGGCAAGAATCTCGCTCTTCAACCAGTATCTTAGTACATCCTTTGAAGAAGATGGAGTGACGCCATTCTGGTGCTACATCAAATCAATAACCGTTGGCGAAAAGTCCCTTGAACCCGAGGCGTGGAATCATGAATCAGCATGGAAGAAGAAACATGATGGGCATGGCATATACTTTGGCGAAACACTGCAGTTT
>JAGCCU010000059.1 GCA_017651515.1 Muribaculaceae bacterium | reverse complement strand
GTTATTAGCCACCAACAGGCAAGTAGAGACGCAAAATTTTGCGTCTCAGGGCGGACTTTCCTCACGCTAAGGCCTTTTTCTGTCTTCGAATTAAACGAAGTTATCAAATAGTATCCGCGTTCCAGCGGGGTATCGGCGCTCTCTGTGACGAGACACCCGGAGGGTGGCCGCTGAGTAACCCGTGGTAACGCAATTCACTGAGCGACAGCGAAGTGAATCACGTCACCACGGGGCAAGGACGCAACATGTCATGTCGCCGAGGGCGACCCCACCGCCAGCAACAGGGTCGCCTCCAGCGACCTGGGCGACACGACACTGTACTGGCAGTGCACATCGGTTCTACAGGCATTTCCTATCCTGCAAATTGACCAATAGGGCGGCTTTCATGCCTTTTAATAGTGCTATCCCTGAAAAAAGTGGCTTATTGTCAATAAAATATCGCATATTTTTTACCGTCTTTCAATTATTTTTCACTAACTTTGCGGTTGGTAAATTGGATAGGAAGCACCAACTGCTGCCGGGCATGCAAGTCCTTCGCCGAGCAGCTGATGTCCACTCGATTAACAAACCATTGACAAACAGGTATTTACTACTTTTTATATTAACTTTTAACAACTATTTATTATGAAGTACTTAAAACTAAAATTTCTTTTAATGTTCTTCGCCCTGGCCATGGCCATACCGCCAGCCTGGGCCGAAACATCTACAATGGAGTTCACGAAAAAATGTGGCGGTTCTGGCACAGCAGATGATGGAGCCGTATGGATGGTAACATCCGACGGTACCGAATCCAATTTTGACGATGTTCGAGGTATTCATTATGGCACAAATAGTGCTGCTGTAACGTATCTTCAATTATCTACATCAGATATTGAAGGCACTATCACAAAAGTTGAAGTAACAGCATGCGATGCAACCTCTAGTGGCAATCTTACGGTAACTGTCGGTGCGTCAGATTTTTATTGTTCAGGGAATACTTCTGTTACTCTTCCCGCCGCATCTGGCACATACTCCTTTACTGGTTCTGGCAATGGTGAGATTGTTGTGAGAATCGATAGAGGAAGCTCTATGAAAAAAGCTATTTATTTGCTTAAAATTGTTGTCACTTACGAGACTGGCGGTGAAACACCTACTACGGTTGCCACTCCGACTTTCTCTTTGACTCCTGCTACTTATGCGACTGCTCAGAGTGTGGAAATCACTTGTGCCACCGAGGGTGCAACTATTTACTACACAACTGATGGCACCACACCTACTGACGAGAGCGATGAGTACACGGGTGCCATCTCTATTACTGAAAGTACAACGCTTAAGGCCATCGCTATATTGGGTGAAATCGAGAGTGACGTGGCCACTGCCTTTTATGGCATAGCAACGGAACCTGACCCAATCATTAGCACATACTTCCAAAAGGTAACGAGCGCTGAACAAATCGGTTATGGCAGGAAATATATTGTTGTCTTTGAGGGCGCTGAGAATGATGATCCTGCTGTACTTGGTGCAATCTCAACGACAAGCACAAGATACGGTATTCCTGTTACAGGAATAGTAATCAACAACGCAATTGTTGATATCCAGGATAAAGCAGCACAAGTTTTAACCCTCAGAGGTGATGCTACTAATGGCTGGTCATTCCAAAACACCGATGACAAGTATCTGACTTGGCTCTCAGGCAATTCATTGAATGTCCAAGATAATATCACGGACAATGCAAAGTGGACTTTCCCGAATGCGAATAGTCATTATGTCCTGACCAATCAAGCTGATCCGACCCGCATCCTTCAGTACAACGCAAATTCTGGCTCTGAGCGTTTCGCTTGCTATACTGGCTCTCAGAAAGATGCTGTACTCTATGTCCAAATTCCTGAACCCGAGCCATCTCCAGACCCCTCAATTACGGTTAATCCGACTTCGCTGAGCATTGGCGAGGATGGTGGTAGCTTTACTGTTGAGGGTAGGAACCTGATTGACAATATTGGCGTTACCCCGTCAAATGGTTTCACAACAATACCAGATCCCAAACCCTCAGAGGATGAATCTTGGGGATTCGTCAACAATAATGGTTCAGTTGACGGTACCGTTACCGTTAATTATACCGGTAACGCGCTGAATGCTGAAGGCACTGTCACCATGGGCACCAAGATCAGTTGGGATCCCGAACAGGACACCAATGCAACGGTCACGGTGAACTACCTGTATGACGGCGACATCTACATCTTGGGTAATTATGGCAATGATTGGAACTACAACGATGCATCGCACAAGATGGAGAACAATAATGGCATTTACACGACCACATTTGAAGTTCCCGCTAACAGCTATGTCGTTTTTGCTCGCAAACTGAACGACTATGGCTTGTGGGATGACGGACACTCCTATTTTGGTGCTCCATCTAACGATTATCCCGTTAACCAGGATGAAGTTTCTGGGAATCTTGACGTCAACCATCCCTATGTCTTCAAGATTGAGAACGCTGGTGAATACACCTTTACGGTCAATGCCAATAATGAAACCTTCAACATCAAGAAGACGGTTGATCCATCGACACTTGTTACCTATGTCAAAGTGACTTCAGCTAACCAGATTGTTGCTGGCAAGAAGTATATCTTTGTTCAAGAGGCTTCACAAGACGTATCTTCACCTCAGGCAATGGGCGCTATTGGTAGTGATTATTTTGGTACAGGTATTCCTGTTACCATCAGCGACAACAAGGTTGTTGCTCCCGCCGAGGTTCTAGTATTTACTCTTTCTGGTTCCTCAGGTAATTATAAGTTTAAAGATAAAGATGGCAAGTATCTTCGCGGAGCCAATGGTACGGCCCTCTCTTTGGGAAGTGATGCTGATAATGCTGCGTGGAGCCTGAATAACAATAATAATGCTCTTAGTGGCTACCGTGCTCGTAATGCGCAATATGACTCTCGTTCCATTAAGTGGCATCTTACTTCTAACCGTTTTGGTCATTACGGTAATGATGATGTAAATTCCAGTTTTACTTTCATTTACGTTGAGGATGATGGTACGACGCCAGTTGTTCAGACGGTAGAAACTCCTGTGATTAATCCGGGAACAGGCACCTACACTGAGGCACAGACTGTGACCATCTCGTGTGCTACTGAGGGTGCAGCCATCAGCTACAAGATTGGCGACGGCGAGTATCAGCCTTACACCGCCCCCTTCGAGGTTAGCGAGAGCTGCACGATCAAAGCCAAGGCCACCAAGGATGGTTGGGATCCCAGCGAAGAGGCTTCGGTAACCTACACCATCAACCTGCCCACCACAGTCACCACACTGGCCGCAGCCAAGGCCCTGGATGATGATGCAGAGTTCAACTTCAATGGTGAAGT
>JAGCCU010000058.1 GCA_017651515.1 Muribaculaceae bacterium | reverse complement strand
TTCTCTTCCAAAGAACGAGTTGGCTGACTATGACATCAAAGCGTTGCCCGGCAACCTAATGCGCAGTGAAGCTCCAGCATTGCCAGAAGTGGATGAACTCACCGTGGTGCGTCACTACACCAACATGAGCAACAACAACTTCGGTGTTGACACAGGTTTCTATCCTCTGGGATCATGTACGATGAAGTACAATCCTAAGATCAACGAAGACATGGCCGCTCACCGCGACTTCACCTGCCTACATCCGTTGCAGGACGTTGACACGGTACAAGGTGCACTGGAGGTTTACTACAATCTCCAGGAGAGTCTTGCCGAGTTGTCGGGTCTAAAGGAATTCACACTCAATCCCTTCGCTGGTGCTCACGGTGAGCTCACCGGTCTGATGGTAATGCGCAGTTATCACGCAAGCCGTGGCGATGACAAGCGCACCAAGGTTATCGTGCCCGACAGTGCCCATGGCACTAACCCCGCCAGTGCCGCAGTTTGCGGACTGAATGTCGTGGTTGTTAAGAGCCGTCCCGACGGCACCGTAGACGTTGATGACCTTCGTCCACTACTTGACGACACCATTGCCGGTATGATGATGACAAACCCCAACACTCTGGGTATCTTCGAACACAACATTGCCGAGATTGCAAAGCTCGTGCACGACTGCGGAGGTCTGATGTACTATGACGGCGCCAACCTAAACCCAATGCTGGGCATGTGCCGTCCTGGCGACATCGGTTTTGACATCATGCACATCAACCTGCACAAGACCTTCTCCACCCCTCATGGCGGCGGAGGTCCCGGCAGCGGTCCTGTAGGCGTACGCGAAGGACTTGAGCAGTTCCTTCCCAGTCCCCGTGTCGTTCGCCACGAAGAGGAAGAAGGCCATCACTACACAATCGACAACGGCGACAAGTCGCTCGGATTCATAAGTGGATTCCTCGGCAACTTTGCCGTGATGATGCGTGCATATACCTACATCCTTACTTTGGGTCACGAAAACGTAAAGAACGTAGGCCCGTTGGCTACTCTGAATGCCAATTATGTGAAAGAGTCGCTCAAAGATTGCTTTGAGCTACCACTTACTGGCGTTTGCAAACACGAGTTTGTTTTCGACGGTCTGAAGGACAAGAGCACTGGCGTCACCACGCTCGATGTGGCAAAACGTCTGCTCGACTACGGCTTCCATGCTCCCACAATCTATTTCCCTCTGCTTTTCCACGAGGCACTCATGATTGAGCCAACTGAGAATGAAAGCAAAGAAACGCTCGACGACTTCATTGCCGTTATGCGTAAGATTGCTCAGGAAGCCAAGGAACAGCCAGAAATGGTCAAGACTGCACCACACTGCACACCGGTTCGCCGTCTTGATGACACACAAGCTGCCTTGAAGCCCATCGTTACCTATCGCGAACTCGTGAACGATGTTAATAGTTAATAGTTAACAGTGAATAGTTAGTATCGATTCGGAGTTCTCAGAGTTCTCGGGGAACTCCGACTTTTAAATAAAGAATTGATATGTTTGACCTTATAATAATAGGAGCAGGTCCAGGCGGATATGAGATGGCTGCCGAAGCTGCCGGTCATGGACTCACCGTGGGCATTGTTGAACGTGATTTGTTGGGAGGTACTTGCCTTAATCGTGGCTGTATTCCCACCAAGGCTTTGTGTCGCAATGCCGAAGTTGTAAACCTGGTCAAGGAAGCTTCTCAATGGGGCATTACCACTAGCGATATAACTTTGGACTATGCCACGGCTTTCGCTCGTAAGAACGAGGTTGCAACTCAGTTGCGTGATGGCGTGACAATGCTTATGGGACAGCCAGGCATCACTGTAATTAATGGTGAAGCCAGCTTTAAAGATACACATACCATTACCGTAGGCGGTGAAGATTACGAAGCCAAAAACATCGTTATAGCAACTGGCAGCGCACCCCGTGGACTGCCAATCCCTGGTGCCGAATTGTGTATGACCAGCGATGACGTGCTCGCCATGGACACTTTGCCTGCAAGTCTGTGTATTGTGGGCGGTGGCGTTATCGGAATGGAGTTTGCCGCCATCTTCCAAAGCTTTGGTGTGGACGTCACCGTTATTGAGTATTGCAAGGAAATCTTGCCGCCATTTGACAAAGATATTGCGAAACGACTGAAAACCGTGCTCAGCAAGCGCGGAATTAAAGTCATCACTCAGGCCGCAGTGAAGGCAGTTGCCAAAGGCGATGATGGATTACTCACAGTTACCTACGATGCCAAAGGCAAGGAACAGACGGCATCGGCCGAACGCGTACTGATGTCAGTAGGTCGCCAGCCTGTTCTCCCGACCGGTCTCAACACAATAGGCGTGACCGTGAGCCGCCGAGGCATTGAAGTTGACGAACATATGCAAACTAATGTCGAGGCTGTTTATGCTATCGGTGATGTGAACGGCCTGTGCATGCTTGCTCACGCCGCCAGTGCACAAGGTGAAGTTGCCCTTGCACACATCTTGGGCAAACCTTGTCACGTTCGTCTCGACATCGTGCCAAGCGCAGTATTCACAGTGCCTGAACTATCGATGGTAGGTCTCACTGAAGACCAATGTACCGAACGTGGCATGAACGTTGTTGTGAAGAAATCTTTCTTCCGCAGCAACGGCAAGGCTGTGTCAATGGGTGAAACCGACGGCTTGATAAAGATGATTGTCGATGCTGACACACGCAAGATTGTGGGATGTCACATCTGCGGCGCTCATGCTGCCGACTTGATTCAAGAAGTGGTGATGGCGATGAATGCCGATGTCACCGTCGACTGTCTGGCTGGAAGTATTCACGGCCACCCCACCCTCACCGAGGTGGTTATGGCAGCAGCAAGACAATTCTAATGATATGTGGATATGTCGTATATATAACTCTTACGGCATATCCACTTTGATTTCATGATTATGAAAAAGTTTGTTTTTCTTTTAATTGGTTGCATTTTTACTATTTCAGGAATGCTCGCACAAGCCATTGTTGTAGACCAAGTATATATCAGTGGTTATTTTAACGACTCCTGGCCAATAGAACTAGCCATACAAACTGAAGGCAATCACATAGCAGCAGGTCAAGTTTATTACACTGAGTCTGATTCACATCCAATATTACTTGTTGGATGGTGGGAAGACTATCCAAGTGATGATGAGTTTACATATCACAACATCCGGCTTTTTGAGCTGCAAGAAAGCGGCATTATCAGTGGTTCATATATCATCCACTTGAAAAAACAGAAAAATGGTCATTTTCAGTTTTCCGATGGCCAACGCACTTATCTAAGCATGGAAGAAGGTGATGAGGAAAGTCCAATTATCAATGCAACATGCAGCAATAAGATGCCTGAATGGTTCCAACCTACCCTCGTTCCTGCTGCCCCACATGAGATAGGCGAAAGCTATGAGTATCGCGTCCACGGCACAAATAGCGGTTTCTTAGATATCGGATTTAATGACGATGGGAGTTTTTCTTTCAACGTGGGCGACAACCCAGTTGGTGAAAGTTTCTTCGAAGCAGCCAACGATGTGGATCGTCCAGCAACTTTGGTAGGAAACGTGATGGAATATCTCAATTCGAATTACTGCAATGACACACTGCGTGCATCATTCTATCGCGACTTTGTTGTGATAGAAACCCTGCAAGTACCTGGTGCCGACCATGACTGCTACTCCATCAATGCTGTGATGCTGAAAAAATCTCATGACGAAGACGAGGAAGGCTATTAGCTATGTTGGCTCAACCGCAAAACTTTTAAAAGCCATACACAATGATTGTATGGCTTTTTCGGTTTTTTTATCTAACTTTGCAATGTAAAAAAGATATGTTATGAAAGTAAAAGTAAACAGAACTGAAATAGAAATCTTTGAAGGTGCAAAAGTAAGGCATGCAGTACTGCAATACTTCGTCAGACGTCATATCAGCACGTCCAAACTAGCTAGTATCCAAGTCCTCGATGCCTATGATCACATTACCGATCTGGATGCTCCTTTGACCGAAAATCAAGCTATTAAAGTAAAACAACTATGAAACACCGCATTGTACTTACATTCCTGACGCTATGGATGGTTTTCGCTGCGGCAGGACAAACCAGAGAAGTACACATTCTCTCGACTAACGACATTCATGCCAACGTGCAGGCATTTCCGCAACTGGCGGCTGTAGCCGACAGTCTGCGCGCACTATACCCATCGATGCTTGTGCTGTCGGCTGGCGACAATCGCACCGGCGATCCAATAAACGACATCTACGAGATACCCGCCTACCCGATAGTAGCCCTGATGAATCAGGTGGGATTTCACGCCTCGGCTTTGGGCAACCATGAGTTTGACTCTGGAGGCGAAGGACTGGGACGGGTCACACAACTTGCACATTTCACTCACCTATGTGCCAACATCCACCCCGACCCATCGTTGGGCATCCACACACGGCCTTACCAGATATTTGACATCGATGGCGTGAAAGTGGGAATCGTGGGAATAGTACAAGTGGGAAGTCTAGGTATTCCCGATTCGCATCCTGACAACTGCAAAGGAATGACATTCAGTCCAGTAGAAGAGACTCTTGAGCAGTACAAGTGGCTTCGCAATGAATGTGACGTGGTGATTTTGCTCTCACACATCGGCTATGAAGACGACGTGAAGCTTTCTAAGGACATACCATGGGTAGATGTAATTGTTGGCGGCCACAGCCACACCCAGCTTGATGGTGGCGAGATTCATAACGGCATCTTCATTACTCAGACGCTGAATCGCCTGGACAATGTCACCCACACCACTATCACTCTCGACAACGGGAAAGTTGTGGATAGGCGGGCCGAAAACATCCCGGTGGCTCACAGCACTCAAAAAAACAAGGTGGTAGAAGAAATGGTGAATTTCTTCAGCAGCAACCCCGAATTTACTCGCGTGTTATGCCAAGTAGTTACACCATTTACCACTTACGAAGAACTTGGCTGCATGATGTGCGATGCACTCAAGGCCGAAACAAGTGCTGATGTCGCCTTCATTAACCGCGGAGGAGTACGCTTTGACACGCATCCAACCGGCCCGTTCACGGTGAGCGAAGTACTGCAGCTTGACCCATTCGGCAACGATGTCGTGGAAGTAAATCTCACTGGCGAAGAACTGCGCCAGATGATGCTGTCCTGCAGTCTAAATGACAAATACGGCCCACCGTGCGTAAGTGGATGCAACGTTGAGTACACTACCGACAAAAATGATTCTACTTTGGTGAAGAATGTGAAACTCCTCACCGAAGACGGTAAGAAGTTTGATCTGAAACGCACCTACAAGGTTGCCACTCAGAGCTACACTATGGCAATCTGCACCTCGCCGCACAAAGACCCAGGTCGCAGCGTAAATATCCAGACGGCCAACATGATAATGAACTATCTGGAAAAACGTGGTACTATAGACTATGCCGGAACTTGCCGCGTTAAAAAGAGCAACAAATGATTTATTTTTGAACCGACTATAGTTCGTTTTACATATTGATATAAACGTAAATTCCAAAACGCGAGTCCCTTAAGACTCGCGTTTTTACACTATTCTATTGTTTTCAAATAAAAACTATGTAAAAATTTGTCGAATTCAAAATATAGTATTAAATTTGGCAAAATAATTCATCTATTCTATTACCGCTCATGAAGCTAATAGACAAGTTTACCAGCAAGCTATCGCACAGGCAAAAGATAGGACTTATCGTTGTGGCAGGGATTGTTGTGGGACTGGCAGGGCTTTTCATGTACCTGCTTCGTGCACACACCTACATCGCCGATGATCCTGCAGCTTGCGTTAACTGCCATATAATGACTCCATACTATGCTACTTGGAGTCACTCATCTCATGGGCGCGATGCAACTTGCAACGACTGTCATGTGCCGCACCAAAACATCCTTCAGAAATATGCTTTTAAAGGAATGGACGGAATGAAACACGTGGCATACTTCGTGACACATAGCGAACGGCAATCCATCATGGCCGAAGATGCCAGCGCTAAAGTCATAATGGACAACTGCATACGTTGTCACACACAACTCAACCAGGAATTCGTAAAGACAGGACGCATCGACTATATGATGACAAAACGCGGTGATGGTGTTGCTTGCTGGGATTGCCACCGAAACGTCCCACACGGTGGTATGAACGCACTAACTTCCACACCAGGTGCGGAATCGCAGGTACCATTACCACCAAGTCCTGTGCCGAGTTGGCTCCAGAGTATGAAAAACTAATCTTAATATAGATAACAATTAAATAACAACGATATGGCTAAAGAATTAAAGAAATCACATGGATGGTTACTCTTTGGGGGCTGTATGGTAGCAGTGTTCTTACTAGGACTGCTCGTGTCGTCACTAATGGAACGCCGCGCCGAAGTTGCAAGCGTGTTCAACAACAAACGCACTGAGTTCACCGACAGTATCATTGCACAGAATGAGAAGTTCAAAGCCGATTATCCCCGCGAGTACGAGACTTGGGCTATGACCGAAGACACGACATTCAAGTCGATGTATAACAGTTCTCAAGAAGTGGATGTGTTAGAACAACGTCCTGAAATGGTGATTCTGTGGGCAGGATATGCCTTTTCTCGCCATTACAACACCCCACGCGGTCACAAACACGCTCTGGAAGACATGCGTAAAATCCTGCGCACGGGTAATCCAGGTATAGATGGCGATGCCGATATGCAACCCGCCACCTGCTGGACTTGCAAGGGGCCTGATGTTCCACGAATGATGCGAGAACTGGGCACAGGCGAATTCTACCATAAACGCTGGAGTGAACTAGGTAACGAAATTATGAACACCATAGGTTGCAGCGACTGCCACGATGCACGCACCATGGACCTTAAGCCTGCTCGTCCAGCTCTCTATGAAGCTTGGGCTCGTGCCGGCAAGGACGTTAAAAAAGCCAGTCATCAGGAATTACGCTCACTTGTATGCGCCCAATGCCACACCGAGTACTATTTCATCAAGAATGACGACCCGAAGAATCCCGGCAAAGGTGATTATCTGATGTTCCCTCAAGACAAGGGTATGACCTGCGAAGCAGCAGAGGAGTACTACGACTCAATCGGTTTCTACGACTATATCCACCCACTGTCCAAGACTCCTATCCTCAAAGCGCAGCATCCAGGATATGAAATTGCGTTGCAGGGCATCCATGGTCAACGCGGTGTGGCATGTGCTGACTGCCACATGCCCTATAAGCAGGACGGTGGCGTTAAATTCACCGACCACCACATAATGTCGCCTCTAGCCAATATCGACCGTACTTGCCAGATTTGCCACCGCCAGGATGCCGAGGTATTGCGCCAAAACGTCTATGAACGTCAAGCAAAATGCAACGAGGTGCGTGACCGCGCCGAGAAAGAACTGGCAGCCGCCCACATTGAAGCCAAATTTGCTTTTGAAAAAGGCGCAACCGATGCCGAGATGAAACCCATTCAAGACCTTATTCGCAAGAGTCAGTGGCGTTGGGATTATGCTATCGCAAGCCATGGTGCAACATTCCACTCACCACAAGAAGTGACTCGTTTGCTGTCGCACAGTGTAGACTTCGCTCAACAGGCACGACTGAAAATCAGCAAAGTTCTTGCAAAGCATGGTTTCATTGGCGATGTTCCTATGCCCGATATCAGCACTAAAGCTAAAGCACAAGCCTATATCGGTTTGAATATGTCTGAACTTAAGACCAAGAAACAAAAATTCCTTGACAACATAGTGCCAAAATGGATTGAAGATGCAAAAAAGAAAGGCAAACTGATAGAAATCTGATATTCATCATTATATACGGATAAGGCAGGTTTTCAACGACCTGCCTTTATTGATTGAAAAATAATTGACCAAAAAGATGTGGGAAAAACCTTGGGGACTGCTTGAAGGTCTCATTATTGCCTTAGGGCTTATAATTGCAGGTATTATGCTGGAAATAACTGCAGGACCCGTTATGTGGGACGCCTTCGCCTGGCCTGCCAATATCATCGCTCTAGTAACACTCATCGGCATTATCGTCATCATGCACATGATGCGCAAGCGTTTCTATGCGTGTGCATTCTTTGGCACCTATACTGCTGCCATTCCTACATTTGCCGTGGCTGTCGTACTCACAATAATTATGGGACTCACTCGGCAAACGGTGGGCGGCACATGGATCTATGACATGCTCACATTCTGGCCGTTTGTGCTGATATATGTTCTGATGACAATAATACTAGGACTTGCTATACTAAAGCATATCACTCATTTCAATTATAAACGAGACATTCCATTTCTGCTCAACCATCTTGGACTTTTCATTGCGCTTACTTGCGGCACCATGGGCAATGCTGACATGCAACGCCTTAAAATGATCACCGAAATCGGCCAAGTTGAATGGCGCGCCTTAGACCAGCAACAAGCAATCAAAGAATTACCTATAGCCATCGAATTGAAACAATTCATCATGGAGCAGTATAATGACGGCTCTCCCAAGAGATTTGCATCGGAAGTTCAGATTCTCTCTCAAACGGGCAAGAACATTCATGCCATTATCGACGTTAACAAGCCTGTGGAAGTAGATGGCTGGAAAATATATCAGTATGGCTATGACACTAATGCCGGCCCAAGAAGTCGTATTAGCATCTTTGAACTCGTTCGAGATCCATGGCTGCCGGCCGTTTATGCCGGCATAATAATGATGCTCGCCGGGGCTGTGGGCATGTTTATAATATCTCAACGACGTACATCATGATTTGGGAATATTTCATTTATTTCGCTATCGCCGCCATTGTGCTTTGGGCAGCCGGAGCATGGATGGCATGGAAAGATAAAGTGGCGGGCGCCTTTGCCTCCACAGTGTGTGGTCTCGCAGTGTTTTCCGTTTTCATCGTTGTGATGTGGATAACACTGGAACGACCACCGTTGCGCACTATGGGAGAGACTCGATTATGGTATTCTTTTTTCCTGCCGTTAGCAGGCATAATTGTTTATGCCCGATGGAAATACAAATGGATTCTGACATTCTCAACTATTCTTGCCACTGTCTTTATCTGCATCAACATTTTCAAGCCAGAAATACACTCCAAGGCACTTATGCCAGCACTACAGAGTCCGTGGTTTGCTCCACATGTGATAGTATATATGTTTGCTTATGCGCTGCTCGGCGCAGCGACTGTAATGGCGGTGTATCAAATCTCCTTCAAGAAACGAAAGTTAGACCCGCGCGAGATGGATATCACCGACAATCTGGTGAATGTGGGACTTGCATTCTTAACCTTCGGTATGCTCTTCGGCGCTCTGTGGGCCAAGGAAGCTTGGGGCCACTACTGGTCATGGGACCCGAAGGAAACATGGGCTGCCGTTACTTGGATGGCTTATCTGATATACATACACTTTCGCATTTACAGGCCAAAACAGGTCTGGTCGGCTCTATGGATACTCATCATTGCTTTCATATTGCTACAAATGTGCTGGTGGGGCATCAACTACCTGCCATCGGCACAAGGATCCAGCGTGCACACTTATTCTAACTAACCGATGACCGACTTTGCTGCCATAGACTTTGAGACTGCCAACTCTGAGCGAACCTCGGTATGCTCGGTTGGCGTGGTTATTGTACGTGGCGGCAAAGTGGTTGATTCGTTCTATTCTCTCATTCAACCTGAGCCAAACTACTATAACTACTGGTGTAGCCGTGTACACGGACTGACCTGTGACGACACTGACAATGCACCTTTGTTTCCAGACGTGTGGCGACAGATTGAGCCACTGATTGAAGGCTTGCCACTGGTGGCACACAACAAGCCGTTCGACGAAGGTTGCCTGAAGGCCGTGATGCGCTGCTATCAGATGGACTATCCCGACTATGAATTCCATTGTACGCTCGCTGCTGCACGTCGCAAATTGCGTTGGCTTCCGAATCACCAATTGCATACCGTAGCGGCAGCCTGCGGATATATGCTTGAACATCACCACCACGCTCTCGCCGATGCCGAAGCCTGTGCTGCCATTGCTAAGCAAATTTTATAGCAAACCTTTACACATAATTTAATAAGATATTTAGACGAAGGTTTTATTGGAGATTCAAAAAAAATTGCTACATTTGCAACACTGTTGAAAAAGTACTTATTCACTATTTGATATAAAAATATTCCAATGAGTAAAGATATCACGCGTATAGTGCTCACTGGCGGTCCCTGCGCCGGCAAGACCACTGCATTAGCCAAAATCATCGAACACTTCGGCAGCCTTGGCTACCAGGTATTCACCTTGCCCGAAGTCCCGACCATGTTCACCGCAGCCGGCATGAACTACCTCACAACCAACAAGGACTATTTCTATGAAGGCGAAAAAGCCACATTGGAAGTACAGTTGGCTCTGGAAGACAAGTTCTACCGCATGGCACAGGAGTGCACCGAGCCATGCATAATTGTGTGCGACCGTGGCGCGATGGATATATCGGCATACATGACTCAAGACATGTGGAAAACACTTACACGCTCTGTTGGCACTTCGTCACCTGAACTGCGTGAGCGCTACGATGCAGTTTTACACCTTGTATCGGCTGCCGACGGTGCAGAACAATACTACACCACTGCCAACAACGCCCAACGTTACGAGCAGATGAACGAGGAAGGACTGCGCATTGCCCGCTTGCTCGACAAGAAGGTCATCAAGGCTTGGACCGGGCATCCGCACCTGCGAGTGATAAATAACCATGACGACTTTGATGCCAAGATGATGCGCGTGATAAAGGAAATCAGCAGTGTGCTTGGCCTACCCCAGCCTATTGAACAGGAGCGCAAATACCTCATCGAAATCACCGGCGAACTGCCTGCCGACTGCATAGAAGCCGACATCGTTCAGACCTACCTCACCAGTTCAGATCCTAACACCGAAGTCCGTCTGCGCAAGCGTGGCTGGCAAGGAAGGTATTTCTACCTGCATACCACCAAGAAGCGCATCTCAGACACAGAGGAGCTGCTCACTGAGCGCCAGATAAACAACAGTCTCTACGAGATGATGCTCTCGCTCTCCGACCCTGATTGCAACGTCATCGTAAAGCATCGTCAGAGCTTCATCTGGAAAGGACAGTACTTTGAAGTCGATACATATCACAATGAACTGGAAGGCTTGGTGATTCTCGAAACCAAGGGCATAATCGCCGGTGAGGAAATCAATCTGCCACCGTTCATCAAGGTTATCAAGGACATTACCGGCAACAAAGACTACTTCAACCACCAACTGGCGCGACGCCAGCGTGCCGCTGAAGAAAGCTGATGTCAAAATAGTAATCAGTTATCAGTCATCAGTAAGGATAATGCCTGTAGCTATTTAGGTGCCACCATGCAGTGTTAATTATTCTTAACAAAAGAGTAAAAACACATTGGTGGGTGGGAATATTTTTATACCTTTGCAGTCGCATTTTCCCGAAAGGCCCAGTAAGTGCATGGGCAATTGCTCGTGCCGCCGTACGGATTAACTTGAAATACAATTAATTAAATGTACGCAATTGTAGAAATTCAGGGACAGCAGTTCCGTGCCGAAGCCGGCAAGAAGCTGTATGTTCATCATCTCGGTGACGAGAAGAACGAGGGCGATACCGTAGAGTTCAGCAAGGTTCTGCTCGTGGATGCCGACGGCGCCATCACAGTTGGTGCACCTGCCGTTGAAGGTGCAAAGGTTGTATGCGAGGTGGAAACTCCCCTCGTGAAAGGTGAGCACGTGATTGTCTTCAAGAAGAAACGTCGCAAAGGTTATCGCCGTCTTAACGGTCATCGCCAGCAGTTCACCCTTCTGAAAGTTAAAGAAGTTATTGCTTAACCCCTAAAATTTTACCGATTATGGCACATAAAAAAGGTGTAGGTAGTTCGAAGAACGGTCGCGAGAGCGAAAGCAAGCGACTCGGTGTTAAGATTTATGGTGGGCAATTTGCAAAGGCCGGTAACATCATCCGCCGTCAGCGCGGTACAGTTAACCGTCCAGGTCTGAACGTAGGTATGGGTCGTGACCACACTCTGTATGCACTTGTTGACGGAACCGTAGAGTTCCAGAAGCGTGCAGGTCACACTTACATTAACGTTGTGGCCGCCCCACAGGACGAGCAAAACTAAAGCAACTCTCTTTAGAGTAACAATTAGAGAATTAACGATGATGCCTAGTGCGTCATCGTTTTTTTGTTGGGTGGGTTTGCAGTTTCGAACAAATTTAGTAACTTTGCAAGTTGATATAATATATACTAGAACTTTACGTTATAACTATATGAAAAATATAACTTTAATAGCTACTGCAATGTTGTTGACACTTGCGATTTCGACAAGTGCCAACAGTGCCAACAACAGAATTTATGTCAAAGATTTCGCCATCATGCCCGGCGAAACAAAAATAGTGGAAATATACGTTGAGAGCGATTTGGAAGTTCGCAGCTTTCAAGCAGACGTCCAGTTGCCTGACGGGCTCTCGATGGACTGCAGCAAGGCCGTTCTCACCAAACGTAACAACGAACACATTCTCTATGCCGATACGACTGGCAACAATGTATATACCATAATGGCGTTCTCATTGAGCAACGCAGCTTTCAACAGCACCGACGGCGCACTTATCGAGGTACCTGTCACTGCCAGTAACGATTTCACGCGTTCGAATCTCATCCAGATACACGATGCCACTATCGAGGCTGCCGACAAGACTGTTCTGCTCATAGATGGCGAAGCAACCTGCCATGCATTCGTTGCACGCCCCATTGCCGAGTCAGACGATACGACTCCAGAAGAGCCAGAGAATCCAGATTCTCCCAACGAGAATACCGACAATTAGACTATCACTCCACCTGAATAACAAAACAGCATGAAGAGAACAATAATATTTGCCACAATTGCTGCATTGGCAATGCATGTGGGCGCCATAGTAATTGACAATAATGCCGGTCAGTTGGAAGAAAACATATCCGACTACACTTTGAGTTCACTGACAATTACCGGCACCATTGATGCCCGCGATTTCAAGTTCATAGGCGACAAACTCACGCAGCTCTCTGAACTCAACCTCAGTCAAGCTGAGATAGTGGCCTACAGTGACCCTCAGAGAACGCTGATGAACGGCATCACAAACTATGAGGCGCTCACGCTACCTCAGACGATGCTCATGAACTCATCACTCTCAACAATTGTGTTGCCTTCCAACCTTCAGTCAATAGGTCAGGCAGCTCTTGCCGGATGTAATCAACTGACGAGCGTCACCTTGCCTGAAGGGCTTAAAAGCATTGGAGCATATGCCTTCAACGGCACCGGGCTCACTGCCATAACCATTCCCGAGCAGGTTACTGTAATAGGCGAAGGCGCCTTCTCACATTGCCTTGCCCTCGAGAGCGCATCAATTTCCAATGCTGCAATCGGCAACTATGCCTTCATCGGTGACACCATGTTGAGCAGCGTAGTAATTGGCAATGGAGTGAACAGTATCGGCAATGGCTCTTTCAGTGGATGTACGTTACTTACCACAATTACTTTGAACGCAAATAACAGCATCAGCACAATTGGCAGCGAAGCATTTGCCGGGTCAGGACTTATGACGATTGACCTGCATGCCATGCCACAGCTCACTTCAATAGGAGCGTGGGCATTCAGCAATACCCCGTTGCAGGTGATTGACGTGCCCAGTACAGTGACCACAATGGGTGAAGGTGCATTCTACTATGCCAGCCAGCTGGCACAGGTCAACCTGCCCATGTATGCAAAGATTAACGATTTCACCTTTGCCGGCAATTCTTCATTAGTATCTCCGCGACTTCTATTAGAAGGCACTGAAGTCATAGGCAACTATGCTTTTTACGGCAACACTGCTGCCGACACCCTGCTGCTGCCATCCACTATCCAATACATAGGAACCCGAGCAATGGCCGGCATGACCGGTCTTAAGGAGATCATTGTCCTTGGCGATGTAGCATTGCTGGGCGACAGCGTATGGGCCGGTGTGGATCAACCCAACGTAAACCTCAACACTCAGCGAGACAATGTTGTAAGCGGTGAGTTTGCTCAAGCTGATCAATGGAGAGATTTCCATGTAATGCTTGAATATCTGCTTGGCGATGTGAACGCCGACACCCGTATAAACGTGCTTGACATCACGACAACCATTGAATACATCCTCAACAATAATCCTACTGTATTCTTATTTGCGGCAGCCGATGTCGTCCGCGACAATAAAATCAACGTCCTTGACGTGACGGGCATAGTTGGGCTTATCATGGAGCACATTTACACTACCGTCTATGCCAATCCCAACGGCTCAACGCCAATGGTTGAAACTGATGACGAGTTGACCGTAGAAAACCTCAATCTGCGTCCAGGCGAGACCACAACAGTGTCAATTTGCCTGAACAACAGTCAGAACTACACTGCAATGCAGTTTGACATGATGCTTACCGAAGGACTTGAGCTTGATGGCCTGAACATATCTACCACCGACCGTACCAGCCATCACAGCACAGCCATCGATAAATGCGATGAAAACACTTATCGCATCATTGCATTTGCGCCAAACAACTCCGACATCACCGGATTTGACGGTGCAGTGCTTGAGCTTAACGTGAGAGCTACCGATCAACTCTCAGGCACATCTGGCATCAAGCTCGAACACATCTGCATGGCCGACCGTTATCAGGATTATGCCATCATGCCCAGCTTTACTCCTGTGAGCACCATCACTGGTGTTGACGATATAAGTAAAACTGTAGCCAGTGTTCGTGGTGACCGTGGAATGGTCATCATCGAAGCCAACGAGCCGATGACTGCCCAAATTGTCAATACCAGCGGCATGTCAATTACAATCAATGTATCTCAAGGCTCCAACACTTACATGTTAGACAGCGGCATCTATATGGTCCGCATCGGTTCTAAGACGTACAAGATAGTTGTTAAATAATCATCAAGAATAAACTCGTATCCATAATATTAACTGAGCTATTATGCGCAAGACTTTTCTAACGATACTAGTCATATCATTTGCTGTCAGCACCTGGGCGGCAACAATCAATCCTACTGCAGGAGGTCAAGTGAGTAGTCTGGTAACAAATACCAACGAGACTTCCCTCACCATTAACGGTGTGATTGATGCCCGCGACTTTGCCTACATAGGCGAGAAACTAACCAAACTCACGACGTTAAACCTTGAAGGAGCCACCATTGCTGAATATACATGCGAGAAACCAATCTTTGGCAACCAGTATGTATATCCTGCCGACATCGTTCCCCCGATGTCTCTTGCAAGCCATCCTGCGCTCCAAACCATCACGTTCCCAACTTCAGCAACAATAATAGGAACTGGTGCCTTAGCTGGATGCGAGAACCTGACAACGGTGAACTTATCACAAAATCTTACCAATATCGAAGCCTTTGCATTTGCAAGCTGCAAGAAACTGACTACGATAACCCTTCCTCCTGCCGTCACACGACTTGGTGAAGGTGCATTCACAAGATGCATTGCCTTAACCAGTGTAAAGTTAGGCACCACAGGAACGGCAACCAGTATCGCCATTGGGAATGAAGCCTTTTTGGGATGTTCAGCATTGACATCATTTACTTTCAACAGCCGCATGACAACCATCGGTCATCGTGCATTTGCAGGTACTAAAATCAAGGCACTTGACCTTAGCAATTACTCTTATCTGCAGACAATAGGAGACTACGCATTTGCCAAAGCTCCACTCACGACGGTGAAGTATCCAACAAACGTGACAGCCATCGGAACCGGGGTACTGCTTTATTCTTCGGCTACCAGTGTCACACTGCCAAACAGTCTCCAGAACATACCGCCATTTGCCTTTGCAGGAGCATCAGGCCTCGAAGATATCAACCTGGCTCAAACAAAGATTGATTCTATTGGTGACTATGCCTTCTACAAAGTCAACAAACCCACCAGTATCACTCTGCCATCCAACACAGCTCATATTGGCACAAAAGCCATGGTGGGAATGACTGGACTCACTAAAATCACATCTAAAGCCTCAACCGTTCCCACACTTGACGATGATGTATGGATGGGACTCAACCAACCTAATATCATCCTCTATGTACCTTCACAATCAATTGACAGCTACAGTGCTGCTGATCAATGGAAAGAGTTCAACATACAGTCTGGAACACTTGCCGGTGACGTGAACTGTGACGGAATGGTTGACGTGAGTGACGTAAACGCAGTAATAAACTATATATTGAAGCTTTATCCTGGAGATCCTTTCGTCTTCGATGCCGGTGACCTTGATGACAACGGAATCATTGATGTGGAAGACGTGAACATGATGATCAACATCATTCTCAAACTGGTGACATACGCACCTATGGCTCCAAACACCTCAGATGCCATAGTCATCGATGATTTCAGCATAGAGGTCAACGAGCAACGCACAGTTGAAGTAAGACTCGAGAGTTCTGCTCAATATGCTGCCATGCAGTGTGACATAGTGCTGCCCGACGGACTGACAATCACCGACGTCTTACCCACTGAGAGCACCATTGACCACACTATCGTGATGGGCGACATAAATGGAGGAGTGCGCATACTGTGCTTTAACAATCAGGGGAAAGCCATCTCTATGGACAGTGACAGTGAACCTGTGGTAAAGATCAGAGTAAAAGCCAACGACAATCTGGCAACTTTGTCAACCATCGCAATCGAGAATACTGTGCTGGCAACTCCCGACTGCAAGACAATAATCTGTCCTGGAACAACTGCATGGGTAAGCACGACAACGGGCGTCAATGACATCAACAACTATAACGCCAAAGTATGGGCTCAAGGCAACGTCCTCTACATTGAGGCAAGCAATCCAACCACGGCTCAACTCGTAGCAATCAATGGAACAGCCACTACATTGGCAGTGATGGGTGGCTTGAATGAGTATGCCGACATCAATCCCGGCATCTATATAGTCCGTATCGGCACTGAAAGCTACAAGGTGGCCATACGATAAAACCATTGTACAATGGGGAAGAACAAGCTCAAGAAATTTGCCGAGATGGAAACTATGGACTGCGTGTTCCAGTTTCCATTTTCGGCTTTAGAAAGCGATGGTTGTCCCATGCGCGGCCATTGGAATGAGCTTTACTTCAAGAATGATAATCCAATCGTGCTAGAACTGGGCTGCGGCAAGGGCGAGTATGCCGTAGGGCTTGGCAGGCAGTTCCCCGACAAGAATTACATAGGCATCGACATTAAGGGTGCCCGAATGTGGACTGGAGCTAAGCAAGTGGTGGCCCAAGGCCTTCCCAACGTAGCTTTCTTGCGCACAAGCATTGAAATGATTGATCGCTTGTTCGCTCCCGATGAAGTGAGTGAAATCTGGATTACTTTCCCTGACCCTCAGATGAAGAAAGTGAACAAACGTCTTACCAGCACCCGCTTTCTTGAGAACTACAAGAACATCCTAAAGGATAATGGCATTGTCCATCTGAAAACCGACAGCCCGTTTCTATACACCTACACCAACGAGTTGGTAAAGCTTAACGGGTTGCCTGTAGAAGTCAATACCGATGACCTATATGCCAGTGGTGCTGCCGACAACATACTAGACATCAAAACTTACTATGAGCAGCAATGGCTCAGTCGCGGACTGACAATAAAATACATAAAGTTCCATTTGCCTCATGATGCGGCTTTGGTCGAACCTGAACTTGAAATTGAGTTTGATACCTATCGTAGCTATAACCGAGGCCACATAGAAAGCAAAGACTAGTATTCAACCATTAAAACCATAAAAAACCTAATTGAAAGATGACACTCTACCCTTCATTAATACTTAATGCATTACGGACCGTGAGATATCCAGGCACTGGACGTGACTTGGTTGACATGGGTATGGTCGAAGACGACATTCGCATCGACGGCAACAAGGTTTCGTTCTCATTGATTTTTGAACGTAAGACTGACCCCTTCATCAAGTCGGTAGTTCGTGCATCTGAAGTTGCCATCAATACTCACATCAGTCCCGAAGTTGAAATTAAGGGTAACATTGCAGTAAAAATACGTCAGGAAATTGAACCTCAGCTCGAAGAACGACCCTTGCCAGGTGTGAAGAACATCATTGGCGTGTCGAGCGGCAAAGGTGGCGTTGGCAAGAGTACTGTAGCTTCAAATCTGGCAGTGGCGCTTGCATTGCAAGGGCATCGTGTAGGCCTCTTGGATGCCGACATTTTCGGCCCAAGTATTCCCAAAATGTTCGGCATCGAAGACGAGCAACTGTACATGCACGAAGTTGACGGCAAGAAACTCATCATCCCAGCCGAAAAATACGGCGTTAAAATTCTGTCAATCGGGTTTCTGGTTGATAAAGAAAAAGCCGTGCTGTGGCGCGGTGCCATGGCAAGCAGCGCTCTCAAGCAACTCATCAGTGAAGGAGATTGGGGCGAGTTGGACTACTTCATCATCGACCTGCCTCCAGGCACCAGCGACATACATCTGACATTGGTACAAACACTCGATGTGACAGGAGCCATAGTGGTTACCACGCCACAGGAAGTCGCGCTTGCCGATGCGCGTAAGGGTATTTCAATGTTTACCGGAGAACACGTCAACGTACCCGTGCTGGGCATTGTCGAGAACATGTCATGGTTCACACCAGCCAACCACCCTACCGAACAATACTTCATTTTCGGACGCGACGGAGGCAAGAACCTCGCTGAGCAAATGGGCGTCACATTGCTCGGACAGATTCCACTGGTAGCAGGAATATGCAAGGGCGGCGATGAAGGTATCCCCGTAGCGCTGCAGAACAGCATCTCAGGAGTTGCATTTCAGAAACTTGCATCGGCAACCGTCCAAGCTGTTGACCAGCGCAATGCCACCCTGCCCCCAACACAACACGTTATTACACATGGTTGACAATTAATTCAATAAACTTAAGACAAAACCATATAAACAAAAAACAAAACAACATGAAAAAGATTTTAGCATCATTAGCCGTGGCAGCATTGCTGCTCACCAGCTGCGGATCGGTTCCCATCACCGGACGCAAACAACTTAATCTTGTCAGCGACAGCGAGGTTCTGGAGTCAAGCCTTGCCAGCTACTCATCGTTCATGAAGACTGCCAAAATCTCCACTCAGAAGACTCAGAGCGAGCAAGTGACCCGTGTCGGCAAGCGCATAGCCGCTGCCACTGAAGCCTATCTGCGTTCGGCAGGACTAGAAAGCGAGATCAAGAACTTCGCATGGGAATTCAACCTTGTGAAGAGCGATGAAATCAATGCGTGGTGTATGCCAGGTGGTAAAATCGTCGTCTATGAAGGCATAATGAAGCTTGTTGGCAGTGATGATGAACTTGCCGTGGTTGTTGGACACGAAGTAGCACATGCCGTTGCCAAACACAGCAACGAGCGTATGAGCCAGCAAATGGCTGCTCAAATGGGTGCCAACGTACTGGGTGCCGTCATGTCGGGACAAAGCTACCAGACACAAAACATTGCACAGCAGATATTTGGACTTGGTGCACAGTATGGCGTAATGCAGCCATTCTCTCGCAAGCATGAGAGTGAAGCCGATGAAATGGGGCTTGTGCTGATGACAATTGCAGGCTATAACCCTGACTGTGCCATCACTTTCTGGCAGAAGATGAGTGCTGCCGGCAGCAGTAATGTGCCTGAGTTCCTCAGCTCACACCCCAGCCATGAAACTCGCATCAGCGACATCCAGAAGAAACTTCCCGAAATCAAGAAGAAATACGCCAACAAGTAATCTATGAACAGTTCTGTTCTCTCTATCAGAGCAGAATCCAGAACTGACCACGTTATCTTATTGAATACTCTGAGTTCTCCGAGTCCTCGGAGTTCTCAGAGTTCTTGACAACCAACACAAACAATAATTAATGAAGCGCTTATTTATAACTGCCATGTGTCTTATGGCTTTGCTCACAGGCAACAGCCGCACGATTAGAGATTTCTTTGCCAGCGAACCTGACGACATCTTTATGCTCGTCCCACACACGGCAAGACTCGACATGCTAGATTATTACGACAGTGGACAGAAAGTGGAGATGAGCAACAAACTGGGAGATGACACTCAGCTCGATTCGGTGGATAACTCTTATCTGAAATTACGCACTAGCGAGAGCCGCATGGTAGAGTTACTCATGCTCCAATACACAAAGCGCGACACGATTATAGCCGTCATTGAGACCGTCTTAACGCCTGTGCCCGACAGTCAGCTTCGCTTTTTCAACAGCAACTGGGTAGAACTATCATCTATTCGACCGTTGAAGAAGATGCCGACACTTGATGACTTCTTCCTGCCATCCACAAACAAGGCAAAGCGCCAGGAATTGCTTGAGAAACTGCCGTTCACGTTGCTAGAAATGTCATTTACGGGAGACGGACACAACACTCTGCTTGTAAAGCACAACCTGGACAAATTCCTAAGTAAGGAAGAATTTGCACAGTTCAAGCCATATATGCGTCCTAGCCTAACCTACACTATCAACGGTGCAAAATTCACACTTTCAAGATAATACCATGTCACAAATGCCCGATCTATTCACTCCATTACCCGCCGACGATGCCATATCACTCAGCGTGTTCAATGGCCGTATCAAGGAAACTATTGCCTATCAGGAAGAACTGCAAGGACAATGGGTTAAAGCTGAGACAAGCGATGTGCAAGTGCGACGCGGTCACTGCTACATGGAGCTGATTGAAAAGAATCCTGATAACGGCATGACCATTGCTAAGGTGCAGGCCGTCGTATGGGCCAACGTATTTGCTTCACTCAATGCTCAGTTCATGAACGTCACAGGACAATCCTTCGCCAGTGGCATGAAAGTATTGGTGAAAGTAAGTGCCAATTTCCACGAACAGTATGGCTTGAAACTTATAATCAGTGACATCAACCCCGAATTTACTCTGGGTGATATGGCTCGACAGCGACGCGAAATAATCGAGCGGCTTACGCGCGAAGGTGTCATTGACATGAACAAGACTTTGTCTTGGCCCATAGTGCCACAGCGCATTGCCATCGTGTCGGCAAAAGGTGCTGCCGGTTATGGTGACTTCATGAACCAACTGGAGAACAACCCCTACGGCATTAAGTTCTATCCCTGCCTGTTCACCGCCATGATGCAGGGCGTGAACACTCGCCCCAGTGTGCTTGCTGCATTGGCACGGATAAACGAACATATTGATTTGTTCGACTGCGTGGTCATTATCAGAGGCGGCGGCTCAACAAGCGATCTGAATTCGTTTGACGATTATGACCTCGCTGCAACCATTGCACAGTTCCCAATACCTGTGATAGTGGGAATCGGCCATGAGCGCGACATTACTGTGCTCGACTATGTTGCGGCCATGCGTGTCAAGACTCCTACGGCAGCAGCCGAGTTCCTCATCCAGCGTGGCAGCGATGCGTTAAGCAACTTAAACGAGCTGAGCAACTCGATAGTCTCCACAGCCCGTGACATCGTTGCGCGGTCTCGCGAACAGCTTACTTACTACACCAGCATCATACCTACCACTGCTCGTCGAATCATAGACACCAATCGTCTGCGACTTAACAATTATAAGCAAACAATTCCACTTAGCGTTGGAAACCGACTTGGTACAGAGCACACCCGACTCTCACATCGCATCGACAACATCAAGGATGCCGTCGATCGGCTCATGATGCGCGAGAGAATGCGAATTGAAGCGCTGACAGACAAACTGACGCTACTTTCGCCGCGCAATATCCTCAACCGAGGCTATTCACTTACAATCCTTAATGGAAAGTACATCTCCAACGCTGCACAGCTGCAACCAGGCGACATAGTAACTACACATTTCGCCAATGGTTCGGCACGGGCCACCATCCAATCAACCAAAACCGATAACAAACAACAATCATAATTTAGACATGGAAGAATTGACCTATACACAAGCCGTCAATGAGCTTGAAGAACTAGTAAAGAAGATGCAGGATCCAGAATGCAGCATTGACAACCTTAGCCAATATACCAAACGTAGCAAGGAACTGCTCGAATTCTGCAAGAAACGCCTAACCGCAACCGACGAGGAGCTCAAGCGCATACTCGGCGACATCAGCACCGAAAAATAGCAAACAGCTATACATAGATGCACAAAAACAATGGGAGCGCGATATCCAATACCGCACTCCCATTTATTTGTTTACTGTTTCGGTTTAATCCAACTTAAGGATAATATTGATGATAACATTTACATCTTCCACATCTACCATTCCATCCCCATTCACATCAGCAAGATAAGCGACACGAGGACTTTCTTCTAGCTTCAGAATAACATTCACCATCCTGTTAACGTCTTCTACATCGACAATGCCATCATCGTTCAAGTCGCCCAGGATGGGCACGGTAACAGGATAATGAGCATATAGTGGAGTGAACTCAATCTGATGGTTTTCTGCTTCCAAGCCTTTCTCCATTTCAAAACGTATACTGTGCAGAGTAAGAGGATAAGTTGATACATTCTCGATGCCACCCATTGATTCGAGATCAAATTTTATACTATGAATCTCTCCTGCTGCAAAGTAACCGCTATCGGGAGCATAAACCTGATTATTCGTTTTTGAGAACTCATAGTTTCGAAGGTCAACAAGCACACGCTCGACTGGAATATCGCTTTTAAAAGTAAAACCGACCTCATCGGGAAGCCCATAGAAGCGTACATCTTTGCTGAGAGTCATATATGCCACACGCGAAGTGCCGTACGTATAAGAAAGTACACCATCTTCTGAGAGCGAGAGATTCTTGTGACCTGATGATTTCAGGGACCATCCAGTCCATGGCTCATTTATATACGGCGTTTCACTGATTTCCACACTCACCTCTGTATTATCGACAAAATCACCAATATGACAGGTAAGGTTAGTCTGTCCATTTTCCAGTCCATAAAGAATGCCATTCTTCACATTAGCAATATTTCTATTTTCCACATCCCAAATCAGCATTGATGGATCGTAGAAGTATGTCTCACCATTGACGTTGGCGATGACCTCGACAGGATATTCACGGTTGTCGATTACAAGGGTGGGTTTCTGCTTAATCGAGGGTTCCGCCTCTTGTGTGACAACTTGAACTGATGCCGTCATTCCATTGAGTGTTGCTGTAAGCGTTCCTTCCATGGGTGTTCCACTTGCTACAAACAATTCTCCGTTGCCCGTACCGAGGGCTGGATCACAATAGAGTGAGAATCCTTTCACATCGTGACTGACAATCTCACCGCGTGCATTATAGCCCCATATTACAGGCGTGACCGAAGAATAAACGGGCATTTTCAATTTATAGTCGGCAAAGGCAATCGAAGCAATTTCGTTATCCTCTTCTCCCACTGCTTCCATCATCCAACCACATGACACACGACGGGCATTATTCTCGGTACTGGTATTGGCATAGTCTCCGTCAACATACATAAGGGCCGAACCTCCGGCATCGTAGTTCACAACATGATATACATCTGGGATAAGGCATTTGAGCAATTGGCACATCTGAGACGTTGTTGCACCCACCGAACGACCATACAAAGGACTAAGTGACTTATCTATCACAATCATATATAGATGAGTACCAGCAGCGTTGGTACCGTAAGCTGTGCGAGAATAAACCGATGAATTATATGATTCATTATAGTTACGCTCAGTAAGTTCACCGTTATACATAACTGTGGCATTACCTTCAACTAGACTCTCTATCTGAGGTGTAATTGGTGAGGTCCCAGGATTGTTTGTAGTGACACCCACATTGACAATAAGTTCGTCATACTTTTCAATCGGTGCCATCACATCTTTTGTGGCTCCGGTACAAGTAATACAAGCATCAAACCCATTGTTTGCGCCTAATGCCGCTCCATCACGAGTAGTAATACGCGCTACCTCAAAGACCATATCCTTACCAACAGCCCAACTTTCACCTTCCTTGAAACGAAGGAAAATATTAAGGCTCTGATTGTCACCCTCCTGACTATAATTCACCCAACTGTTCTCAAAAGGACGAGTGAGTCCATATGCTTCGTTATAAAGAGCCATTTCACCAGTTATGGCACGACGATTTACACTAGCAATCGGCTGAGGAGTACCATTCTGAACCTTCGGGCTTCGCACGTTTACGTTCCACATCCATCGCCCAGCATAAATCTTGCCGTTGTCATCAACTGCAGTTGCTCCAGTATTGCCAGGTCCTCCATTCCAAATATCAACATTAGTGCTGGAATTAACTATGACCATGTCGTTACGCACTACTCCACCACAAGGATAGTCCAACATGAACTGCGCCCAAGTTGTGGATCCCGTAGTCACCCAGAAATTTGCATTGCAGGCTGCTATAGGTCGCTTGGTCTCGGTACGGTTACGCACCATGGCATCCTCAATAAACTCGAGCTGCCCCAGTCGGCCTCGAGAAAAGGTGGTTTCCACACGGTTATTAGGGTTGGTATTGTCCATCTCCATGATATAGACATTCATGGGATAAGTGGGCAGGCGAAGCACACTATGCATCATGCCAGGACCTACTTGACGGTGGATAATGGTATCGACGGCATAGGTCTTACCATCAATCGTCACATCGGCGAGCATTGACGCCGAACATAAACCTAAAAAGGCTAATAGTGTAAAAATCTTCTTCATATTATCAAGCTTTAAAACAATATACCAATATAATCGTCAAAGTTAGCAAAAAAAATCTGAAATCTCACGACTTCAGACCCTTTTATATAAAAAACTACTTTACTTATTGTCATTTTGGCTCTATCAAGGCTACTGCATAAGCCGAAATGCCTTCTTCGCGGCCTGTAAACCCCAACTTCTCGGTTGTGGTTGCCTTGATAGACACACGCCCCGGCTCACAATTCATGCATTGCGCCAACTCAGCCTGCATTGATGGAATGTGAGGGTTTATCTTGGGACGCTCGGCACAGATTGTGATGTCACAGTTTCCTAACCGGTAACCGTTTTCATCGAGCAGGCGACACACTTCCCGAAGCAGCACTCGGCTGTCAATGCCTTTATACTTTGAATCGGAATCGGGGAAATGATATCCTATGTCACGCAGACAAGCAGCGCCAAGCAGGGCATCACACAGCGCATGAATAGCCACATCGGCATCGCTGTGTCCCAGCAAGCCCAATTCATGGGGAATCTTAACTCCACAAAGCCACAAGTCGCGACCCGTGACTAAGCGATGTACGTCATATCCGAATCCAATTCGCATTATAGTTATCAGTTTTCAGTCTTCAGTCTTCAGTTTTCAGCTATGACAACTGATTACTGATGACTTACTTAGTTGCGGCCGAAGAGGCTCTTGATGCCGTCCATGTCGAACGACAGTGTAAATCTCAGTGTCTGATCAAGAGGGCTGTTCTGCTTGGTGGCAATCATGTAGCCGGCATCAAGGCGCAGCACGTTCAACGAGAAACCTGCTCCAATGCCGAAGTACTGGCGGTCACCATTATATGCGCTCTCATAGTAGTAGCCACCACGGAGGAAAAACTGCTGATTGTAGGCATATTCAGCACCTACCGAGAGATTGATGCGCTTCGCAAAGTCACTACCGAAGGAATCAAAGATACCTGCGATCGATGACTTATCACGCCATTCCTGCATGGCATCTTCATATTCCTGACTATACTCCGAACTACCATCTCCGAAGTCCTGCTGACGTGGCATTGCTGGCACGAGCAGCTTGTTGGCATCAACACCGATGGTCAGGTTATGGTAATCGGCAAGAGGGAACGTGAATGCCGTACCTATCTTCAGGTTTGCTGGTAGGAATGCTGGTCGGTTACCACCATCGTAGGCAATCTTCGAACCAATGTTCGAAATATTGAAACCGAGCGACCACTGGCATTCATTACGGCCAATAATAGGATAAGTAGTGTAATAGCCGCTGATATCGGCAGCGAATGCCGATGCCGAAGTCTTGCCATCCTCGGCATAGGAGTTATAGCCTAGGTCACTGTACACATATCTCAATGCTACGCCCATAGAGAATTTCTCCGACAGCTTGCGTGAATAGCCCACGTCGGCCGACATCTCAAACGGGTGGATGCTCGCAATAGTCTGTCCACCGGAACTCTCGTTAATCTCACCATAAGAGAAATAGCGCATCGAGAGACTCACGGCTTGATTGTCGCCACTACCTATCTTCATATAGCCTGTAAGGTTCGCCAGATAGATGTCTTTGACAATCTTACGCAACCATGGAGTATATGAGATTGCCACACCCGCCGAACTGTAGGCAAAGGCATATTTCGATGGATTCCAGAATTGTGAATTCACGTCGGGGTCGGTTGCGGCGCCAAGGTCGCCCATCGAGGCTCCTCGTGCATCAGGAGTAATACCAAGCATGGCAACTCCCGTGCTGATGGGGTTGAAATCGTTGTGGATGTCGTCATCCGCCCAAGCATTGGCCGAAACGGCCATCATTGCTGCAAGGGCTATACATGTCTTAAATCGGATACTCATAGTCGTTATTTATATTATACTGCTATATATAACTCCAAAGCACCCCGTTTTATTGTGTAAACCTCAATAAAAATTAAGTTTTCAGTTATCAGTGGGGGCCGACATATTAAGAGTTTTCAGCTTTCAGTGATCTGTTTTCAGTGGGGCAAGCGCGAGTAGTGAAGGGCACGCTTTGCGTGGAAATTGTACAAAATTATTTTAGAACACTTCGTCATAATATAATGGGTGCCACTGACGTGGCAGAAATCTTACAAATCTGAACAAATCTGACAAATAAAATATTTTGTATGATTTTGAATAAGATTCTGTGGAATTTGCTGCGTTATCACTTGCCCTTCGGACTCCCGTTCGGTCGCGACCACTATGTGGTTCTGGCGCAAAGCGCCACTCCTC
>JAGCCU010000057.1 GCA_017651515.1 Muribaculaceae bacterium | reverse complement strand
CAGCCATAGAACACATAGCTCGCAACCAGCACCAGAAGGTTCTGCCAACGCAACGGCCTGAACACAAACCAGTACAGCAGGAAAACTACAGGTAGGAACAGCAGGAATTCTATGGATATAAACGACATGGCTTCAGTTCATATTAAGTTCACAAAGACCCGAAATCCTCTTCCAACATAGCTGTGAAATGCTTTGCACCCAATGGAGACAAATGTACCGCATCAACAAAGTCCTCATCTTTCATTCGCGAGTCAGACATATAGTCCTTTATTTCGGCTCCAAATTCCTTCCTACACTGTTCAAGTTCTTGATTGACCAGAGGCTCTTCATCGTGGCCTTTCGCCTGAAAGAGTTCTCTCCAAATTGGCATTGATACAATAATAATTCTCACACCATTGTTTTTACAGAAATCACACATTCTTCTCAAAAACTGAGCATTATACTCCTTCATGTCGAGATGAATGGCTTTATAGCGGTCCAATCCGCTCTGGGTGGCATGGCTCATGCGGCCTGCATCAAACCGTTTGGTAGTAGTCTGCCCAAATCCCAAACTGTCGCAATCCAGTTGCGCTTGCCCGCTGACTGCATACTTCACGGCTACAGGAAGTTTTGATCTAAATCTGCTGGGGCAAAGCAATTCCAATGAATACTTTGAAAACCAGCTATGCTTGTCGCAATGGGCATAGAGCTTATAATAGGTACATCTATACCAATCCCAAGACGACTCTTCCAGGGGAGGATCAAACAGATTGGAATAATCCACCTGAATAATCACATTTTTTAGATTATGATGATGCTGGGCAAAAAAATTCTCCAGCATGAAACAGTCATACTCGAGTGTCTGCGACACGTTTGCAAGGTTCAACGCCTTGCCCGTCATCTCACCGGGATTTATGCCGTAGTAGGTTCGTGAATTGCCGAATATCAGAGTCTGCACATCGTCAGCATTACGCTGAGCAGTTTCAGCTTTCAATCTATAGGAGTTGGGATAATGCCTGACAACGGACTCTCCGACGAATGCCACACACGCCAGTCCCAAGATGAAAAACGAAATGTATTTAAGAAAATTTCTCAATCCAGCATCAATTTATTCACGTTACATCTCAAGCGAATTAAGTTGCAAAGATACCACTTTATTTTTAACGACACCCTCTTTAAACATCAAAAAATCCAATTTCTCCATATTGAATGCATTGATTTAAACAGGTTTTTGCTATTGTGCTTGGTTAGTAAATATAAAAAGAGTAATTTTGCAATAGAAGTCAATTTAAATATTATGGGAAATAATGTGTTATATATAGTTGTCCCTTGCTATAATGAGCAAGAGATGCTGCCCACCACCACTGCCAGATTAGTCAAACAGCTGCAACTTCTTCAAGAAGCGGGACTTATCTCGGAAGAGAGCCGAATTCTCTATGTAAATGACGGCTCTACTGACGAAACATGGACGCTCATTGAGAAATATTGCAATGAGCACGAACAGGTGTGCGGCGTGAAGCTGGCAGGCAACGTGGGGCATCAGAATGCTCTGGTAGCAGGTCTTGAAACGGCATGCGACAAAGCCGACATAATAATCAGCATTGATGCCGATTTGCAAGATGACATCAATGTCATGAGTCAGATGATTGAAAAATATAATCAAGGCTATGACATTGTCTATGGTGTTCGCCGCGAGCGCAAGACCGACACATGGTTTAAGCGCAACTCAGCTCTTAGTTTCTACAAACTGATGAAGAAACTTGGAGTGAAAAGTGTATATAACCACGCCGACTACAGGCTCATGAGCCGTCGTGCAGTAAAGCAGTTGCTTCAGTACAACGAACGCAACCTGTTCCTGCGTGGCATTGTTCCATTGGTTGGCTATCGAAGTGAAAAAGTTTATTACGACCGCAGTGAACGTGAAGCCGGCGAGAGCAAATATCCCTTGAGCAAGATGGTGAGCTTTGCCGTCGACGGCATCACCTCGTTCAGTATAAAGCCCGTGCGCATGGTTTTCACTTTGGGAATACTCTTCACACTCATCGCGACAGCCATTTTAATCTACGTGCTTATAGCCTATTTCAGCGGCCGAGCAGTGAGCGGTTGGGCCTCACTCATTTTGTCAATATGGTTCATTGGAGGATGCATACTTATCGGCCTTGGCATCGTGGGCGAATATGTAGGCAAGATTTATATTGAAGTCAAAGACCGTCCACGCTACAATATCGAGACAAAAATACTGAAATAGCCCACCATTTATGAGCCGCAACCAAAACGTGAATGGAAAAAGCCTCGAGCTGGGAACATTAGTGTTCTTAGCAGCGCTTGCCATTGCCTCTCTGTTGCTGGTGTCTCCTGACAGCTACCTTCACGACCTCTACAATCGTGTAGATTCGGCATGGTACTACATGTGCGGTAAAGCTTGGATGGAAGGAATGACGCCCTATGTGGACTTCACCGACTCCAAAGGACCGTTGCTGTGGCTCATCTATGGAATAGGTTACTTAATTAGTCCTCGCGACTATACGGGTGTTTTCTGGCTGAGTTGCTTGAGCTATGTCGCCACACTTTGGTTAGTCTACCGCTCGGCACTGCTTCTGCTGGGCGATCGTCGCTGGGCATTGCTGTGTGCGGTGCTCATGCCTCTTGCCTATTTCTACCCCTACATACATGAAGAAACCAAGACAGAGGATTTTGCCCAACCATTCATCGCGCTGTGCCTTTACGGCTGTCTGCAACTGATTTACGAATCAAGGCTTCGGCATGGTATAATCGTAAAACTACTGTTATTAATAGGAGCCAGTGTGGCTTGTGTCCTGATGATGAAATATTCATTGGTACCTATGCTTGGATTCTTTGCCATCTTGGCAATCGTGGCTGCACGGCGACATAAAGTGAAAGTTCTTACGTCGCTGGGATGGATCGCTGCAGGTTTCGTGGTGGCACTGTTGCCATGGTGCATCTACTTTGCCATGGCAGGCAACTTCATGGCATTTGTCAAGGAGTATTTTCTTGCCACTTTCGACACGCTGCAATATCTGCGTGACGAGCATGGCACGATTATCGACATTCTGCGAAAGTTTCGTTTGCACAATATCGTCACGCTGTTTCCCCTTCTGTGCCTGGGTGGATCTTTGCTGCACGCATTCTGCTTCTCACGATTTCGCTGGTTGGCACCGGTTGCCACGCTGTGGTTCTTTCTTTGCACCATACCCAATGCGTGGTGGTTGTACTACTACAATACCTGCACATGGACTTTATTCTTTGGCATCACGGCAGTACTTGTCATAATGAAACACTTCACGTCTTCACCTTCACGATTCGCACTTGCGACTGCAGCAATAGCAGTAACGGCTGCAGTGGGTGTCTGGAGCGTGTTGATTGTGCCACAGAACTTCTTCACGATAAAACATCCGGCACGTGATGCCTATTACCGCTATGTTTATCTCATGAATCAGGTGAAACAGCCACGAGTAATCTACTGGGATATCTACAGTACAGGATTTGAGACAGCCGTAGGAGGATTGCCAGCCTGCAAGTACTGGGCAGGACAGAACGGAGCGACACCCAAGATGAGGCAGGAACAGGAAGCATGTGTGAAAACCGGGATTGCCGACTTTGTTCTGGTATCCGACACAAGTCATGACCAACAACTGCAACAATGGGGCTATCATCGCTGGGACTACAGTCGCCGGAACGACACTGACCGCTGCGACGACCTGCTCTACACTCTCTATACTCGACACACTCTGAAAGCCCCGCCAACCGACTTCATGCCTCCTACGCCCAAAGAAATCCTTCTCAAGAAATGGCATTTAAAATAAATATCATTAACTTTGTGCAATTTTAGAAACAATTCGTTATGGCAAAAAAGACGACATTAACTACAGAGCTAAAGCAAGAACAGCGCTTGTCAACCATCCTCCAGCGAGAGCTGGGGCGGGTGCTGGAGAAGAATGCCAATGAGATGCTCGACGAGGTTAAGCGTGAGCTTGACGAAAATCCTGCGCTTGACCAGAAAAATGCCGAGGAAGACTTAAACACCACTACCGAAGACGGTCGCAGAAGCGAGACTAGCGAGCAATTGCAACGCAATGACTATGGCGACGAAGACGATGTGATGCCCACTCAGCGATACCGTGCCGGCAACCGCAGTGCCGACGATATGTCCTACGTACCCGAAGTGGTTAACGAGATAACTCTTGCCGAGTATTTGCTCCAACAGGTCGCCGAACGCGACCTTTCGGACCATGACAGGGAAATTGCCAAGAACATCATAGGCAATCTAGACAACAACGGCTATCTGCAACGATCAACAAGAGCCATCGCCGACGACATAACTTTCAACGAAAGCATTGAGACCGAAACCTACCAAGTCGAACACGTGCTTGACATCGTTCGCCAGTTTGATCCGCCCGGCATAGCCGCTAAAGACCTGCGCGAATGCCTTATTCTCCAACTTAAGGACAAACCCGGCACCGATGCCGAATTGGCAAGACGGATACTCTCCGACTATTTTGACGATTTCACGCACAAGCGATTCGACACCATATGCTCTCAGCTCAAAATTGACAAAACCACTCTCGACCGCATCATCAATCGCGAGATACGCACCCTGAACCCAAAACCAGGCAGTGCCTATACCGGTGGACCTACCGAAGAGCATACAAACCAAATCACGCCTGACTTTACCGTCGAAGTGAACGGCGACTCCCTTAGCCTGTCACTGAACAACAACATACCTGAGTTGTGCATTACCGAAAGCTACGAGCGGTCGGTGAAGGAGTTCCAGAACAATCCGCCAGTCACCCGTGAACGTAAGGACAACCGCCAGATAGTGATGAAGGCCTATAACCGTACACAAAACTACATTCGTGTACTCAAGATGCGCCAGGAGACTCTGTTCAAGTGCATGAATGCCATCATCCACCGGCAGAAGGAGTATTTCTTCACTGGAGACCTTGCCGACTTACGACCCATGACATTGCAGAACATTGCCACCGACATCGGCATGGATGTCTCTGTCATCTCCCGCGCTACCACAAACAAATACGTCGACACCCAGTGGGGCATCAAGCCTCTGAAGTTTTTCTTTTCCGAAGGCATTGACGGAATCTCGACCCGCGAAATCAAAGACGCACTCAAGCAGATAGTAGATTCCGAAGACAAACTGCATCCTTACAGCGACAACACACTTTGTGAACTGCTCAACAAGCAAGGATACAACATAGCGCGACGCACGATAGGCAAGTATCGCGAGAGCCAAGGCATTCCCAAGGCCTCATTGCGGAAAATCGTTAATTGACATCCACCAAAAACGATACGTAAACATGCTGAGTAGATATAACACAAACCGCCTAATAGCCGGATCCGCACGATTCTTCTCTTCGGTACTCACCCCTCTGGTGATGCCCACCTATGGAGTGTTCCTTGTACTGTGGACATCGGTTCTGTGTCTGTTGCCCATGGGAACTCGCATCATGGTGCTGATAATGATCTTCGGCATCACTACAGTTCTGCCAATTTCAGCAATCGGTGTGCTGCATCATTTCAAGATAATCAGCGACAAACGCCTCGACAAGCGGCATGAGCGTCTAATCCCATACGCCTTTGCCGTACTGTGTTATGTCGCGGCTGCCTTTTATCTCAGGAGCATTCACTCACCCACATGGTTCATCATGTTTGCTGCCGGAGGAGGACTTGCTTGTCTGGTGTCGCTCATTGTTAACTTATGGTGGAAAATCAGTGCGCATATGGCAGGTATAGGCGGTGTCGTTGCCTTGCTATATCAAATTCATGTGCAGGGTCTGAGTGCTTTCAACCTTTTCTGGATTCTCTGTTTCTTCATCCTGTTGTCGGGATTACTGGGAACCTCGCGCATGGTACTCAAGCGCCACAACCTGCTTCAAGTGCTTGCCGGTTTTGCCAATGGTTACATCTGCGTAACGCTGATGATAAAACTCTTTGGATAACGACACCATTAACCCTCATGATATTTTCATCAACAACAATATGAACAATCCATTTGATTATAAACGGCGCCAAACCGTGAGCGTGAACGTGGGCGGAGTTCCATTGGGCAGCGACTACCCCATCAGGGTGCAGTCGATGACCAACACCGATACCAACGACATCGAACGCAGTGCTGAACAATGCAAGCGCATAGCCGATGCCGGAGCTGACTATGTACGCCTTACTGCACAGGGCGTGCGCGAGGCCGAAGGCATAGGCATGGTACGTAACCTGCTACGAAAGCAGGGCTGCAACGTTCCACTGGTGGCCGACATTCACTTCAATCCCCGTGCGGCATTTGCTGCAGCGGCTCTCACTGACAAGGTTCGCATCAACCCCGGCAACTTTGTCGATCCGGCACGCACATTCAAAGAACTGACTTACACCGATGAGGAATATGCCGCTGAATTGCAGAAGATCCACGACACGCTGCTGCCGTTTATTGATATTTGCCGCGAGCATGGCACCGCCGTGAGGCTTGGAGTCAACCATGGCTCACTGAGCGACCGCATCATGAGCCGCTACGGCAACACTCCGGCGGGCATGGTAGAGAGTGTGATGGAATTTCTCCGCGTGTTTGTTGCCGAAGGTTTCAACGACGTGGTAATCAGCATGAAGGCCAGCAACGTAACAGTGATGGTGGAAGCCGTGCGTCGTGTGGTTGCCGCCATGGACGCCGAAGGAATGCATTTTCCGCTTCACCTGGGCGTCACCGAAGCTGGCTTCGGCGAGGATGGCCGCATCAAGAGTGCCGTAGGCATAGGCACACTGCTGAGTGAGGGCCTGGGTGACACCATTCGTGTCTCACTCAGTGAAGACCCTGAGCTGGAAATCCCCGTGGCAAGCAAGTTGGTGGAATACATTACCGCTCGTGAAAGGCATCCACATATCGAAGGCGATTACTGTCGCGGTTATGACCGCATCTGTCCCTCACATCGCGAATCACGCATCGTGGCTGGTCATCGCACGCCACTCGTTATAGGCGATGCAGCTGGTGAAGGGAATCTGGCACCCGACTTCACCCCCGACCAGATTGGCGACCTCTACGGAGAACTTCTCGTCATTACGCCCGATAATACCAACATCCCTGGCTCGTTGCTCCAACAGCTACACCAATTAGAGGACGAAGGCAACAAGTTACCTGTCATCGCTCGCGTGCATTACGATGACACCGACCTCGAGTGGCTGCAGGTGAAGGCTGGAGCCGACCTTGGTCCGGTGGTGATGAGCGGACTTGTGGACGGCATCTGGATTGATGCCCCGCAATATGACAACCCATCCGACGTCCTACGCATCGCTTTCGGTATCCTTCAGGCTGCACGGCTTCGCATGAGCAAGACCGAGTTCATCTCCTGCCCATCATGCGGCCGCACGCTGTTTGACCTTCAGACTACCGTCAAGCGTGTTCAGGCTGCCACTGCCCACCTCACTCACCTTAAGATAGGCGTAATGGGATGCATAGTGAATGGTCCCGGCGAAATGGCTGATGCCGACTATGGCTACGTGGGTGCCGGTCCTGACCGCATTAGCCTCTACAAGAACAAAGAATGCGTGGAGAAGAACATACCGACTGAAGAGGCCATCGACCACCTGATTGCCCTTATCAAGGCCGGTGGTGACTGGACTGACCCTTAGCCAAATCTGCTTTCTCTTACTCCCATCAACAGCGAATATCAAAGAGATATACAAGCGCTTCAAGCAATGGCAGTTGGATCCGTTCGACTATGATTTTGACGACAGTCACATTCATGTATGCAATAACTGCGGAAATAGCTTCAATGGTAAGTTTTGTCCGTATTGCTCCCAAAACGGCAACTCTAGTCGCATCACATGGAAGAGCGTGATACAAAGCATTGGCGAAGTGTGGGGTATGCACAACCGTTCACTGACATACTCCATCGTCCAACTCCTCTTACGCCCCGGCTACTTTATCAGCGACTATATCAACGGGAAACGCCAAGTGAGTTTCCCGCCTGTCAAAATGCTGGTACTGGTGGCCGTGTTGGGTGCTATTATTGACTATTTCACTGCTTTCGACGGTTTTATGACGATAGAAATAAAGGAACAAAATAATCTATTCTTTGATGATGCCGTCCGATGGTTTGACGCACATCCCGACGCCATGTCGATGGCCGTTGGATCGCTGCTGGTCTTCCCCTTTTACATTCTCTTTCGCCATGCGCCACGCAACAGTTTCCATACCATTCCCCAGGGTTTTTTCATCCAAGTATTTATTGCTGTTTTCTACTTGATAATAAATATGATATAACCTCATGGGACCACGTGATATTCATCATAAACGTAATATTCATCATCGTCGCCTATAGGCAGTTATTTGGCTACGGAATCTGGGGCACTCTTTGGCGGTATGCCATAGCTGCTTTGAGTGCCGGATTATTGCTTTTTATCCTAGTAAGTATAGATTATACGGCACATAAAATCTACAACAACCAGTGGACAGATTCGGCTGGCGGCATTTTATCGGTAATTGTTAGCATTATAGCTTTAGCATTAATACTATTTGTTTGCCATCTTATCAACTTACATACCAGTCCGCACAAGAAATCAGTCTCTGAACCGTATCGCCATGCGATTTCAGGACCAGCGAAAAGAGTTTTCAGTAATCAGTGAGCAGTTTTCAGTGAGGCTGACGCCGGCGGGCCGCCGGGCCCAATGTGGCTGACGCCGGTAATAATGGGGCACGCTTCGCGTGGAAATTGTACAAAATTTTGTTTTATCACTCTGCGACGTAACATAGAGTGCCACTATTTTTTGTGTCGCCACCTACGGGGCTAATTGTGAGAGAGAGGGGACAACAAAGCCGGGGCTGCGCTATCGCTGACCCCGGCCTGTGTTCTGTCGCCCTTACGGGGCTAAGCTGAGAACCAATGATTTATACTCTGTATTCATACTCCCCCTAGCCTCCTCTATCTTAGAGGGGGAACTGTCGGGAACTGAAGACTGAAGACTGATAACTAAAAACTTTCTAGTTCTTGTGGAGGATGATGTTGATGAGGGCGTTGACGTCGCTCACGTCGATTGTGTCATCATCGGTGATGTAGGCACGTGTGCCATAGTTATCGGCACTATCCTTATTGAGGATGATGTTGATGAGGATGTTCACATCAGTAACATCCACTACCCCACTGAGGTTCACGTCACCCAACAAGGTCTCAACAGGTTCTTCGGGAGTCTCGTCAAGGACTATCTCGATGTAACCCTGATCGCTCACCTGGGCCAGAGTGTTGAAGTAAGCACGGAACGGTTCTACGGCTTGACTTTCGGCATTGAGAACAAAACGGTTGCCCTGAGCGTTCATGACGTAGATGTTCTCCAAGTTCTGGTCTATAAATGTACCTGCCATCACATAGTTCTGAGCCGAAGTATAGGCTATGGGGTCGGTCTTGAGCTGTACGTTGGTAGCACTCATGGTGACGGGCTTACCGATGAGGCGGCTGTTGACAGCCATGACGTAAGGCACGTTGGCCTCAATCTGTCCGGCATAGTCGAACTTGACTGCACCATCATTCTCCTCGTTGAAGTAGAGCATCCAGTAGTCCTTGCCAGTGTCGGTGCCTGAATTGTAACGGACTAACTCGGTTCCATCGGCCTTCACCGATGTGGGAGCGAATGGCAGCACTACCGTGCTGAAGCCGCCTTCCTGTCCACCCACACGACCACTGTTGAACGTGCGTTCATAGCTCACGTTGGCTGCAGTGAAGCTTTGCGGGATGAAGTAGGGATAGCCATCCTTGAGGGCGATGCCTGCGGCTGTAGAACCTGTAACAACGTTACAGTCGGCAAGACTAGCCGGAGCCGATTCTCCTTCACCCACGTAGTAGATGGCGTTGGGATTGGCGTTAGGCACGACATTGTTCAAGCCAATGCCTTCGAGGCTCACAGCAGCTACGTCGTCAGCAATCTGGAAGTTTTCTACTGGTTTATAGCCGTTCCGAACACCCTCGGGAGTCCAAGTGATGATACCGGGCATGATGTCGTAATAGACCGAGTGACCCGGTTGCACGATATTCTCAACGTGAGTGCCTTCTTGGTCATCGGGAACGAAGTTGCGGGCATAGATATTCATTGAATAGGTTTCGCCGTATGCCAGGTTGTCGAAGTCGAAGTACAACGTCTTTGATTCACCAGCCTGGAGCGACAACGGACTCTGCTTATAGGTTACCATAGTGCCACCTGCTACGCTGCCATCGGGATTCTTTTTAACGATGAACAAAGGAGCCAGCACATACTTGCTATATTCGCCATTGCTGTTGTTGGTGATGGTTGCACTGAAGTGAGCATAGCTGTCGTAGATTACGTCAAAGTCATTAGGATTGTCAGCAGGCACTGCATTTTCAGCATTAATTACGACCGAAAGATTGAGTTCGGTTGCTGAGCTGCCTTGTGCAATGGTTACTGAACCAGTGGCTGGAATGGTAATGAAATCACCATAAGTGGGATCTACACGCATCAACTTGACGGTCTTAGTTCCCGGTGAAGCAGGTGTAATATTAAATGTAACGACTGCTTCCTCTCCCGGCATCACTTCGACTTGAACCACAGAGGTATATTGTGAGCTTTCGTCAATCTGCTGTCCTCCGAAGTCCAAGTACAGGTCACCGAAGTAACGGTCGACACTGTTATTCTTGACCGTGGCATGTACCTGTTCCTTTACGCCTACACGCTCACCGCCAGTGAATTCCCATCCGGTGACCTGGAGGTTTATATCTGGATGATCGGTTCCCGTTGCCTCATAAGTGGTCATATTAACCTCAATGTAGTATCGGTCAGACTCCTTCATCATCTTCCATTCGGTGGTGTTTTGCACTTGATAGACACCAACGAGCCTGTAAATGCCTGTCATGCCTGCTCCGAACTTGATAACATTAGAAGCATTGGCAAGGATGCCGTCTCCAAATTTGCGTGTTTCACCGAGAGCTGATGTAGTGACAGTAAAATATGCAACATCTTCAGAGTATGGCAATACAGTAAACGACGAGTCATTGGGGTTATATAGCGCCAAGGCCGTTTTGAATTTCTTACCGGAGCCAGAATGGTCGGAGAAACTGAGTTTTACTATACGAGACTTGTAGATCTTGAATGGATCCGACAATTTGTCGCGGGTCCAAGAAGCCGAGGGCCCGCTGATTGCAGTAGCCGTGAGAGCAGGTTCTTCCGGATCGTCAACCGGTGCAGTTCCTCCAGGAATTATGTTATAGACGATGTTCTGCTTCATGTTGTAGCCTTCGGCACTTGATGAACCACCGATACCGCTTGCGCTGGGATTGAGTATGGCAAGTTGGAAGTAGCCGTTACCCATTCCGCTCCATCCCCAATTGATGTGGAAATAGTCGCCATATTCATAACCGTCGCATATGAAGGAGTGTCCACCACCGCTGCCAGCAGTACCGTTGTAGATCATCGGTCGTCCGGCGGCGAGTTCCTCATAGACCATGTTGTTCCAAACTTCCAGCGAATAATCGATGCGATAAGCCAATTTCGAGCCATAGCCTAAAAGCGCGAAACCCTTGGGAATGTCATCGGTATATGCACCTGTGGAAGAGACGCCATACTGCGACTTCACGGCGCATCCGGCATAGAGCATCAAATGTGCCACCGCTGAAGTATAGACTTCGTCCTCGGCACCTGTATAGCTGTCCTTCATGTGAGCCCAGTCAAATGTAGTGATGGGGAGTTCCTCCATCTGAGCTGTACCATATTCACCGTAGCCGTCGCTATAGGTGAATGTGTAGGATGGAATCACCTGAGTGGTCTGCTCGGGATATTTGTGGAAATTCATGATTTGCGACATCGCTGTAGCCACACATCCCGTGTAAGCCAGCTCATATCCGTCTTCCTCGTTGTCGGAAATCATGAACTGCGGACATTCGTTCCAATAAGGAGTTGCCTGGTCCCACTTGGTAGTAATCATTGGCGCAATGGAGTTGTGCGTTGGTATCGAAGCACGACGAGGAACCGCCATCATACGGTTGGCCTCTGTGTCGCTCATTGTCTCGAGTGCCTTTATTTGTTCGGCATATCCGTCGAGCCAGGCTTTCATGTTGGCCGGTATCTTATCAGCATCGAAACTGCCTTCATCGCTATAGCCCAGAATGGGATTTGTGCGGTCATCGCCCGAAACGATGACAAAACCCTGATTGTTACCGAAGTTGAAAACATAATAATAGGCTGTAGCATCAACCGTGCGGGTGCGGTCGGCCTTAGAGGCTAATTTGACGTTAGTTGTTAAGTTTCGTCCGTTGGCAAACGAAGTTGCCTCGGCAATAGCCTGTTGTTGTGTGACAACGCCTGCAAAAACAATAGCGGGCATCAACCATGCTAAAGCCAAAATCAAAAGTTTTTTCATTCTAATCTATTTAAGTTTATGTTAATAATCGCTCTATCTTTCCGCCGCAGTCTTTCAAAATCGCCATATTGACAAAACAGAATGTGCAGCAGAAGAGAGGTTGCAAATTTAGGTATTTTTTTTCATTTTGCAACTCTCAGACAAAAAAATTCAGCCAAATGCCATATAAAACGGACAAATGACCATCACACTGTTAATCAAGAAAGTCTAAAATTACAAAGAATTGTTCCAGATGTCACTCATAACAAATTGGAAGTATCGAAGCAATATTAATTTCCTCGTAAGGCCATGAACTGGAAAGATACACAATTTGCAGCCCTTCGTAATCACGAGGCACTATCAAACGCGAAACGCGGCTCCATTGCGGTGAGCCATAATCGTACGATTCGCGGTCGAGCACCAGCCGCATTGATGAAACTTCAATATGGTAATAACCTCCTCCGATGCAGTGGTCGTCGGGATTTAGCAAGTCGCGATGCATGTTCACCATGCCCAGCCGCAGGTGCCCGTCGCTTGTCAATATGAATTTAGGATATATGCCCATAGTCATCGGTCGTAAAGTCGAGGTTTCACGGGATCGGTGAGACGCGTGATACGGTCCTTACTCACTGATACCACGCCGTCCACTTGCTTGAGTATAGCCATTGTTTCTTCGAGCGTCATGTCATCGGGCTTGCGTATTGCCATGCCATAAATGATGTTGTAGTCATAGATGACAGTAGCTCCAATCTCCTTCAAAGCCGTGCGCAACGGTTCCTTGCCTATCGTTGAGTCGCACATCACGATGAGGGTGGTGGGAGAATATTCCTGCCCGTCAATGCCACGTACCGGCAACTCTCGTCCTCGGTCCTTGACTGATGAAGAATCGGACACTGCCATCGCCCGAGAGCCGCATGCCACGAGAAACATTGTACAGAATATGATGGATATCAATTTCATTATTAACTCAAATTTGGTACGAGACTATGTCTTGCAATATTTAGACATTATGGGAGTGAATTGATTGAGGCGGCTTTTACCTGGAAGAAGTTATCGGGCCCAAGTTCCATCAAGCGATATTCGTGATGATTGCCCCAACTTGCCGGGCGATCCTCAATAATCATGTCTTCGCCCAGGTCGTTGCTCACATAATCGCAGATCTTGTCCTGCCAAGCCTGGATGCGTTCGATGGCATCGGTGCAGTACATCAGGTCGCTTTGATCGGCAACTATTTCCTTCAGATAAGCGATGTATTTTGCCCTGAAGTCATCATAGTCCATCAGTCGCTGAATGAGTTTGTTGCTCTGCACGCCCCACTCCAAGGGATTCTGGCGTCCACTGTCGCTCTGATTTCCCACCTGCAACGATGTGCCCAACGTATTGTCGTAGTCATACGGCAAGAAATAAACCTTATAGTCGTAAAGGTCCTCGGTGTTGAAGTAGAGATAGTAATTATTGGCATTGTTCCAGTAGTCATCCCACATGCCCACCGCCACGTTGACGGCATAGGTCTTCAACAGCAGGTCAACATCGCACACCTCCTGTATCCACTGGTAGAAGCTCTCACGGCCTTTGCCTTGAAGCTTGAGCTGGAAATCGATGAGCTGTGCCTTGGCGTTTTCAAATTGCTTGGTATTGGTATGCAGCATATAAGTATGGTTGGCATCACTGTCATCATCATACCAGTAATCACCGTCGTAACCCTGCGCCAGAGTAGCAGGCTGCCCTACATACTTGCACTTCCAGAGATTTCCCTTCGACGTACTGAACATGGTCGTGTCGGCACGCTGCTTGAGATAGTTCTCATCAATTGGCTCAATCATCTCATAGACACCATAGTATTTCTCTACACCATCACCGATGCGCAGCCATAGGCGGCAGTAGTTATCTCGCGATGCAGTCCACACGCCAGCCTGACGGAAGAGATTATAGCAGAACACCTCGCGCACGTAGGCCGCGTCATCCTTAAACCACTTGAGGTGAAGCTTCCGGACACCTTTTACCGTGTGGTCGTTGTCCTTGACATACTTGCGCAGATTAATTCCGAAGTGCACGTGTCGCAGCTGTGGATTCTCGGGATTGTGCATCTCTCCAAAGTTTCCTTCAGGACGCCGACGTGAAGTATTACCCTTCAGTCTAAGACCGATAGAGTCGATTTCCGTCACCTCGCCATTCTGGATGAAAGTGAAGCGTGAAGCTGCTATGTACTGCTTTGTTCCACGATTTGCATCATATAGGCTGAGCAGTCGATTCCACTCGTCAACGCTCACAGTGATATGGATTTCGGGCAAGGCGTCCATATCCCACACATATTCCACGCCGGTCTTTTCCGGCTCTGGGTCAGGCCCGGCAGAATGACCAAGAATGATGTTTATGATTTCATTTACATCCTCCACATCAACCATGCCGTCACCAGTCACATCGGCAATGCTAGCATTAATGTTTTGTTGCGGTAGTTGCAATATCAAATTGATGACAGCATTAACATCTTCCACATCAACGATGTCGTCGCCTGTCACATCACCTCTCACCCCAGCGTTCACTCCTGCCGTGGTGACCATCACTGCAACTATAAAAGAGAATACCCTTCTCATTTACCTAACAATCTCTCTTTTAGCCCAACAAAGGTAGTACATTTAATTGAAAAACGCTAATTTTGCATCATGGAATTGCAGAAATCGTTTCTCGAACAGCTTCAACAGCTATTGCCTGATGAATGGCAGGCATTGTACAACACCATTGTCGGCACCGAGCCCAGCGTGAGCGTTCGCGTGAATGTGCGGCGAGGAGCCACGTTGCCATCTGGAGCATCGCGCGTCCCATGGTGCGAGTCGGGTTTTTACCTTGACGACAGACCATCGTTCACCTTCGACCCTGCGTTTCACAGCGGACTGTACTATGTACAGGATGCCTCGTCGATGTTTCTGCACCATGTGCTGAAAAACCTTGTGACAAAGCCTGTACGATACCTTGACCTATGCGCTGCACCTGGCGGGAAGACCACTACGGCGCTCGGCGCACTGCCTGCGGGTTCACTTGTCGTAGCCAACGAGATTGTCACTTCACGTGCCCGAGTATTGCGCGACAACGTGATCAAGTGGGGCAACCCCTTCACCATAGTAACCAACAACGCGTCTTACGACCTTGGGCAACTCACCCACTTTTTCGACATCATTGCCACCGACGTGCCGTGCAGCGGAGAAGGGATGATGCGCAAGGATGACGAAGCCGTGGCTCAATGGAGCCGCACGCTGGTTGAAGAATGCGCGGCCCGCCAACAATTCATCATCGATGACGTGTGGAATGCCCTGCGTCCCGGCGGACTGCTGATATACAGCACCTGCACCTACAACCGCCTTGAAAATGAACAGATGATTGAGTATATCATCTCAAAATATGACGCTACGCCTGTATCAGTACCTATCGAACCTGAATGGAACATCATGGGTGCCATAGGCAATGACTTTCCTGCCTATCGGTTCATGCCTCATCGCACACGCGGCGAAGGACTTTTCATGGCCATACTGCGCAAAGGTGATGGTGAAGACAAATCGACGAAACTAATGAAACGTAAAGGCAAATCGACGAAATCCTCGCCACTGCCTGCAACCGTCTCAAAGTGGCTTAAAAATCCACAAGATTACTTCTTTATCTCTGAGAACGATGAAATCATTGCCACTCCTCATGCCTGGCATCGTGAAATAGACTTGCTTCGCGAGCATCTCAACACTATATACCATGGAATAGCCCTCGGGACGATGAAAGGCAAGAACTGCGTTCCTGCCCATGCCCTTGCACTCAGTGAATCGCTAAATGGCGATGAATTTTCCACATGCGAGGTGGATTATCCCACTGCATTGGCATTTCTGCGCGGAGAAGCCATCACCATTGATGCCCCACGAGGCTCAGTACTCATAACTCATCACGGAGCAAGACTTGGATGGGTGAACAACCTTGGCAATCGTGCCAACAACCTCTATCCCAAGTCGCTGCGTATCTTGAGCACACATGCGCCTCTTACGGAACTTCAGGTTCTGTGAGGACAGAGAGACAAGTACCAAGAACCGAGAAGCAAGAATTCATACTCCCCCTGGCCCCCTCTATCTTAGAGGGGGAAATGCTGACGAGAACCCGAGACCCACTTTGAAGCCCGTAGGGCTGATGAGTATATAGGCAGGAGTGCAGCCGAAAGGCGGAACTCCTGTAACCATGGCATCCTATGATACTATAGCCCCATCGGGGCGGCAGTTAAAAATATGACAGTCTGTCGCCACCTACGGGGCTACTCTATTTGGAATTCTATTTTACAGGGGTTGCGCTACGCTTACCCCTGCCTATGCTCTGTCGCCCTTACAGGGCTAAGCCGAGAAGCAAGAATTCATACTCCCCCTGGCCCCCTCTATCTTAGAGAGGGAGCTGCTGACGAGAAGCGAGAGCCAAGATCCGAGAAGCGAGAACCGAGAGCCGAGCCTCGATGAACGGGGCTCGGCTCTTTAAATTCCGTCTCTTTAAGTATTCTCCAAGTTAAAGAGCTTGTTTACTCGTTTACTATCTGAGCTTGAGGATGATGTTGATGATTGCATTGACATCCTCCACATCGATGAATCCGCCATTGTCCATGTCACCGTCGCCTGGATAGTCACTCATGCTCTTGATCTTGAGGATGATGTTGATGGCTGCGTTAACGTCTTCTACGTCAATGATACCGCTTCCATCGATGTCGCCCTTGAGGCCGCCTGAAGAACTACCCTCTTCGCCGTTGATGGTCACCCATGCATTCTTGACGATGTTTCCATTGGCATAAGCCACACAATAGGACTGAATTCCATCGTCGTATACAAATTTGGCATTTTCCGGTTCAGTGACAATGCCTTTAAATCCTTTCTTGTAGGCCACCGAAGCATATTTACCAAAGCCTTTGAGCTGAGCATCGGGGCTGTTAACGTTTAGATATCCAAAGGCCATAACTCCAACACCGTTGCTGGAATTATTAGTCGCTTTCACCTTGACTGATTCTTCGATGCTGATATCTTCGTATCCGTCAAGAGCAACGGTCGACACCGATAAATTACCTGTTGCTGCCACGTTAAGAACTCCATCACCGGCAATGTGCGCTGATTTACTAAGTAACATGGCTATCATTGGAGCCGACAGATTATTTGTTCCTATGACATTGATATTCAGGTTCGGAACTTCACTCATGAGAGCAGCAGTCATAGCATCGTTGCTGGTAAGTGTTGCTCCGTTAAGAGTCAAGGTACCACCCACGTAGCTTACCTTTCCGTCCATGAACACGTCATCCTGAGTGAGGCTGTTGATTTGCGTACCATTCACCCAAATCGGGTATCTCTCGCCACCGACGATGACTTTACATGTAGCGGTGAGATTACCGGCCTTTGCCGTAATGGTTGCTTCGTCACCGATGGCATTCTCGCCGACAGTCACCTTGCCGTTCTGGTCAACGGTGACTACATCCTCATTGCTCGAAGACCAAGTGATTGGTTTCGGCTTCGCAGTAGCAGGAGTGAACACTGCTTGGAGCTGTGCTTCGCCGAAGAGCGGCTCAAGGGTTATCTCATTGGGATTGATGGCAAGACCTGTAGGCTCTGGTGCCGTTACATATAGGAACAATGCAGGACTGTTGAAAGTGATGTTCCGTCCGTTCTGCTTAGCTCTATACTCTCCAAAGAAGCCTTCTTCGGTGTTAGTGGAGTTCACGCGCAACATGAGCTGTCCGTCGTTGTCCATGTAATAGGACAGTGTGGGCGGATTACCCGTATTGGAAACACCATTCTGAGAATAGTTGTTGAGCGTGAAGGTAATGCCTTCGGTCGATGCGTTGACCGGGACATAATCCATAGGAATCTCGAATGTCGTTCCTGCAGGCACATACAGGGCTGCATAATCAGCTCCATTGGGCGTGTAGCCATTAGATGCATAGATATACAACAGGTTGTAGGTACCATCGGTTTTTGACACTACGAAATAAACATCCTTCCATACGTTGTTATAAGAGAAAGTCACGAAATGAGCACGATTAGTATTCGTACCACTTATCGCCTCTGTGGGTTGCGTGAACTTGACATACAACGTCTTGTAGTAGGTTTCATCAGCAAGGATTTTATTATATTCCCCATCGTGGATTTCCTGCGTGCAGGCCGCGTCACGATAGTATGTGACATAGCTGTCGATCAACCAATACTTGCCCTGAATACCCTGGAATCCTATAATGTCGTCAGGTATTGTGACAAGATCAATCTTAATGACATGATTGATAGGCACTGGAGTATAGCCGTTCTTGCCCATTTCGACCGGAGTGTTGGCGGTAATGTCGGTTATTTCGAACAACACGTCACGTATCTGGTCGGTAGTACCGTAATACACTGCATTATAGAGTACTACTGAACCCGGCAATTGGGTGTTAGTCTCTTTGTAGCGGGTATAGACGTAGTTGACCTGTCCTGTTGTTCCCGACAGGCGGAAGCTGGTAGCAGACGATGACTCGGCATTTGTCCAATCGGCTTCGGTGAGATTCTTCACATCCTTATAGGTCGTGAGCAACAGATATTCCTGCGATGGGTTGTTGTTTGTCACCCACACGTAATTCTGCCTGAAGGCGAGTTCCGGTTTTGTGGGAGTATCGTTGCGTGGTTTCTTTTTAATCGACACCTGCTCGGTTTCAAGATTCCACTCGTGAGTATCATAAAAGAATACCGCTTTAATGGTCTTGTTCATATCGGCCGGTACGATGACATAATCTGTCTTGTTGTTATTGTTCAGCACTTCAATACTGCTGTTGCCCTGGTTGTCATAAGAAATGCGATACCATCCAATACCCAAGGTGGGGTTCGGGTTACTGACAGGTTTGTTGATATAGTTGGTTATGATGTCCGGCACATTAAAGTGGATAGTTTCACCGGCGGTGTAAGTACCCTTTTCAAAGCAACCTGCAACTGAGTAGTGTTCATTTGCCTCGTCATAGAAACGGAGGTCGGGACGTGTAATCTTCGCGGCTTTGGTAATATTCAAGTTATTATATTTGAATACACAAGCGCTAATTCCCCCGTCAACCGTAGTATAAGCAACTTTGAGGTTGCTCAGGTCGTGGATGTTATTAACCGTATAAGGGCGATCGACAGTAATTCCTCCCTTTGCAGCAAACGGAGCCTTACCTTCGGTATAGGCCTCGTAGGTGCCTTGGCCCATGTTGATTGTCATCTTCCCATCTGCCCATACTGCATGGTAGCCATCGGAACGAGCCTTAGCATAGAACTTGTCGGCTTTAAGTGACATTTTGCCTCGGCAGACGATAGCCTCGTGGCTTGCATTGACGGTAAAATCGCTTGTACCCGTGATGGTGAGGTCTTTGACACGTATGCCGCTGAATGATGTACCTACGTTGATGTTCACCTTGGCATTGTTGAAAGTGGCAATACTTGCTTCATCATATATGGCCACTTTTGAACTGTTGATGTTTAACTCACAGTTTGAAGCATTAATTTTTTCAGCTTGTAAGGCAGCGTTATATTCCCAACTTGAATCCCAGGTACCACCATTCTGGTTAATGCTTAGTTTACCGCCGGTGATCTTGAGTTCATCATTTACATATAAGGTAGCTCCGTCGCGTGAAGTCAGGTTCACCTCGCCACCTTCCATAATAAAGTCTTGCACACCTGGAAGTGCCCTGATTGGTGACTGATAAGCGACGCAGTGCCTGCCACTCCACGCATTCAAGACAGCATTGTTACCAGTTATTTTCAGTGTCCCAACCGATTCGATTGCGATATTCTGACCGGAAACGCCCACGTTTGCGTTGTTGATGATGAAGTCATTAATACTTCCCTCTATGGCAACACCATAACGAATGTCATAGTCCTTGCCGTGTCGGGCAACGAAGGTGGCGTTACAGTTGGTCACTTTAAAGTCGCCTCCGCGCAGCCACACACCGATGTTCAGACCAGTGACGTAGAGCGTTCCGTTACCGCTCACATCGAGGCTCTTGGCATCGATGGTGGCAATCCTGCTATAGTCCTGGTCGACCATAAGCTGAGCGCCATTCTTGAGAATAATCTTGAGGTCGTAGTCACCACCGGTGATTTCGCGCAAGTACCAGTCCTGGTCAACGGTAATCGTGGTAGTGCCATCAAGCTGCACACGTTGTGTGCCAAGCTGGGAAACCGTGACGTTTCCCGAAACTGCACTTGCCCTGCTCGGACACAATGCCAGCAACAACAGAGTCAACAACCCCATTGTTTGCCATTTAGTTAGTAAAAACTTGTTCATAGTAAAAATATTAAAAGTTAATTAATTATATATCAAAAATATAAATGTTTTACTATTTGTAGCAATCCAATATAAAAGCATCACATTATGGGAAACTTTTTTCCATAATGCGACAAAGTTAATAAAAGAAATTTAAAAACTCTCCGCCCTAACGTGAAATTATGTTAATGGCTTGTTTTTTCGCACCTCATGGCGCAAGGGGTAATTGTTGCGAAGAGCCTCGAAAGATTGTGGTGAGGGCTTGAGATTTGCCGTATCGTCAAGAGGGTTGTAGCTGTGCATTATGCCTGTCAATGTCACCTGGTGGGCTCCTTCATAAGGAGAAACTGTCTCCATAGGGATTAACGGCAGTCTGAAGTGCCGGCAGAGCGCATCCTGAATCATTGCAGTGCCACGCTGCTTTCCCTCGATGGAATATCCTGCAATGTGTGGCGTGGCGATAAATGCACGTTGCAACAATAGTCTGTTTATATCCGGCTCTCCCTCCCAGCAGTCGATAGCCATATCACCACCCCACCCGAGCAATGCCTCGGTATCGCAAACAGCGCCACGGGCCGCGTTGAGCAGCAGTCGGCAACGAACGGCGCGGCTCAGGAAGTCCATATTGCACAAGTGCCAAGTGGGCCACTGGCCCTCGCATGTGAGCGGTGTGTGAAAGGTTATGATGTCGCATTTTTCAAGCAATTCATCTATGTGGCTGAACGTCATGCCCTGATGTCGTGCATATTCCAACGGTGGGTCGTTGAGTAAAACGCTAAAACCCAGCTGGCGCGCCCACCGAGCCACAATACTGCCCACATGCCCCACGCCTACGACCCCCAAAGTGAGTGACGATGCATCATTTATGCCACGCATTTCCATCCAGTAGCCGATGCCTGACATCACCCACTGCGCCACTGCCGGGGCATTACATCCCGGAGCGTTACACACAGTGATTCCCGCCTGATGACAATAGTCAAGGTCTATATGGTCGGTTCCGATGGTTGCACTGCCAATGAACTGCACCTTCGTGCCATCGAGCAATGCGGCATTGCAGCGCGTGCGTGTGCGAACGAGCAGTGCGTCGGCATCAACAATGTCGCTTCGGGATATTTCATCGCAGCGGACAAGTTCCACTCCATCGATAGTATCGACAGTGAGATAGGGAATATGGCTGTCGGCAACGATTTTCACAGCAACAGATTAGATACGAAAGCTGCCAGTGAAGCAATCAGCAGCAAAAACATGAAAACATATCTCTTAGGGAACGTGCTGATGGTGAACGAATGAGCCACCTGAACCGAAAGGCACAGGTTAAGCATCGGCACGAATATGAGCATGTCGCGGTAATCGACACACATACCTATCACCGAGACGAGCGTAACAAGCAGGAAGAATGCGTTGTACACACGCAATTGCAGGCGATAATTGTAGATGCGGAACAGATTGATTGCAGAAAGTACTATCGTCGTTATAGTAACTGCCACAATCCATATGATCATCGCACGCAACTGTCCAGTTTCGAGCGTATCCCATACAGAATTGATTTCAATCAGCTTGAAGTCGTAAGGCGAAGCAATCCCAAGTCCGAGTACAATCCAGAAAGGTGTGAACAATCCTATCAAGAAAGCAAGAAATCCCTTCCAGTTCAAAGCACGCATATAGGCAAAGCCCAACATAAATGCCACGATGAGTGCCACAAAAGCCCAATTGAACATGGCACCGAAGGCCAAAATGCAAGCCACCAGAAAAATGGGCCGTTGTGCATATTTGTTTTCGTAAGTACCAAAAAGCATCAGCGTACCGAGCACCAACATCATACAAAGAATCGTGCCTACGTTCAGCGTACTGCTGCAAACGGGCAATGCCGATTCAAGCAGGAAAAACGTTGCTGCTCCCACAAAGGTGAAAGCCTTGACAAAGTTGTAGAGTTTGTTCAGGAGCAACATCAGCAAGCCGATGCCGACTATCAGCGCCACGTTTACAGCCGTGGTGAGCGCGGTTGCATCGAACGGTGTTGCAGAAAGGTCGAAGAAGATGCCATTGCCCACATCGACGGGAGGGACGTTTCCCATCATCGTTGCCACTGCGGCAGTTACCACGAGGATTATCGCGGCAACAACAGCAAACGTGCGGCTATTGAGAAACTCTATGATCTTGGCATCGTGCAATGGAAGTTATCAGTTTTCAGTTGTCAGTCCAGTGAAAAACTATTATCTGTTAACTAATCACTATTCACCATCGAGGTCGCGACGTTTCCAGCTCTTTCGACGACCATGGATGATGGGCACTTCCTTGTCGGCTCCCAGACTTGGCCCTTTGTCCCTGGATTCATAATTGTCGTGACTGCGACGTGGACGTGACGGACGACGCTCATCATCTCGGCGTTCACCTCTCCGCTGGTCGTCTCTTCTACGACCGAAGCTGCGACGTTCGTCATCACCGCGACGAGGCGAATGAGGTTTACGCTCTGCATCGCGTCTGGGTCGTTCGCCGCCTTCCCGGCCATCATCGCGCATTTCCTTGAACTGTCGGCGGTATGACGGACGGTCACTGGCACGGAATCCTTCGTTGCGAATATGATCTCCGCGTTCGCGCAAGTCGCTGTAAGTACCGTCGAAAATCACATATTCCCGCAACTCGCACTCCAATGCTCCATTATATAACGGATAACGCACCGAAGGCTTGAGTCCTATCATGTCGAAATGCTCATGGCTATACCCGATTATCCATGCGTGATAACCCTTAAAGACATTTTTAAGCCTATTGCCGAGAGTGCCGTAAAGTTGCTCCATATCGGCGACCTTAAGTCGCTCGCCATAAGGTGGATTGGTGATGAGGACACCCCCATGCGGGGCCTCTTGCCAGTCGGCGATGTCGCGAGATTCCAATTCCACCACCTTGCTCACGCCGGCATTCTTGACATTGGCTTTTGAAATTGCAATGGCCTTGGGAGCAATGTCGTAGCCGTAAATCTTGTGATTGAATTCTCTTTCCCCGCTGTCGTCGTTATAGATACTTGAGAACAATTCGGCATCATAGTCCTTCCAATTCTGGAAGGCATACTGCTTGCGGAATATGCCTGGATTTATGTTCAAAGCTATCAGTGCAGCCTCGACAAGGAACGTTCCAGAGCCGCACATCGGGTCTACCAAGTCGCATTGTCCATCCCAGCCGCTAAGCTTGATGATACCGGCGGCCAGAACCTCATTGATGGGGGCATCGGTCTGAGCCACTCGCCATCCGCGCTTGAATAGCGGATCTCCGCTTGAATCGAGCGACAGAGTCACCTCATCGCCGCTGATGTGTACGTCGAGGTGAATATCAGGATTAGTGACACGAATACTCGGGCGCACACCTTCCTTGTCCATAAAGAAATCCACTATTGCATCCTTGACACGGTAGGTTACAAACCGCGAATGACTGAACTCATCGCCGAAAGCCGTAACGTCGATTGCAAAGGTCGTTTTAGGAGTCATTATCTGGCTCCAGTCATATCCTTTCACTTTTTCATAGAGGTCATCGGCATCGGTCGAACGGAACTTGAAGAACGGCTTGAGTACCCGCAATGCAGTACGCAGACAGAAGTTGGCACGGTACATCATTTCCTTGTCGCCTTCAAACGACACCACTCGCCGCCCCTCAGTAACCTGTTCGGCACCCAGCTGGCGCAGTTCATCGGCAAGCACGCCTTCCAGTCCCTGAAAGGTCTTCGCCACCATTTCAAATTTCTCGGTCATTGTCTCAGTATCTATTGGATTGTTATGTCTTTTCAGTAGAGGCCCTACAGTCTCTAAGCGGTCACAAAATTACAAAATAGTTTTCATTTGCGACAGGTTTTTTCATCAGTTTAGCGCAAATGCCTCACGAAGCATATCCACAAAGTCAAGTTTTTCCCATGTGAACAGTTCCACCTCGATGGTCTTTTCTTCTTCATAAGGCGATGAAAAATGCTTAGTCACCCACATCGGTTCACGTCCCATGTGGCCATAGGCTGCAGTTTCCTCATAAATGGGATTTCGCAGTTTCAGGCGTTTTTCGATAGATGCGGGACGCATCTTGAACATGTCCTTGAGGATGGCAGCAATCTCGGTGTCGCTCTGCCTGACATGGCTGGTTCCGTATGTATTGACATAGAAACTCACAGGGTCGGCAACACCGATGGCATAAGCCACCTGGACGAGCATCTCGTCGGCAATGCCTGCCGCTACGGCATTCTTGGCGATGTGCCGTGCTGCATAAGCCGCGCTGCGGTCCACCTTGCTCGGATCCTTACCACTGAATGCCCCACCGCCGTGTGCTCCGCGGCCGCCATAGGTATCAACAATTATTTTCCTGCCCGTTAGTCCAGTGTCCCCATGAGGACCGCCGATGACAAACTTCCCGGTAGGATTGACTAAAATCCCGTCACGCATCAACTCATCGTCGAACAGGCTCTGTACACCCGCTGGGAGTTTTGATATCACACGCGGCAAGAGGATAGTCTTCACGTCATGCTCAATCTGGTCAAGCATGATCTGGTCGGCTTCCTTTTGCTTTACACCTTCTCCTGGCCTTACAAACTCATCATGCTGCGTGCTCACGACGATTGTGTGTACACGCATCGGCTTTCGAGTCTCGCAGTCGTATTCAACCGTCACCTGACTCTTGGCATCGGGACGGAGATATGGCATCAGCTTTCCCTCGTGTCGTATTGCCGCCAGTTCACGTAAAATGCGATGCGAGAGGTCGAGCGTGAGCGGCATAAAAGACGGAGTCTCGTTGCATGCATAACCGAACATCATGCCCTGGTCGCCGGCTCCTTGTTCTTCGGGCGTTTCCCGCACCACGCCTCGGCTAATGTCGGGCGACTGCTCATGAAGTGCATTGAGCACGCCACAAGCCGATCCGTCGAACATCAATTCGCTACGATCGTAGCCAATGCGGTTAATCACACGCCGAGTGGTGTTCATCAAGTCCACATACGCCTTGCTTGACACCTCTCCCGCAATCACCACCTGTCCTGTGGTGACAAGAGTCTCACATGCCACCTTCGACTGTGGATCGTATGCAAGGAACTGGTCGAGAATGGCATCACTAATCTGGTCGGCCACCTTGTCGGGATGTCCTTCCGATACTGATTCTGAAGTAAATAAGTAATTCATTTTTCCATTGTGTTTTGTGTGGAAAAATGCTAAGATAGATAACACAAAAGAGGTGATTATCACAATTTTAGCATTTTTTTAAGTGGTTGCAAGCAGCCAAATCTTTCCACTGGGTTAAATAACAGCCTATTAAAATCGGCGCAAAATTACATAAAAAATTCCGTATTGACAATTATAATTTCAGATTTCTACTTGATATTTATTTTTATTCCAATAATTGTATAATTTGGCTATTTTTAAATTTATTTTATTGCATAATTCTGTAAAAAACTATAGTTTTGCGTGATTTTTCAACCGCCATTATCATTAGTCTTTTATGAAAAAAATATTATTTACAGCTTTGATAGTTGTACTGACACTTCAGGCTCAAGCCTTCCAACGCAATGAAGGCATAAAGAACAAAACTAACCTCAAAGAACTGACATCACTGCCACCCGCAGGCGAGGATATGCCCGACATAGACACCTATGCCCAAATGTCAACCATGATGAAAACCGGCAACCGCGGGAGCATCAACACCATTAGCGACCTGTACGGTACATGGATGATGAGCTACAGCGACTGGGACGGTGGAACCGGATATACATCGGAATATTGCACCTTGCAAATAAAGCAGGGTGTTACCAGCAGCCAGGTCATTATCAGCGGATGGTGGATAGGATTGGCAAAAGACATCACCGCTACCGTCAACTGGAGCGCAAAAACCATTACCATTCCTCGTCAAAGACTGATAGAAATTGAAAATTTCACGCCTGCCGACCTAGTTAACTATTCCGACACCACCGCCGTGATTACCGGTAAGATTTACAGCGGCGGCATCCAGTTCCTCGGTGTGAAATGGGGTGTGAAACTCATCACAGGAAACAGCTACTATGCAGTAGGCACCAACAGCATGTGCAAGAAGTGCAACGGCAAGATGACCTACACTTTCGACGGCGAAACTTATACAGACGATGTACTCATGGGCCAGAATGGCACTACCGTGGCAAAACTGTCGATCTATAACTTCTTCGGCTGCGGCACCATGATGGACATCGACATGTACTGCGACTCCACTTTCTCCATTACGCCAAGTGTACTCTATACCGATGAGAATGGCGTCAACTACTCATGCTACGGTACCGACGGCAATACAGTGTGGAACATCACGGGCACAGGCGATGAAAATCGCCTAGATTTCGACACTTCGTGGTCGCTCTGTTCCACTGCCACCGACCAGTGGATGGGAGAAATAAGCAATACATATATTTACTACACAGATGGCACGCTGTTCAAATATCCGGCAGCAGTGCCCACGGGAATATCGCTCAACATCACCGATGCCGACCAGCAAGTGGTAGAACCTGGAACTACGCTTCAACTCAATGCCACGATTACACCCGCCAATGCCGACCAGAGCGTGACATGGACATCGAGCGACGAGACAGTAGCCACCGTAGATGAAAACGGACTGGTAACTGCACTCGATTTCACGTCCAAGACACCGAACCTGCAAGATGGCTGGAATACGGTGACCATTACTGCCACATCGGTTGCCGACCCAACGATTTCGGCCTCGGTAAGGCTCTATGTGGGATACACTGAAGGTCTGTTCGGTGACCTAAACGGCGACGGTGAAGTTGACGTTACCGACGTAAATATCTTAATCAATGTGATTCTTCACAAGTATAATCCATAATAACTCAACTAAAAAATAAAGAACATGAAAAAATTTTACTCATTACTGATGGCTGCATTAGCAGTAATTCCTGCTTATGCCATCGACAAGCAGACCTATGCTGAGCTGCCCGACTATTTCCCCGCAGCATTCACTATGGACATGACCCGTAACGACTATCGCGGTACTGATGACAACGGCGACCCAGTGCTTGTATCAACCGACTTTGCGACCGTTGAATGGAATCCTACTTACATGAACGGTTCGGCATGTTACGGCAAACTTACCATTACCAATTTCTTTGACAACGAATGCGTACAGAACGCAGCTACTATTGAATTCACCAACGAGAACAACATGAACTTCATGGTAAGCGAAGACGGCAAGCAAATCACCTTCAGCTTTACCGCATTCTTGTTCTCTATGGCAAAAACTGAAGCTCCTTACAACAATGCATATGGCAAATACAGCCAATATGCATTTGTGGCTGCTGCAAGACAAGGCGACAGTCATGCTTCGCGTTACTGGATGAGTGGCGATTATGTAAGTTATGCCTATAATGGCGGAACTGCATGCAACTGCGTGCTCGACCTGGATGCTAAAACCATTACCATCAACCAGCCTTGGGGCGGATTCATGCTCTATGACCGCTATGGTGCAGCTCCATCATATGTGATTGAATACTTCGAGAAATCCATCTTCGAAGAGAGCAACCCCACGGCAATCACCGATATCGATGTACCTGCTACTGCAACTGATGATGCCTACTACACCATCACTGGCCAGCGCGTGCTGAACCCCACTCCTGGCTTCTACATCCACAACGGCAAGAAAGTCGTGATTAAGTGAGACAAGAACTGAGCTTGCTCAAGTTTTTGCGAACGTAAACGACTTAGAGCGAAGCTCAACGTTATAGTGAAATAAACAAATTTATTCTTAATCGGCGCGGCTCGTAACAAATCATGCCGCGCCTGATAATTATCCAACAATGAAAAAATATTTTTATACTTTACTGCTTGCCTTGATGCCAATCATTGCCAGTGCGGTAGATAAACAAGAATATGAGAACCCTAGTACATTTCCAGAAGCATTCACTTGGATTATGGAACGATTTGACGTCTGTAATCCTAATTTTGCAACTGCCTATATAAATGAAAGTCACACACAAACGGGAATCGTTGTGACATGGGATCCAAACTACGTCAACACTTCTGGCTACTATGGCAGACTTTATATTGAAAATTTTTTCACCAATGATTCTATCACTACATGCAACATTGATTTTTGCAATTTAGATAACAGGAATTTCGTATGGAGTAATGATGGTAAAAAACTGTATTTTTCTTTT
>JAGCCU010000056.1 GCA_017651515.1 Muribaculaceae bacterium | reverse complement strand
TGCAGTTGATGGTGGCATTTTTGATGAACAGGGTGTTGTTTGACGGGTCATAATACACCGTGCCGCTCGTGATGTAGCTGTTGGTGATGTTGTTGCAGTTGTCACTGGTGACAGCCGTTCCCGCCACCTCAAAGCCGTAGTCGGTGGCAGCCTGTGCAGTCAGCCCTGCCAACAGCACTGTCGTTAGGAGTAAAAATTTTTTAATCATAACATTAATTTTTTAGGTTATAAATTAGTAGTTAGTCGTTATCAAATAGAAGTTCTAGATATTCTAGAAAATCTAGCCCCACCAAGGGACATTATATAGCGACAGCACATTCCGCGTCAAGGCAGAATGTGCTGTAGGGACAATATGTTGATGTTCAACATATTAAGTGTTATGCTTGTGACATTTGATGATATTTCACCTATAAATGGCATAGTCTTCCGGAAATTAATAGGCTACAAAAATAATCATTTTTTATAAAACAATGATGAATTTCCGCAAAAAAAAGTAAAAATAGTGAAATTTTTTACGGCATTTTGCCACTACTGCGGCACGATATTGCCTGCGGCGGTCATCTTTGTCGGTGGTAACACTGAAATGCCCTATAGCTCTTCATTGCATCTTTTTACAGCTTTCTCAATGACGCAAGAACGGTCTCGGAATAATTCCCGAGACCGTTCTTGAATAAAATTGGTAATGATTATTTCTTGCGGTTACGCACCGACTTGACGGCGCCGCCACCGCCTCCTCCACCGGAGGATTTGCTCTTGATTTTAGCCTTGCGTTGCTTGATGCGAGTTTCACGCTTGCGCTGTTTCTCGACTTTTTCCTTGGTCTTTGCACCGCGCTTTGTGGTGCCAACGCTTTCTTCCTGCTGTTCTTCTTCGTTGCTGCTCACTTCTTCACCATCTTCGGATGCTTTCTCCTTTACAGCCTTGGCGCGAGCCTGCAGTTCTTCGCGTGTTGGAACCCACAGGTCTTTGTTGAAGGCCTGGAGACGGTTCTCAATGCTGTCCTGAGCCATCTTATAGGCTTCGTCCTCGGGATACTGCTGACGCAGCGAGAGGTTGCGCAGGTTCTTGGTCTTATAGATCTCACCGGTGTACATGCCCAACTTGAAGAAGTCATCCAGGCTATAGCGTGACAAGTTGTTGTCATCATCGGTAAAGACGTACTGGTTGGCAATGTAAGGACGGATTTCGTTGAGCTTCACCCAGAACATGGGGTACTTGATAGCCTCACCGCCGAATTCATCGGTGCGGTGTAGCACGGGACACAGGGCTTCGACGCGTGACTTCATCTGGTTGCTGCGTGTGTCAAACTCCCAACGCTCGATGACATAATATGAGAGAATTTCGTTGCCAGGAATGTCGGCATCCTCAATCTCATACTTCGGGTGTTTTTCGTTGCTCCCCTTTGCCTCAGTGTACATCACGTGGAAACGGTCGAGCATCTCAGCCACCTTTATCTTGTATTCTTCGGTGAACATCTCGCGTCCGTCGAGGTATTCGTAGGCACTGATCTGGTCATTGGCAAGCAGACGCATGATGATGAAGAACAGGCTCTGCCCGTCCTCGTTAGGCTCTTCGGGGTAGTAGAGCGCGGGGTTCTTACCCTGAGTGAGGTCGAGCTGTCGGTAGATGACCTTCATCCACTGCAGATCGGCATCGCTGGCCTGTTTCACCTCGTAGAAAGACTGCTGTCGGTCGGTGATGTTCACACCGCTTTCGTCTTTTTTCTTGCGTTCGTTGCCTTCCTTCTTTACCACTTGTGCACTGGCAGTACTGGTTGCCAGGGCAACAATCAACAGAGCGGCTATGAATTTAAGAGTTTTCATATTTATTGCTTGATATTATATTCTGTTACGTTAGTTGATGATAACTTCCATCGGGGCAATGTCGCGGGTAATGCCGTCGGGTCCGGTGGCTTTCACCTTGCTGATGTAGAAGCGCTTGCCATGCTGCAGACGCTTGATGGCGTTCTTCTGTCGCTCGCTGAAGTTGCTGCCGGCCGAAATTTCGGGAATAGCATTACCCATCTGGTCGAACATCACGGTCTCGAAACTTAACACCTTGTAGTCAATATTGAGAATGTCATCGTCAATGGCTGCGTCAAGTCCCTTGGCTGCAAGCAGGGAAGCTTTTGGGAATGGCTTTCCACCCTTGTAACGGCTTGGGTTGCCCTTTGCGTCGCTGTAGGTGATGAACGGCATTGGGTCGGGCAGTTTACGCACGCGGAAGGTGGTCGAGCCCACGTTGGTGCGCTGTCCGTCCATTTCGGCAGTGACGGTGATGACACACTCTGCCCCCACCTGTGTGGGATGTGCAATCCAGTTTCCGTTGGAAGCCTTGGTGAGCGAGCCGTTGGTCATGGTAGCTGCAATGGAGCTCTCAGGCACACCCGGCACTGCGATTGATACGGGGTTGTTGATACCAGCGTAGAACACGTTCATCATCGTTGCACTCACGGTGGCAAGCGGGTCGATGACTGTGTAGTCGCTCTTGAAATCACGGCGTGTTACGCTGCCGTCACGGCCCACCACCTCGATGTAACCGGAATACTCATGCTTGCCGGCAGATGTTGCACCAACTTCGTAGAGGCCCTTGTCGTTACCCAGGCGCACGCCGTTCACATAGACGATAGGTCGCTGTGTGGTATCGACGGCGGCGAGCACGATGTTTGCGCTATACTTTGTTCCACGCATCACGATTCGTGACTGTGGTACGACGAATGCATTCACCAAGTTCACGCGCAAGTCACCCAAATCGACGTTTGTAATGAGCTGGTTGAGCACTTCGCCCTCGGCATATCGCACATCGTTCTGCAATTTCGACATCAGTGTGATGGCTGCAATGGTTGGCATGTTTTCAAACATGATTTCCTCCCATTGTTTCTTGTTGCCTTCGCCACCTTCCTTAGTCTTTTTGGGCGTAGTGGAAAGAGCCTGCTGCAGGTTGGCTATTTTCTGCTCGTCATCGAGGAACGATGTGATATAGTTGCGGTACTGATCAATGAGCAAGCGCAGTTGCTTTCCCTTGTTGCCGGTGGGTGGCAACATCACCTGTGAAGCGGCATCGAGATTGTCGGTGTTGCGGATGTTTCGCACATCGGCATCTTCGCCGTCGGCAATGCGCACGATTTCGTATTTCAGTGAATCGATGTAACTATATAGCTTGTCGGTCGCTGCGCGCACTTCGGTGGCCTTGTCAAGCCATATCTTGCCTTTGCCGGGATTCTTCTGGTTGAATTCCTGGAGCTGTGCATACAGAGCTTGGTTACGTGCCGTGATGGTGCGGTTGGATCGAGACAGACCGTCTTCCACCTGACTGAAACCATTGAGCACATCGCTCGATACGTTCAGGGCAAGCATGGCAGTGAGGACGATATACATAAGGTTTATCATCTTCTGTCGCGGCGACATGCGATTTATCGATTGATTTTTTCCTGCCACTGTATTATAGAATTAGGAAAATTATGAGAAGTTTTTGTCTTTGCCCCTAAATTGTGGGCATTTTGAACTTCCGTAATTATATTAATTAATTCTCGTCATTATTAGCGTTGTCAGGTTCCATGCCTGGCATTCCCGTCATGGGACGGTACATGTTCACTGTCATGGCCTTGATCATCTTTTCATACACGCTGTTGAGCTGCTTCATGTAGCGTGCCATCTTTTCGGTCTCGTCGCAGTAGTGCGCGCTCTCGGCAGCTGATTTCTCGTACATGTCGCGAATGTCCTTCATGCTGCGGTTTACGCGATCGATGCTGTCGAGCTGTGAACTGATGCTCTTGAGCTGGATTTCGTAGATAGTGTTCAGTCCACTGATGTTGCGGTTCAGGGCATCCATCTGCTGTACGTAACCAGTAGAACTCTCTGAAATGCCACCGCTGTTGTCGGTGATGGCACGGTAGCTCTGCAGCAGTGTCTCGCTCACTTGGTTGAGAGCAGTAGTTGTTGATGCAAGGCGTTCCATCTGCTCGCTGATACCGGCCATCTGACTCAGGTATTGCTGAGTGGCATCGGTAAGCTCGGCCATGCGGCTAAGCTGGTCGCTTGCTGCGGCCATCTTTGCGATGCTCTCACTGAGCGACAAGGTGTCTTCGGGACTGAGATCGACTGCCGCCCCCAGTCCTACGGCTCCCTTGGCTTGTGCACCTGAAACTGTCATGGCAGCAGCCATGCCATCGCCGGTGTATTCACCACCTTCGCCGCTTCCACCGCCAATAATGACGGTGCCGCCGCCACCACCAAAACTGCCGTTTATTTCGACCTGGTCTTGGTCTTCGGGATTGTCTGAGTCAAGCACGGGAAACACTTTTTCCCACTTATATTGCTTCTCCGGACGGTCGAATGCCGTGAGGAGGAACATGAGCACCTCAGTACCCATACCTATACTCAGCAGTGTGTTGCCACCCTGGAGGTGAAGGATTTTGAACAGGGCACCCCAGATGACCACTGCGGCACCTATACTGTAAGCAAAGTTGAAAAAACGCTGTCCGGTATCTCCGGAAAGGAATTTCGTGATTTGATTCTTACTCATTTTGCTGTATGTTTTAGAGATGCTAGATTTCTCTTTACGAGCCTTGCTTCTCAGTGTTTATTTTTTACGTTTAGCCTTACCGAATCCTACTTTTGAACGCACGCAACGGAAACCGATGTAACTGCGCTGCTCATTCTGGTATTCCCACATGCGTATGTCGCTGCGGATGTTGTGTGCGACATCTTTCCACGAGCCACCGCGTACAATCTTGCGAGACATCTTGTAGGGGTCTTCCTGTGCTACATAGTAGCGGTACTCTGGGTTGAGGTCACTGGTCATCTTGTCGATGCTCTCAGTATAGGCTGTACTTGTCCATTCGCTCACGTTACCAGCCATGTCATAGAGTCCGAAGTCGTTTGGTTCGTAGGTCTGCACCGGTGCAGTGATAAGGTTGCCGTCCTTCACGTAGTTACCCTCCATGGGCTTGAAGTTGGCATAGAAGCAGCCGTCTTCTTCGGTGATGGGCAAATCTCCTTCCCAAGGATATTTGTTTTCGTCATATCCTGCACGTGCTGCGAATTCCCATTCTGCCTCGGTGGGCAGACGGAAGGGTTCTACATATATGCCATCCTTGCCAAGCGATTTCTTGAGGAATTCGGTGCGCCACACACAGAATGCGTTGGCTTGTTCCCAGCTCACGCCCACCACTGGATGGCTGTTGTAGTTGCAATTTGCAAAATACATGCGTACGTATGGCTCGTTATAGGCATTGTCGAAGTCGTTCACCCAGCAGGTCGTGTCGGGATAAATGTTAACGATATAAGTGTTGACAAAATCGAATTCGCTTTGCAGAGGCCGTGTGATGGTCTGACGGATGATTCGTCCATCATCATCAACGAAAGCTGTGTCCTTGCTGATGGTGGGAACGGTTAAATCCACCTCATGGTCAGTATTGTAATCGCGACGTGTGGCATCGAAACGGTTACGGCGCTTGGCTGCCTCAGTGAGGTTGTAAATCTCATAGCGATAGTTCATTTGTGCGGCATCGAGTTCCTTCTGGCCCGTGATGGGGTTGATGCGATAAACGCTTTCAATGGCACGTTCTTCGTCTTCGCTGGGATTCTTCCAAGGAATGTTTTTGCTCCAGTTCAGGTGGGGTGTGACAGGGTTGCCTTCCTTGTCTTCTTCAATCTTGAAGTCTTCGTTGCCACCGTATGCAGGGTCAGCAAGACGTTCGCGAATAATGGAGTCGCGTACCCAATAAATAAACTGCTTGTACTTTGAGTTGGTGACTTCGGTCTCGTCCATCCAGAATGCATCCACCGAGACACCGTGTGCCGTGGAGTCAATACCCCATACCGAGTCGCGCTGGGATGGGCCTTCACGCATAGATCCGACATCAACGAGAGTCATGCCGTAAGGAACGGGCTCGTTGTACGAACAACCACCTCCTATGCCGGTTACTTCGCCGCCTGCAGAGCTGCTCCTCCGAGCTGCTCCACAAGATACCATCACAATCGCAATCGCAATTATAAACAAAATCTTTTTCATATTGTTTGTATATTCGTCAGTTCACATCTTTGCCGAGGCATGTAGTGAACTAATTTAATGTCATTAGTCGTTCTATTCGTCTTTATTACATGATGCGTATGGCCTTGTGGCTGTTGCGGTTCTTCTCGCCCATGTCGAGCTTCACGTTGTACTGTAGAAACACTTCATGGCTTCCACCCGATGACCGCAGGTCGCTCGTGACATAGTCGTAGCTGTAGCCTACGAAGAAGTTGTTGAACTCGGCACCAGCCATTACCGAAATCGCATCTTTATAACGGTATCCCACGCCAAAGCTCAGAAACTTGTTGTATCGTATCCTTGCGGTGGCTTCGGCCTGCCAAAACTGAAAATCACTCTTGAACATGACCGAGGGGATCACTTCAAATAACGTATTTTTTATTGGAATATTGCTGCCAGCCATAAAATAATATAACCTGCCGGCATCAAACTCAAATTGGTGTTCTTCGTCTTCACCCATCTTCATGGTGATGGTGGGAGCGGTAATATGAGCAACGGAAGCACTAGCCCAGAACCACTTATGGGTAAACATCACACCACCTGAAATGTCGAATGATGTGCCGCTGACAGTACCTGTCGGGATGGCATCGTCGGCACCTTGGTGTGCTTCATCGCCTTCGGGCATGATTACCTTTGAGCCGTCGAAAGTTTCGGTGATAAGGCCAGGTTGGAAGCCTACACTCAGTGTGCCACCCAGCATTTTTTTCTTCCATGAAAGCTGAGCTTGTGCATGAGTACTCTTGTATAGACCCATCGTTTCCTGTTCTACTACAACACCGGTGCCCCAGCGACGGCCAAGAAATTTGAAAGGCATGTCGGCCATTGCCATGAATGTATAAGGCGCATGTCGCACTCCCACCCATTGCAGTCGTGCGCCGCCGGTAATGTGAATGAAGTCGATGTTACCCGTAGCAGCAGGGTTATAATAAGCTGGCACTGCCCAATACTGCGTGAGCTGGGCGTCTATCTGTGCGTAACTGCCAAGCGCTGTGAGCGTCAGCATGGAGATAAGCAGTGCTATATTTAACCTGGCGGATTTCATTCGAAGTAGAAGGTGAGTACCACCATGTTGTTAGTAATTTTATCCACGCTCTCGGTGAAACGTATCATATCGGGGTCATCCTGGAGGTCAGGACGGTTTTTATCAAGCAGGTTTTTCAAGCCGAAGCAGAACTTAACTTCGGGGCAGAGCTTGAAAAATGGCAGATAGAAGTCGCACCCCATGCCCACAGTGAGCATCACGTCCATGTTCTTTATTCGATATTGCTCACTGCGATCCTTGCCAACGTCATAAATTGGCATGACACCACCGGTGAAATATGGACGCATGTTGTGATATCGTCGTGCCGAGAACTTGAGGTCAATGGGCATTACGATATAGGTGGCCTTGACGTTCTGTCGTTGCAGATAGTGAGAAGCTTCGGGAGCATTCGGGTCACCAAAGCTGTTACGGAATTTCACCACCTTATTGCCGAAATACATACCTGGAGACACTCGCAGGTTGAAATGTGTGCCCAAACGCCAGTCGGCAAGCACGTTTACGCAGAATCCTGGAGAATGACTGGGAACATCTGCCCACCATTGTTCTCCATCGGGAGTTATATAACCGTTATTGACGATTCTCAAGTCCTGAAAGTTTGCACCTATAGAGAAACCAAAGTGAATTAGTTTCATGTCGGCATATTGACGATTGAGAATCATGTCGTTGTCCTGCGCGGTGGCACTGATAATTCCCATCAGAACCATCGCAACAAACGTAATATTTCTTACAAAAATTTTAAGCATTGTAAAGCATATAACGCAGTTTTGTCTGCATTATTGCAATACACATTAAGTTTTTTTTATTTTTCCACCCACAATTATTTATCTTCACTGGATGTTAAGATTACGGTTCAGGAATCTGGCTACAGGGGTGGTGAAGAAACGTTTCGTGAGCCACGCCAGAGGTATAACTATGGCTATTATAATAAAAATGTGAAGATTATCAGGGAATTTTTGTCCGGTGGTTATGATTCCCAATTTGAGAACAATGTTGCTGACTACAACCTGGAGCATATATATCTCGAAACTGATGTTTCCGAGCCAGACCAACGGTTTCCACGACAACAGGCGTGTGAGGACGGTACCTTTATTCTCGGCAATGCATAGGGTCAGAATGAGTAATGCCAGAGGAATGTACCATACGACCGACAGATAATATGCTTTCGCTATTTGTGACGAGTGTGGCAGAGCTATCAGGGAAATAACCAGTAATGCCGCAACGATAGACATGACACCAGCCTTTTTTCTTGATATGTCGCTGTTTGAGAGTGAGTAGTCACTGTAGGCGCGTGCGAGTAATATGCCTAGAGAAAAATCAATTAGGCGAGTTGTTGGAGAAATGTAATAGAGCCATTGGACGGCATCGGGAGGCGTGATCCAGTAATATGCCATGAGAATTAATGTGGCTATTGCGATAATTGCATAGCACGTTCCTTGTTTCCAACGTGTGCTGAGATAACTTATGGGAGCAAAAAACAGATAGCAGAAAACCAGCGAAGCCACAAACCATGACGTGCCGTTGTATGAGAACCAGACACTCTCGCTGGTAAACCAGCTCTGGACGAGAAATACGTTCGCCCACAGTTTCCAGCCAATACCGGAAAAATATATCATCACCAATGTAAGTAACAGGTGGAGCGGGTAAACCTTCGAGAGCCTTTTGGTCATGAAATTTCTGAATGAGAAATTTCTTAGGTCTTTTACTCTGTAGTGCAGTCCGAGAGCAAATCCGCTCATGATGAAAAAGAAGGTCACTGCACACGAAGTGTTGTCAACCCAAAATGGTGCGCGTGAATAGTAGTGGTAGAATACTATGGCAATGGCAAAAATGCCTCTCAGGCTCTGTAGTGACTTTATCATCGATTACTAAACATTAAGAGATTTGTTGATTCTTTGCCGTAGCAAATATGCACCCCACGACATGACTATTAGAAGCGGTATCTGAGACCATACATACTTGTCGTAGATGAGAAAGCCAAAGTGACCGTATATGGGCGAGATGTAGTAGTTAACTGTATATGCTGCAATGTGTTGGAAGAGATATATTTCCAAGCTTATTTTGCCAAGGAACTGAAAAGGTCGAGTGAGGAACAATCGCCCAATCCAGCCTTCCTGACCATTAAGCATGGCAGCACTGAAAACGATGATTGTAGCTGGAATCCACCATAAAAGATGATTATCCCAAATTGTAAATAGTTCGGTAGAGCGGTCAATGAAAATCACCTCAAGAGCAATGAGAATGGCTGCAACTTCAATGATGGTGGCCTTTGAGGTCCCATATTTCAAATCATGGCTTGAGATGGCACGGTAAGCATTTGCTGCCGTTACGCCCATCAGGAAATCGCCCAGCCTGATTAGCGGACACACATATGAATAAGTTATTAAATGTTGTGGTATAGCATTAAGTATCCATGCTATCGCCACCATTGCCACGAGCAATGCAAGTACCTGCCAGCGCATGCGCATGCGAGAGTAATACTTGTTTATTAGAGGAAAACATGCATAAAGAAATAGCAATGCTCCCAAGAACCAACTAATGCTATTATACGCGAAGAAAAAATCTTTGACTGGGACCCAACACTGCACGAGTGCCAATTCAGCAATGAATTCAGGCAATGTGAATGAATCATGTTTCACCCAAAGATGGAATATCATGTAGCAAGCCAGAGCTATCCAGTGAATGGGATAGATGCGCTTGGCACGTTTCCACCAGAAACTCCACCATGTGGAAGGCGCCGTGAGTTCTTTATCGTGATGGCGTAGTGTCAGCAAAAAGCCGCTAGCCACAAAGAAAAAGCTGACACCCAGTCTCACAGCCTGATCCATGAGATGGACTTCACTATGAAACATTACTATGATGATGGCAAAGATGCCACGCCAGGCGTTGATGGACTTTATCATTATAACCAGGGCGGTATGGCAGCCGCATTAAATGTATGTGGTGTAGTTGCTCTTCTTGTGTCGAAGCTCGCGAATCCTATATTTGAAGTTTATAATAGGTCGCGCAAGAGTCAGTAATGGCACTGTGAGCCTAATGGGAGGTGCCTGCAATAGCTTGCACTCTCGACGTGTAACAATAATTACTGTAATCCACAGTGCAATGAGCGTCACGGCAGCGGCAATCAGCGGTATAGCGCACGGCCAAGCAATTACAGCGGCAGCCACGAGCAGTGCGTGGGCAATCCACAACACCCAACTCATTAGGGCATGCTCAATGAATGCACGGCGAGGTACCATGCGTGATGTGAAATCACGGCGGGTGCGCAACAGACGATGAGCTCGTAAAATATTCTCATAATACACACTGAGTTGGCTCTCAGGCGACAGTTCCACTCGGGTGTTGTCGCCACGTGCAATCTGACAGAGGAACACGTCATCTTCGCCCCAAGTAAGGTTCATTGTATCGGCAAAGCCGTTTACATCGAAGAATAGGTGCTTGCGATATGCAAGGTTGTCGGTCACTCCTCGATATGGTCGGTGGGCAATGGCACTTCGCAGCCATTGTGCGCCGGTGGTTACCGTGTCGAGGATGCGCCAGTGCCGTGCCCAGCGTTTGTCGCGGTGATAGCGATAATGCGAATATCCGAGTACTACGTCGGTGCCTTCCACAAAGTTACGCATCATCAAACGCAGCCACTGGTCGCTAGTGGGGCGGCAGTTGGCGTTGGTAGTTAGGATGATTTCATGACTGGCAGCTTTTATTCCTATCATCAAGGCCAGTTTCTTGCGTGATAGCGAACGTGTTCCGTGTGGTGTGAAGGTGATGTGCAGGTTTGGATGCTGGGCTTTCATCTCACTAAGCATGTCGCTGGTTGCTTCGGCGGCACCATCGGCAATTACAACCACGTCATATTCAGGATAGTCTTGATTGAGTACTAGTGGCAGGAAGCGCACTAATTGGTCGGTCTCGTTGCAGGCATCCACGATGACTGATACCGGCGGTAATTCGTCGGTATATTCGCGGTTTTGCTCAGTAACATTGACGAATTGTGATAGACGTCGGCAGCCCAGCCAACGCCATATTACATAAACCAAGCCCAGAACAAAGCCCCCGGCCAACAATCCCCACACTAAAGGCGTTATTGTCGCTAATGAAAACGTCATGACTTGGATTGGATTGCAGGTATTTTGTCGATGCGGCGTTGGTGGCGACCACCTTCAAACGGCGTGCTAAGGAATGTCTCGACCATTGCTATGGCTTCAGCATCGCTTACAAAGCGCCCTGGCATTGCCAGCACGTTGGCATCGTTGTGCTGACGTGCCAGACGTGCCACTTCGGGTATCCAGCACAGTGCCGAACGTATGCCTTGATGCTTGTTCAGGGTGATGTTGATGCCCTCTCCGCTGCCGCAAATTGCTATGCCGGGATAGCACTCGCCATTCTCCACAGCTATCGCGCATGGATGTGCGAAGTCTGGATAGTCACAGCTTTCTGTGTTGTAGGTGCCGAAATCCTTGTAGGCGATGCCTTGTTCGTCAAGCCAGCGCATGACGGCAATCTTTGTGTCGTAGCCGGCATGGTCACAGCACAATCCTACTGGAACATTATCTTTAATTATCATATTACTTTAAGTCAATAAAAACTCACATATAAAATTTCCATGCAGATTTTGCAGATTCAGCAGATATTTTCATCTTACAGATTATTTGGAATCCTGTGAATCGCATCTTTCATAATAGAATTTACATTGAAATTTACAAGTAAACCAAGACGTTTATTAGTTAGTTTCAAATATGTCTTTAATTGTTTAAAATGAACAGGTTTTAATTCTTCGACTGATTTAAGTTCCAAAATAATTGTATCATTGACAATGAGATCAAGTCTTAAATCTATTGGCAGGAGTTCATTTCCATAGTAGACTGGAATTGGAACTTGATTTTTAACAGAAAGTCCTTGATTCTTAAGTTCTATAATCAAAGCTTGTTCTTAAATTGATTCCAATAAGCCTGGCCCCAAAGTATTATACACTTTGAAAATGCAACCACGTATTTTATAACTTAAATCGTTGATTTCCATTATAAAAAATCTCCAAAATCTGCTATATCTGCATGAGATGTCCGTAGAGTCAGAAGAAAAGCTATTTTATTTACGGAGGGCTGCTATAGCCTCGGTGAGTGTGGCAATTTTGCTCTCGGCATCGGCCTTTTTCTTGCGTTCGGCGGCTACGACAGCCTCTGGAGCATTGGCAACGAAGCGCTCATTGCCCAATTTCTTCTCAACTGTAGCCAGGAACCCTTGTGCATATTTCAGGTCAGCTTCAAGTTTTGCTATTTCCTCCTCCACGTTGATGTTGCTGCCCAGCGGCACGGCAAATTCAGTAGTGCCTACCATGAATGCTGCAGCAGCGCCGTCTTTCGTCTCTACGCAGTCGATGGCATTCAGGCCGCCAACCTTAGTGATGATGCTCGAAAGCGGATTGCTGAATTCTCCAACAACCTGCAAAGTGAGCATTTCCTTGTTGGGCAGGTTCTTCGATTTGCGTACATTGCGTACACCACCAACAATCTCCTTCGTCTGCGCCATTGCAGCCAATAGAGTCTCGTCGGGCTTGCCGGCTTCGGGGATGAGGGCATACATGATGCTCTCGCCATCTTTGCGCTCAGCAAGGTGCTGCCAGAGTTCCTCGGTGATGAACGGCATGAATGGGTGCAAAAGACGCAACAGCGTGTCGAAGAAACGCAGTGTGGCATCCATTGTAGCCTTGTCGATTGGCTGCTGATAGGCAGGCTTTACAATTTCCAGATACCATGCCGAGAACTCCTCCCAGAACAGGCGATAGATTGCCATCAAGGCCTCGTTGAGACGGAACTTGGTAAACAGATCCTTGACCTCGGCGAGAGTGCTGTCGAGTACGGCCTGGAACCACTGTACTGCCATATGGCTGTGTTCTGGTTGTTCAATGTCGGCCACTTCCCAACCCTTCACCAGACGGAAGGCATTCCATATCTTGTTGTTGAAGTTGCGGCCTTGTTCGCACAGTGCTTCATCGAAGAGGATGTCGTTACCGGCAGGGGCACTTAACATCATTCCCATGCGCACGCCGTCGGCACCGAACTTGTCGATAAGCATCAGCGGGTCAGGGCTGTTGCCAAGCGACTTCGACATCTTGCGTCCCAGTTTGTCGCGCACGATACCTGTGAAATAGACGTTGCGGAATGGCAGATCGCCTGCAAATTCATATCCGGCCATGATCATGCGGGCCACCCAGAAGAAGATGATGTCTGGAGCGGTCACGAGGTCACTGGTGGGGTAGTAGTACTTCATTTCCTCATTGCCGGGATTGTTGATGCCGTCGAAGAGCGAAACGGGCCATAGCCAGCTTGAGAACCAAGTGTCAAGCGCGTTCTCGTCATGATGTAGGTCGCAGGCTTGGATGTTCTCGTAGCCCTTTATCTTGCGGGCTTTCTCCAGTGCTTCGGCTTCGGTGAGAGCCACCACGAACACTTCTTCGTCTTCGTTCTCAGTTGGGAGGAAATATGCAGGGATGCGATGTCCCCACCACAACTGACGAGAGATGCACCAGTCCTGAATGCCTTCCATCCACACCTTGTAGATGTTTTTATACTTGGGTGGGAAGAACTTCAGTTCATCGTTCATTACTGGAGGCAATGCGATTTCGGCGAAGTGCTTCATCTTCAGGAACCACTGCTTGCACAGACGAGGCTCTACGGGTGTGTCTGGGTTGCGTTCGCTGTAGCCAACCTTGTTCTCGTAGTCTTCGACTTTTTCCATCAGTCCGGCTTCTTGCAGGTCCTTGCTGATGACTTTGCGGCACTCCATGCGGTCCATGCCCACGTAAAGCGGTGACTCAGTGCTGATGGTGGCATCGGGATTGAATATGTCGATGCTTTCCAGGTTGTGAGTCTTGCCCAGCATGTAGTCGTTAGGATCGTGTGCCGGGGTCACCTTAAGGCAACCAGTACCGAACTCGATGTCTACATAGTGGTCTTCAATCACAGGTATCACACGGTTCACCAGAGGCACAATCACCTTTTTGCCACGTAGCCACTGGTTCTTGGGATCCTTGGGGTTGATACACATTGCGGTATCACCCATTATGGTCTCAGGACGGGTGGTGGCTACGACGGCATAGCGGCGTCCCTGTGCATCACGATGCACGACCTCACCTTCGTTGCCCGTCTCTCCTGTCATGTCGTCATTGGCAACATAGTATTTCAGGTAGTAGAGCTTGCTCTTTTCGTCATGGTAGATAACCTCTTCGTTGCTAAGTGCCGTCTGGGCTTTTGGGTCCCAGTTTACCATACGCAGGCCGCGATAGATGTAGCCCTTGTCGTAGAGGTCCACAAACACTTTGAGCACGCTATTGCTGCGGGTCTCGTCCATTGTGAAGGCCGTACGGCTCCAGTCGCACGAGGCGCCGAGTTTGCGTAACTGCTGCAAGATGATTCCGCCGTGTTCGTGTGTCCAGGCCCATGCGTGCTCCAGGAACTGCTCGCGTGTCAAGTCGCGCTTCTTGATGCCCTGCTCGGCCAGACGTTTCACAACCTTAGCCTCGGTGGCAATGCTTGCATGGTCGGTGCCGGGCACCCACAGTGCATTCTTGCCTTCCATGCGGGCATGGCGGATAAGGATGTCTTGTATGGTATTGTTGAGCATGTGACCCATGTGCAGTACGCCAGTGACATTGGGTGGGGGAATGACGATTGTGTAAGGTTCACGTTCATCAGGCACCGACTTGAACAAGTCGTGGCTTTCCCAATACTCATACCACTTGCTCTCAACCGCTTTAGGGTCGTATTTTGTCGCTAAAGTGTTCATAATTATTCTATAAATTGTACGTTTAGATTATTCCAAGCTGCAAAATTACTAAATTTCGGTTAAGCGAGCAAAAAGGAATTTATTTCTTTTTTCGAGTATGAGTAATTTGGAGTATATAATCACTAAAATTTAACTCCATAATTCTGCGGTAAATTTTCACGCAAAACTATGGAGTTAGTTCCGTTTTCAAAAGACGGGATAATCAGATGTCTTTCCATTCAAATATCTTGTCCCTGTCTTCGTTGCATACTATATGAGCCGTGTGTTTCTCTTTTGATCCATTTGGAGAAACTACAGTATATACAACATTTGTGGAGAAACGCACTTCGCCATTTTCTTTGTAGTAGTCGTTGCCTGAGTTGCCTTCAAACTCAACGGTTTCACCATTTGAGAGCGTTGAAGAAACATGGTTCACGACAGCTTCTTTAAGATTCTGTTTCTCTACATTTCCATGGCCGGGCAAATGTATATGTCCACTTCCGGAACACGCATAAAGCATTACAAGTGCGATGCAGCCGAATAAAATCTTACCTTTCATCTTTTTCGATTTTTTGAAGTTTATTTGTTCGTTTGCTCATTAGACGCAGTGAGATACCCAAAAAGTTGCACGAGAATCGATTTTTTATAAAAAACTTCAAATCAGTTGATTTCGAAAAAGTATCAAATTCGGGCTGATACCGTAATCAGTTGTCAGCATTCAGTAATGCTGACGCGCGCTTTTTAAGTATAAGATACATAAAGGGGATAAAAAAGGGCTGGCGCGAAGAAGCGTCGACCCCTAAATGTGATGTGTTGCCCTTTCAGGGCTTAATTCTAGTTCTTATATTTTGATTCTTATAATTTACAGTTTGAGGATGATGTTGATGATGGCATTTACGTCTTCCACATCGATGTATCCGTTGCCATCCATGTCACCATTACCGGGATAGTCACTCATGCTCTTCAACTTAAGAATAATGTTTATGGCGGCATTAACGTCTTCAACATCCACAATTCCACTGCCGTCTAAGTCACCAAGTATACCCGCTACTGCACCTCCATTAATATTGTAGAATTCCTTCCATCCTTCTGAAATCATATATGCTCTTATTGAAGTTAGAGGTACTTCCAGAGTTGCGTTCTCGTAAGTTTCTGTAGAAAAGCAATTGCTGCTTATGGCTGGTGGAGTAGCGGCCAGACTGGTAACAAGATTGAGTTTGAGACACTCGCTAAAGGCGTAATTGCCTATGGATGTAACCTTGGCTGGTATAGTTATGCTGGTCATGTTGCATCCAACATAGGATTCAATACCGATTTTGGTGGTCCCAGCGGGTATTAGATCATTGTTATTGCCGAGTGCCGAACATCGCGCAAAAAGATAATCTGGAATTACAGTCACTTTATTACCTAGTTGAGCAACCTTGATGCTATCATTGTACGCAAAGGGTGATAATCCATATCTTTTGGCAGTATTATAACTCAATGGTCTTCCAATAAAGACAGATTGTAATGGGCTGTTATAGAACATTCCATCACCCCAAGAACTAGAGCTTCCTCCATCTTTGGCATAACCGAGACTGAGTGTGTTCTCACCATTCTCAATAGTGAGTTGAGTTAGAGAATTACAATTATTGAAAGCAAAGTTTCCGATTGATTTGACGGTGGGTTTAATGACAACGTTGGCTAATTTGTCACACGCTAAGAAAACGCCGTCACCTATTATTTCAATTGAATTTGGAAGAACTGTGCTTGTAGTCTTTAATGATGTGCATCCCCAAAAAGCGTATTCTCCAACTGACTTAGGTTTGCAGTTGCTATTGAAATTGAGTGTAGTAAAAGCTGTACAATTGGCAAAAAGATATGGATGGATTGTTGTTACGGGATTGCCGAGCCGTGCAGTCTTCAGGCTGTCGTTGTAGGCGAACGGAGAATATCCGTATCTTTTGGCCGTATAATAGCTCAATGGCCTTCCAATGAATACTGATTGAAGTGGGCTATAGCGGAACATGCCTGCGCCTAAATAACTGCTTGATTCGCTATCGGTAGCATAACCAAGACTCAGAGCG
>JAGCCU010000055.1 GCA_017651515.1 Muribaculaceae bacterium | reverse complement strand
GTTGATAATCAATTCCATTCCTTTGTATTTTTGCTGCAAAGGTATTACAATCTTGTTACGTCCCCATTACGTTGATATTACAATCCTGTTACAAGCACCATTGTAACCTATCCATCATACGATTGAAATGCTTTTGTAACACGCTCAACTTACCTTTGCAGTGTCAATCACTAACGATTGGCTAAATAATATGGATAAAGAAAAAGCAGAAAGAATTCAGAGAATCTTTAATTGGGTGAGATTTATCATCCTGGTGTTGTTCCTCGCATTTGTTTTCATTGGATTGTCCAAGGCTCAAACCACCAATGACTTTGGCATGTGGATCAGTGCTGGTACGGAAAAGAAAGTTAACGACAGTTGGGGGCTTGGAGCAAACACTGAACTTCGCACAAAGGACAATACTGGAAGCGTTGAACGTTGGCAGTTGGGTGTGAGTGGAACGTATAAGGTTTCTAAAGTTCTGAAGTTGGGAGGCGGTTATGAATTTCACCTGAAGAACCGCACGGTGGATGATGTGACGGAAACGGTTCAACGCCATCGTCTGATGTTCGACATCACACCAGGAGGCAAAGTTTTCGATTGGCTTAAACTGTCCTTGTGCGAGCGGTACCAATATACATATATGATGCAGAAGGGCAACGTGGATGCAAGCCATGAACATCATCTGCGCAATCAGTTCAAGGCAGAGATTGCCAATAGTAAAATTAACGGCTGGAGTCCCTTTGCGTCGGTTGAGATGTTCAACAATCTGGGCAAACAATTCCAGATAGATGAGATGCGCATGGCGATTGGTACAGCCTATAGCATCAACGCTCATCATACCATCAACTTCGGCTATCTACTTGATTTGAAAAGATCTGCCGATGGTATGAACAAAGGACTTCATGTGTTAACTTCGGGATATGTGTATAAAATATAAGGAAAGAATATGGAGTCGAAATCACCAAAAGAAATACAAGTCGAAGAAAAGATAACCCATTGGGTCACAAAGATAGTGGCCGGCCAGACATCTGGCGACGATTTGCCCATAAGACTATGGAATCATCTTCGGAATAATCAGGAAGTAGCCGCTATACAAGATTATGCCAACATGGTATCTATAAGACGTTTGGGGCTGAATGACCACGGGCCAGTTCACATGAAGACTGTATGCCGCAATGCCTTGAAGATGCTGAGTATATTACATTCTGCTGGGATGCAGACAAGTTTGGAAAAGGAAAACATTGGGACATTTGCTGACAGTGTCGCGGCAGTTATGCTTGCATCGCTTCTTCATGACAGCGGAATGACAATAGGAAGGAATGGGCATGAACTTTATTCTGGCATCATATCCTATTCAATTATTGAAAAGGTATTGTCACAACTCCTTCCTGAAAACTATAACATCCTGCGGCTGACTATTATCCGCTCTATAGCAATGGAAGGCATTATCGGACACATGACTACACATCCTATCCATTCTATTGAGGCTGGACTTATCTTGATTGCTGATGGTTGTGATATGACAAAAGGACGCGCGCGTATTCCTTTGGAAATTCCGTCGAAACCGACAGAGGGCGATATTCACAAATATTCTGCAAATTCTATCGAATCGGTTAATATAAGACAAGGGCATGAACGCCCTTTGAAAATAGAGATACACATGAGGGCAGAGGTAGGTTTCTTCCAAGTCGAAGAAGTCCTGATTCCCAAGATTCAGTCTAGTCCAGCAAAGAGTCTGTTGGAGTTGTATGCAGGAGTTGAGGGTGAAGAAATGAAACGATATATGTAATCAAAAAAATTGGAAAGATGAATACTTTATTTCTTGGAATAGTCATATTCCTTATCATATTTGCGGTATTCGACCTAGTGGTTGGTGTGAGCAACGATGCAGTGAATTTTCTGAATTCAGCCATTGGTGCCAAGGTGGCGAGGTACAGGACGGTTGTAACGGTGGCGGCTATTGGTGTGTTTGTTGGAGCTACCCTAAGTAACGGCATGATGGATGTAGCACGGCACGGCATCATGACACCTCAGTACTTCTCGTTCTACGACGTGATGTGCGTGTTCCTGGCCGTTATGGTGACCGACGTGGTGCTGCTCGATGTGTTCAACACACTTGGTATGCCTACATCCACTACCGTCTCGATGGTGTTTGAACTATTGGGCGGAGCCTTTGCTATAGCGCTGCTCCAGATTATGCAGGGGGCAACGGCGGCGGACGGTACGCTGCTCTCGCTGGGTGATTTGCTCAATACAGAAAAAGCCATCTCGGTCATCCTTGGCATCTTCCTCAGTGTAGCAATAGCATTCCTGCTCGGAATCATTGTACAATGGGTGGCACGCATCGTTTTCACATTTACTTATCGTGTAAATGGGCGAACGACGGACCTGTCGGGACGGATGGGCGGTCTAGTGACGTCGTCGCTGAAAATTGGCATCTTCGGCGGACTATCAGTGACGGCCATCGTCTGGTTCCTGCTTATCAACGGATTGAAGAATAGTAGTCTGATGACACCGGAGGCGAAGGCAATCATCAACGAGAATACATGGCTGATTATCGGCGGCGGCATCGCAATGTTTTCGGTGTTGATGACACTGCTGAGTGCTTTGAAGTTGCCTGTATTGAAGTACGTAGTGTTGTTTGGCACATTTGCTTTGGCGATGGCTTTTGCAGGCAACGACCTCGTGAACTTCGTGGGCGTGCCATTGACAGGGCTTGAGGCATATCTGGACTACACGACCAACGGTCAGGGCGATGCACAAGGCTTTCTGATGCAGTCGTTGATGGACAGTGCCCATACACCAGCAGTTTATCTAATAGCGGCAGGTGTGGTGATGGTGCTCGCATTGGTATTTTCCAAGAAGGCGCAGAATGTTGTGAAGACGTCGGTGGACCTCTCACGTCAAGACGAGGGTGACGAGATGTTTGGTTCAAGTGGTGTGGCACGGACGTTGGTGCGCACATCGAGAAGCATGGCAACCAGCCTGTCAACAGCTGTGCCGCCGTGTGTGACACGCTGGATAGACTCGCGTTTCAATGCCGATGCTGCGGTGTTGAAGCGAGGAGCTGCTTTCGATGAAATTCGCGCAGCAGTAAATCTGGTGCTTGCAGGTGCATTGGTGGCATTAGGTACATCGTTCAAACTGCCGTTGTCCACCACCTATGTTACCTTCATGGTGGCTATGGGTGCTTCTCTTGCTGACCGTGCATGGAGTCGCGAGAGTGCCGTGTTCCGCATCACGGGCGTGCTGTCAGTCATCGGCGGTTGGTTCATCACGGCCGGCGTGGCGTTCATGCTGTGCTCCCTTGTATGCATCGCTTTGTTCTTCGGTTCATTTGTAGCAATGTTGGTAGCCATTGCACTTGCTATCTTCCTGCTCATTCGTAGTAATGTGAACTTCCGAAAGAATGCAATGGCAGGTGAGGAAGACAAATTATTCACAAGGATATTGCATTGCACCAGCAAGGATGAATGTTGGACATTGCTCCAAAAATATTTGAATCATACTATCAATGATAATATCCGTATGGTAATAGATGATTATGAAACATTGACTACGGCATTTTTCTGCGAGGATTACCGCCGTCTGAAACATGTCACCACAGGTGTGGACAATCAACGCAAGGAACTGAAACGCCAGCGACGTAGGCAGATTATCGCCTTGCGTCGTTTAGACCCTATAGTAAGCGTGGAAAAAAGCACATGGTATTTCCTTATAGTCAATTCTCTATCTCAGATGTACTATTGCCTAAAGCGCATGAGTGAATCATGTAGGGAACATGTTGGCAACAATTTTAGTCCCGTTCCAAGCGAATATGTCAATGAGTTTATTGTTTTGCGAAATGAAATTATACGTTTGTACTATCGGTCTCTCGATAGTGAGCCCACATCCCTGATACGTAACGATGCAGCTGGACTTCAATCATCACTTTCCGATTATCGCAAATGCATCATTCATGACATCCAGACCAAACAACTCAACATCGAAGCCATGACCGTATTCCTAAATGTTGTCCAAGAATCTCAAGAACTCCTCAGTGCCCTGCGTCATTTGATGAGGGGAGAAAATAAGATTGAAGAATGACATTATAATATCTATCGCAAAGGCAACGACACCGCTTGCTTCAGCTGTAAGTCGTTGTCTTTGCTATATGCATATTCTGTTCAAAGACCTATTCACATCAAGCTCTACCGCTTTCTGAAGATGTTGTGAGGCTGCGCTCAGCTATGCCACTTAGTGCATTCGGGAATTTTCTATCGTTGTTGTAACACATTCAAAATAAAAGAAGTGACGATGAAGTATTAGGCTGCACCTCCCTACAATTGAGTGGACATAGGTAAGCCTCTTCTGCACGTCTGTATTTCCAGTTGTCCATCATATTGGTGACAGCCTTTCGGAAAGTTTTTCAAAATCATTATAACCGTCTTTGCTTGCTGTTTTATCTGGTCAGCTCCCCTTACATCGATAGATGGCTGGGGTATTAGGCTGCCCCTCCTTACTTTTGAGTGGACAGAGGCAAGCCTCTTCTGCACGTCTGTATTTCCAGTTGTCCATCATATTGGTGACAGCCTTTCGGAAAGTTTTTCAAAGTCATTATAACCGTCTTTGCTTGCTTATTTATCTGGTCAGCTCCCCTTACATCGATAGATGGCTGGGGTATTAGGCTACCCACTACTTGAAAAATGTGGCATCGGCAAGCCGATTTTACACGCTTGATATTATCCTTTGGTATCGGCTCCGATATTCATAGCCTGCCATATGTGAGAATAGCTTAATGCCAGATTCCGCGACCTCTGCTTGCAGATTTATGTGGTCAGTCCACCGTCCGATGAAAATCGGAACGGGTAG
>JAGCCU010000054.1 GCA_017651515.1 Muribaculaceae bacterium | reverse complement strand
CCCAGCAATTGGGTGGAAGCGTGTTCGCCCACCACATTCACATGATAGTTGTTGCGGGTGACACCGTTCATCAACGTGATGCCGTCGATTAGCACCGAGCTGCCCTCGTGCTGCTCTACGTAGATGTTCGACACGCGGGTCGTCATGCTGCTGGCTTCCTCCAGGTCATAGTAATCAATGATAGCATTGCGTCCAGCCACAATTTCCACTACCTGCAGGTTCATGACCTGTGTCTCTGCGCCTTGGGTGTGGTCGCACGCCAGTACACGCACGCTGGAGTCGTCGTCGGCAACGATGAGCAGCCGTCGCACGACCATGGTGGGGTGTGCTGCCGAGAGAATGTTAAGTAGCTGAATGGGCTTTGCAGTCACAACGCCTTTAGGCACGTATATCAGCAGTCCATCCTGAGCCAGCAGTGTATTGAGAGCTATTGTGGCATCGTTAAGGTCTGCCACGTGTCCTAAGTGTTTGGCCACGATGTCGGGATGGTTTACGGCTGCTTCTGCCAGGGTTTCAACGATGGCTCCGTCGAGATTCCGGCGCGAAATTGGCGAGATGTGCGGCACATCGTTGTAGGTGTGGAACAGACACGTACTCAGGTTCGGCACATCGCAACGAAAACTCTCGATGGGGTCGATGTCGTAGTTCAAACGGGTAATGTTCAGACCATAGTCGGGAGCAAACAATGACTCCATATCTGTTGCCTCGTAGTCTTCACTGCCTTTGCGTGGCAACTGAGCATGTTGAAGCACGTCGAGAGCCGCAGGCCTCAGTGCGTTGAGTTCAGCCAGCGAATGAGCATTAACCGTGCTGCAATACTCGTTATACAGCTCAATATATTGTTGTAACGCGTTCATTCTTCGTTGTTCTTAATCCAGTCGTAACCTTTCTCCTCGAGTTCAAGAGCAAGTTCAGGACCTGCGCTCATCACTATGCGCCCCTTGTAGAGGATATGCACGAAGTCGGGCTTGATATAGTCGAGCAGTCGCTGATAGTGAGTGATGACGATTGTGGCATTATCTTGATTCTTGAGTTTGTTAACTCCGCTTGCCACTATGCGCAGTGCGTCGATGTCGAGGCCGCTGTCGGTCTCGTCAAGGATGCTCAGTCGTGGCTCAAGCATTGCCATCTGGAAAATCTCGTTACGCTTTTTTTCGCCACCGCTGAAACCTTCGTTTACCGAACGCGATGCGAGCTTGCTGTCAAGTTCGACCACGGCACGTTTCTCGCGCATGAGCTTGAGGAATTCGCTTGCCGACAATTCCTTCAGTCCTAAGTATTTGCGCTTTTCATTGAGGGCAACCTTCATGAAGTTGACCATCGACACCCCAGGAATTTCTACCGGGTACTGGAAACTGAGGAAAAGTCCTTCGTGAGCGCGGTCTTCAGGCGACAATGCCAACAAATCCTTGCCATAGAACTGCACCGAGCCGCCAGTAACCGTATAGGCGGGGTTACCAGTGAGCACTGCGCTGAGAGTGCTCTTGCCGGAGCCGTTAGGACCCATGATGGCGTGTACTTCGCCAGGTTTCACCGTGAGATTAATGCCTTTGAGTATCTCTTTGCCCTCGACAGAGGCGCATAAATCTTTAATTTCTAACATATATATAGTTTTTATAGACTATAAATAACAAAACAAACATAAGTTTTAAGTTACATAAGTCTGAAATTGTAAAACATTAAGATGGTTTATATGTCCTATACTTGCGTTTTATCTGAATTTTCACAGGATTACCAAAATTAATAATTAAGCCGTCATCTATGCCTGTCGATGTCAAATAATTAACTAGTTGTGTTTCGTGAGAAAGATCAATATTCTTTATTGACTTAATCTCAACGATTACTATACCTTCGACAATTAAATCGGCTATATAATGACCAACTACAGTGCCTTTTTATCTTACTTCTAATGGCTGTTGTTGAGAAACTGATATACCTATTTGTGACAGTTCATGAGCCAAGGCATTCTCATAAACTTTTTCAAGATAGCCAGAAGTTAATATGCGCTGTACATTATTAGCACAATCAATAATCTTGCTTATCAATACTTCCTTATCAACCACACAAAATTAAATATATTTTCTGTAACTTTGTGAGTTAACATAATGAAAACTTATGTAACTTATAGTCAAAGTCTTGCGTTAGCCCTATATGCAACTTATGTTACTTATAGTCTATAATCCTACCCAACGGAGCCTTCAAGCGAGACGGAGAGCAGTCGGCGTGCCTCGACAGCGAATTCCATAGGCAACTTGGTCATCACCTCGTCGGCGTAGCCGTTCACAATGAGTCCTACGGCATCTTCGGTCCGTATGCCTCGTTGGTTACAATAGAATATCTGGTCTTCGTTAATTTTGCTCGTAGTGGCTTCGTGTTCCACTATTGACGAGTCGTTACCCACTTCAATCACTGGGAAGGTGTGTGCTCCGCTGGTGTCGCTCAGCAGCAGACTGTCGCATTGAGTGTAGTTGCGGCAACCGGTGGCCTTCGGCGCTACTCTCACCAGACCGCGGTAGCTGTTCTGGCTATATCCGGCACTTATACCCTTGCTGACGATGGTTGAACGGGAATTCTTTCCCAGATGTATCATTTTTGTACCAGTATCGGCTTCCTGGCGGTTGCGAGTGAGTGCCACGCTATAGAATTCGCCTACTGAATAATCACCCTTGAGGATACAACTGGGGTACTTCCATGTGATTGCGCTGCCAGTCTCTACCTGCGTCCATGACAGTTTGCTATGGTCTCCTCGGCACAGTCCGCGCTTGGTAACGAGGTTGTAGATGCCGCCCTTGCCGTCCTTGTCGCCTGGGTACCAGTTCTGCACGGTGCTGTATTTCACCTCTGCGCGGTCTTCGACGATAATTTCGACTATTGCAGCATGCAGCTGGTTCTCGTCACGCATGGGGGCTGTGCAGCCCTCCAGATAGCTCACATAGGCATCATCGTCGGCAACGATGAGCGTGCGCTCAAACTGGCCCGTCTGCGCTGCATTGATGCGGAAGTAGGATGACAATTCCATCGGACAGCGCACACCTTTGGGAATATACACGAATGAGCCGTCACTGAATACTGCCGAGTTTAGTGCGGCGAAGAAATTGTCGGTGTAAGGCACCACTTTACCCAGGTATTTGCGCACAAGGTCGGGATAGTCGCGCACTGCCTCGCTGATGGGACAGAATATCACGCCTAATTCTGCAAGTCGCTCACTATAAGTGGTGCGCACGCTCACACTGTCCATGATGGCATCCACAGCCATTCCGCTCAGTGCCTTTCGCTCTTGCAAGGGTATGCCAAGTTTATCAAAGGTTTCCATCAACTCAGGGTCGATTTCACCCTCTTTCTTCTTGCGAGGGGCCGCATAGTAGCTGATGTCCTGATAGTCAATCTCAGGCAGATGTAGCTGTCCCCATGTAGGCTGCTTGAGTGTTGTCCAGTGACGGAAAGCCTTCAAACGGAACTCCAGCAGCCAGTCTGGCTCGTTTTTCAGAGCCGAAATCTGCCGCACGACATCTTCATTGAGTCCTTTGGGAATGACATTGGTGTCAATATCGGTTACAAAGCCGTACTTATATTCCTCATTGACGGCTCCGTGCAATATTTCTTTTTCCTGATTATTTGCCATTTTTATTATTTGTAGCCTCTTCGGCATTATCTTGGTTCATGGTCACAGGGTCTCTATATAGCTTCAGTGAGTCACTGGGCATGACGTCGGCGCCAAGCACAAACGGCATGAGGTCGAGTGTGACTTCATAGGGCTTGTTGTTAAGCATGTGTTTCGTGCCGAAAGTCTCGGCATCGGGATTGTAAGCATAGAAAAGATTTAGAAGTATGCTAAGTATAAACAGATACT
>JAGCCU010000053.1 GCA_017651515.1 Muribaculaceae bacterium | reverse complement strand
TCCCATTCTACGTCTGAGTAACGATAGCATTTCTTGTAGGTAGTGCCTTCAACTACAGTGTCGCCCATAATCTTTATTGGATATAAGCGAGTGTCAACAGTAATTTCGTCTTCAGAATTACCCAAAACAATTATTGTGTCAACGCCTACCCATTTCACACCCTCACGCAATAACGGCAGGTAGTCGTCTTGTGCAGTGGCGATGCCGCTACAGGCTATCGCCATGAGAATTGTCAGATATATCTTTTTCATAGCTTTATTGTTTTAGGTTAATAATCAGTTTAACTACTGCAAAGATACAAATTTATAGAAAGCCTTGTTTCACCCCCCCATTTTTAACTTTAATTAACAAAGTTGTTTCAGGATAAGATAGGATAAATCAGGATAAAACAAACTGGCGCAAGTCGATGATGACCTGCGCCAGTTCTGTGATTAATCTAGTTTACCAGTAGGTTATTTAACTACCTTGATAACTGATTTGCTGCCGTCGGTATAAGTGACAACCATAACGTTGATGCCATCGAATGGAACATCGCTGATCTGGCTTGCAGCGTTAATATATTTCACGCTTGCAATATCCTTGGATGCATTCAAGTCGTTGACTGCAGTAGCATCTAGCTCGAGGATTACTGAACCGGCTTCACTCTCAGGAAGGATTTGAGTAATGTAGCCAGTCTTCTCGAATGTGAGTTTATAATCAACTCCATAAGGAACGTTCAGAGTGTAGGCTCCATCTTCTCCAGTCATAGCAACATAGTTGAAATCTCTGTCGGCCTTGCGTGGCTCATCCTGTTCATTTGACGGTGTGGCAGTAACCAGTACGCCCTCCAGTGGATTGAGGTCGATGTCAGTTACGATACCTTCGATGATTTTCTCGGTAGGTATGACCTCATGCTTGTTGATGATGAGAGTACGAGCTACAAGGTCAATAACCAAGTCGTATTCACCGGCAGGAATCATGATGGCTTGGTCGAAGTGCTGACCATCTTCATCAAGTGGGATTACCTGACCGAAGAGTTCGTCAGTCATTACGAAGTTGCCCAATTGATCTTGGTTTAAGGCAGTAAAACGGTAGGGTGCAATAGAATTCCAGTCCTCACTGTTTTCAGCCAGTTTCTTGGTGAAGCTGAAGTAGTTGTAACCGTCATTGCGTCCATCAATAGTGAAATCGGCAACATAGAGGTCATCGTCAGTCAGAGTCAATTCAAGACCTACAGAAGGATCCCAGGTGTTGTCATTAACCTCACCGAGGATATAGACGTGGTCAATCTCGGGTTCTGGTTCGGGAACGTAGTTCAGACCTATAAGACCATAAGCCTCAACACCTTCGATAGCGAAATGTACTTCTGATTTCTCATCGGGAGTAGCAGGATTAGCAGTTACATACTTGATACCGCTGTGGTGCAGAGGATTGCTCTCATCAAGTGGTGCACTGTTTGGAACTGAATTCTCATCAGCTGTAGTAGCGATGTAGCTCCAATAGACGTTCTCGCCATCGCTGGTGAACTGGGTTACACCGGTGATTTCGTCACCGTCACCTTCCTTCAGTACGGGGCTGTCATCAAGCAGTACGGCCTGAGACATGTCGGTGTCCATGCCGTTGGCATCATTCTGTGCAACTACACTCATCGGCAAGCGATAGACGCCTGGCACGTCGTTACGGCCGGCAGCAGCACTGCTCTGCAAGTAGAAGTAGATATAACCATTGGGTTCATCCACGTAGAACTGAGTCATCTGTACGAACGGGAGAATCGACTTGAACGGATCAGGACCGCCCGAAGAAGCTTCGTCGGGAGTGAAGTCGCTTTCGCGGAAGCGGAAGATGCCGAATCCGTTGAATTTCTTACCCATCCAGTAAGTGTCGCCTATCTTGTAGAAGCCGCAGCCGATACCACCGTACATCCAGCCAGCAGTGCCATTAGGATAGTATGACAGCCAGTTGTTCTGTACAAAGAATGGTTGAGAACCATACAGACCTACGGTGTCGGCACTCATTTCATGAACACCTACGTTACGGTCGGCAATGAAAATCTTGCCTTCGTCGGCAGCGATTGACAGTGAGAACGGATCCTCAAATGCCTTGTAGCCAACGTTGTTGAGCACGGTTACGCGATAGAAGATACCATCGGTGTTATTGACGTAGAACACCTCACCGTCACCACCGTTAGACTGAGCATTGGCATCCTGATATCTGAAGTTCACACCGGCCACACCCACATACACGCGGTTCTTATAGCTTGCGAGGTTGAATGCGTGAGCACCAGTGGTGAATTCAGTATCTATGATGTCACCGTCTTCGTTCTTATACATGAGCTTGCCGTCCTTGGTAGCGAAGTACAGACCTGTCGGGCAACCGAACTGGGCACTTTCGCCGCTGATAGTGGCATCACCAATGATGTTCAGGTAGTTCCACTGGTTGGCAGCTTTATATTTCTGTACAGATTTCTTTGCTACTTTGCACTCAACATTGCTCTGCTCAGGAGTGAATACACCGGCAGCAAGCACTGGAGTGTTCACGTTAAGCACGCGCAGTGATTCAATGGTTGCAGGAACAGCACCTGGCTCCATGTAGTTCACGTTGGCTGGAATCTCAAGATTCTTGAGTGCGGAACAGCCGTTGAATGCGTTGAGCATGATATTGGTAGCAGTTGAAGGCAGTGTGACGTCGGTCAGATTCTTGCAGTTCTGAGCTACACCCTGGGGAATCTCTCTACGGCCATCGTCGAATATCAAATTCTGGATATCAGCATTGTTAAAGAGGAAATAGCCGATAGTGACATCGCTCTTGAGTTCGAAGTTCTCGACTTTGCTGCGAGCAAAACCGTAGTCGCCAACACTCTTCAGAGATGGCAGATTGATGCTGAGGTATGGGCTGTAGGCAAGACCATAGTTGTCAACATTCTCAATAATGTCATTGTCAAGTTCGCTGCCGATGTCGCCTTTATGGGCAGTGACGAGCAGTCGCTTGCCGAGAATGTTGGTAAGGATACCGTTCTCAACCTTGAAGCTTTCGCTGTTTTCATCTACGTTGATTGCAGCGAGGGTGGTGATGGGAGCAAAGGCGGCATTGCCAATTGTAGTTACCGAAGCAGGGATGTTAATCTCTGTCAGCTTGGTGTTGGCAAAAGCCTGAGCGCCGATGTTGGTTAATCCTTCATTGAAAGTCAATGTTCCATTCATGCCACTGCTCTGGAATGCCTGTGTGCCAATTTTAGTAAGTGTCTCAGGGAACTCAATGCTGTTGAGAGCTGAGCAACCCTGGAAGGCACCGTCGCCAATCGAAGTGACAGCACTGCTTAGCGTGACGTTGGCAAGCGAAGAACATCCGTTGAACACGTTAGCCTCAACAGTTGTCACAGCTTCAGGCATTTCGAAGCTTTGAAGAGCTGTACAGGACTTGAAAGCGTTGTTGCCGATGGAATTAACCAGGTTGCCTTCATTGAAGATAAACTCTTCAAGGGCGGTACAGCCCTGGAACATTGTGGCGCCGATTGTCGTGAATTGACCTCCGACGATGATTTTCTTGACTGCCACAAGGTTGTGGAACGGTTCAAGGTTATTCACGTCGGCATCGCGCTTCGATACATTACGCAAAATAGTAATCTCCTCAAGAGTCTTGTCGGCAACGCGGTCGGCAGCAGCGACACCATAAGCGTTGAAGTTCATGGTGAACGTGTTGGAACTTTCGGCAAAGATGAGGCGCTTGAGGCTGGAGCAACCGGCAAGATCGTCACCGACCATTGGACCGTTCCAGGCTCCTGGAATTGTCAGTTCCTCCATTGCACTACATCCATTCCATACACCGGTACCAATAGTGGTTGCCGTAACAGGCACTGGGCTTACTGTCAGCGATGTGCAGCCCTTGAAGCTTTGACGGCCGATAGTAACGCATGAATTGGGCAGAACCAGTGAAGTCAAGTTCTTGCAGTCGAGAAACGCATTGGCAGCGGTTGCAACAACCTTGAAATCGATACCATTGTAGTTGACGTACTCGGGGATTACGATGTCACCCTCATACCAAATAGTGTCAGGCTTGCATTTGTAACGCTGAATGGTGACGACATTCACTCCTCCTTGAGTACTTGATTTGTAGTTAATGCCGTCCACGGTGAATTCTGCGGCCGATGCACCGGCTGTCATCAAGCAGACAAGTCCCAGCGCAAGGGTACGCAGCCATGAATAGGTAAATTTCATGCTCATAGTTGTTAATTTTTAGTTTATAAAAAGATTCTATTTCTTGTCTAAATATTTGGATATTTGATAGTTGGTCAATTAAATGATAATATGTCGGTTTTTTGCAGACATACTTATAGACGGTACAAATTTACAGCGTTTTTCTTAAAAAATAAAATTATTAATCATAAAACTTATAAAAAGATAATCTCTACTTTGCAGAAAAGCAAAATAGAGATTATTCGGTTTATGTTACATTGACCGGTGGGTCAAGTAAACATAACGCTTGAAGTAAGTGAATTGCTTAAAGCTTAGCGTTCAGGTCAGCACCAGCTTTGAACTTAACAACCTTCTTTGCAGCGATTTTGATCTTTGCCTTTGTACGGGGGTTAACACCTGTGCGGGCAGCTTTCTTGTTTACAGAGAAAGTACCGAAACCGATGAGAGCAACCTTGTCACCCTTCTTCAGTGTGTCACCTACTGCTTTCAGTGTTGCTTCGAGAGCAGCCTTTGCTTGAACCTTGGTTAATTTTGCCTCAGCGGCAATTGCATTTACTAATTCAGTCTTATTCATAATCTTTAAGTTTAAAATAATGATTATTATGGTTTATTTCTGATTGTTGGGGCAAATGTAGTCAAAACTTGTGTTAAAACAAAAATATTTTGAAAAAAAAATCTATTTTCTCGAAAAAAACTATGTTTTATGAGTATTTTGACTGTCTATTGCGAGTTTTTAAGTACTTTTGTCTGTCAGTCATCATGTTGACCGACTTTTTTAAAAAACAACGTAAAAATGAATAACAGAGGCTCTTTTTTATCGTCCATACCCCCAGTGACGTTAAACTTGCTTATCATTAATTTTATAATGTGGCTAGCAACCATCGCGCTCGACAAGATGGGGGTGGATTTGTTCAAATATTTAGGACTTCATTTTTGGCAAGCAAGTGATTTTAATCCTGCCCAGCTGTTTACCTATATGTTCTTGCACGATGCATCAAGCATAACACATCTATTCTTCAACATGTTCTCGCTATGGATGTTTGGTGTCACGCTTGAACGTGTGCTAGGGGCCAAGCGATATCTGTTCTATTATGTGACATGCGGATTAGGTGCTGCCCTCATTCAGGAACTTACATGGCAATTCACTTGGCAGAACACACTCGTCACAGCACTTGCCGAGGGTAATGCTCTCACTCCAGACCAGGTGAAGGCTGCAATGCTCAATGGTCAGATACCATCGGAACTGATAGATCGTTTCGTAAATTCAATGGTCACGGTGGGCGCCTCGGGTGCCGTGTTTGGTATCTTGCTCGCCTTTGGTATGTTGTTCCCCAACATGCAGATGTACATCATTCCCATTCCAGTGCCCATCAAGGCTAAGTGGATGGTGATAGGCTATGGTGCAATAGAGCTGTTCTTTGGCTTGCATGGTGTGATGAGCGGCGTTGCTCATTTTGCTCACCTGGGAGGAATGATAGCTGGATTTTTCGTGATTCTTTATTGGAAATATACAGGAACAATAGGAAAAGGCAATGGGTTTTATTGATGAAATAAAGATGCGTTATCGCCAAGGCGGCATGATGCTTCGCCTTATATATATAAATGTGGGGGTGTTTTTGCTGCTTCACGTTATTGCAGTTGTATTTTGGCTTTTCGGTCTTGATGCTGCCCAGGTGCTGACGTGGGTAGAAGTGCCTTCAAGTATAGGCGAACTGTTGAAGCGCCCATGGACCGTGATTACCTACTGCTTTTCGCATTATGACCTTTTCCACATCCTATTCAATTTACTGTGGCTGTGGTGGCTGGGACGCATTTTCCTAGAGTTCTTCACTCCAAAGCACCTGTCGGGACTGTACATATTGGGCGGTCTTGGCGGCGCTGCTCTCTTTTTGTTGGCATATACGTTTCTCCCTGCTCTTGCACACGAACGGGCCTATATGTTGGGTGCTTCGGCCTCGGTGATGGCCATAGTAGTGGCGGTGGCAGCCTATGTCCCCAATTATAAGATAAACCTGCTTTTTCTAGGCGAGATCTCGCTCAAGTGGATTGCTTTGGCGGTGGTCATCATTTCGGTACTGGGAATAGGTGCCACAAATACCGGAGGCGATATAGCTCATTTAGGTGGCGCAATAGTAGGATACTTGTTCACTGTATCATTCAAACGTGGTCGCGACATCACCAAATGGATAAACGCCGCACTGGATGGTTTGGCGAGTTTGGTGCGTCGCAAGGATTCGGGAGTTGGGTCTTCAGTAAATGGTTATTCTTCGTCCCATAGTAAGAAATCTGAGCCTACTGAGGCCGACCTCGACCGCGTGCTGGACAAGATACGTCGCTCTGGATATGCATCGCTCAATGACGCCGAGCGCGACATACTCTTCAGTGCGTCACGCAAACGCCAATAGTATATTTTCTTTATAATTCCAATAGATGATGAGCCGTTATGGCAAAAGAATATGGCATGCGCTGCTCTTGATCATTACTCTGATTGTATGTGCATGGGTGCTGCTTAGTGGGTGGGGCGGATACGTCAATCCTCTACGCTGGGCATTGCCATCTGTGGCGGTGCTTACCTATCCGGCTGCCATCATTGTTGCAATGGTACTACTGCTCGTTGCACTGATAACCCGAGGTTGGAAAGCGTCAATAATGCTGGCTGTGTCATTGCTGCTTACTCTGCCGGCATTGCGGGTTAACATGCCGCTTAGTGGTGGACATGCTCCAGCCGACAGCGCTGCGACTTTCAAGTTGCTCACATATAATGTTACGGGTTTTTGGAGCATGCATGGTCATGAAGACGTAAGTTTATCCATGCGATACATCCTTGATTCCGATGCTGACCTGGTCGTACTTCAGGAAGCCTCACTTGAACCGCATGATTTCACCGATAAGGAAAATGTGAGACCAATGAAAAGCGAAATAGAACGCAAATATCCCTATCGCTCCTCTTATGGATACCATGACTTGATAATTCTTTCTCGATACCCCTATGAGGTTAATGATGATATTTCACTGCGGAACTACTTTGGTACTGGCGAGACAAAAAACACCAAATATTATCATGTCTATGCCAAGGCATTTGACGTCTCAATGCCTGAAGGCCGCCAGCTCAGGATTGTCAATGTGCACATGCAGTCGATAGGGTTGAATCATAGTGATAAGCAGGTTTATCGCAATATCACTCATCTGGATTCAGTGCAGAGCCGTGAGCAGATGTATCAAGCCCGCAATTCGCTATATACTAAGCTCGCAAGGGCATTTCGCAGGCGAGCCGGTGAGGCTCATCAAATCAGGAAGGTGATTGATACCTGTCCGGAAAACGTGATTGTGTGTGGTGATTTCAACGACACACCTGCCAGTTACACCTATTGGACGGTGCGCGGTGATGATCTGGCCGATGCCTATGCCCAGTGTGGCAGAGGCTTGACCTATACCTTCAATAAGGACTTGATGTTGTTCAATATTGACCATATCTTCTATCGTGGCAAATTGGATGCAGTCAATATTAAGCGGGTCAAGGCTGGTACAAGCGATCATTATCCATTGCTCGCCACATTTGAATGGCAAGATAAGAAAAACTAAACAATAATATAACTATGAAAAAGATAGCTTGTTTCTTGGCAGTGGCATCAATGAGTCTCACTGCATTGAGTGTACAGCAACGTGATGTGCTTGACTATGTTGATCCGTTGATAGGGTCGGGTGGGCATGGCCATGTTACCGTGTCGGCATGTGTGCCTTTCGGTTTCGTACAGCTGGGACCATCGAGTGTTATACAGGATTGGGACTGGTGCTCTGGCTATAACCGCAGCGACTCTACAGTGATAGGATTCCCGCACACACATCTGAGTGGCACTGGCTGCGGCGACCTTCATGATATTACCGTACTGCCTGTAGTTGGGCAAGTGAAGTATGCCCGTGGACGACTTGACGATCAGCAGAGTGGTATGTGGAGCTATGCCGACCGTAGTCGCGAAGTGTCGCAACCAGGATATTATCGCACTCATTTATTGCGTTATAATGTTGGTGTGGAACTCACTGCAACGGCACGTACCGGCTTGCATCGCTATACTTTCCCAGCAAGCAGTGAGAGCGCGATTATTTTCAATCTGGTGAATGGGGGAGGATGGGACAATGTAACTTCAAGTGCTCTTCGCATCATTGACGACCATACCATTGAAGGCGTTCGCTGGTCTGACGGTTGGGCTGACAATCATCCTATATATTTCCATGCTGAGTTTTCAAAGCCGTTTGCTAAAGCTCATCTCATAGCCGATGGTCGTGAGATTTCAGGTGATTGGGTGCTGGCTCGTGGTGTTCATGGCCGGTTTGACTTCAAAACAAGCGAAGGCGAACAGATAATGGTTAAAGTTGGCATCAGTGCAGTTTCGGTCGAAGGCGCTAGGAATAATCTTTCGGCTGAACAGCAAGGCTGGGATTTCGATGGAGTTCGTGAACGTGCCCGTCAGGCTTGGCGTGACCAGCTTGCCAAGGTGAAAATTCAGTCAAACGATGAACATTTGCTGCGCACGTTCTATACTGCAATGTTCCACACGATGATTGCTCCATCGGTGTTCTGTGATGTTGACGGTTCTTATCAAGGCAGCGATTATGTCGTACATCCCAATCCTGGCTTTACCAATTATACAACCTATAGCTTGTGGGATACTTATCGCACCGCTCATCCTCTGATGACCATCATCCATTCTGAAAAGATTCCTGATATTATCAACACTATGTTGCGAATCTATCAGGAACAAGGCAAGCTGCCCGTGTGGCACCTTATGGGACGTGAGACCAACTGCATGGTTGGCTCGCCGGCAATTCCTGTGGTTGCCGATGCTATTTTGAAAGGATTTGAAGGAATAGACGTGAATCTTGCCATAGAAGCCATGGAGAAGTCGATGTTGCTCAACGAGCGTGGACTTAAATGGCACCGCACAATGGGGTATATTCCATGCGACTACCAGCGAAGCGAAAACGTGGCCTATGAACTTGAATATGAACTTGCCGACTGGGCACTGGCACAAGCTGCACTCAAGGCAGGACGCACAGACCTTTATGAGCGCCACATGGCGCTGAGCAAGCAGTACCGTAACCTTTACGACCCTGCTACGGGATTTATGCGCGCCCGCGACTCTCAGGGTAACTTCTTGGAACCATTAAATCCTTATCAACAACGTAGTGGCGGTGATGAATACTGCGAGGGCAACGCATGGCAGTATGCATGGCTTGTGCCTCACGATTTAGACGGCCTGGTGGCATGTCATGGTTCGTGGGAGCGTACAATTGCGTTTCTAGACTCACTGTTCGTTGTGTCGAGCGATGTGGGCGATGAGGCTGTGCCCGACATGAGCGGTTTCATAGGCCAGTATGTACATGGTAATGAACCGAGCCACCACATACTCTATTTCTACACTATGCTTGATGAGCCGTGGAAGACAGCTGACCGCGTGCGTGAGGTGCTCACCACACTCTACAGTGACACCTATGAAGGCTTATGTGGAAACGAAGATGTGGGGCAAATGTCAGCTTGGTACATTATGTCGTCATTCGGATTCTATCCTGTTGAGCCGGCCGGTGGACGTTACTACTTCGGCTCGCCGTTGCTTGACAGGGCAACCCTGCAGGTTGCTGGTGGAGAGTTTACCATAATAGCAAAGAATAATAGTAGTAAGAATAAATATATTCAGAGCATCAAACTCAACGGTAAGCCTTATCGCAAATCCTATATCGACCATGCTTCCATTGCTGCCGGCGGAACTTTGGAATATACTATGGGCTCACGTCCAGTCAAGTGGTGGTAAGGAGTTGTCAGTATTCAGCATAAAGCAAGAACCTTTCCTTAGGGAGAGGTTCTTGCTTTATGGTCAAGGGAATCTGGCTATGATGTGGAGTGCGGTATGTTGCAGCAGTTGAGCAGGATTGGTGCCAGGTTCCCCTTCGGGGACTTTTAATCCCCGTGCTGCATAATGTTCAAGCCAATAAGGAGTTATTTGTCCAGTGTTGTCGTGAAATGACATCGGTATGGTTGAAAATATTCTATTGCCGGTTATGTCGATGAACGACAGTTGCACTAGTTCGCTGCAGTATATTTCGCTGTCGGTTGGAAGGAACAAGTCATCGTATGGACGACCTACATATCGTAACGCATTTCTTACGCTGCGCTTTACATCAATGTTCGGGATGCGTGCCACAATCAGTTGGCAGTCATTGTTGTGAACGATGAACGAATCCAGAGGGGTGAGACATACACTTTTACCGATGGCTTCGATAGCATATGGCAACCCATTCTCACCACCTATGTGGTGCATTATAGCCACATGGTCTACAGCAACGTCACTTGTATGGCAGGTGACATCGGTGATGGCATTGGCTGTAGGTGGTATCACAAACACTAGATCTCCATCGTGGAAAGAGAAGTCCCTGAATGCTGATACTTGGTCTTGTGCAGTGCAGGTTACGGCCATCAAAACTGCCAACAGAAAAGTCGTAAACAGCCGCATGATGTGATTAGAACCAATTGATGCCGTTGCTATAACTGGAGTGTTTGTCATACTTGACATCTTGCAGGATGCTCGATTTGACGGCAATGTGGAAATTGTAGCTCTTGTACGGACCTACAGGTACGAAACTGGCACTCATGACAAAGCAGTGCATTTCGCGCGAAATGTTGCAGTTCATGTATGCAATCTTGTGGTTCTGGAAGTCGTAGCTTGCCGAGAATGAGAGATTCCAGTTCTTTGTCGGTCGGATGCTTCCGTTGAGGCTCAGCGAATGTGTGAAACGGCCGTTATATTCCATCTTGTCGTAATTGAAGGTGCCGTAGCCGTAGTTCACCGAGTAGTTGACTGTGAGGCTCCACGGACAGCTCCACTCGGCATATCCTTCTGGAGTGAGTTTTACACCGATATCTTCCCCACTATTATCATCTTCGATATCTTCTTCATTGTCAGAACTGTTGTTTTGACTGATGTCGAGGGGTCTCTTTTTGTTGCTTGAATCTTTGTTGTTTTTCTTGTCCCTCCCAAACAGTTTCTTGAATGTGTCGTTGTTGAAAGTATATGAAAATGAAGTTCCGGTACTTGACAGTCGTCCCCATCCACCGCCATGGAATAGTCGCAGCTTGTTGATGCGCACGGGACTGCCGGCTTCGTTGAGCCCGTATTTATACACATCCCATGTGGCCGACAGATTAAGGTTGAACCCCTTTGTTAGGCGTAACAAGATACTCGTACTCAAGTTGCTCCACTTGAGTGAGTCGGCTGCCATGTTATAGCTCTGAGAGAGAGTAAGGTTTTCAATAAGAGAGATTTTCTTGAATCCGGTGCTGTCTTGGTCACTGCGCACTTTTGCTTCGAGATTGTTGGCAAGAGTGAATGAGAACATTCCGCTTTTGCTAGATGGCGCATTGCCGAATAGTGCATGTTGGAAGTAGCTGTATTTGCGACGCTGAATATTGCCGTTTACATCGGTGTATTCATAGTTGCCATAGTACCCCCAGAAAGGCGAGCTGAAGTCGGGGTGTGCAGTAAATGAAATGGTAGGTGTGAGTACGTGGCGAATCATCTGTAGCTTGTCACCGAGAAACTTCATCGGTTTGAAGAAACCATATACTTTAGTGTTGAGCGAAATACCGAAATTGAAGTCGAACACGTTGTAGAAATTGTAGGTTGTGTCTTGGATTTCGGCACTGGCATTTGGATCCCATGACCGACGTATCTTGTTGGTGTACATACGGTCATTGAGCGTTATGTTCGGTGTAATATTGAAATACTTGAGCAGGTTGAACGTGGCATTAATGGGAACCGTGTGTGACATACCATTGCGCCAGTCCTTGACAAGGCTTTTCTTGAAGAACTCGTTTTGTTTGGCTGTAATGGAGTTTTGGAAACGTCCAGAATAGCTGATCTTGATTTTCTCATACCAACGCTCTTCGCCTACCACTCGCTTGCGCTTGAACGGTGCTGTTTGCGACATTGTTAGAGTGAAGTTGGGAAACTGCACGCTCAGTGTGGAGTCGCTGGTGCGCTGGCTCAGTGAGGCCGTTGATGACAGGCTCCACTTGCTTCCTGGCCACTTATAGGTGAAGTTTACTGTACTGCTCTTGGTGTTTTCGGTAAAGGCATTGGTGTAGTAAGTGTCAAGGTTGTTGCGTGAGTAGCCGCTGGTTGCAAAGTTTACGCTTGCTGAGAACGTCATGTTCGGGTTTGACTTAGTGTCCTGTGAGTGACTCCATAGCACCTGGAAGTTGTGCATCTTCGCATAGTCGGGGTCACCTTTGTCGCCAGTGACTGTGGTAAGGTAATTTACCGAGAAGTTACCAGAGAATTTATAGCGTTTACGGTAGTTGCTCTGTGCAGCCACTCCCCATGAGCCACGAGTATAGATTTCGCCCGTGAGTGCCAAGTCGAAATACTGGTTAAGTGCCAGATAATATCCGCCGTTGCGCATGTAGAAACCGCGGTTGTAGTCTTCTCCGAAGGTGGGGAACAAAATACCACTGGAATACTTGTCGGTAAATGGGAAATAGCCGAAAGGTACCGCAATAGGCAGTGGCAGGTCTTCGAGCACCATATAGGCTGGCCCGGTGACCACGTTCTTTTTCGGACGTACCTTGCCCTTCGTGAGTTGGAAGTAGAAGTGGGGATGGTCATGGTTGTCGCAGGTGGTATAGCGCCCATTTTGGATGTAGTACTCATCATTCTCCATCTTCTTGGTGATTCCGCCTGTGAGGTAGCCTTCACCCTGTTCGGTGATTATATCGGTGATATAGCCTTTCCTGGTTTTGAAATTGTAGCTCATTGTGCGCGACTCATATTCACCGCTGTGATCCTTGAACACTGGTTTCTCTTGGAGGTCCCCCACGCTGTCAAGTACACCCACAGCATGTACCTGACTGCTGTCCATGTTCATGCTGATTTGCGCCGCTTTCATGTTGATGTCGCCATAGTCGATGGAAGTGGAGCCGTACATGGTGGCGCGGTTCTTTCCGAACATGACGATTGAGTCTTTTGCAGAGAAATAAACCACATGGTCAAGGTCAACCATAGTCTTGACGAAGCGAGGACCCTGTGAGTCTGTGCTGTCACGGGGAATCAATGCCTTGCGTGGAAATATTTGCGTTGAGTCGTCATCCAAACTGTCTGCCAATGGAATGATGGTTTGTGCATGCAATGCCGTGCAGCACAGCAACAGCATCGCGACAAACAGCCATGGCAATATGTGTAGTGACCCTCGTTTCATCAAATCGAAATATCCTGCAAAATTACGAATAAGCGAGCGCAGAACAAAATGAAAAAACGAAGTTTTTATTTTTTTATGTTGAGTATAAGTAATTTCAGCAGTTTCGTGTTATTCACTTTTTGGTTTGAATTTACAATATATGTAACGCAAGCAGTAACCAATAAGTAATATGATATAGGGTATTAAGAACAGTATCCCAGTCCCCAAAAACTCATCTAACATATATGTAACTCCATTCATGCCTGGATATATCTTTATGTCATACATTTTATCGGTATAATGTACGATGCTTCGGAATGTGACAGTTTCATATACAAGGATATAAATGATATACCCAATACTCTGACCGATTACAGCCGTCAGGTGCCACGTCAACGCTTTTGCGCCAGTAAGAAATTTGTTCCTTTTTTTCATTACCAAGAAAAAATAAACCAGCCAAAATAATAACAACAAAGGAATGAAAAAAAGGGCGAGACAAAAGTTGCAGATACAGAGAAGATATGTTGAGAGCGACAATGTTGAAAGAAGCCAACCTGCAAATAATGATAACCATTTATGGTCGCAAATCGTGGTCGCAAATTGAGTTATAATAAGTTTTATTTTTTTGAGTATTCTAATGTTCAAATAGTTAATTGCGAGGAAGAAAACGATATGAGTGATAAAGGCAATACCTGTTAAAGCATTGATGCTTATTGCCAGCTCTTGGTGTCTCTCTGCGAAGCCGGCGTGGGCATACAGGTTTATACAAATTGCTGAAATGCCAAATGTAGAAATTGATCTTTTGATTTTGTCCGTTGGATTTTGTGCCATGGTAGAATGATTTAATGTTAAACGTGGTGTTTTCTGGCGATTATATAATAATAACTGTATTAATATAATGCATTGCAAAGTTATTGAATATTGTTTTTTCATGCAAATATTTTTTGAGAATATCACTCATTTATGGACTTTTTCCAGTTTTTGATGTCAATCCGACCCGCCCTCTTTAATATGTGCGTCAACATTTCGAGACCTCTGAGAAGTCTGAGACCTCCGAGACGCGTGAAAGTGGGTAAATAAAAAAACTGCGTTTTTATTTTGCGCTACGCTCGCTTAATCGTAACTTTGCAATATTGAATAGAGAATCAAAAAACGCTATGATGATGAAACTTATGAGAAGTTTTTTGTTGGTACTAGTGGTGGCCATTGTATCATGGTGGCCATTAATGGCAGCAAATGAACAGGATACATTGGCGGCGGATGAGACTGCTGCCAACTACCAGGAACTGACGGGCAAAATCGGTCCATACGCTGTCAAGATGTTTTTACGATTAGATTCGTTTTCTAAAGGCAATGAAGTTGGTTATTACTATTATGTGAAATATCCTAAGAATGTATTCAAGTTGAAGCTGGTGGAAATGGTTGCAATAAACGCCAGCGGCTCGATGCATGTTGTGTTGAATGAATATACCTCAAAGGGTGTCCATTCTGGAACGTTTGACGGTCAATACGAGTGCCGTGGCGACTTCTATGCCGGCACTTTTACCAATAGTAAAGGCAAACAATTCAAGTTCAAATTAGAATAATATGATTACGAGACGTGAAATGATTAAGGGTGCTGGAGCAGCAGCTGCCGTAACGGTTTTGGGTAATATACCTCTGTCAACGGCAGCACAGGAGATGGTTGATAGCAGCAAGAAAAGGAAAATTTTGGTCATTGGTGCTCATCCCGACGACCCTGAGACGTGTGCCGGTGGCACAATGTGTCTATTGAAACAAGCAGGGCATGAGGTGGTGAGTGTGTATCTCACTCGCGGAGAGGCCGGCATCGAGGGCATGAGCCACGACAAAGCCGCGGCTGTGCGCGTGGTGGAGTCGGAGAACGCCTGCCGTGTGATGGGCGTGCGCCATATCTTCATGGATCAGGTTGACGGCAATACCGAGGTGAACCTTGCCCGTTACAAGGAAATGCGCGAACTGCTGGAGCGTGAACGTCCTGATGTGGTTCTCACTCACTGGCCAATCGATGCCCATCGCGACCATGCGGCATGCGGCATGCTTGTACTGGACGCATGGCGCAGGGTAGGGCGCACATTTGAACTCTACTATATGGAAGCAATGTCTGGCACTCAGTCGCAGATGTTCCGCCCCACTCACTGGGTGAATATTGAGAAGGTCGTGGATAAGAAGCATGAGGCGTGCTTGTGTCATGTGAGTCAGAACATGCAGCCTTTGCTTGATGAGTGGCACATTCCCATGGAGAGGTTCCGCGGATTGGAATGCAGGTGCAATGCCGCCGAAGCATTCGCACGTCACACCGTTGCGCTGGAGACGTTGTAGCAGACTATATCTGAAAACTAGAAGAAACTGAAAACTGGAGACAAAAAACTAAATCCCCATTAGATCGCGATAGATATCAAGGGCCGTTTGCATTTCATTGTCGCTCACCACGTTGTCTATCACAAAGTCACCACATTGCCGCAGCAGAGTGCAGTTTATCTCACCACTGCGGCTTTTCTTGTCATGGTGCATGAACTGTAACAGGCTGGGGTAGTCCTTGCATGTGATGTTGATTGCTCCATAGTGGTCGCGTACAAAGGTGGCCAAGAGATGCAGGTCTTCGCTGGGAAACTTCAGCGTCATATGCGACAGCACTGCTTCAGTAACCAGTCCGCAGGCAACAGCATGACCGTGAGTAACAGGTTTGCCTCGTTTCAATGATAGGCTTTCCAGGGCATGCCCCACTGTGTGACCCAGATTAAGTGCGCGGCGCAAACCCTGCTCCATCGGGTCGGCAGTTACAATGCTTTGCTTGGTTTTGACAGAATTCTCGATAATGTCAAGGCTGTTAATCCAGTCGTTCTTGACAAGATCAGTGCCTATGAGCCTTGAGAACTCATCATGGCTGTTGAGCATGCCGTGTTTGAGCATCTCGGCAAAACCCGATTTTATCTCCTCTATTGGTAGTGTGTTAAAGAAGCATGATGATATGATTACGCTTTCAGCATTGCGGAAGACACCAATTTCGTTTTTAAATCCACTAAAGTCAATCCCCGTTTTTCCACCGACTCCAGCATCAACTGCGCCTAGGATGGTGGTCGGAATGTTGATGAACCTTATGCCTCGCTTGAATGTGCTGGCGACAAATCCCCCCAAGTCGGTCACTGTGCCTCCACCCAAATTCACCATTACTGATTGCCGCGTTGCACCAGCAGCGATCATCTCGTTCCATACTTTGGTAACGGTTTCCAATGACTTGTACTGCTCTCCGGCAGGAATACAGATTACTGTGGCATCGCCAATTGCTTGTTTTAGATGCGGCAAGACATGTAGTCGGGTGTTGTCATCAACGAGTACTAGCACACTGCTCGGTTGCAGCGCGCCTAAGATAATGGAGAGCGCTTGAACTACATCGTTGGTGAATTTGACATTTTGTAGCATGGCTATCAATCTCCCGGATTCAGTATTTGTGGCAAAGCTTCTGCAAGGGCAATCATATTGGGCAAGACAAGGTCGGCGCCAGCCTTGTAAAGGTCTTTTTCTGATATGGGGCCAGTCATGACTGCTATTGTAAAGCATCCAGCGGCATGTCCTGACTGTACGCCAAGCGGAGCATTTTCTATCACGATACATTGGTTGGCTTTAGCTCCAGCTTTTTCAATTCCCTTCATATAAGGCTCAGGACTTGGCTTGCCGTGTCGCACGTCATTGCCGGTGATGCGTTTCTCGCTCACCATTCCTGCAAATTCCCTGTCGATGCGGTCTAAGACGCTTGGTTGCTGTGATCCGGTAACTACGATACGCTCGATGCCATAGTCCTTTAGTACTTCCATAACCTGGTCTATTCCGGCAATCTTATGAGTCTCGCCAAGTTCTAGAAAATATCGTCCTTTAACGCCATATATGGCACGTGCCTCATCATCGGTGATAACCTTGCCGGCACCTTCCAAAAACTTCTTTTTGACAATTTCCACTCCGGTCATTCCCTCATAGAGGTAGAATTCGTCTCTGGAACACTTGATTCCATTTTTCTTCATTAGTTTTACCCATGCACGAGTATGGTTTTTCATTGTGTCGAAGAGCACGCCGTCGCAGTCGATGAGTGCAGTGGTAAAATACTGTTGTTTGCAGCCTGAGTGTCGCAGATAGTTGCTTATTGCGTCTTGTATGGTCATGATTGAATTCGTGTTTTATCTAACGGTCACGTGGAAGCATCCTTGACGACGTTCAAAGATGGCGTAGCAGCGGCCCTGTTGACGTTTATCGTAGATGATTTCAGCCAATATGTTCTTTAAATCTTCAAGCGAGATGACATAGCTGGAATCTCGACAGTCAAATTTTGTCCAACTGATGTCGAACGTAGTGCCATATCGGTGGCAGGATTGTTCTGTTGCGGCGCGGTTACGTCGCTTGAGTCGTCGCACGCTGTGATCGGTACGCAAGGCACTGGTGAGATGGATGCGGTATTCGCGCCCGCCACGAGCCTTTATGGTGTCGGCGAAGTCTTTACCGATGTCGTGAAGCAGTCGTGCGGCTCGTGGCACAAGATATGGAAGTGAAAACCACATCGTGTCCACTACATAGGCATCGCATGTGCTGAGACGCACCAGTGGCCGTTTGTGATAATATGATGAATGTATGCCTTCTATTGGATTGATGCCGCGATGTCTGGCTGCGGTTAATTGGAGGTCATTAGTGTCACAAAAAATCTCCTTGAGACGTCCAGGCACCACATGTGTCTCCATGTGGTGTACCTCGCCGTCAAATGGACCGCTTTGTATTTCGGTATGTGTTTCAGGAACAAGCAACGATAGTGAGTCTTCCTCATCGGTTTCCTCGCTTGAGCGTCCGCACGAGCAGCCAGGCAATGCAGCTGCCATAATCAATAATGCAGCAGATATATATAGGAGATTTTTCATTGATTTAATAGTCTTTTTCGCTTTCTTCAAGAGCGGTAATACTGCATTTAGGGAACTTCAACCAGGCTTTTAATTAAGCAAGTTTTAGTATTATGTTGATAATTGCGTTAACGTCTTCTACATCGATGATACCATCGTCTGTTACATCGGCATTGCCTGGATAATCATTTACTGTTTTTAATTTTAGGATTATATTGATGGCAGCGTTGACATCTTCTACGTCTACCATACTGTCGCCATTTACATCTCCAGGAATGCCTGGAATTACGGGACTTCCAGCAAGAATTTCAATTTCTCCAGTGAAATAGGCGTTTGACCCTGCTGCGCAGAGATTGCCTCTGTAGACATGTCCTCCTTGCGGCTTGCTGATGTAGCAATTCTCCAATTGAAGGTCATAACCAGTGCTTATGTAGCCATTGTTCATATGCAAGTTGGAATTGATGATGGAGAGATTGTTATTACCGTCATCTTCTGAAATCATACAGTTGCCGTTCATGTTGAGTGAACAATCTATGATATAGAAACGGTAACTGTCTGCATTGATTCCATTTTTGAGGTAAATGGCTGCTGCAAAAGACGTCTCGTCGGGTACATTGATGTTGAGTTTGCCTGGTCCGTATATAGCTGAATTGACACAACAACCTATGTTAATGGCTGTGTGGTGTGGCTGTGTGAGATTGAGAGAGTTCTCTCCTATAAGATTGAGTTTGAATCCAGAGAGCGAATTGCCGGCGTTGATGCAGAATTTGTTGTGCGTGATGGTGGCATTATTCATTGTGAGCGAATGGTTGCTGTTGTCATAATTCACCGTGCCGGTAATGCCGTTAAGTAATTCTGCCAGATTTGAAGTATAGCAGGAGTATATGGGTTGCTCGGCTAATTTCAGGTCAATATTTTCGCAACCGTTAGTCATCGTGAATGATGTGGTTCTGGGACTCTTGTGTGTGATGGACCAACCTTGTACTCTGGCATTTGCCACTTGTGTTGCAGTGACACTATTGCCCTCGTTGGGGTAAGTGTGGTCAACAAGATTTAGCACGCGTCCGTAAGGTGATGTGGGTAGCTCATTCATTAGCCTTTCCATTTCCACACCTACTAGCTGGTTACCCCAACAGTTGACGGTGCGGTCGAGGGATGTGTTCCATTTCAGAGTGAGTCTTTTGATTTTGTTGGCCGAGCAGTCCAATTCCTCCAATTTTTTGCAGCTGTCAATATTCAAGATGGAAATGTTGTTATTTTGGCAGCGTAGGGAAGTGAGGAGCGCGAAATTGGAGAGTATTAAGTCGCTGATGTTATTGTTGTTGCACCACAGTGTGGAAAGCCCGTAAAGTGGGCTTACATTTAGGGTGGTCAGGTTGTTGTAACTACAATCGAGAGTTTCAAAATAGCCAGGATCAGAGGGGAGAGTAAGTGAAGTGAGATTGTTGTGGCTACAGTGCAGTTCTTTAATTGGCGCGCATTTCGAAACGTCAAGAGTAGTAAGGTTGCAACTGTCACAATTCAGTTTTGAAAGGTAAATTAATGGAGTGACATTAAGTGCTGAGATTGGGTTGGCATTACAGCGCACGTCGTTAAGAGCAGTGCTGTTGGATAGGTTTAATGCCTTGAGGTTGTTGTGGTCACAGTATAGAGTAGTAAGGACTGATGGATTAGGTAAATAAAGCGAGGTGAGTTTACAATAGCTGCACCATAAGGTTTCCAGTTTTGTGTTCTGTAACAAGTTCATGGAGGTGATGTCGAGCATATCGCAATAAAGTGTCTTCAGGCCAGTGAGATATTCAATGCCATTGACCGATGAGATGTTTTGACCAGTTAGATAAAGGGATGTGCATATGTTGTCTGCATTTCCATCGTGGTGCTTGGTAGGCAATTGGATGTAATAACCCATGTAGTCATCAGCCATGCCGTAAGGCTTCCAACGAACAGCTTCTGCAAAGTTGGCGTCAGGAAACACCGTGCGGTCGTCAAAACTCACAGCGCGGTTAATTGTAATTTGGTTGGGAGCATAACCATTTGTAGTGACGAATGATTTCTTGCTCGAATCAAAGTGGTAAAGCAAGACGCACATCTTGTCGCCTGTCATGCTGAAAGCCTTCAAGTTTTTGACTGCTTGAGTTTCATAGTCATGACTCTCACATTCAATTCTTGAACTCTCTACATTCATGGAGGCGAAATTATAAATTGTGTAGTGATCCGATTTATAAGTGTACGCATTAATATTTGATTGCTTGATGATGAGTTTTTCGTTTCCTGTGTTACCTACGAATGCGTGGGAGTTGTTAGCGCCAACTGAGAGGTTGGCATCGTTAATTGTGAGAGTTGCCTTATTAACCGTAATGGCATCTTCATTTTCACCTATTACCGAAACATATCCATTGGGAGATGTGATTGTAGTATTGGCGTTTAGACGCACTGGAGAAGAGTCTTTTGCCTCAAGTCGATTTGCGTGGACAAAAACAATTTTCAGCCCACTGCACGTGTCATTCTTGATGGCACGGTTATCGCTGCCTGTGCGTTCAATCCACACATTGTCTAGGGTGAGGGTCTTTGTGCTGGGATTGTAAGATGCTGAGAAGCTATTATTGCTATTAAAGGCCTTGATGTGGCTGCTTGTTATATTGTTGCAATTATTACTTGTTACCTGCACACCACCTACATAGAAACCGTAGTAGGTGGCTGCATTAATAGTTGCAGCCGTTATTATTGCAGCTATAGAGAAACATATGAATTTGAGTTTCATATTTGTGCTGATTTAGTTATTTTGGATAATCAATTTAATTTCAGGATTATGTTGATGATTGCGTTTACGTCTTCAACATCGATGATTCCGTTGTTGTCCATGTCGCCGTCACCCGGGTAGTCATTCATTGACTTTACCTTTAAAATGATGTTGATGGCCGCGTTCACGTCTTCAACATCGATGATTCCGTTGTTGTCAAGGTCTCCCTTGAGGTTTCCTTCAACGATTTTATAAACATTGGTTTGCGTGTATTTTTCTTCGCCATTTGAATAGTATACTATCCGAACCCAATACTTATCTCCTACTACTAGATTCTTGAACGAATGACTGATGTTTTTTGAGCTATTTCCGAAAATGCTGACATTCTGCGCCGTGAAATCATCAACGAAAACACCGTAGTATGAACCTCCCGAGGATTTGTTTACATGCAGCAGTCGCAAGACGATGTCTTCGTAGTAGGCATTGCTTAAATTGTTGGTGAGTTTGGTGTTTATAGTCAGTGTGTTCCCTTTTACTATTCTTTCGCCATTTTCAGTGCCTGAATTGTCAATTGTATAGCTTATGCTGAGGTTGGCTTCAGGCATTTGCTTTACATAGATGCTGCGTGTTGCAAATGGATTGCTGCCATCCTTGTTTACTGAGAATGAAACATTCTTGGAGCCATATGTGTCAGGAAGATAGTTAAATATCAAATCTCCCGATTTGCCTGGCTCGATGGTTGCCAATGCCATGGTTGCACTGTCGCCGTTCACGTGCATGTAAATCAGGTCGTTCATCGTCGTACCTGAATTGTTCAGGTTAGCGGTTATCGGCATCAATTTGCCAACGTTCATATTGCCTCCAAAGTTGATGTTGTTGGCACTATAGTGAATAGTACCGCCTATACCGTAACATTTTAGTGTCAATTTGGTGGATGTAACGGTGGCTTCTATGTAATGCACGTTAATGCCACTGCATAGGGTCCAGTCGTTGTTGCCCTTGATTTGCGATACAGGGTAGAGGATATATGTGCCATTACCTATCGATGAATCGATTGTGAGATTGTATTCACGTTCACCACCCCAGGTGTTCTGCAAGTCGGTATATGAACACTGATATGTAGACCCTCCTAAGTATTTTACAAATTGGCCGTTTTTATATAACACCCATCTGGAATAGAAACTCTGGGTAATGCCTGTATTATTGTTGAGGCGAGCCTTGAATTTTATTCCTGTGAAATCTTGCGATGCACTTGAGCGAGAATAGCTGGTGCTATTAAGACTGATGCTGCTGATGGTCATCGAGTTCGAAGTACTGGGCGCAGCGACATTGTTTGGAGCAATGCCAATTACCACTGCTTGTCCTCCAATATAGCCTTCGGTGCCGTTTGAACTGCCTATCCCTTGATATTTTGGTTTTAGTGCTGTAAGAAGATAATAACCGTCGCTGGCTCCGCTCCACCCCCAGTTGAAGTGAAACATGTTTGTTGAACTATCGTAACCGTCGCAAATAAATGAGTGTCCACCACCGGCAAGCGTCTGTCCTCGGTACATCACTGGCCGTTTAGCTGCAAGCTCATTATAAATATATGATTCCCACGTTGTTGTATTATAATTCCTACGATTCAAATAACGTGTTGTGGGAGAATACCTGAAATACTTCACTAATGCGTCACCAGCATCGGCAGTCGAAGCCGAAGAAGAACTGTTCTTGAAATCCATTTCAAGTGCTTGAGCGCAATAGAGCATCAGTTTTGCAACAGCATCAGCGGCAGTGCCGGTTTCTTGACGCATGTAGAAGTCCTTCATGCTTGACCAGGAAAACGTGGTCGTAGCAAGAGATGGCATGTAAATCGACTGGGTCTCGGAAGTGTAAGATGGAATGGTTGTCGATGTACTGTTTGGCCATTTGTAATAATACATCACTTGAGCCATTGCGGTAGCCACACATCCTGTTGCGGCCGTATTGCCGTTATTGACCTTTGGAAGTTTCAGGTTAAAGGGCTCATTCTGGTTCCATTGGCTTTTTAGCATTGGAGCAATGCTTGCCCGGGCGCCCATGATAATGTTGTTGTCTATTGTTGAGCCGTCCTCTTCGGTGCCTTCCAATGATAAAATTTCACTCTGTAGGTATTCAATCCAGTATTGCATTGCTGGTGGCAAGTCGGCAGGGTTGTAGCTGCCATGGTCGCAATAGCCCAGCACTGGCATGGCACGATCGTCACCACTCACTATCACGAATCCTCCATTGCTGTTGTCGGCATTGAAAATATAAAGAAGCTGAGGAGCCGAAGGTGCATTGTAGGTCGATCCATTGTGCGCTGCAGAACGTACCAGACTGATTTCTTGTGATGAGGTTATTATCTGTTTCTGTAGCATAAATGATTTTGCCATGTTTCGTGCTTCGCTCTCACTGATTGTACGCGCCTGAACTGTAGTAAATCCGACAACGGTTAAAACTATGGTCATGACAATTGCTGCAAAGCCATGAGCCTTTTGGGAGTAAAGATTTATCATGATTAGAAGTATTTGTTTGATTATTTCTGCAAATTTAAATTAAATATTTGAATTATAAAACTAGAAATAAAGTTATTTATTAGTGTTGTGTTCAGCAATGAAAAGTCCGGCAAGGATTATGAAACACCCGATTAGGCCAATAACACCCACGCGCTCACCAAGCACGATTGCCGCTACAGTCATTGAAACAATAGGCCCCAGATAGATATAGTTGTTTGCCGTTGTAGGACCAAGAGCCTTTGTCACGAGTCCCCAAGCAAAGAATGCCGCCATTGAGCAAGCCAGAGCCAAGAACAGGATGTTGCCTGCAACTATGGGTTGAAAGAGGGTGCTTGCTGGGGTTAAATTGCCTTGCCAGAGCATTACGGGAAGTGCAGTTATGATGCCGTAGAAAAACGTCTTGCGAGTAATGAGCAAAGTAGGGTAACGGTTGTTGAGCTGTTTTAGGATGATAGAATAGATGGCCCACATAATGGCGGCCATTATAGAAAGCATGTCGCCCATTATTCCATCACCCCACTCGAATCCGTGACGGAATGTAAGCATGGCAACACCTATGAATGCCACAATCGACCCTATCACTTTATTGGTCGTGAAATGCTCGTCGCGCAGTACAATTGCGGCAAGTATCATGGTGAACAATGGAGTGGTATCGACTAGAACTGCCACGTTAGTTACTAGTGTGAGGTCGATGGCAACATTCTGCATGATGAAGTAGCCGGTGCCTCCAGTAAGACCTAACAAAAACATTAGAATCTCGTCTCGTGTAGGTAGTATCTTAATGCGGAATCGTGAGCAAGCCAGCAACCCCAGATAGGCAATGATGAAACGATAGACGTATATTTCGGTAGGCGAAAGTGAAGCATCAAGCAAGATGCGGGTATTGGGATAAGATACTGACCACACCACTACAGTGATGATGGCGATTATATGATATTTAATGTTTCGCAATGTTATCATGATGTTTTGAACGACAAATTTACTGCTAAATTCTGAAATTGACGTTTTTTTGGCACATAATTTGCAAGTTGTGCCAATCGATACTAATTTTGCGAATTAATTCACACGAAAAATGAAAATCATCAGTAAGGTTGACCTGCTCAAGCAGGCTGTGCGTGAGGCACGAGAGAAACAACTTTCGGTAGGACTTGTTCCCACTATGGGAGCGCTGCATGAGGGCCACAAATCGCTTGTAGAACGTGCACGTCGTGAAAACGACGTAGTGGTTGTGAGCGTATTTCTCAATCCCACTCAGTTTAACAATGCCGATGACTTGCGTACATATCCTCGCACTGCTGAGGCTGATGCTGCATTGCTTGAGGCATGTGGTGTGGATATAGCTTTCATGCCGTCCGTAGAGGACATCTACCCGGAGCCCGATACACGCGTGTTCCATCTGGGTCCGGTAGCCGAAGTTATGGAAGGTGCCATGCGTCCGGGTCATTTCAACGGTGTGTGCCAGATTGTGAGCAAGCTGTTCATGATGGTGGAACCAGACCGAGCATATTTTGGCGAAAAGGATTTCCAGCAGATTGCCGTAATTCGTGCTATGATAAAGCAGTTGGGCTTCAATCTGGAGATTGTACAGTGTCCTTGTGTGCGCGAAGCCGACGGTTTGGCAAAGAGCAGCCGAAACGTACGCCTTACGCCTGTAGTGCGCCGAGTGGCTCCAGCCATCTATCGCACTTTGAAAGAGAGCCTGAACTTTGCTGCCGACCATACCCTTCAGCAAACCCACGACTGGGTTGTGGCAACTATCAATGCCTATCCCGAAATGGACGTTGAATATTTCAGCATTTGCGATGGAACTACGCTTCAGCCATTGGAAAACTGGGAAGACAGCGAATATGTTGTTGGATGCATCACCGTATATTGTGGTGATGTCCGCGAAATTGATAATATCACCTATAAAAAATAAGTAGAAATGTTTATCCAAGTAGTAAAATCGAAGATTCATCGTGTCACCGTCACAGGTGCCAACCTTGACTACATAGGGTCTATAACCATTGACGAAGACCTGATGGATGCCGCTGGCATTGTCGAGGGCGAACGTGTTTACATTGTGGATAACAATAATGGCGAACGTCTTGACACTTATGTCATTAAGGGCGAGCGTGGTAGCGGTGACATTTGTCTTAATGGTGCTGCTGCACGAAAGGTGATGAAGGGTGACATCGTTATCATTATGGCCTACGGTTATATGACACCCGAAGAGGCTCGTGATTTCAAGCCACGAGTAATTTTCCCTGATACTCGCACCAACCGTCTGTTGTAGAGATTTTGTCGTTAGGACAAAATTTGCTAATTTTGCACGATTTTTGAACAAAGTAGAATAATATGTTTGATAATTTATCAGAGAAACTAGAAAGATCATTCAAGATACTCAAAGGACAAGGCAAGATTACCGAGATTAATGTTGCTGAAACATTAAAGGAAGTTCGCCGCGCTCTCATTGATGCTGACGTTAACTATAAGGTTGCAAAGCAGTTTACAGATACAGTTAAGGCTAAGGCTCTTGGTCAAGATGTGATAAACTCACTTAAGCCAAGCCAACTTATGGTGAAAATCGTTCATGACGAGCTCACCGAACTTATGGGTGGCGAGCAGGCCCCATTCAACATCGAAGGAAAGCCGGCCATTATTCTCATGTCGGGTCTGCAAGGTTCTGGTAAGACCACCTTCACTGGTAAATTGGCACGCAAGCTGAAGAAGGAGAAGGGCAAGAACCCGCTTCTGGTTGCGTGTGACGTATATCGTCCTGCTGCTATTGAGCAGCTGAAGGTACTCGGAGAGCAGATTGAAGTACCTGTTTATAGCGAGTCTGAGAGCAAGGACCCTGTACAGATTGCACTAAATGCCATTACCGAGGCTCGACGCACTGGTCGTGACCTCGTTATTGTCGATACCGCTGGCCGTCTTGCCATTGATGAGCAGATGATGCAGGAGATTGAGGCCATAAAGCGCGCAATCAACCCAACCGAGACACTGTTTGTAGTTGACTCGATGACAGGTCAGGATGCTGTGAACACTGCCAAGGAGTTCAATGATCGTCTTGACTTTGACGGCGTCGTGCTAACCAAGCTTGATGGTGATACCCGTGGCGGTGCGGCTCTGTCAATTCGCTCGGTAGTTAACAAGCCTATCAAATGGGTTGGTACTGGCGAGAAGATGGAAGCCATCGACCCGTTCCGTCCTGCCGGTATGGCCGACCGCATTTTGGGCATGGGCGATATCGTGTCGTTTGTTGATCGCATGCAACAGCAGTACGATGAGGAAGAAGCTAAGAAACTGGAGAAGAAACTCCGCCAGAACATTTTTGACTTCAACGACTTCTTGGCACAAATCAGCCAAATCAAGAAGATGGGAAATCTCAAGGATTTGGCATCAATGATACCCGGCGTAGGCAAGGCTATTAAGGACATAGACATCGATGACAATGCATTCAAGAGCATTGAGGCAATCATTTATTCGATGACGCCTTACGAACGCACACACCCCGAGGCTATGAACGGAAGTCGCCGCAAGCGCATTGCTGCGGGTAGCGGCACCGACATTCAAGAAGTTAACCGGCTACTCAAGCAGTTTGAACAGACCAGAAAGGTGATGCACGCTGTGTCCACCACCAAGAACCCGTTCAAGATGCGTTTCGGCCGATAGTTACATATACTGCTAAACGGTTTGTTAGTTAGAATAAGAAGTGCTCTGATATTGATAGCGTTATTTAATCTATATATATGTTATTCAATTCTTTAGGATTTGTAGTATTTTTCCCCATTGTCTGCTTATTATACTGGCTTCTGCCAAATCGCTTGCGCAACTATTTTTTGTTGGTGGCAAGTTATTATTTTTATATGAATTGGGAACCAGTCTATGCTTTACTTATATTATTTTCAACAATAGTAACTTGGGCATGTGGAAATAAGATATCTCAAACTGAAAAAGGCAAGCGAAAAGGCTATCTTGTATTATGTATTACTTTAAATTTCGCTATACTATTTATTTACAAGTATCTTAATTTTGCTACCGATTCTATCTTCTCCTTTTTGTCTTATCTTGGAATGAGAATGCAGGTACCTAAATTCAATTTGTTATTACCAGTTGGTATATCATTCTATACTTTTCAAGCTGTAGGTTATACAATTGATGTTTATCGAAGAACGATTGAACCCGAACGATATTTCTTTACTTATGCACTGTTTGTGAGCTTCTTCCCACAATTAGTCGCAGGACCAATTGAACGAGCTAAAAATCTATTACCACAATTTCATGCATATCATGTGTTCCACGGTGAAAATGCTGTTGAAGGAATGAAATTTATGTTGTGGGGGTATTTTATGAAATTGTGTATCGCAGGTAATGTGGCTCCTTATGTTGACGCTGTTTTTAATAATTTGCCAAATCATTATGGGACTTCAGTATTATTGGCTTCATTCTTCTTCACATTTCAAATTTTTTGTGACTTTGGTGGGTATTCTTTAATCGCTATTGGTACTGCCCGTTGTTTAGGTTTTAATCTTATGCAGAATTTTAATCGTCCGTATTTGGCAACATCATTAAAGGAATTCTGGCGAAGATGGCATATTTCATTATCATCTTGGTTTATGGATTATGTGTATATTCCATTAGGAGGCTCAAGATGTTCAAAATACAAGCACATGCGAAATCTTATGATTACTTTTGTCGTAAGTGGTATTTGGCATGGAGCAAATTGGACTTTTGTCTGTTGGGGGGCTTATCATGGATTGTTGGTTTGCGAGCATGAGATTAGGGTTCGTTATTTGCATATAAAGGGATCAGTTAAGCCGATAATGAAAATAATAAATATTTTTATTACTTTTATTTTAGCAATGGTGGGCTGGATTCTGTTTAGGGCCAATAGTATCTCTGACGCATTGCTTGCATTTAAGACCATACTTTTTCGCCATGGACCGCTTTTTAATGGAGAAGGTAAACCTGAAATATTGTTGCCTTTATTATTGATAGCAATCTTGATGTTTAAGGAAATTAAAGATGAGTTGGGGTGGAAAATACATTTGATGCATAATAAAAATGTTTGGGTCTCGGCTTTAAGCACGGCGTTGTTGATAATTGTAATCGGTCTTTGTGCTCAATTTGAAAGTGGACAATTCATTTATTTCCAATTTTAATAAATATAATGAAAAATAGTATTAAGTTTTTCATCTGTGTTGTTGTGGCTGTTGTGGCATTTGATATGTTGTTTGGTTGTTTTGCTGATCAATATATTAAAAAACATCCTTTACCTGGCGATTATCGCTTGATAGATTATGTGGTTAATCAATGTGATGAAGAATGTATAATTGTTGGTAATTCTTTGGCTATTAATAGTTTAATTCCGTCTATAATAGAGGATAGTTTAGATGTGTCATGCTATAATGCTGGAGCGAGTGCTCAGCATATTCCATATGTCGAGACCATAATGAAGTGTATAGTTGATAGATATACTCCTAAAATGATTATTTTTGTCTTTGGGCCAACATTCCTATCTGGTACAGGAAATGGTCAGCGCTTTAATATTTTAATTCCTTTTTATCAGAGAGGGCATGAAATAATTGATAGAAATTTAGAGCGAAAGGATTTTTATGAACCATATTTTTTACATTCTTCATTATATCGTTTCAATAGAATTTGGTGGAGAATTTTGCTATATCATTTCATAAGTTATAGTGATAATAATGACAAAGGTTTTGTTGCTCACAATAAGCCGTCTAAATTTCCAGAACTCTATCCTTTAGAATATAAATCAAACTCAAAAGAACGCAAAGAGTGTTTCATTAGATGTCTTGACATTTGCAAAAACAATGGCATTGAAATGGTATGTGTCTCTCCTCCTGTGTTTAAGACATTTAATAAAGGTGTTCCTCAGACTATACAATTTATAAAAAAGATGTGTGAGCAGAATAATGTCATTTTTATAGATGATACACAAGATACTACTTATTTGAATAATGCTGAATTATGGTATGATAATGTTCATTTTAATATTGATGGTTCAAGATTATATACTGTTCAATTCATTAGAGAATTAAAGGAAATTCAGAAGCAAAATTAAAAAGTTGTATACTTTTCTGTGAAAAGATTGGATTCAATAATTAGATACTGTAGCATATGCAACTGATAGAAGGAAAGAAAATAGCTGAACAGATAAAGAATGAGATAGCTGCTGAAGTTGAAGAGATACTGGCACAAGGCGGTCGTCGTCCGCATCTTGCTGGGGTGCTCGTTGGCCACGATGGCGGCAGTGAAAGTTATATGGCATCAAAAGTCAAGACCTGTGAACAATGTGGATTTAAGTCATCGCTATTGCGTTTTGACGAGACTATCACTCAGAACGAACTGATTGCTGCCATTCAAGGACTGAACAATGATGATGGCGTTGACGGCTTTATCGTGCAACTTCCCTTGCCACGGCACATCAACGAACAGGCGGTGATTGAAGCCATCGATCCACGCAAGGACGTTGACGGATTTCACCCAATCAACGTGGGTAGAATGTCGATAGGTTTACCATGCTTTAAGCCTGCCACTCCATCGGGCATCATGATGTTGCTTGAACGCTACAATATCGAGACCCGTGGCAAGCATTGTGTGGTGCTGGGTCGAAGCAATATCGTTGGCAAGCCAATAGCAACTATGCTCATGCAAAAAGGCAATCCGGGAAACTGCACAGTAACCGTATGCCATAGTGCAACTCCTAATATCAAGGAACTATGTCAGCAGGCCGATATAATCGTGGCTGCCATTGGTAAGCCGTGTTTCGTTACCGCCGATATGGTGCGTGAAGGTGCTGTGATTATTGACGTAGGTACGACTCGTGTAGATGATCCTACTCGTGAACGTGGATGGCGCTTGTGTGGAGACGTGGACTTCGATAATGTTGCACCAAAGTGCAGTTTTATCACTCCAGTGCCTGGTGGTGTGGGACCCATGACCATCGTCACCCTTATGCACAATACTCTTCTTGCAGCGAAAAAGCAAGTTTATCCTTAAATTGACTTTATGAATTTACTTTCGGTTTTGGCTTTGTCGCTGGTGTCGTTGTTGCAGAGCAACAACCAGGTTGACTTGATGTTTGTGGGTGATGCCATGCAGCATTCGCCACAACTGAATGCCGCTATTTGCGCTGATGGCACCTATGACTATTCACCCTGTTTCCGCTATGTTGAAGAAGACATTCGATGGGCCGATTTTGCGGTGGTAAACCTTGAGTGCCCTCTTGGTGGCCGTCCGTACACCGGTTTCCCAGCCTTCAGCGCCCCCGACAGTTACGCCCAGCAGCTGATAACATCGGGGTTTGACTTGATTCTTACAGCCAATAATCACTGTCTTGACCGTCGTGACAAAGGACTGCGACGCACTGTAAACGTGCTCGACTCATTGGGAATTCCTCACATTGGGACTTATAGTAATGCTGCAGAAAGAGCGCAAAGAATACCGTATATTACCACCATAAAGGGAGTGAAATTTGCATTTCTTGACTATACCTATGGTACAAACGGTATATCTCTTCAGAGCGATGCCGTAGTGGACTATATTGACCGCGATCTCATAGCACGTGATTTAGAGAAAGCACGTGCACATGGTGCACAGGTGCTATGCGTTAACCTGCACTGGGGAATAGAGTATCAGTTGCAACCAGTACAGAGTCAACGCGACTTGGCCGACTGGTTGATTGAGCAAGGCGTGGATCTGATTATTGGCGGTCACCCTCATGTGGTCGAGCGAATGGAGATGCGTCATAGTAATGCCTACGACAAGGATGTGCTGCTCGTTTATAGTCTGGGTAACTTCATTTCCAACCAGCGTGACATCGATAGCCGTGGTGGAGCAATGGTGAAAGTGTCGGTTACCATGAATGGAGCCAAACCTCTGGTGCATGATGCACGATATAAGCTCTTCTTTGTGCAGAAGCCTAGCTACCGCGGAGAGAACTATGTGGTGATTCCGGAAAACCGTCCAGAATTGATACGTCCGGACTCGCGTGGCGAATTTACACGTTTCATGCAACGCACACATGACTTGGTAGTTAGCCACAATGTAAATGTTCCAGCCGAATAATCCTATAGCATTAATATGAGATTGCGTTTTTACAATATACTCCTGATGCTTGTGCTGCTTATGCAAGTGGCTTGGGCACAGGAGATTGATTTTATTAATGAAGGCGCAAACCGTATCATCCTCAATGGTGATGACTGGAGTGATTTGCGTTCTTCACTCAATAATCCAAAATCTTGGACAAGCGGCAAATGGCAGGTGGTACAGGTAGGCGATAGTCACATCCAGCCCGACATCATGACAGCACAAGTGCGATGGAAATTGCAGGACAAGTGGGGTAACGGTGGCCGTGGACTGATAGCGGCTCTTAATCTTGCTAAGACAAATGAGCCGCGCGATTACTACCTTAAGTCAAGCCAACCAGTGAAAGCAAGCAGTCGATTGCTTTCCAGCACATGGAGCACCGAAATCGGCCTCACTGGCGTTGCGGTGCGTTGGGATTCGGCGTTTACTCAACTTTCTATAAAGGCTAAGGAAGATGGTGACCAGTTCAGCAGTGTCACTTTACTTCATGCTCCGCATGGGGGATATGAGACTGCTATGGTTAATGAAGAGGTGCTGTTTGCCAAGGAACTTTCGGCATGGGCGTCACGCGTCGACCTGCCTAATACTACCGATACCGTGACGATGGGTGTGCCATGCAAAAGCGATTTTTACGGTGCAATAATAACCAATTCAAGTCGTGGAGTGATGGTACACTCCATAGGCAATAACGGTGCCACCTACAGTACCTATCTCAAGGTGCCAGACTTTGCAGAGCAGATGCGTATACTGGATCCTAGGCTCATTATAATTTCATTAGGTACCAACGAAACGGTCGGCAATCTCACTGGTGTGGAAGATCAAATTCATCGTCTTGTGACCAACTTGCGCAAGGCTATGCCGAAAGCTCACATATTGCTCACCACACCAATGGACTGGCACAAGCGTGTAACCAACCGAGTTGCTCAACAAGTGAAGGTGAGTGGAGGTAAGAAACGTCGTAAGGCGCGCTACAAGACAGTTTATAAGACTACCACCAGTTATGTTTCGAATGCAAACGTGCCGCGTATGCGCGAAATGATTTTGCGTTATGGCAGTCAGCATAAGGTTGCAGTGTGGGATCTCTATACCGTGGCAGGAGGAGCTGGCGCATGCAGTAAATGGGTATCGGCGGGTTTGATGAATCCAAACGACCACTTGCATCAGTTGGAAGCTGGTTATGAGTTGCAAGGCATGCTTTTAGGCGATGCTCTACTTAAGGCCCTAAGTGGGAAATAATATACAGTTAATTAAGACAAAAATGAAAAGAATACTTACATTCATTGTTGCCGTTATATTGCTGGGTAGTGCTGCATGGGCAGTTCCTGCAAAACCTGGACTGATTACAATCACGCAAAGTGATGGAACGAAATTGCAGATACAAATGTTTGGCGATGAGTTCAATCGCAGTCTTGCCACTGCCGATGGTCTGACAATCCAAATCGGTGAAGATGGTTTCTATTATTACCGCTCTGCTCAAGGTTTGACTGACATGCGTGCCCATAATGCCGAAGACCGTAATCCGGCCGAACTCGAATTTCTTTCCAACCATAATGGTGAGTTTACTTTGGCAGCATTGAGTAAGGTGGACAAATATGTAGGAACGTCAAGTGGTCACCGAGCATTGATGCCTCAGCGAGCCACTCAGGTGCCTACAAGTGGCAGTCCACGCATCCCAATAATCCTGGTTCAATATGCCGACAAGAAAATGTCGAATACTCTTGAGCAAATTGAAGCTCACTATAAGACTGAGGAAAAAAGTGCGTTCCAGTACTTCGTTGATCAGAGCAATGGCCAATACACTCCGCAGTTCGACCTTTATGGTATTTATGATTTGCCCAATGACCGTATTTTTTATGGTGATAACTCAGGAGATTTGGATGTGGGTGTAGCACAGATGGTTATTGATGCAATTGATCTGGCTGGTGACGAAATCGACTGGAGCCTCTATGACAACGATGGCGATAACGTTGCTGACGTGTGTGTAGTAGTCTATGCTGGAGTTGGGGAAGCACAGGCATGGAGTACGGTCCCAGCATCAGTATGGCCATGTCAATGGGACTTGACCGAAGCACAGCAATATGGTGATGGCACTGGGCCACAGGAACGTAATGGTATCATAATCGACAAATTTGCTGTGTTCAATGAGATTTCAGGTCGATATGACAACGGCACGATACTTGACGGCATCGGCACTTTTTGTCACGAGTTCTCACACTGCTTAGGTTTGCCTGACTTCTATTCCACTATCAACACAAACTATTATGGCATGGGTATTTGGAGCCTTATGGACGATGCTTGCTATAATGGTGGCGAAGTGAGCGGAGATACACCTATTGGCTATAGTGCCTATGAAAAGAATTTTATGGGATGGATTGACCTCATCACACCAGAAGACAACACACAATACACGTTGCCCGTATTCAACAGCAAGAATATTGATGATGATCAAGCTCTGAAAATCACAGCATTTAACGAAAACGAATATTGGATACTCGAAAACCGGCGACAGCAAGGCTGGGACGAGTTTATACCTGATGAAGGCATACTAATTACTCATTTTACCTATGTAAAAAACCGTTGGGATGCCAATAGTGTGAATAATTACAATTTACAGCTTGCCACTGTCATACCAGCCGATGGCGCACTTAATGTACGTAGTGAAGATACCGATCTCTATGGTGAGACTAATCATGATTTTACTGGAGATTCTTCGCCTGCCATGAAGGCAAACATGAATGCTGACGGTTCACTGGCTTCGACAACGGGAGGTGCTGGCACCATTACTGATAAACGAGTTGCCAATATCTATCTCAATGACGACGGCACGGCAACGCTGTGGTACAATAGAATAGTTTATGGTGATGTTAATGGCGACGGCATGGTTGATGTCGAGGATGTAAATATCCTAATCAACATCATACTTCATTTAGACAATGCATCGAACTATGGCCGTCGTGCGTTCATAACCGACGATGACATAGTAGATGTAGAAGATGTCAATGCTATCATCAACATCATCTTGAAAACTGAAGATTAGTCGCCCAAAGAGTACTACTTGTGTACGAGACGTTCGTATTCGGGATTGCCGTAGCGCAGCAGCTGCTGGAAGCGTTGGTCATCGGCAAGAACTTCAAGAGCAGCGTCCAGGTCGCGATTGTGATGATTGACGATTATGCTATAGGCTCCTGAGTCGGCAAAGATATCTCGCGCAATAAGCCCTTTTATCATAGTGCGTAGCACCCGTTCGCTGGTGCGGTATTTTTCTTCGTCATATTTCACGCTGTCTTTCTCTCCCATGGCAATGAAATCTTTCATGTCATTGTCGGTGAGGGCGAATCGACGGTCAAAGTCATGTACAGAACTGTAATCAGATTTAAGCTTGCTGCGATTCTTGTCCACATAACTCACCACATATTGGTTGACTATGCCTTTTGCAACTAAGTCGCGGTAGTATGTAGTGTATTCTGAAGTGTCGACAGGTACAAAGATATCGGGCATCACGCCTCCGCCACCATACACGGTCCTGTGGTTGATGAGCGTGGAATAACGCAGTGAGTCGGGCAGGTGGATGCTGTCTAGATGGTAGTATTCGCCTTCGCGTGCGCGTTCCAGCAGGTCATCGCTGTAGGCTTTGCGGTCCCCCATGGTGTAGGGCTTCTGGATGCATCGTTCACTCGGAGTATAGTAGCGTGCCACAGTTAGGCGTATCATCGACCCGTCGGTGAAGTTCAAGGGTCGTTGTACCAGTCCTTTGCCGAAGGTGCGTCGACCCACAATCACGGCACGGTCCCAATCCTGCATGGCTCCGCTGAAAATTTCGGATGCACTGGCTGAGTACTGGTTGACGATGATTGCCATCTTCAAGTCTTTATATCGTCCGTTGCCACGAGCTATTGCCTCGCTGCGTGGAGCGGTACGGCCTTCGGTATATACTATCATCTGACCATCACGCATGAACTCGTTACACATTGCCACAGCGGCCTGCAGGTAGCCGCCACCGTTATCGCTAAGGTCGATGACGACCTGTTTCATGCCTCGGTCTTTCAAATAGTCAAGGGCATCCATCATCTCATCATAGGTCTTCATGCCGAATGAACTGATGCGGATATAGCCTGTGCTGTCGTTGACCATGTATTTAGCATCTACGCTGTGCAGTGGAATCTTGTCACGGGTAATGCGGAAGGTAATAAGTTCTTTTACGCCAATGCGCTTGACCAGCACGTTCACTCGTGTGCCTTTCTTGCCACGAAGGCGTTTCATGATGTCGGTACGACTCATTTTCACACCGGCAATGGTGGTGTCGTTCACGCTAACTATGCGGTCACCAGCCATAATTCCCACGCGCTCACTGGGGCCGTTAGGGATAGTCTGGATTACATATAGCGTGTCCTCTTTCATGTTGAACTGGATACCAATGCCTTCAAACTCGCCTTGAAGCGGCTCGGTGGCTTCCTTGGTCTCTTTGGGGTCGGTGTAAGAACTGTGTGGATCCAGTTTCTCTATCATGCCACGCAGGGCATCTTCGACGAGTTTGTTTTCGTCAACCGAATCGACGTAGAATGCAGTCACGCCATAGATGGCATTGAAGAGTTTATTAAGATGTTCGGGCATGCGCTGTGCTGAGAGCATCGACGATGCCAACATTACGATAAGCGTCGCAATGAGTAGCTTTTTCATTATTTGAGGGTGTTTTTTGTTGTTGGAAGTAAATCAAGCGGTGCACCAGAGGGCAGGAATGATGTGACGTCCTCACCATATCGTGCAAGTTCGCGCACTATGGTACTGCTCACATGGCTGTCTTCAGGCAGAGTGTATAGTAGCACGGTTTCTAATCCCGAGAGCTGTCGGTTAACTTCGGCCATGTGCATCTCTGTCTCAAAGTCCTGAATCATGCGCACGCCACGCAGCAGGAATTGTGCATTGTGCTGGCGGGCAACGTCAACGGTAAGCCCCGTGTAGATTACAACTTTCACCTTCGGTTCGTTGGTGAAGATGGTTTCAATCCACTCCTTGCGCTGTTCCATGGTCATGAACCCCGCTTTGTCAGGGTTTATGCCAATGGCTATGACTATTTGGTCAAACAGCGGCAATGCGCGTCGCACGATGCTCTCGTGCCCACGGGTAAATGGGTCGAATGAACCTGGGAATAGGGCAATACGGCCTTGTGTATTAGTGCACTGTAATGTCTTCATCGTCTTCAATAACAAGGTTGTCGATAATAAAATTCTGTCGCTCCATCGTGTTCTTGCCCATGAAGAAGGCGAGCATGTCGCTCACGGCGTCTTCCTTGCGAAGCGATACGCGGTCTAGGCGCATGTCAGGCCCGATGAAGTCTTTGAACTCATCAGGCGAAATTTCTCCAAGACCTTTGAATCGGGTAATTTCGGCATTGTCGCCCAGACGGTTGATGGCTGCCACGCGCTCTTCGTCGCTGTAGCAGTAGTAAGTCTCGGGTTTGTTCTCTTTTGCTTCTTTTTTGGTAGAACGACTCTTGCGCTTGGCTTCTTTCTTGTTAAGTACACGGAACAGAGGTGTCTGCAGTATATAGAGATGCCCGGTCTTGATAAGTTCAGGATAGAACTGCAAGAAATAGGTGAGCATGAGCAGGCGGATGTGCATGCCATCGACATCGGCATCAGTAGCAATGATTACCTTGTTGTAACGTAGCCCATCTATGCCGTCGTCAATGTTTAGTGCGGCCTGAAGCAGTGCGAATTCTTCGTTGGTATATACTTTCTTTGGCTCCAACCCATAGGTGTTGAGAGGTTTCCCTCGCAGTGAGAACACGGCCTGCGTTTCCACATCACGAATTTTCGTTATAGAGCCGCTTGCACTCAAACCCTCGGTGATGAATATCGATGATTCGTCGCGACGGTCGTTGTCTTTTGGCGCACGTGCATCGTTAAAGTGCACACGGCAGTCGCGAAGCTTGTCGTTGTGTAAAGCGGCCTTTTTGGCGCGTTCACGCACTTGTTTGGTGACACCGGCTATTGCCTTGCGTTCTTTCTCGCTCTCCTGTATTTTCTTCAGTAGTACATCGGCAGTGGCAGGTGTCTTGTGCAGGTAGTTGTCAAGCTCTTTCTTGATGAAGTCGTTGACGAACTTGTATATTGTCGGGCCGTCTTTCCACATGATTGAGCTGCCCAACTTGATTTTCGTTTGGGATTCAAAGACGGGCTCTTCCACCTTGATGCTGATGGCTGCCACTATGCCGTTGCGGATGTCGCTGTACTCGAAGTTTTTGCCGTAGAACTCCTTTATGGTTCTTGACAACGCTTCACGGAATGCACTTTGGTGCGTTCCGCCCTGAGTAGTGTGTTGACCGTTGACGAATGAGTAGAATTCCTCGCCTTTCTGGTCAGTATGCGTGATTACCACTTCAATGTCATTGTCGGTGAAGTGGATGAGTGGATATAGCGGTTCGGTGGTCATGTTTTCTTTCACCAAGTCGCTCAGTCCGTTGCGGGAGTGGTAGCGCTTCCCGTTGAAATATATTGTGAGACCGGTGTTCAAGAACGAATAGTTCTTGATCATGTTTTCAATGATGTCTTCGCGAAAGTTGAAGTTCTTGAAGATGGTGCCATCGGGGATGAACCGCACCAGTGTGCCGTTGTCTTCGCCCTCATCGGCAGTCATGATTCCGGTTTCCTTATCTACTAGACCTTCATTGTAGGTTACGCAAGAACATTGTCCGTCGCGCACGCTGCGGATATAGAACATCGACGACAGCGCGTTCACAGCCTTAATACCTACGCCGTTAAGTCCCACCGAGCGCTTGTAGTTTTGGGTGTCATACTTTGCGCCGGTGTTCATCTTGCTTGAAGCATCCTTTACCTGGTCGAGGGGAATGCCTCGTCCATAGTCGCGTATGGAGACCATGTTGTCTTCAACGTCAATGCTGATTACCGGCTTGGCATAGCCGGTGTTGAACTCATCGATACTGTTGTCGACCACCTCCTTGATTAATACATAGATGCCGTCGTCGCTCTGACTGCCATCGCCCAGTTTGCCGATGTACATGCCTGGGCGCATGCGTATGTGTTCGCGAGGGGTTAGGGTCTTCAGCTTGTCGTATCCGCCAAAGTCGCTTGTTGAGGGTGCTTCTATTGTGGTTTCTATATCTTGTGCCATAAGTAAATTATTAACCTACAAAGTTACAAAAACACAGTGATATAGCCACATCGTTTAACTTTTTTTAGTTACGGCAGATTTTTGTGGTACGCCTATTGGGGATTGTTATTTTTTAAAAACCAAACGCTTGAGATAGCGTGGAATGAATCCTAGATGACGGGCTATGGTGGGCATGGTGCCATAATAATGACACATGATGCGATATCGCTCAATCAGTGACTTGCGGTGATATTTGCTCGTCAGGCCGTCGGTGAGGAAGTTGATAATGGGCTTATCTCCGGCATAGGCATTTGACTGCGATTTTTTGAGGACGCGTATGCACCAGTCGTAATCGGCGCTGAAGCGGTATTGTTGGTCATAGTGTGGTGCCAGGTCACGTCTGGCAACGAATGCCTGATGACAAACGAGCATGCCGTTCTTGAAACTGTCGGCAGTGAGACGTTTGGGAGCGGTGAGATGGCGTTTGCCAACGACGTTCCGATTAGCATCGACTAGTTGAGTCTGACCATATATCACACCTGGATTGTTGATAGCCAGTTGTGTCAGCTGTGCCAATGTGGTGGGAGATGCGAAACTGTCACCGGCATTAAGGAATATCAGATATTTCCCTAAAGCGTGGTCTATGCCCTTGTTCATGGCATCGTATAGACCGTTGTCGCGTTCGCTGAAGATACGTGTATTTGGAATGTCATGACGTTTCACCAGTGCAAGTGTATCGTCGGCCGATGCTCCATCGATGATCAGATATTCGTAATTGGCGTTGGTTTGTTCTCTTACGCTTTGCAGCGTCGGTTCAATCACACCGGCCGCATTCCATGTCACGGTGATAATTGAAAATAGTGGTTGTGAATTCATGATAGTGTGTTTATTTAGATGTGATAATATAACCTCCGTTGTCGGTAGGGCGGGCCCTGTAGGTGCGCAGACCATATTTGTTGGTATACGCTACGCCACTGATGGGGCCTCCCATGCCGGTGAGCACGTTGTAGCGTGAGTGGCATTGCGGGCACACGGCCTCCAGTTTGTCGCTGTCAATACCTATGGATACATTGGGTGAATTCTCCACTGGACATGCAGCATCGTAAGCCTGAGGGGCATAGCTTGCCGTAATGCCATCAAATGCCATGATGAGCAGAACGCCGCCATAGCCCGTATATGTGTTGATATTGAAGGGGAAGTTTGCAGGAAGTTGCTTGCCGCGGTCGAAGATGCGGTAGTCGCCCACACCTGCCACGCCGTAGGTGTTCCACAGGGCATATGTTCCCAGGTCTATGTTCACCATGTAGCTCGGCACTTCCTTGTTGTTCACCTTGTCACAACCCATGAGCAGCAGTACACTCATTAAAGCTAAAACTATATGCAGTCTTTTGTTCATATATTATTAACGTAATATGGCTTTTTTTATTTTTCTTGCGTCCTTGAATAATCGTTGTGAAGCATTGTTTTTTCAAGCAATGACAATTTTTGATTCATGATGCTTTGTAATTGAATTATTTTTACTACCTTTGCAGCCGCAAAAAGAGTCGAGAACCGAGAACCAAGCATTGTAGCTCGTAGCTTGTAACTCTTTTGCAATTCACCGCCCAGATGGTGGAATGGTAGACACGAGGGACTTAAAATCCCTTGGCCATTGCGGCTGTGCGGGTTCGAGTCCCGCTCTGGGCACCCTGTTGACGAGGAAGAATCTCTTGAGATTTTTCCTCGTTATTTTTTTGTATGCAAAATTAGCGCAGGCTGAACAAAATACAAAATAAAATTAAGCGAATTTATCTGTTTTTTGCTCTCTTTTTTGGAAATATTGTGGTAAAAAAGTATTTTTGCAAAAACTTATAATTCATAATTACCTCGTCTGCGACGACGAGCCATCGCAGGCATTCTTTCATGTATAACCAAATAAAAACGATACGCATATGAGACACAATTCACTACACTTAAGACTGTCAGCCATGCTGCTGGCCCTGGTATGCACTTTGAGCATCACAGCTTGGGCGGCTGAGCCCCGTGCGGTTTATACCTCCAGCAATTCAACCCTCACGTTCTACTACGATAACGTGACGCACAGCGGAGATGTCAGGCCGTTTCCGACAAGTGACACCACCAAGCCGTGGTGGTCAACCGATACCGACGTCAGCAGCAATATCCAGAAAGTGGTGTTTGACTCGTCGTTTCGATTTTATCACCATACCAGTGGCTACTCCTGGTTTGAAGGCATGACCAACCTCACGAGCATCGAAGGCCTGGAATATTTCAATACCGACATGATGGTGAACATGTACTGCATGTTCTACAACTGCACCAAGCTCAGCAGCCTCGACCTGAGTCACTTCAATACCGAAAGGGTAACCAACATGTACGGCATGTTCATGAATTGCAGCAATCTCACGAACCTCAATATAACCAGTTTCAATACCGGCAACGTGACCAACATGGAATTAATGTTCCATAGCTGTGAAAAGCTCGGCAGCTTAGACCTGAGCAACTTCAATACGAGCAATGTGACCACCATGTACTGCATGTTCATGGAGTGTAGCAATCTGACGAACCTCGATGTGACAAGTTTCAATACCAGCAAGGTGACCAACATGGAAGACATGTTCTACCTCTGCAGCAAGCTCACTAGCCTAAACGTGAGCAATTTTAACACAGCCAACGTGACCAAAATGAGCGGGATGTTCATGAATTGCAGCAAACTCACGAACCTCGATGTAACAAGTTTCAATACCAGCAAGGTGACCAAAATGGACCATATGTTCACCTACTGCAGTAATCTCACCAGCCTTGATTTGGCAGGATTTAATACCGCTAATGTGACCAGCATGGTTGGCCTGTTCATGCATTGCTATCAACTTGCAGACATTGACCTCGGTAGTTTCAACACCGCCAAGGTGAGCGATATGCAATTAATGTTCTATAGCTGTTCAAAACTAAAAGTGCTTGATCTTAGCAGTTTCAACACCTCGGCGGTAACTGCAACAAAATGGATGTTTGACGGTTGTAGTGAGCTCACAACTATCGTTGTCGGTGACGGGTGGAATGTTTCGAACGTCACCAATTCAGTCGAGATGTTTAGTAGATGTCCAAAACTTGTAGGCGGTGCCGGCACCATCTACGATGCCGACCATGTCGACAAAGAATACGCGCATGTTGACGGCGGTCTCAGTAATCCCGGTTACCTTTCGTACAATGACAATAATCTTATCCACCATGGGGGACTTTGGTACCAAGTCGAGCCGAATACTTCTTATAACGAACTATGTCTGGTGAGGCCGCAAAATGGTGCTACCTACTCCGGAGTAGTAGACATACCTGCCGCCTTCAGCCTCAATGGAACCGTATGGGCCGTGACCGGCATTGGCGAAGGAGCATTCACCAGAACAGCAGTAACGGCAGTTAATGTGCCGTCTGGGGTCACACGCATTAGGAACAGGGCTTTCTATGGTGCCCAGAACCTGAGGTCGCTGCTACTTGCTACCGACAAGGCACCCAACAAACTCACCTTGTTGGGTACTGACATCATTGGTGACAACGCATCCAACTTTGCCTGCTATGTGAAGAATAGCAATCTCCCGGCATGGCAGCTTCGTTACTCCTCGGTCAACTTCCTGCCTTGGGTGGTGACGCAAGAAAACGGCTTTTTGACATTCTCCTGTGTCCGAAACGTCACTTTGCCCGAGGGCCTCAGTGCATACACTGTAACTGGTTTCAATACCGCGCGTCGAATGGCCACATCAACCAAGTTGTCCAGTTCGAAAATTCCCGCCAATAACGGCGTTATCCTGAAAGGCACCCCATCCACTCGCTACCTGTTTTCGGCTGCGGCTTCGGTTTCATCTTTAGGTGACAACATGCTCAGGTCGTTAAATGGTATCGAAGATATCCCTTACGCCCCGTTTGCAGCTTCTCCCGACGACACCAAGGCCTATTTCCTCGGAAGTAATTGCGTGGACTGGTATGAGTTCCAGAACAATATCGACCTGTTCATGTCTATTAATACGGGCATTGCTTATTTGGCAGTGGACAAGACGCTGCTAGATGGTGACTACACCTCACATGTGCTGCTTGACCTGTGGAGCACTTCTCCAGGCGATGTGACAGGTGAAGGCCTCGTTGACGTTGAGGACGTGAATGCCGCCATCAACATCATCTTGCATAAGAAAACCCCCGCTGATTATACTGGCAATGCCGACGTGACTGGTGAAGGCATTATTGATGTTGAAGATGTGAACGCCATCATCAATATTATTTTGAAATTATAGTAGACGAGTAAATAAGCGTTTAGCTGCAAGTTACGAGCTTTTTGACTCAGTTTTCTCGGAGAAAAGACAAGTAGTTAGTGCCGTCCACGGTGTAGCTGTGGGCGGCACTGTGTGATATAATGTGAGCGAAGCATCCGAGATCCGAGGCAGTGTGTCAAATTCAACGAAAGTTAACTTTGCGGTTAAGCGAGAACAATGGAGCTTGTTCCGATTGTCGTGCGGTAGCAAATTCAACGAAAGTTAATTTTTTGAAAATGTTAGTCTGTTGGTGTGCAAATTAGTAATTTTGCATCAAGATTTGGTGCTCAGCTATAATAGCCTGAGTGAAAAGGGAATCGGGTGAGAATCCCGAGCAGACGGTGCTGCTGTATTTTCCCATCGAAAATCGATGTGTCCTTAGGGGTGTTTCACTGCACGCAATGCATTCTGCGAAGTCGTGTGGGAAGGAGCATCTCCCAAAGAAGGCGGAATGAGCCAGAAGACCTGCCAAGTTGGTAAATAGAGACCCGGATGAAACGAAGACTGACATGGTTGGTTGCTTTTGTGTGTATTGCTATTGCTTGCTGTGAAGCTCAAGATGGTAATGCAGTGGGTACTGGTCGTCTCGATTCGATGCAGTATCTACGCAATGTTACTATCTATGCTGTCAAACCATATGCCGAGGTAATACCTGCGCAAGTGCTGGGCGGAAAGCAGCTGGAGGTGCTCAACAGTCACAGCGTAGCCGATGCCGTGCGCTATTTCTCGGGTATTCAAATCAAGGATTATGGTGGTGTGGGGGGCATCAAGACTGTGGACATGCGTTCTATGGGCAGCAACCACATGGGTATTTTCTACGATGGAATCCAGCTTGGTAATGCCCAAAATGGCCAGATAGACTTGGGCAAGTTCTCTCTCGACAATATAGAGGAAATATCGCTTTATAACGGTCAGAAAAGCGAAATATTCCAGTCGGCACGCGACTATGGCTCGGCAGGATCTATCTATTTACGCACGAAGTATCCAAAGTTTACCACAGGCAAGCGCGATAATCTCAATGTGACAATGAGAACTGGGTCATTCGGGTTGGCCAATCCTTCGGTTCGTTGGGAACATAAGTTCAACCGTCATCTGAGCATGTCGCTCAATGCTGAGTACACTTATGCCACGGGGCAGTACCACTTCCGCTATCGCAAGTTGTTCAGCGACGGAGTCGTGGCCTGGGACACAACCGCTGTGCGAGAAAACGGAGATATCTACGCCCTGCGGCTTGAGGGAGGGTTGTTTGGCGTTACTTCTGACGGAAAATGGAATGTCAAAGCTTACTACTACGACAGTGAGAAAGGCATTCCTGGTGCCATTGTAAATAACGTGTGGAAAACGGCGCAACGTCAGTGGGACCGCAACTTTTTCACGCAAGGGTCGTTCAGGAAAAAAGTGAATGAAAGCTACCAGATGATGCTCAAGGCGAAGTATGCTCGTGACTACATGCGCTACTTGAACCCCGACACTACCCTGATGTACCTCGACCACAAGTTCTGGCAGGACGAAATATATGTATCCTCAGCCAACAAATACACCATCATGACCGACTGGGACGTGAATTTGAGTGTCGATTACCAGTGGAATTACCTTAACTCCACACTCGTCAACTTTTCCTACCCCACACGTCACACTTTGCTCACAGCGTTAGCAACAGCATATAAGTGGAGCCGTCTGAAAGCGCAGGCAAGCCTTCTCTACACTCATGTAACCGACCTATATTCATCGCGCATGGGAGACGAGGTGATAGATAAACACCACAACAATCTAGACAAATTTACGCCTGCTGTTTTTGTTAGTTATCAGCCATGGTTGGAGCAAGACTTGAACATCAGGGCGTTCTATAAACGCATCTTTAGGATGCCTACTTTCAATGATTTGTATTATACCGACATAGGCAATGCCAACCTTCGCCCCGAGTATGTCACGCAGTGGAATTTGGGCATAATGTATCAGTTTAACAGTGAAGAGGACGTGGTGAAGACCGTACGTCTTAGTGCCGATGCCTACTATAATATTGTCAATGACAAGATTATTGCGGTGCCAAAGGGTACAGGACAGTATCGATGGATGATGATGAACATCGGCAAGGTGAAGATCAGGGGTATCGATGTGTCGGCTCGCCTCGTCATGCAGCCTGTGGCATCGCTGATTGTTGATGGTGCTATCACTTATACCTACCAGCGTGCCCAAGACTACAGCAATCCTGCCGACAACGGTGATGGAGAAACCTACAAGGGACAGATTGCCTATATCCCCTGGCATAGCGGCAGTGCCACGTTGCACGGCGCATGGCGCGATGTTGACGTGAACTATAGTTTCATCTATGTGGGCGAGCGCTATCACAACAGTGCCAACATTCTCGCCAATCATGAGCAGCCATGGTATACCCACGACATCTCGGCAAGCTATCGATTTAAGCTTGGCAAGACACAACTTAAACTTACTGCCGAGGTAAACAACCTGTTCAACCAGCAGTATGACGTTATACAGAACTATCCCATGCCAGGACGTAATTTCAAGTTTATTCTAAAAATCGATATATGATTAGACGGATAGCCATATATGCATTTCTTGTCGCGATGCTTGCAGGATGTCGAGAGGAAGAGGTGATTTTCATCCCCGAGGAAGTGGAGATTGCTCAGCCCGAATATACTTCTGTAAGGGGCATGTATGTACTGAATGAAGGCAACATGGGATCTAACAAGGCAACTTTGGACTACTACAACTTCCAGACTAGCCGATACACCCGCAACGTGTTTGCCTTCGCCAATCCCAACGTGCCCAAAGAGATGGGTGATGTGGGCAACGACCTGGGCATTTACGGCAGCAAGCTCTATGCCGTTATAAACTGCTCCAACAAGGTTGACGTGATGGACAAGAACACGGTGAAGAAGATAGGGCAGATTAATATTCCCAATTGTCGCTATATAAAGTTCTACGAGGGCTATGCCTACGTCACGAGCTATGCAGGAGAGGTGGTCATCAATCCCGATTATGAGCAGATTGGCTATGTGGCAAAGGTGGATACTGCGACGCTTCAGGTGGTGAATCGATGCAACGTGGGTTTCCAGCCTGATGAGCTTGACATTGTCAACGGCAAGATATATGTGGCGAACTCCGGCGGCTATATGGTCCCAAATTACGAGAACACTATTTCGGTGATTGACATAGAGTCTTTCAAGGAGGAGGCACGCATACCCATCGCCATCAACCTGCAGGGATGCCGAGCCGACCGACGTGGTGTGTTGTGGATTTTCTCACGAGGTGATTATTACAACAACCAGAGCATGCTGTTTGCCTATGATACCCGTCACGAACGGCTTCTCAAGTCATTTGACTGCCGTGTGAGCAATATGTGGCTCGATGGCGACTCGCTGTATGTGATAGGGGTGCAGTTCAGCTATGTGACAATGAAGAACGAAGTGACCTATGCCGTCATCAATACCGAGACTTTGCAAGTGGTTTCGGAGTGTTTCATAACCGATGGCACGGAGAAAGACATCGTCTTGCCTTATGGCGTGGCCGTGAATCCCATCACAAAGGACATTTTCGTTACCGATGCCAAAGACTACGTCTCGCCGGGACACCTGTATTGCTTCGATGCAGCCGGCAAGCTGAAATGGGATGTAAGGACGGGTGACATACCTGGGCATTTTGCTTTTCTGGGTGAAACGACTTATGATTATTAACAACAATCTACTATAATGAAGACTAAGGTTTTATTTTTTGCAATTCTGTTGGCTATGACTGTCCAAGCACAGAACAAGCCGTATATAACGAAGGTGTATGACTTTATGCCGGCACCCGGGCAGTTTGTGAACGATTCGCCGAAATTTGAAGAGGGCGATACCCAAGAATCTATGATTGCCAAGGTGGAGAGTAAAATATGTGGCTCCATCACAATTGAGGAAGGTGAATTGCCCGATGGCACTATAGTCTATGATACGACAGTCGTTGTCAAACCTGGTCTGATTTCGTTAGGCAGCTTTGGCGGCTATGTGGTGTTCGGCTTTGACCATCCGGTTGTCAACGTTGCTGGTGAAAAGGACTTTCAGGTGTTTGGCAATGCTTTCGGCTCCGACAGTTTGCAGGTTTCTGGCGGCAGTTGCGAGCCGGGTGTCGTGATGGTAAGCCGTGATGTTAACGGCAACGGCATCCCCGATGACCCTTGGTATGAGCTTGCAGGCAGCGAATACAACAATCCTCGCACACAGAAGAACTTCACAGTCACCTATTATAAACCCGAAGAGGACCATACTGCCGTGCCTGGTTCAACTCCATTTATCACCGATATGGAATATGTGCATTGGACGAGTAATGCCACCGACAGCGTCAACGAAGGATATATCTATAAACTTGCGTTCCACACACAGAGCTATTGGCCAGGGTGGGCCGAAGGTGAGACGCTCACCTTTACTGGTACAAAGTTGCCGAACAATGCAGAAAACGCAAATGAGACTGGTCAGGAATACTGGGTACAGTATTACTTCGGTTGGGGATATGTAGATAACAGGCCCGATTATGGATATGGCTACGTGACTGGTGCTCAGCAATCCAACCAGAACCTCGGTTTCGACATCGGCTGGGCTGTTGATGAAAATGGCAGTCCCAAACATCTGTCACAGGTTGACTTCATCAAGGTCTACAGTGGCATGATGCAGCAGTGCGGATGGATAGGGGAGACCAGCACTGAGGTATGCGGTGGCATTGACCTGCACCCTGATGCTGTTCCTGTGCTGCGTGGTGACCTTGATGGCAACGGCATGGTGGACGTGAGCGATGTGAACATCGTCATCAACATCATCCTGCATAAAGCCGACCCGGACGCTGCTGCCGATTTAAACAATGACGGTGTAATCGATGTCGAGGACGTCAACTCGATAATCAATATTATCTTGAAGATATAAGGGCAGAGCTTAAAGATTCAAGTATAAAGCAAAGAACCGAGTCAAAATGGCTCGGTTCTTCTTGTGTCATGCATCTTGCATTTAATAAAGTGCTTCGCACCACGCTTCGAAAGCGGCTTTCTCAGCTGGACAGTCATCACCGTCAGCAGCCACGATGTCGCTGATATATGAATAAAGCGTAATTTTTACTATGCGTGCATCATTGTCGGGCAGGCACTGCAGCACTTCGCGGGTATCGGCCACGACGTTGTCAAGCGTAATGTTTTGTTCCTCAATGTTGCCAATGAGTGCCTGTACTTCTTCGGGTGTTCCTCCGGCATTGACCAGCTGGTCGATATATGCCTGCAGGAATGCTCGCTCACGGTCACTGTATTCGCCGTCAACTTTTGCAAAAAAGAGACCTGTCTTTGCCACGAGTCTTATTACTTTCTCTAATGTTCTTATGTCTTCCATAACAAATCTCTCCTTTCTTTATTTCCTGAATTTCTTCAAAATATACATTGCAAGGGCTCCCATGCCAATTACCTTGAGTATGCTGGTCAGTCCACCGCCGAACATGCCGCCTCCGGTAGTCTGTCCCACTTCCTGTTCTTGCTCCTCTTCCTGAGGCATGGGGATGGTAGTGGTTTCCTGCTGCGGATACTGCTGCGGGTATTGTTGTGGATATTGTTGTTGCTGAGGGTATTGCTGTTGCTGCGGATACTGCTGATACTCCTGCGGATACTGCTGTTGTTGTGGATACTGTTGGTACTCCTGCGGATACTGCTGATAAGGCTGGCTCTGCGTGTAGCCGCCAGTATTGTATTCAGTATTGCCGTTCTTTTTTCCTATACCCATCTGGCGTTCCAGATCTTCAATGCTGATGTCTCCTTCATCGTATGAGGTGCCACTTTGCTGTCCTCTGCGACGCTGGATTTCATCGAGAGTGCTGCCTGTAGTAGACTGTCCTCGGCGTCCCAGCTGCTCAAGGATGTCTTCAAGGCCACCACCGCCGCCACCTTCCTGTGCCGAACGGATAATACTTTCTAAAAGTCCCATAATTCTATATTTTTTAGTTACAAGTTATTCTGAATACTCTGAGAATCTCGGCTCTCGGTTCTCGGTTCTTGGTTCTATAAATTATCAAGATACCAGCGATAGAGGGCCGGAACGCCGTCTTCTATTTCCATGCGGTGATGCCATCCCAAGCCGTGCAGGCGGCTCACGTCGGTGAGTTTGCGCAGGGTTCCGTCGGGCTTTGTGCTGTCCCATTCTATGGAGCCTTCATAGCCCACTGCCTGCTTGACAAGCTCTGCAAGTTGTCTGATGGTGATTTCCTTGCCGCTGCCGATGTTGATATGGCAGTTACGTACCTCAGGATTTGTTCCGCGCACGTCATCAAAATCAATGTGCTCCAGGCAATATACGCTGGCATCGGCCATGTCTTCGCTCCAGAGAAACTCTCGTCTCGGTGCTCCTGTGCCCCACAGCTTCAGTGAATGGCTGTCGATGCCGTAGCGTGACAGCAGTTCAGTAATCACTTCGGGAGACGCAGTTCCATCTACACCTTCTACCGGACGGGTATTGAGGTCGGCACGCAGACCGTCCCAGTCACCTTCGTTGAGCAGTCGTGCCAGATGCATCTTGCGTATCATCGCCGGCATGACGTGGCTGGTTTCAAGGTTGAAATTGTCGTTGGGACCATAGAGGTTGGTAGGCATTACGGCTATGAAATTGGTGCCGTACTGCAAATTGAAGCTTTCGCACATCTTCAAGCCGGCAATCTTGGCTATTGCATAAGGCTCGTTGGTATATTCCAGCGGAGATGTGAGCAGTGCCTGCTCGGTGATGGGCTGTGGAGCCTCGCGTGGATAGATGCAGGTGCTGCCCAGGAATAGGAGTTTCTTCACTCCGTGGCGCCAACTTTCACCTATCACGTTCTGCTGGATTTGCAGGTTCTGGTAGATGAAGTCGGCACGATATTTCAGGTTGGCCATGATGCCACCCACATGGGCAGCGGCAAGCACGACGTATTCGGGTTGCTCTTGGTCGAAGAACTCGTGCACCGCCACGCCATCCATCAAGTCCAACTCTTTGTGCGTACGGCCCACAAGGTTGGTATATCCTTTCTGCTTCAGGTTGTTCCAGATGGCCGAGCCTACCAATCCACGATGTCCTGCCACATATATCTTAGAGTCCTTGTTCATCATCACACGTTTTTCATATCATATTCCACCATAAGGCGCACTAGTTGGTCAAATGAAGTCTTGTGGGGATTCCAACCAAGTTTCTCCTTCGCCTTTGTCGGGTCACCGAGAAGCTGTTCCACTTCGGCCGGACGGAAATACTTGGGATCCACTTCAACCAATACGCGTCCAGTGGCACGGTCGATGCCTTTTTCATTGATGCCCTCACCTTGCCAGTCAAGTTCAATGCCTGCATAATGGAATGCCAGCGTGCAGAACTCTCGCACGGTGTGATACTCTCCTGTGGCAATGACATAGTCATCTGGTTCAGGCTGCTGCAGAATGAGCCACATGCACTCGATATAATCAGGAGCATAGCCCCAGTCGCGTCGGGCATTAAGGTTGCCCAGGTAGAGCTTGTCCTGCTTGCCGTGGGCGATGCGTGCAGCCGCCATGGTTATCTTGCGCGTGACGAAAGTCTCACCGCGGCGCTCGCTCTCGTGATTGAACAGGATGCCGTTGGCGCAGTACATTCCGTAGCTCTCGCGATAGTTCTTCATTATCCAGAAGGCATACATCTTTGCCACGGCATACGGACTGCGGGGATAGAACGGCGTGGTTTCGCTCTGAGGCACTTCCTGAACCTTGCCGTATAGTTCGCTGGTGCTCGCCTGGTAAATCTTGGTCACGTCGGCTCGGCCAGCAATGCGAACGCTCTCAATTAGGCGCAGCGTGCCTATGGCATCCACGTCGGCTGTATATTCGGGTACGTCGAATGACACCTTCACATGGCTCTGAGCTGCCAGATTATAAATTTCGTCGGGCTTCACCTGTTCGATAATACGGATGAGCGAACTTGAGTCGGTCATGTCGGCATAGTGCAGGTTGATGAGACGATGCTGCTTCATGTCACGCACCCACTCGTCGAGGTATAGGTGCTCAATGCGTCCTGTGTTGAAACTGCTGCTGCGTCGCAAAGTGCCGTGCACTTCGTAGCCTTTCTCAAGCAGGAACTCTGCCAGATAGCTGCCGTCCTGACCCGTGATGCCCGTGATGAGCGCCACTTTATGATTTTTCTCGTTCATTGGCTTGTTTTTAGTTTTTTGCAAAGTTAGTGCAAGGCAAGCGAAAATGCAAATAACGTGCAAGGTGAATGCAATATTAAACAAAGTTTAAGTATTGCTGAACTGCAGATTTAGCCCTGTAAGGGCGACAGACTGTCAGATTTTTAACTGCCGCCCCGATGGGGCTATAGTACCATAGAATGCCATGGTTACAGGAGTTCCGCCTTCGGCTGCACTCCAGCCTATATACTCATCAGCCCTACGGGTTTCAAAGTGAGTCTCGGCTCTTGGTTCTCGTCAGCAGTTCCCCCTCTAAGATAGAGGGGGTTAGGGGGAGTATGAATCATTGGCTCTCGGTTCTCGCTTCTCGACTCTCGGTTCTTGCTTCTCGGCTCTTGCTTCTCAGCTCTCCGAGCTGACACTTGGCGTGGCACGTCATAGATGTGCCGTCGTAATTGTTACCAGTTGATGGGGGATATGCCGTGCTGGGCGAGGTAAGCGTTAGCACGGGAGAAATGGTGGTTGCCGAAGAAACCGCGATGTGCCGACAGCGGCGACGGGTGAGGTGAAGTGAGTACGAGATGCCGTTGGCGGTCGATAAACGCGCCCTTGCGAATCGCATAGCTACCCCACAGGATGAATACGAGGTGTTCGCGCTGCTCGGCCAAGGCACGGATTGCAGCATCGGTGAACTGTTCCCAACCATGTCCCTGATGTGAGCCCGGCTGATGCGCCACCACGGTGAGCGTGGCATTAAGCAACAGCACGCCCTGTCGTGCCCAGCGCGTAAGGTCACCGCTAGCAGGTATGGGAGTGCCCACATCGTCATGTATCTCCTTGAAAATGTTCAGCAGCGATGGAGGAAAGGGAACACCATCGTTAACACTGAAGCAGAGGCCGTTGGCCTGACCGTCGCCATGATATGGGTCCTGGCCCAGTATTACGACCTTGACCTCGTTGAAAGGCGTAGCATCGAAGGCAGCAAATATCTGCCGCCCAGGTGGAAATACCCGATGTGCACGATACTCGGCATGGACAAACTGCGCCAGCTGCGCAAAGTAGCTGGATTCCCATTCGTGGCTCAAGGCTTGTTTCCAGCCTTCTTCGATTCTAACGTTCATATGGCTTGATTTAAAAAGGTGACGGTTCCCTTGAATCAAGAGAACCGTCACAGTGTTACAAAGTGGGATTAGTCGTTTGCGGCTACCTCATCAAGGATTTTCTTCACATCCTTGGATTCGAGGCGTCCGTAGACCTTCTCACCGATGGTTACTACGGGAGCAAGACCGCAGGCACCTACGCAGCGCAGGCAGTCGAGTGAGAACTTGCCATCGGGGGTGGTCTCACCGACCTCAATATTCAGCACGCGCTTGATTTCCTCAAGCAGCTTCTCCGAGCCGCGTACGTAGCAAGCAGTACCCAGGCATACCGAGATGGAATGCTTGCCCTTTGGCGTCATGGTGAAGAACGAATAGAACGTCACCACACCATAGACCTTAGAAGCGGGAATGTTGAGCTTGCGGGCAATGATGCGCTGCATCTCCTCTGGCAGGTAGCCATGCATGTTCTGCGCCTCATGCAGTATATTAATCAGTTCGCCTGGACGGTTGCCGTGCTTGTCGCATATTGCTTCCACCTGCTCGACAACGTTGCATGCCAGTTTCATTTCTTTTGCCATAATATATAATGTGTTTATTATGATTACTTGATTGACTTGTCGCTATAGTGAGTGTGGAGCAGGTGATGTGCCTTCTCGCTCATCGGTTCACCCAGGAATTCCTTGTAGAGCTTCTGGATATCGGGGTTCTCGTGGCTCTTGCGCAGTGCCTTACCCTCATCCTCGCGGTAAACGGCAGCAGCACGTGCCTTGAGTATCTCGATGTTGCCATGGTGGTAGGGCTGACCAGCACCACCGATGCAACCACCTGGACATGCCATGACTTCCACCACGTGGTAGTTGAGCTTGCCGGCACGCAGGGCATCCATCACCTTGCGGGCGTTACTCAGGGTGTGAGCGACGCAGACTTTCAGCTCGAAGCCATTGAGGTCGATAGTAGCTTCCTTGATGCCTTCGAAACCGCGCACGTCGTTGAAGTCAATATGCGGCAGGGTCTTGCCAGTGTATACCTCATAAACGGTACGCAGGGCAGCCTCCATCACACCACCAGTGATGCCGAAGATGGCAGCAGCTCCAGTTGATTCACCGAGGGGCGAGTCAAATTCGCTGTCAGGCAGGTTGACGAAGTCGATGTTGGCACGCTTAATCAGGCGGCCCAACTCGCGGGTCGAGATGCTGTAATCCACATCAGGATTGCCATCCACCTTGAACTCTTCACGTTCAGCCTCATACTTCTTGGCCAAGCAAGGCATAATGGAAACACAAACGATTTTCTCACGAGGAATACCCATCTTCTCAGCCCAGTAAGTCTTAGCTATTGCACCAAACATCTGGGCGGGAGACTTAGCCGACGAGGGATACTCGAGCAGATCGGGAAATTCATGCTCGTAGAAGTTAACCCAAGCAGGGCAGCAAGAAGTCATGATAGGAAGCTTCACGTCCTTGTCACCAGCGAGGAACTTTTTCAGGCGATGAAGAATCTCTGCGCCTTCTTCCATGATGGTAAGGTCGGCACCAAAGTCGGTGTCGAATGCGTAGTCAAAACCGAGGTCACGCAATGCGGTGGCCATCTTTCCGGTAACGATAGTGCCAGCAGGCATGCCGAATTCTTCGCCCAGAGCGAAACGTACGGCAGGAGCGGGCTGAGCAATAACCACCTTATCAGGATCGCTGAGGTCATCCATGAGGCGATCGGTGTAGTCGCGTTCGGTGAGAGCACCCACAGGACAAACAGCAACACACTGACCACAATAGGTACAGTTGGTGTCGGAGAACATCTTATCGAACGTAGGAGCAATGGTAGTGTTGAAACCACGACGGATTGCGCTCAGTACACCCACGCTCTGCACGTTGTTACATACGCTCTCGCAACGGCGGCAGTAAACGCACTTCTCCATGTTTCGAGTAATGGCTGGAGTGAGTTCCTGCTTGCGCACGCTCTGCTCACCATTATTATAAGGCATAGTGCGGATGTTGAAGCGCATAACCAGGCGCTGCAACTCACAGTCGCTGCACTTCGGGCAGGTAAGGCAGTCATTTGGGTGGTCGCTGAGAATAAGCTCGGCAACAGTCTTGCGGGCGCGAATCACGCGGGCGCTGTTGGTGTGAACCACCATACCTGGAGTCACGCGGGTAGCGCAAGCGGGAGCCAGGTTGCGACGTCCCTCAATCTCCACAACACAAATTCGGCACGAAGCGGGCATGTTCTGTACACAGGTGCCCTTAAGGTCGATATGGCACAGAGTAGGAATAGAGATACCTACAGTCTTAGCCGCATCAAGCAACATTGTTCCAGCAGGAACAGTAACCTCATGTTTATCAATCGTCAGAGTGATCATATTCTTTTCTTCCATGATACTGTCAAATTTTTAGGAAATTGAGATGGCATCGAAGCGGCAAGTAGAAATACACATACCACAGCGGATACATTTATCGGGATTAATAATGTGAGGATTGCGAGCCTCACCCGAGATAGCGGAGACAGGACACTTACGTGCGCAGGCGGTGCAGCCCTTACACTTGGTCGGGTCAATGCTGTAGGTTACGAGATTCTTGCACTGGTGAGCACGGCACTTGTGATACTGGACATGCTCCACATATTCGTCCCAGAAGTTGTTGATGGTCGATAACACAGGATTTGGAGAGGTCTGGCCGAGACCACACAGGGCGGTGTCCTTAATAATCTCACCAAGTTCCTTGAGGCGTTCAAGGTCGGCCATGGTGCCCCTGCCCTCAGTGATGCGGGTAAGGATTTCGAGCATACGCTTGTTACCGATGCGGCATGGCGTACACTTACCACAGCTCTCATCACAGGTGAACTCGAGGTAGAACTTGGCCACGCTGACCATACAGTCGTCCTCGTCCATGACAATCATACCACCAGAGCCCATCATTGAGCCAGCAGCAGTAAGGTGTTCATAGTCGATAGGAGTGTCAAGGTGCTTCTGAGTCAAGCAGCCGCCCGAGGGGCCACCAGTCTGCACAGCCTTGAACTCCTTGCCATTCTTAACGCCACCACCGATGTCGTAGATGATCTCGCGCAGGGTTGTTCCCATTGGCACCTCGATAAGACCCACATTGTTGATTTTACCTGCCAGTGCGAACACTTTAGTACCCTTCGACTTCTCGGTACCGATTGAAGAGAACCATTCAGCACCCTTGGTGAGGATGATGGGCACGTTGGCCAGTGTTTCCACGTTGTTCACGTTGGTGGGATATCCGTTGTAACCGCTTTCGGCAGGGAACGGCGGCTTGAGCGTAGGCTCACCGCGCTTGCCTTCCATTGAGTGGATGAGCGCTGTTTCCTCACCGCAGACGAATGCACCTGCACCGTAGCGGATCTCAATATCGAAATCAAAGTCGCTGTCCAGCACTTTCTTGCCCAGCAGGCCGTATTCACGAGCCTGATCGATGGCAACTTTCAGGCGATGCACTGCCAGAGGATATTCGGCACGGATATAGATAAGACCCTTGTTGGCATTGATGCAGTAGCCGCAAATTGCCATTGCCTCAATTACCGAGTGGGGATCACCCTCCATGATGGAGCGGTCCATGAATGCACCGGGATCGCCTTCGTCGGCGTTACATACTACATACTTCTCCTCGGCCTGATAATTGCGGGCAAAGCCCCACTTCATACCTGTGGGGAAGCCGGCACCACCACGACCGCGCAGACCCGACTGCTTGATGATGTCAATCACCTGCTCGGGAGTCTGCTCTTGGAGAGCTTTTGCAAGTGCTGCATAGCCGTCGCGTGCAATGTACTCTTCAATGTTCTCGGGATCAATAAAGCCGCAGTTACGAAGTGCAATACGCATCTGCTTGCGATAGAAGTCCATGTGCTTCGCGTCGCTTACCGTGTGAGAAGTCTTGGGATCGACATAGAGCAGACGCTCAACCTTGCGGCCGGCAATCACATGCTCCTTGACGATTTCTTCTGCATCTTCAGGCGTCACCTGAGTGTAGAAGGTGTTGTCGGGCATGACTTTCACGATAGGGCCTTTCTCGCAGAATCCAAAGCAACCGGTGACAATCACTTCCACCTTGTCGGCAATGCCGTTGGCTTCGATGGCAGCCTTGAGATTGTCTACAATCTTTGCACTGTCGGAGGCCTTACAGCCTGTACCGCCACAGCAAAGCAGTTCGATGTGCTCTGTACCCACGGCAAGGCCGCAGCTTTTTTCACTCACTGCAGCATAGCTCAATTCACGCATGTTGAGGGTGGCTTGAGCTTTCTTCCTGATTTTGGTCAGGTCCTCAAAATTTAGAGTTTTCACGTGGTTAATTAGTTGTAAGTTATTAGTTGTGAATTAATTACAAATATTAACTGCGCGACGTCATTCAACGCCGCTCAAAATGTATTGCGAAATTACTATAAATTCACCGCATTTAAGATACTTTTTACAATAATTAACTGAATATTTTTTCAGTAATTTGCAAGTCTCTTTCAGGTTGATAGTGATTATTGAAAAAGTCATTTTTTGTAATGCCGAGAAAAATGATTACCTTTGCCAAAAATATTAAGTAATTAACCTTGATGCCTGGGATATTGTTAACCCATGTATTGCAAATTAGAATATTTGAAGATGAAGAGATTTGTATTGACTATTGTGTTGATTCAGGTATTGGCCATTAACATGTATGCTGTTAGCCCGTTGTGGATGCGATATGCGGCGATTTCGCCCGATGGCTCTGAAATTGCCTTCTCCTATAAAGGCGACATATACAAAGTGTCGTCTATGGGAGGGCAGGCTGTGCAGCTTACCACACAGAGCAGTTATGAGCGTAACATCGTGTGGTCGCCCGACGGCCGCCTGATTGCTTTTGCCAGCGACCGAAAGGGCAATTTCGACGTGTTTGTAATGTCATCTAGTGGTGGTACGCCCAAGCGACTGACAAGTAACTCTGCCAGTGAGTTGCCATGGGCTTTTTCGCCCGATGGCAAGGAGATATATTTCTCGGCCGCCATTCAGGACCCGGCCAGCAGCGCGATGTTCCCCAGCGGTCGTATGACTGAGCTGTACAAAGTCCCTGTCGAGGGTGGGCGAGCAGTTCAGGTGCTGGGCACTCCTGCCGAGGCAGTGCACATGGCTTCCAATGGCAAATTCTTCCTCTATCAGGACCAGAAAGGCATGGAAGATGCACTGCGCAAGCATCATACTTCGTCGGTGACTCGTGACATTTGGAGCTACGACATTGCTACCGGTCGCCACACCAATCTCACCAAGCATGCCGGTGAAGACCGCGACCCGGTGCTTGGTCCCGACGGAAACACTGTGTATATGCTCAGTGAGCGCGACGGCGGCTCGTTCAACGTGTGGAAATTTCCGTTGAACAATCCTTCGTCATTCACAGCCGTGACCAATTTCAAGACTCATCCAGTTCGCTTCCTCACAATCGCACGTGACGGTACGCTTTGCTACACTCAGGACGGTGCACTCTACACTCAGCGGCAGGGCGGGCAGCCTCAGCGCGTGAATATCGACCTGTTCCATGACGACAGCGACCAAATAACCAACTTCTCCAAGACCAGCGGTGCCAGCAGCGCCATTGTTTCGCCCGACGGCAAGCAGGTTGCATTCGTGGTGCGTGGCGAGGTGTTTGTGGCTTCGGTGGAATATGGAACGACCAAGCGCATCACCAACACACCGCAAGCAGAGCGCGGCATAACTTGGGGCAGTGACAACCGCACCTTGGTTTATGCTAGCGAACGCAACGGCAACTGGCAATTGGTGAAAGCCACAATTGCTCGCAAGGACGACCCGAATTTCCCCAATGCAACTACTATCAACGAAGAGATATTATTGCCTTCATCAACCATCGAGCGTGCCATGCCCGACATCAGTCCCGACGGTAAGAAACTCGCGTTCATTGAAGACCGCACCAAGCTGATGGTGATGGACATCAAGAGCGGAAAGGTGCATCAGGTGACCGATGGAAGCCTCTGGTATGAGACCAATGGCGGTTTCGGCTACTCGTGGTCGCCCGACAGCAAGTGGATAGCACTCGAGTTCATCGGCAACCAGCGTGACCCGTACACCGACATTGGCATCGTCAGCGCCGACGGCGGGCCAATTACCAACATCACCGCCAGTGGTTACTTCAGCGAGAGTCCGCAATGGGTGATGGGTGGCAATGCCATCATGTTCAAGAGCAACCGATTCGGTATGCGCAGCCACGCATCATGGGGCTCGCAAGACGACGTTTTGCTCTGCTTCGTCAATCAAGACGCCTATGACAAGTATCGTCTCTCGAAGGAGGATTATGAACTTGTGAAGGAACTTGAAAAGGAACAGAAAAAGAAAGAAGAAGAAGACAAGGCTAAGTCTGACAGCAAAAAGAAGAAAAAAGAAGACAAGGCCGAGGAGAAGAAAGAGGAAAAGAAGGACGTTCCTGTTGAACTCGACGGCATCGAGGATCGAATTGTGCGCCTCACTCCCAATTCCAGCGACATTGCCAGTGCAATGGTCACCGATGATGGCGAGAGCCTATACTATCTGTCGCAGGTCGAAAAAGGCTATGACCTGTGGAAACTCGATATGCGCAAGCACACCACCAAACTCATCAACAAGATGGGAGCTGGCAGTGCAAACATCCAGAGCGACAAGGAAGGCAAGAACTTCTTCATCCTTGGCAGCAAGACGATGCAGAAACTCACCATCAGTGGCGACAAACTCACTCCTATCACCTACAAGGCTGAAATCAAGATGGACCTTCCTGCCGAGCGTGAATATATGTTCGAGCATGTGCACCGTCAGATTGACAAGCGCTTCTACAATCTCAACTATCACGGTGTGAACTGGGAGGCGATGACTACCGACTATCGCAAGTTCCTGCCACACATCAACAACAACTACGACTTTGCCGACCTGCTGAGCGAATACTTGGGCGAACTCAACGTGTCGCACACCGGCGGACATTTCTATCCAAGTGGCAGCAATGAGCCCACGGCTCGTTTGGGACTGCTCTTCGACTGGCAATATACCGGACAGGGTCTGAAAGTTGATGAGGTGATTGAACGCGGTCCATTTGCACGTGCCACGTCGAAAGTACGCCGAGGCACTATATTGGAAATGATTAATTGTACTGTCATCGATGGAGAAAATGACTATACAACGTTGCTTAACGGTCAGGTGGGCAAGAAGACCCTTGTTTCGCTCTACAATCCATCTACCGGTGAACGTTGGGAAGAAGTCGTCCTCCCCATTAATAACAGCACGATGAACGACCTGCTTTATCGCCGCTGGGTGAAGCATAATGCCCATGTAGTCGATAGTCTGTCGGGCGGTCGTCTGGGATACGTCCACATCCGTTCTATGGGCGACGACAGCTATCGCGAGGTATATAGCCAGGTGATGGGCAAGTACTATAAGAAAGACGGCATAGTGATCGACATCCGCTTCAACGGCGGAGGACGTCTGCATGAGGACATCGAGGTGCTGTTCAGTGGAAAGAAGTATTTCACTCAGGTGATACGTGGTCGCGAAGCATGCGACATGCCCAGCCGACGTTGGAACAAGCCCAGCATCATGGTGCAGTGCGAGGCCTGCTACAGCAATGCCCACGGAACGCCTTGGGTGTATAGCCACACAGGTATTGGCAAGTTGGTGGGTGCTCCTGTGCCGGGTACCATGACAAGTGTGTCGTGGGAGACTCTGCAGGATGATTCGTTGATCTTCGGTATTCCAATCATAGGCTACCGACTGCCTGATGGATCATATCTCGAGAACAGCCAGCTTGAGCCGGATATTCTGGTACTTAACGACCCCGCCGAGGTGGTCAAGGGCGAAGATGCTCAACTCAAGACTGCCGTCAGCGAGTTGCTTCGCGAGATAGACAATCAATGATTTTTCACTTTAAAACTATAGTAATATGTTTGATTTCATTTCAGAGAACTTCACTCTCATCGTTGGCTATGCAGCCACCATTTGTCTGGTGCTGGGCTATCTGCCGCAGACCATCCACACTGTCCGCACGCGTCGTACCGACGATATCGCTACTGGCACTTTCTTGCTGATGGGTATCGGCAGCATACTGTTTGCTCTCAATGGGTGGCTAACGGGTAACTGGCCTTTATTCCTTGCCAATACTCTCACAACAATCATGAGTGCCATCATTTTCGGCATCAAGATGTATAACGACCATTTCAAGAAAAAAGAAAACTAAAAAAGTTATTGCTTTTACTGGTTTGTGGCGGGAGTTTCGACTCCCGCCATTTTTGTTGCCACCGTCATCTCGTAATGGGGTCGCTGGATCCCTCGTAGACAGGGCAGCAAATTCAACGAAAGTTAATTTTGCGGTTAAGTGAGAACAATGGAACTTGTTCCGATTGTCGAGCGTTAGCAAATTCAACGAAAGTTAATTTTGTGAAATTATTGGTTTATCACTATTTAAATTAGTAATTTTGCACTCAGATTTGGTGCTTAGGCGTTGTCATGAGATAACGGCCTGAGTGAAAAGGGAATCGGGTGAGAATCCCGAGCAGACGGTGCTGCTGTATTTTCCCATCGAGAATCGATGTGTCCTTAGGGGTGTTTCACTGCACGCAATGCATTCTACAAAGTCGTGTGGGAAGGAGCATCTCCCAGAGAAGGCGGAATGAGCCAGAAGACCTGCCAAGTCGGTAAATAGAAACCCGGATGATTAGAAGGCTGACATGGTCGGTAGTTTTGTGTTTTAGTGTTGTCATGTGCTCTATAGTACAGGACGCTGGTTTTATATCCTGAAGTCATCCAATCCCTCAGATGTTGATTAAATTTTAAATGTAAAACTTTATTTACTCATTTAATTAAATAATATTTATTATGAAGAAAATTTTTACTTCTGCAGTGATTGCCCTGATGGCTTCGGCAGCATGGGCTGGTGTGATTACGCTTGACTTGAACAAGCCTATTAATCCCTCTTCGTTGGAATTCAACGATCTTGGTATCTGGACTCAGTGCTACAACGACGTGGACTACACTTGGATGGAGTTTGGCGATGAGAACGGTGAATTCATGCTCTCACACCTCATTGACGGCGAAGGTGCCTCTTGGGGTGGATATTACTGGGACGGTTTCTGCCCAGCCAAGGGTGGCGACACTACCGATTACGGTCAGTCTGGCTCCAGCGGCACATGGACTACCAATTATGGTGGCTGTATGGCCGGTGGCGGCTGTGTAATAGGTAATGACGGTTCGGCAACTGCCGATGCTTCTCAGCCCTACCTCGTGGCTTACTACAGTTCTTGGGCAATGGAAGGTCCAAGCAATCAGGTGATGTTTGTTGATAAAGATGGTAACACTACATTTACTCCTGCAGGTGTATATGTCTGCAACCATCCTTGGCCTTATTATGGATGCGAGCATGGTGACGGTTTCGGACGTCCATTTGAAGAAGGTGACTACTTTACTCTTACTGCTCATGGTGTGACTGCCGAGCGTGTAGAGACAACAGCCAGCATCAATCTGATAGAGTTCACCAATGGCCAACTCATTGCACTTAACGACTGGACTTTCTTTGACCTTTCAAGCCTGGGCGAGGTGGAGTCGGTTTACTTTACACTGGATTCTACCGATAGTGGTGATTATGGCATGAACACCGCTTCTTACTTTTGCATGGACAAGTTCCAGGTGCAGGATGCCCTTCCTACTGCAGTCAACGACAATCTGGCAACCAAGACTGTTGCTTCTGTTGAATATGTAAACATGGCAGGCCAGAAGAGCAGCACTGCCTTCGACGGCATCAACGTGATGGTGACCCGTTACACCGATGGCACTACTTCTACTACGAAGGTAGTTAGATAGTTAACAGTTAATAGAGAATGTTTGAATAGAGCCGTTGCTTCTGCAATGGCTCTAATTTTATATAGGGGTTGAGATTAAAAAATGGTAAAACATCAGGCTGCGTCTTGCACAGTTTGGATTATTATTCTACATTTGTCGTGACATTTTATCATTCGATAAAGATATGAAAACTACATTAAGACTATTATGCGCTTTGACAGTGCTGATACTCATGTCATCGTGCAATTCCGACGGCAAGTACGTCATTGGCAACGGCACTGTGTATCATACCTACTGGACATTCAGCTTCGGCACGATTTATAAAGAGCTGCCAGGGGTGGACGCCTCCAGTTTTGAGAGTGTTAAGGACTGGCTCGGCCACGATGCCAAGCATGCCTATTTCAAGGACAAACTGATACAAGGTGCCGACATCGCTACGCTCAAGGCGCGCAAATATCCGTTATGCAGCGACAAGAACGACTATTACTACAAGGGCACGCCGCTCAAGGTGACCGACGTGGAGTCGTTCGAGATACTCAAGTGGCATGACGATGATTTCTGGGCCAAGGACAGCCAATATGCTTACTATGACACGATACGGATTGTCACTCCCGACCTGTCGTCGTTCCGTGTGATTGCATGGAATGCCGCTGCCGATAGTCGATACGTCTATCGTTACGGCAAAATCTTGCCGCTTGCCGATCCTGAGACCTATGTCGAGGACTGGAAGGAACTTTATAGTCGCGACAAGTCGCACATCTGGTACTGCGGTGAACTCGTGCGCGATGCCGACTACGAAACCTTTACCGTCGATAAGGACGGCAATGCCAGCGACAAGTACGGTCCGTTCCACAACGAAAAGCGCGTCACCGATGAGGAACAAACAGAGGGACAAGCAGAGGCTCCTGTCGAAGAACCTGTCGAAGTCGTTGAATAATGATGTTTGAACATTAATAATAAAAGATATCCTATGAAGAGAATACTGATATTTTTGTCGCTGGTGCTGATAGCAATAGTGGCAGTAGCCCAGACCGACTGGTTAGGACAGGTGAACGGACTGATGGCTGACGGCGAGTTTGCAAAAGCCGAACAGGTGATGAAGAAGCTGCCTAAGAAGGTACGTCAGGCCGAGGCAGTGCGCATCGACTCATTACAGACCATAATGGGACGCATTCGCAAGGACTTCAACATGACTCCCGCCCAAGGCGTTGCGCTCATCCGTGAAAAGATGCCAGAAGCCACCGATGCGCAGATAGATAACTGGAAAGCCACTCGCAAGCTTGAGGTGATGAACATCGATGGGCAGGAGTGGTGGTTCCGCAAGAGTGTGCGCAACCTCTGGCTGCTGGGTGATGAATTTGCACAGGTCAACGAGGAAGAACGTCAGGAGTCCTATCAGACACGCCGCCGTTACTTCCTGCAGGCCATGCGCTCTACGCCCGACCGCTGGGGAGTGCGCAACTGGCAGCGTGCCAACATCACCTTCACACTCGACGTAGATGCCGATGCAGTGCCCGCAGGCGAGACACTCCGTGTGTGGATGCCGTTCCCTTACGAGAACATACGCCAGCGTAACATCAACTATGTAGAAGGCAACCATCCTGCCACTTTGAGCACCAACAGCAAGCACCACACCGTGTATATGGAAGCTGTGGTAGAGAAAGGCAAGCCCACACATTTTGAATACACGTTCACATACGAAGTAGGGGAGCGCCACATTGCTCAGCAGGATCTTCTGGCAATGGTCGAGCCGTATAACACCGAAAGCGAATTGTATCAAACCTATACCGCCAGCGAGGCGCCACACATGATTATCACCGATGAGATGCGCAGTCTCGCTCGCGAAATAGTAGGCGACGAAGAGAACCCCGTATTGCAGGCCTACAAGGTCTATCAGTGGATATCGCGCACATTCCCATGGGCTGGCGCCCGTGAGTACAGCACGCTGTCCAACATCCCGCAGTATGTCCTCGACAACGGTCACGGCGATTGCGGCCAGGTGACGCTGCTCTACATCACGCTCGTGCGTTCGCTGGGCATTCCTGCCCGTTGGGAGAGTGGGTGGATGCTGCATCCGCATGAAATCAACTGGCACGATTGGGGCGAGACGTTCTTCCAGGGCGTGGGCTGGGTGCCTACCGACCAGTCGTTCGGACGTGGAGCAATCGACACCCCTATGGATGCCTATTATGCAACCGGCATCGATGTCTATCGCATGGCATCCAACGAGGCAGTGGGCGACCGCCTCGATCCTCCTAAGACTTTCATCCGCAGCGAAACTGTCGACTTCCAGCCCGGTGAGGTGGAATGGCGTGGCGGAAACCTCTATTACGACAAGTGGCATTCACATCTCGAGGTGAATGGTATAACCCCTTTAAGCAATTTAATACAGTAAAGATATAGCGATGAAAAAGATACTGCTGACGCTGACTATTATGGCGGTCGCACTGGGTGCTGCCGCTGCTACGATGTCGAGTGTGCAATCTACTCTCGACAAGGTTAAGAAACGCTTGGTGCCAGATACTCGCACTACATTATGGGATGTGACTACGTCTCATCAGGGAGGAAAGATCTTGGTGAAAGGCGTAGTGGGAAACTCCGACTTGAAAAATGAACTGGAAAAGGCATTTAAGAAAGAACAACGTGTTCAGGTCGAAGTGAATGTTGCCGAGACTTTTCAGCCAATGTCCAAGCGCTGGGCATTGGTGAAGCTTGCAATTGCTACATTGCGATGCGAACCCAAACACAGTGCCGAGGTGGCTACTCAGGCCATAATGGGCACTCCAGTGAAAGTTCTTGACAACGATGGTGACTGGTATCGCATACAGATGCCCGACAAATACATTGCCTGGGTGCCCGAAAGTTCGCTGTTCTTCCGCGATGAGGATCAAATGAAAGAATGGCGTACCACCGAGCGTTACATCGTCACTGCCTATGATTCACGATTGGTGACCACACCTGGCGGTGACGAGACAGTGAGCGACCTCGTGCTTGGATGCATCCTGGAGTATCGTGGCGAGCAGGATGGTTGGATACATCTGGTCACTCCCGACGGCCGTGACGGCTGGGTGGAGGACAACGTGATGGCCAACTTCGCCACTTGGCGCAAGCGGCCGCTCGACATCGACCTCGTCGAGCGCACGGCACGACGCATGATGGGTAGTGGCTACCTGTGGGGCGGAACCACCACCAAGGTGACCGACTGTTCGGGCTTGATGAAGATCTCTTATTTTGCCAGCGGCATAATTCTTCAACGCGATGCTTCGCAGCAGGCTCTCACGGGCAAGAAGATTGAAGATTGGCACAACTGCGAGTTGGGCGACCTTCTCTTCTTCGGTAACAGTAAGACAGGTCGAGTGACCCATGTGGGTATGTACTTACGCGACGGCAAGTATATTCACTGCTCAGGACAGGTGAAAATCAACAGCCTCGAGCCTGGAGCCAGCGACTATCTCTATTCACCGCTTTCCATTAGCCGTGTCAAGGGCGAAGAAGAAACGCCTGGCATCACCTCGGCTGCACGGCATCCGTGGTATTGACTCTCTTTACCAAGAGTAATTAAATTTTTTAGGCGGAATTGCTTCTCATAACGAGATAATCGCTAATTTTGCAGTCTATAGAAAATTAAATAACCAAATATTAGACAAAATGATTAACCGACGAAAATTCTTAGCAGGCGCAGGCATGAGCATTCTTGCTGCCTCGTCACCAATTTCACTCTCGGCTTTCGGAGCTCCGACGCGCCCCACAACCAAGAGCGGACACCTTAACCTTTCTTTCTTCCCCTACGAGCTTAAACTACGCCATGCGTTCAACTTGGCTCGCTATAGCCGCACCACGACCCCTGACGTTCAGGTGCAAATCGAGTACGATGGCATCGTGGGCTACGGCGAAGCTTCGATGCCTCCCTACCTGGGTGAAAGTGTAGAGAGCGTAACCACGTTCCTCAACAGCCTCGACCTGGCGCAGTTCAACGACCCGTTCCGCATGGAAGATATCCTCACCTATGTTGACAACGTGGCTCCCAACAACCGCGCTGCCAAGGCTAGTGTAGATATCGCTTTGCACGACCTGGTAGGCAAGATTATGGGTCAGCCGTGGTACAAGATCTGGGGCTACAACCCCGACAAGACTCCAGTCACCAGCTTCACCATCGGTATCGATACCGAGGAAGTAGTGCGCCAGAAAGTAGAGGAAGCACGTCCCTATAAGCTCATCAAGGTGAAAATGGGTCTCGACAAGGATCAGGAAACCATCAATATCATACGCGAGATGATGCCAGACGTTCCTATCTGCGTTGACGTCAACCAAGGTTGGGCAAGCAAGGAGCACGCACTGGAAATGTGCCACTGGCTCAACGAGCGTAACTGCCTCTTCGTCGAGCAGCCGTTCGACAAGACGATGATCGACGAGACCGCTTGGCTGCGCGAGCGCAGTCCGCTGCCCATCATTGCCGACGAGGCCTTCCAGCGCCTCCCCGACATCGTTCGCTTCAAGGGCGTTTACGACGGCATCAACATCAAGCTCATGAAGAGCACCGGTCTCTATGAGGCCCACAAGATGGTGACCCTCGCCCGTGCTCTCGACATGAAGGTGATGATTGGCTGTATGACCGAGACTTCATGCGCCGTCACTGCTGCTGCCAACTTGTCGCCGGTAGTCGATTTCGCCGACCTCGACGGCAACCTGCTTATCGCCAACGACCGCTTCGAAGGCATGACGGTAGAGGATGGCAAGATCACCCTCCACGACCGTCCCGGACTGGGCATCATTCCTATTCCCGGCAAGTAATGCAGAATGTAAATAGTAATTAACTGATAAAAGCTAATTGCTTGTTAACTCGTTTGCTTGTCAACTTGTTTACTTGTCAACTCGTTTACTTGTCAACTCGTTTGCTTGTTAACTTGTTAACTCGTCAACTTAAATAATATGAGAATAGTAATTCAGAGAGTGAAGCGTGCCAGCGTGACCATCGATGGCACGCTTCATAGTAAGATAGGCGAGGGCATGATGGTCCTGGTCGGTGTGCGCGAGGGCGACACCCCCGCCGATGTTGAGTGGCTCGCGGCAAAGACTGCAGCCTTGCGCATCTTCGATGATGATGCCGGAGTGATGAACCGCAGCGTGATTGACGTTGGCGGCGAGGTGATGGCAGTCAGCCAGTTCACACTAAATGCAAGTACTAAGAAGGGCAACCGACCGAGTTACATCCATGCCGCCGGACACGACCTTGCCGTGCCACTCTACGAGGCCTATTGTACCGAGTTGGAGCGTCTCACCGGCCGCGAAGTGATGCGTGGTGTGTTCGGCGCCGAAATGCAGGTGGAGCTTATCAACGATGGTCCGGTGACAATAATTATCGACTCTAAACTTCGTGAGTGATGACAGTCCAGGAACTTCAACAACGGGTAGATGAGTGGGTGAATACGCTGGGAGTGCGTTATTTCACCCCTCTGACCAATATGGCTATTCTCACCGAGGAAGTAGGGGAGGTGGCGCGCATCATGGCGAGACGTTACGGCGAACAGTCCGAGAAGTCAAGCGATGCCGACCGTGACCTGGGCGACGAACTTGCTGATGTTATCTGGGTCGTCACCTGCCTGGCAAATCAAACTGGCATCGACCTCACCGATGCCATCGAGCGCAACATCGACAAGAAGACCCAGCGCGACGCCACCCGCCACCGCAATAACCCAAAGCTAACCCGTTAGTTGCAATTCATTGATGACAGATACCCAAACTTCAGAGCAGCGGCATGCTAATATGGCGGCAATCCACGGCAAGGACACTAAGCCGGAGATGGTCGTGCGCCGCTGGCTATGGAGGCATGGCTATCGTTATAGGCTGAACCATCCGCGACTGCCTGGAAGGCCCGACATCGTGATGCGGAAATACAAGACTTGTATCTTTGTAAACGGCTGTTTCTGGCACGGACATGAGGGCTGTCGCTTCTACACGATACCGAAAACTAACAGGGAGTTCTGGGTGGAAAAGGTAGAACGTAACCGTGAACGTGACCTGAGGGTGCGCAACAAACTCACTATGATGGGCTGGCGGTGCATAACCATCTGGGAGTGCGAACTGAAGCCTAAGTTGAGGGAGAAGACTCTTGAGTCACTTGCCTATACACTCAACAAGATGTACCTGAAAGACTATGGCGCCAAACTGTATGAGATTCCAGATCAAGAACAGTTGTTAGCCGCCGAAACAGAATAGCCTATACTCTCGCGCCAACCCAACTCTTCACTATTCACTATTCACTGTTCACTTATTTGACATTGCCACCATATAATCATTTTATTACCTTTGTACAAAAAACTAGGTAATTATATATTTGTTGTCCCCAAGTCAGACCTTGAAAAGGTCAAGCGAGTCGGAGACTCGATTCTATGTTAAAGACCACGCCAGAGGGTCGCAGACCCTAGCCGCTTGGTCCAAGACGGAAGCAATGGAAGTGCCTCGATGAGGAACTTCATAAGAAGGGACAATATGTATATAATTCCAAAAACTATGAGCGGAAGAATACTAAAGGAATGTATCAATATGTTAACCAATGTGAACTTTTGGAACACTTGGAACAGCTGGAACACATGGAACAACTGTGTGCTTGCCTGATTTAGGTTGACTGTTTTGTCAGTCTTATTCCTTTTAAAAGTTGACTCGGTTAAACTTATCCCTGG
>JAGCCU010000008.1 GCA_017651515.1 Muribaculaceae bacterium | reverse complement strand
GCCAAAGTCTCCCGCCTCATAGATGTGCCGCTCCTCTCGGCAAGCCTAAACATCCGCTACGCACATCTATTTCGGCTAATAGTTAATAGCCAACAGTTAAGGCAGCAGCTGTGCTAATTTCTTTCCCAAGTCCTCTCCTCTTAGGTCTTGAGCGACAACCACTCCCTCAGCATTAATGATGAAAGTAGTGGGAATCATCGTCACACCATATTGAGAGGCGATATTTGACTGGTCACGGAAAGTGGGCCATTTCATACCTTCTTTCTTCACAAATTCATCCATGGTGGGTTTGCTACGGTCTTCTGAGATACCGATAATCTCAAACCCCTTATCGGCATATTTGGCATATTGCTCTTTCACGTTAGGCATCTCTTTACGGCATGGCACACACCATGTAGCCCAAAAGTCAATCATGATGTATTTCTTCCCTTTGCAGAAGTCGGCTAAAGTCTTTTCCTTTCCATCAGCATCTTTCACGGTGAAAGAAGGAACTTTGTCACCTACCTTAGGCATGGTTACCGTTTGCTGCGCCCTGGTCATGAGGGCGCAGCTAAACACAGCTATAAGGACTAATAATAATTTCTTCATGCGAATAAATGTCTTAATGGCTTATCGGTTTGCCAGCAAAGAGCTGATCATTTCTTCCAGCTTGCCCATGTCATCAGATGGTTCGAAACGAGCAATAACCTCTCCCTGTCTGTTAACCAGGAACTTCGTGAAATTCCACTTGATGTCGGAATTGTTCTTGAAGTCGGGGTCACGACGTCCCATCATCTGTTCCATCATTTTGCCGGTATCGTTTTGCTCAAAGCCCTTGAATCCTTGCTTCGACTTCAGGAATGCGAACAGCGGAGACTGATTCTCACCATTCACATCAATCTTGTCGAACTGAGGGAATTGGGTGTTGTAATTAAGTGTGCAGAACTCATGTATCTCTTCGTTGCTGCCTGGAGCCTGTTCGCCAAACTGGTTGCAGGGGAAATCCAAGATGGTAAAGCCGTTGGCCTGGTACTTTTCATATAATGCTTCCAGTTCCTTGTATTGTGGGGTAAAACCGCATTTTGTGGCCGTGTTGACGATGAGCAGAACCTTGCCTGAATAGTCTTTCATAGAGACATCCTCACCTTCTAAATCCTTCACACTGAAATCGTAAAGAGTGTTTTGAGCAGATAGTGTCATTGCAACAAATGACATCAGAATAAATAATACTTTTTTCATACAGAACTAATGTTTATGATTTATAATCTTTTACTTCGCGGTGCAAAATTACAACTAATTGGTTGTATTACAAAATAATATTTCATAATAGATATTAAAACCACCACATCAGTGTTTATTATATGTTAATCACTTTTGAAGCTTTTAGCTGTTGGCTTTTGGCTTTTGGCCATGGCTGTTAGCTTTTGGCTGCTGGCATAAAAAATTCTCAATTTTCAATTTTCAATTTTACTACGTAACAATTCTGTCACGACTCGGCATAGTTCAAGCAAGCTTGACTCTGCTCTCGTTGCTCCAGAAAGTCTCAATTTTCAATTTTCAATTTGAACCGGATGCGCCAAATCTGGGTGTCGGGGTTATAGTCATGGCTCAATAGCTTGAAGGTGCCAATCTCGCTGGTGTTACTCACATGCTGGCCAATGCAGAGGCATTCGTCGTAGTCGCCCACTTTCACCACTCGCACTGTCTCGGAGGCGTCGTCGGGCAGGCGTTCCATGTCGAAGCGTCCTTGTGCCTCGGCTTGGGTGATGTACTCGGTGGTGACGGGCAGGTTGCGGTGTATCACCTCGTTCACCGCATCTTCCAATTGTTGCACTTGTTCGGGGGTGGGGCAAGCTGACAACTTATAGTCCAACTTGCTCTTCTTTCGTTCGATGTGTGCCTCTACCGAGCGACCGCATCCAAAGAGGTTGATCATCGTACGGTTGATGATATGCTCCGTTGTGTGCATCGGAGGGTACTCTGCCTTATTGTGCTGGTTTAATGCTAATTCTTCCATTATTCGTCTGTTATTGTTATGCCTCATGCATATGCCGGGCTTTTTTTCCTGCCTCATGCATGTGCCGGCGACTGACTGCAAGCAGGTATGTCGCCTACACACATGCATTTCGGCTGGTTGTTTATCTATTTATTTATTTATTTGTTTTAAGTTCTAATCCTGCAAAAACAGTGTCGGGCTTACAGTTGAACACGGCATTCATCTCACCCGCCATGCTGAAGCCACATTGCTCGCAGATGCCACTGTCCATATTGTCAATGCACTGCGGTGATTGTCGTCCGTCACAGTAGATGAAGTTGCAAATCCAGCAATGACGCTTGAACCGCAAGGTCTTCATGTTCTTCAAACCCGAAACGCTGTTCATGATGCGGTGCCCCTTGCGTTTATGGGCAATGAGCCAGTCAATCACTACCTCCCGCTGTTCCCTGCTTAGTGCCAAATGCTCACTCCCCTGGAATGGTGTGTGGAAGTTGAAGGCAATCTGGCGGATGGCCGGGTGTTGTCGCACGAATGCCAGCACGGCAGGCAGCTCATGGTAGTTTTGGTGGTTTATCACCATGTAGAGAGATGCTTCCTGCATGTCCTCCAATTTAGGGCAGTCGTCGATGCCCATGATGCTTACCCACAGCTCATCTGCTGGAACCTTTAGCTCTTTCCATGCCGCATAGTCGGCAGCGGGAATCATGGTCGAGGCGCTGAAGAAGCCCTTGTCTTTGGCTAATTGGAAGAGGTCGCTGACCTTGTGTTCCCCATCGTGCCAATGCAGTAGTTTCACGCCCTCGATGTCGAGAATCCTGGCACCTTGCGCCAGACAATGGTCAAGGTGCTGCCCTATCTCGTCGAAGGGCATAAAGTAGTCAGCTTCTGGTTGGGTACAATGGGTGCAGTGACGACAGGTGCTGTTGCAGCCGTTGGTGACGAACAGTACGCTTTGCAGCGGCTTCCTCCTGCCAAAGAGACGGGCCCTGATGAACCACCAGCCCAGGTAGATGAGTTGTAGCAATGCCTTCATGACGGGACTTTACCAGAGGGCGACGGTGAGCAATAGGCCCAGCAGGGTGAAGTTGCGCGGACTCTCGTAGTAGATGACGTTGAGCGCATTGCCTTCGCGGATGCGGTTGAGCTTGACCCACGAACCGATGTGCAGGATGAGGTAAGGCACTGCCGAGTAGAGCAATCCTATCCAACTGATGGCACCATCCAGGTAAAGCAATACCACCATGGCCACACATACCAGTCCGGCTATGAGGTAGAAGTAACGGCCGAAAGGCTCACCCAAGATACCCACGCTGGTGTGCTTGCCTGCGACAGAGTCTTCGTCGCGGTCGCGGTAGTTGTTCACAATCAGCAGGGTGTCGATAGAGCAGCCTGCCACGATGGAGGCCCAGATGGCATCCCATGTCACGGTGTAGGTCAGCACATAGAACGTGCCGCATACGGGTATCAAGCCAAAGCACAGCAGTACGGCCAGGTCGCCCAGGCCATGATAGGCAAAAGTGGTGCTATAGAGGAAGGTGCAGAGCACCACGATGGCACCCATCAGCACAATCTCCCATCCGCCCCAGACAAGGTGGTCCCACACCATATACAATATGCCCAGTCCGATTAAGCAGCCCAGCATCAGGCAGATACCGATGGTGGTATAGGCCACGTTTCTGGTTAGCAAGCCGTTGGCATAGATGCGGTCGATGCGCTCGGGGTCGCTCTTGTCGAGCCCGCGATTGAAATCCACCACGTCATTGATGAGGTTGGCGGCAATGTGCATGCACCAGGCAAACAGCCAGCACATGATGGCGATGGGCCACGAAAACTGGTCGGGCATGAAACCATGCGCCAAGCCGGCACCTAACATAACGGTCATTAAAGAAGCACCCAAGCTGGTGGGGCGGATGCCCAAGAACCACGCCTTGAACGAGTTTTTTGCGATTGTATTATCTGCCATAGTTTCTTTTTTGGGGCGTAAAGTTACGAAAAGTCGAGGGCAGAACAAAATGAATTCATTCATTTTTTATGCCGAGACGGAGTAACTTATCCAAAGTTTCGAAAAGTCGAGGGCAGAACAAAATGAATTCATTCATTTTTTATGCCGAGACAGAGTAACTTATCAAAAGTTACGAATAAAAGTTGATAGGTAACAAAATTTTTAGGCTAACATTTTGTAGAATCAAAAAATAGTCTTATATTTGCGATGATATATAGTAAAAACGTTCTTTGGGGTTGTTTGGTTTTGACAGCGAGCAGAAAAGGTAAGTAATCATGCAGTGCCTCGTCAGTTTGCACTTAAATCTGAGCTTTCAACAATTATCTGGCAATACTAACT
>JAGCCU010000052.1 GCA_017651515.1 Muribaculaceae bacterium | reverse complement strand
TATTACAATCGGCTTGACGAAATTTTTTCTTATTTGGAAAGTCTTAAATTCTAATAAAGTTTTACCAGAATTTTAAAAGTGATAAAATTGATACTGCATACACTATATAATAACACATCAGAGGATTGCTACTTTTAGATTTATAATATTATTATGAGTATTCGTTTTCGCTATTATACCTTCCTATTTGCACTGCTTTTGGCATCATGTTGTATAAGTGCTACTGCTACCGAGCACCTGCTCAGCAGTATGCACATTATGGAGCGTGATGGCATTGGTGATGAGCCGACGCCGATGAGCGGCGGCATTGCCGGCGGCGACAGCCCTGACTTCCTAGGCCCGGGCATACCTATCGACCCGATCAATCCAATCGATGACAACACAGTAACCACACTAACGAAACGTGAATACTGCGGAAATCACATCTACCGCAACGACTCGCTTTAAAGTACCACAACTTTGTAATTTGTAAATAACTATTTTAACTACTTAGAATATTTAATTATTTGCAATCAACAACTTAGACATGAAAGGTTTCTTCCGTCTTCTGGCACGTTTTGTGCCCCCCTATAAGCATTATTTGGTGTTGAACGTACTGTTCAACATTCTGACGGCGTTTCTCACTCTGTTCTCGTTTGCGCTGATCATTCCAATTTTGGAAATGCTCTTCGGACTGAACACGCAGACTTATGCCTTCATGCCTTGGGGTAGCGGAAAAATCGATGCGGTAATCACCAACAATTTCTACTACTACGTGCAGTGCATCATTGAGCGCTATGGACAATCTACGGCATTGGCATGCATTGCACTGGCATTGGTGGTGATGACCGGGCTGAAGACTGGATGTGCTTATATGAGTGCGTTCTTCATGATACCCATCCGCACAGGCGTGGTGCGTGACATCCGCAACCAAATCTACAACAAGATTGTGTCGTTGCCAATAGGGTTTTTCTCCAACGAACGCAAGGGCGACGTGATGGCACGTATGAGCGGTGACGTGACCGAGGTTGAAAACAGTATCATGTCGTCACTCGATATGATGTTCAAGAACCCCATCATGATCATCGCTTGCCTGACGATGATGATTTTCCTGAGTTGGCAACTCACTGCCTTTGTGCTCGTGCTGTTGCCGCTGGCTGGACTGCTAATGGGGCAAGTGGGAAAGCGACTCAAGCGTGTTTCATTAGAAGGACAGACGCAATGGGGAGTGCTGTTGAGCAATATTGAGGAAACTATTGGTGGACTGCGCATCGTCAAGGCATTCAATGCTGAGAAAAAAGTCAGCCGGCGCTTTGTAGGCGAGAACGAGAAATACCGTTCCATCGTCACTCGCATGAGCCGCCGATACGAACTTGCCCATCCCATGAGCGAGTTCCTCGGCACTGCTACTATCGCTATAGTGCTCTGGTTCGGCGGAACACTCATACTTGGTGGACACAGCAGTATCACTGCACCGAAGTTTATCTACTACATGGTGATTTTCTACAGCATCATCAATCCCGCCAAAGATCTCTCAAAGGCCAGCTATGCCATTCAACGAGGCATGGCATCGATGCAGCGCATTGACAGGATACTTAATGCCGAAAATACCATCACCGATCCAGAAACCCCCACTGCCCTACCTGCTCTCAAGCAAGGCATTGCCTATAACAACGTGCGATTCAAGTACAGCGATGCATGGGTGATTGATGATGTATCACTCGATATTCCCCGTGGAAAGACGGTAGCACTCGTCGGACAAAGCGGATCAGGAAAGACCACCATCGCCGACCTGTTGCCACGCTTCTATGACGTGCAGGAAGGCTCCATCACAATCGACGGCATCGACATCCGCAATGTTCGCATTGCCGACCTGCGCTCACTGATGGGCAACGTGAATCAGGACGCTATCCTGTTTAACGACTCATTCTATAACAACATCACTTTCGGTGTGGAAAATGCCACTCGAGAAGAGGTGGAAGAAGCGGCACGCATAGCCAATGCCTATGATTTTATCATGGCAAGCGAAGACGGCTTTGACACCAACATCGGTGATCGAGGATGCAAACTTTCCGGAGGACAACGTCAGCGCATCAGCATTGCTCGCGCAATACTTAAGAACCCACCAATCCTCATTCTCGACGAAGCCACCAGCGCACTCGACACCGAAAGTGAACACCTGGTGCAAGAAGCCCTAAACAATCTAATGAAAGGGCGTACAACTCTAGTCATAGCCCACCGACTGTCAACCATCAAGAACGCCGACAACATCATCGTAATGCAAGACGGCCGCATCGTTGAACAAGGCACCCACGACGAACTTATGGCAAACGAAGGCACCTACAAGCACCTCGTCGACATGCAAACATTCTAAAATTCTTACTGGAAACTCTTCTGCCAATCCTAAAACCAAGAAAGCTTATTTCTCGCGGAAGAAGAGGTTTATCATCGTGCCTGAGAAATCCCACTTCTCACGAATCTTATTCTCAAGATAACGCTTGTAAGGATCACGCACCCACTGAGGCAGATTGCAGAAGAAGATAAACGTAGGCACGTATGAACCCTTTAGCATAGTCACATACTTTATTTTGACATACTTGCCTTTCACTGCTGGTGGCGGGAAAGCAGTTATGACCTCTTGCATGTAATTGTTAAGTTGAGAAGTTGGCACAGTTGTCTGTCGGTGCTTATATACCTCGATGGCTGTTTCCAGCACCTTATATATGCGCTGTTTCGTGAGTGCCGAACCGAAAATGATGGGGAAGTCAGTGAACGGTGCAAGACGGTCGCGAATGGCATTCTCCATGGTCTTGATACTCATCTGACTCTTTTCCTCGGCGATATCCCACTTGTTGACGAGGACCACAAGTCCTTTGCGGTTTTTCTGTATGATGGAGAATATGTTCACATCCTGTGCCTCGATACCTCGTGTAGCATCGATAAGCAGTATGCACACGTCGCTGTTTTCAATAGCGCGTATTGAGCGCAGTACCGAATAGTACTCGATATCTTCGTTCACCTTAGTTTTCTTGCGAATGCCAGCAGTATCCACAAGATAGAAATCAAAGCCGAACTTGTTG
>JAGCCU010000051.1 GCA_017651515.1 Muribaculaceae bacterium | reverse complement strand
TTTGAGCGCTTCAAGATGGACTTGAACCAACGACCCCATGATTAACAGTCATGTGCTCTAACCAACTGAGCTATTGAAGCAGTACCACATTTCATTGGGCGAAATGTGGTGCAAAGTTACTGCGACTTTCTGATATGGCAAAATTTTTTTTGAAAAAAATTTTATTCATTTTTTCAACACATCAAAACAAACTGATTAACAAGATGTTATAATGCTAATAAACTTCCAGAAAAACTCCCCGACATAACGTATTGCAACCCTCATTTTTCTTTCAAAACTGACTTGACTCATTAGATTTTATAAAACAAACTACCCGACCATCTATTTCCCAATGGTTACTATCGCTCTCATCTTGTGAAATGAACTGTATATCATCAAGTTCAATCCTATCAAGATAAATGCCATACTCCAACAATGCATCTTTTATCGAATCCACCCATTTCGTGCGCTCAATGGCACTCTTCAGATGTGACTTATCAATATTGTCACTGAAAAAGAGAGAATTCAAGCTTTCTGAATCCATATCAGAGATGAAAAAATCTACATATTTAATTCTTTTCATATCACTATTATCGCAAATCTTATTAAGAATTAAACTCAAAACTCTTATTTCATCTCCATTATTGATAAATTTCAAAGTATCGTTCCCGGCTATAATACGATGTCGTATAGAGATGTAGAAACTACTATCAGCATACAAAATCTTAGAACAATAGAGATCAGACACTTTTCCTGAAGGCACGTCTTGAAGGTAATATTCAATTTCATGCATACCCGAATCAAGTTCCAGCGTGTCTTCAACAAGAGCCATATCTGTTTCTTCACCTATATGATTATTTGTAAATCCATTACTACATCCAAGCACCAGAAAAAATAGGGAAAAACAACATCCGATATTCAATCTAATAACGTTCATAATATTATCTATCGACGTTTCAATTTAATCATTATCGTGCAATCAATGAATCAGGTAACTGATATAAGTCATAAGAAGCCCGGCCGTGTAATCGCCCCCTACACCGTTCGCTTATGCTTATCAATAAACCAGTAACACGTATCATGCACATTATGTTATACATCCATATTTTCAGTCGACAAGTACTGGCATTTCCACGCCAGAGCATCACGGACCCGACTTCTAGCCATCAACACCTCAGGTTTACGCAAATTAAGGATCATCTTTCCCTCTTTTGTCAATTCACCCATTTCAAGACTGTTACACAGCCTTTCCGCACTATCAAGCAATGTGCTGTCGCCATTCTGCTCAAACGCCAGCATGATATCGTTTAATTCATTACAACTTTGGAGATTGACCTTTTCATTATCAACCTGACCAGAGCAACTAAGTAACAAAAGCATCAGTAAAAAGCACGATATAAAATGTTTCATGCTGAATTATTTTTTACAAAAATAGTTGTTTTTCCAAAACTCCACAAGAATCAAGAAAGAATAATAATAAATAGATTGATAAAACTCCTTATCAATGGGAGTAATATCAACCAAGGACTGGCAATAAAATGGCTTTTACTGGACTCAGAAAATCATTACCAGTAGCAGTATGTTTGTTCGCATTTGAAATGTAGAAATATAGTTGCCGATGTCAATCGCCGTTAGGCGATGATAAGTCCAAAACTTGATGCCCCCAATATATTTCCGCTGATCCTTTTTCTGGTGTTAAAGTGCCAACAGATACACAGGTCCGCAACTGACTTTTACTTTATAAGTGCTTTATGCTATCTTTGCTACAACTTCACCCCAATTCGCTCATTATGATTTGATATCAAGCAACAATACAGCAATCTGCAAACAGATGTGTTAATATGTCAACCGATGTGAATAACCGGAACACTTGGAACAATTGTAACAACTGTAACAACTGGAAATCATGGAAAAGGTGGAAACTTGGGTGTTGATGGAAATATGGAAATACTGTATTTTTTTGTGGTGTGAATGAAATGTTGTAATTTTGCCTTTCAATCATTCTTTAATTCGACAGTTAGATGAAAAAACACATCAAGATATCAACCGTTTTGTTGCTGGCGTTAACCTTACTCGTCCCTATAGCCCAAGGCGAAGAGAAAGACAACAGCGAGGCTGCCATCGTGCGCAACCTTGACATTTTCAACTCGCTCTATAAGGAATTGAACACATACTATGTAGATACCATCGATGCACAGAAGTCAATCGAAACCGCCATCAATGCGATGCTCGACGACATCGACCCATACACGGAATACATTCCCGCCAAGTCGCGCGAGGAGTTCCAGGTGATCAGTACCGGCGAATATGGCGGCATAGGCAGCTACATACAAGAGCGTCGCGGAGAGAAGAAGGGCGTGTATATCTCAGGACCATATAAAGACAGTCCTGCTGACCGTGCCGGCGTACACACCGGCGACCGCATCCTAGTGATTGACGGCGACACCGTGACTGGATGGAGCAGCGACAAGGTGAGCAACAAACTCAAGGGCCTCGCCAATACCCAAGTGCGCCTCACCGTCGTGCGTCCATACTGCGATGACAGCATCAAGACTTTCGACATCACCCGTGAGACAATCAAGTTGTCACCGGTACCATACTACGGTGTGACGCGTGGCGACATGGGCTATATATGCCTTAACACCTTCAACGAACACTCGTTTGCACAAGTGCGCGACGCACTTATCGAACTCAAGAAGAACCCCGCCGTGAAAAGCATCGTGCTTGACTTGCGCGGCAATGGCGGCGGTCTGATGGAAAGCGCCGTGCAAATTGTCGGCCTGTTCGTACCAAAGGGCACTCCGGTACTCACAACCCGTGGCCGTGACAAGCAGAGCGAGAAAATATACAAGACTACAGCCGACCCCATCGACCCCAAGATTCCGCTGGCAGTACTCGTTGACGGTGGCTCTGCCTCGTCGGCCGAGATTACCGCCGGTGCCTTGCAAGACCTTGACCGTGCCGTGATACTCGGCAGTCGTTCGTTCGGCAAGGGGCTGGTGCAAAGCGTACGACCGCTGCCATTTGACGGAGCGCTGAAAGTCACCATTGCCAAGTATTACATTCCCAGCGGCCGACTGATACAGGAAATTGATTACTCGCAGCGCGACGAGAATGGAGCCTACCAACGACTGCCCGATAGTCTGGCACGTGTGTTCCACACCGCCCACGGCCGCGAAGTGCGCGAAGGCGGGGGCATTACTCCTGACATCAAAGTTGACTATCCCGAACTCACTCGACTGGTGTATAACATAGTGCGCGACAACTGGGCTTTCGACTTCGCTACCCGCTATGCAGCCCAGCACCCCACCATCGATCCTCCTGCCACGTTTGAAATAACCGACACTATCTTCAACGAGTTCAAGCAGTTTATCGACCCAGACAAGTTCCAATATGATAAGGTGTGCGAAACGGGTATCGAGAACCTGCGCAAGGTGGCAAAAACCGAAGGATACATCAACGACGAAACCACCGAGGCTTTCGACCGTCTGGAAAAACTGCTCAAGCATGACCTGAGCCAAGACCTGGACACTCACCGTAGCGAGATAGAAAAAATCCTTGCACGAGAGATTATCCAGCGTTACTACTATCAAGCAGGAGAGACCGAACTCGACACCCGCAGCGACGAGACTCTGGACCGTGCACACGAAGTATTCACCAAGCCTGGTGAATATCGGCGCATCCTGAACCTAAAGTGAGAATTAAATTGAATGACGACATTATAACATATAGACAATGGCTGCAATTAAGACAATAGGAGTATTGACCTCTGGCGGCGATGCTCCAGGCATGAATGCCGCGATTCGTGCGGTTACGCGCTCGGCGATTTTCAGCGGATTCAAGGTAAAAGGCATCTATCGCGGCTATCGCGGTCTGATCAACGATGAAGTGATAGAACTCCACTCGCAAGACGTGAGCGGCATCATGCAGAAAGGCGGTACCATACTCAAGAGTGCCCGATGCAAGGAGTTCACTACAACCGATGGCCGCCGTCAGGCCTACGACACTATGCGCAAACACGGCATCGATGCGCTGGTTGTCATCGGTGGTGACGGCTCACTGAGCGGAGCCAGACAATTTGCAAGTGAGTTTAACGTACCCATTGTGGGGTTGCCAGGAACTATCGACAATGACCTCTACGGCACCGACCACACCATCGGCTATGACACAGCACTTAACACCGTGATGTGGTGCGTAGACCACATACGCGACACCGCAACGAGCCACGACAGACTGTTCTTCATTGAAGTGATGGGGCGCAATGCCGGGTTCCTTGCACTTAACGGTGCCCTTGCCAGTGGAGCTGAAGCTGCAATCATTCCTGAAATCAGCACCGAGGTTGACCAGTTAGCCGAACTTATCAAATATGGTTTCAAGAAACGTAAGAACTCCAGCATCGTACTTGTAGCAGAAAGTCCTATCACCGGTGGTGCAATGGGACTTGCCGAACGTGTACGCAAGGAGTTTCCACAGTTCGATACCAGGGTCACCATCCTAGGTCACTTGCAACGTGGCGGTTCTCCCACTGCCCAAGACCGCATTCTTGCCTCACGCATGGGCGCAGCAGCTATCGAGGCATTGCTTGAAGATCAGCGTAACGTGATGATTGGCGACGATGACGAGCGTATGATATATGTGCCCTTCTCAAAGGCCATACGCAAGGACAAGCCCATAGACCATGACCTGCTGGACATACTGAAACGATTGACGATATAACAATTAAGTCTTCAGTCATCAGTTTTCAGTTGACAATATAAAACAATAGCCCAGGGCAAATACCCTGGGCTATCTATAATCTATAATATTACATCAAGGTTTACTTGCCAATGCAGCAGTAAGCGAAGCCGGCTGCTTCAAGCTCACTCTTATCGTAAATGTTACGTCCGTCAAACACGAACGGTGTACGCATCAGGCTCTTTACCCGTTTCCAGTCGGGAATGTAGAACTGGTGCCATTCGGTGAGCATCACCAGAGCGTCTGCGCTCTTGACTGCATCGTACATGTCAATGCCACAGTAAACATCACCCCAACGCAGCTTGGTGGCGTTCATGGCTACAGGGTCATATACACGCACCTTTGCTCCTGCTTCGAGCAACGAGTCAATGGTGACAATGCTCGGTGCACCACTCAGATCATCGGTACCCGGCTTGAACGACAATCCCCAGATGGCAACAGTCTTGTCTTTTAATTCTCCGTCGAAGAAACGCGAAACCTTGTTGAATGCAATATGCTTCTGGCGGTTGTTCACATCATCTACGGCCTTGAGAACGCTCATATCGAAGTCATGAGTCTCGGCTATCTTCACAAGGTCCTTGATGTCTTGTGGGAACAGCGTGCCGCCGTATCCGCAACCCGGGAAGATATACTTCGGACCGATTCGGCTGTCGGTACCCACACCGTGACGCACGATATTGATGTCGGCGCCTACAAGCTCGCACAGGTTGGCAATCTCATTCATGAAGCTCACACGGGTAGCCAGCATCGAGGTTGCAGCATACTTTATCATCTCGGCGGTACGAGTGTCGGTGTAGATCACGCGACGGTTGCTATGCAGCAGGATCGTTCGGTAAAGTCGAGCCATCGACTCACGTGCACTCTCGGTTTCGGTGCCTATAACTATGCGGTCAGGCTTCATGAAGTCTTTCACTGCATTTCCCTCGGTTAGAAAGTCGGGGTTGCTTGCGATATCAAACTTCACGTCAACGCCGCGCTCATCCAGTTCGTGCTGGATGATTTCATTCACTTTGCGAGCAGTTCCTACGGGAACCGTAGTCTTCAGCACAAAAGTGCAATAGCGGTCAATTCGCTGTCCGAAGACACGGGCGATGCTGAAGACCGGTTCGAGGTCGGTAGCTCCATCAGCATCAGGTACGGCATCGACGGTACAGAAGACATAGTCCACGTTCTCAAAACCTTTGTTGAAGTCGGTGGAGAAGTGCAGACGCTTGTCATTCACGTTGTGGGTCATGAGGTTTTCAAGTTCCGGTTCATAGATGGGTATTGCACCATACACGAGTCGGTTGATTTTCTGCAGGTCAGTATCCACACACGTAACATCGATACCCAGTTCGGCAAAGCAAGCCGCAGTGACTAGTCCCACATATCCAGTTCCAACGATTGAAATATTCATAACAGTATTGTATTGTAATTATTATTCGATTGTTTTTAGCAATGCTGCAAATGTACAAACTTTTTATGAGAAAAAGTTGTTGTTTATCAAAAAAACTCGTATTTTTGCAAATTATCTGATATTTATCATTAAAATTTTTGACCTTAATTAATAACTTAAACAACAATCAAAATGAAAAAGTATTTAGCTGAATTAGTGGGTACTTTCGTACTGACTTTTCTGGGTTGCGGCGCAGCCGTGAGCCTGGGTTGTGACACTGCACACGTTGCTGGCACACCTGCAGTTTTAGGCACTGCCATTGCATTTGGTCTGGCAGTTGTGGCTATGGCCTACACCATCGGCGGCATCAGTGGTTGCCACATCAATCCGGCCATCTCGCTTGGTGTATTCCTGAGCGGAAAGATGAGTGCCAAGGATTGTGGTATGTATATTGTGTTCCAGGTGATTGGCGCAATCCTCGCTGCATTTGTGCTGTGTTTGTTGGCTGGATGCGACAGCGGTTTAGGTGCTAATGGCCTACAGACTCTCGAAGAGATTGGCACTGCTGGACAAGTGTCGGTGACAACTGGATTGATTGCCGAAATCGTGCTGACCGCCTTGTTTGTACTCGTAGTGCTTGGCGCTACCAGCAAGACTAATGGTGCCACCAACAACTTTGCCGGTCTCGCCATCGGTCTTTCGCTGATCCTCATCCACCTCGTCGGCATCCACTACACTGGTACTAGCGTGAACCCAGCCCGTTCGATCGGTCCCGCCTTGTTAGCTGGCGGAGATGCGCTGAACCAACTGTGGATCTTCATCGTTGGTCCATTCATCGGCGGTGCTATCGCAGCTGGCATCTGGAAAGTCATCCAAATTGACAAGGAAGTAGAATAATACTCCACATCAGCTGTAACCTTCAGGTGAGTTCTATTTAGGACTCACCTGTTTTTTGCTATCAGCGTAGTAATTAATATGGGAACATGAAAAAGGAGGAGGGGGAGCGCGTTGCGCCCCCCTTCCTATACTCTCGCCCTTCCAGGACTTTATTACTTGTAGCTCGTAACTAAACGCTTGTTTACTTGTTTACTCGTCTACTTGTTTACTATAATTTCAGGATAATATTGATCATTGCGTTGATGTCCTCGACGTCAATATATCCGTTGCCATCCATATCGCCGCTACCTGGGTAATCATGGATTGTCTTCAGTTTCAGGATAATGTTTATGGCTGCATTCACGTCCTCCACGTCGATGATGCCGCTGCAATCCAAATCGCCCAATAAGCCGTTATTAATCAGTATACGTCCGAATCCTCGGAACTCTGTGCCTTGATAATAGACAAATCCCACCTGATCAGGTACTGGATTGGCTGGAGCTGTGTAAATGATTGTTTTATCAGTCACTGTCACTCCTCCATACATAGCATTGACATTGTACAATGAGTAGTTGAAGGGTAATTGCGTATCCACCGACAGTGACTCACCTGCTTCTACCTTATAGTTCTTGCAGGGAATCACCCATATCGAATCGCCAACAACATCATCGCTCCTGAGCCACACCAATCCCGGTTCCTTGAAACTGGTCGGCACAGCTGCGCCGTGTGTGATGCTGTCAAGAGTAGCTGACACGTGCTTTCCATCGAACGTCAGGTAAGCCTCTGGCTGGTTACCATCGCCACGATAATAGACGTACTGCTTTTTCCCATTGAACCCAACATGCAGGTCATTGGCATGAATGTAAGGTGCATTGGGGTCGGTTTGTGCTGCCATACCGACAATTTGGAACTTACAATATGACGGGATGCACAGACAATCAAAGTTGGTGATATAGTTATAAGCCAAATTCACCTCCATGCTGTCGCTGGTGCTCATGGCGAGCAGATTGATGTCTCTGATTTTGTTGCCACGCAGGTCAAGATAGTGAAGCGAGTCGAGCGAGGTCAGAGGCCATACATCGGTGATGTCGTTATATGCCAGATTCAGGTATCTCACATTGGGCAGATACACCACATCGCGCAAGTCGTCGATTTCCATGCCCGACAAGTCGATGCCGGTAATGGTATCGGTCTGCGATTGCTGTACCACGGCGGTACTGTCAAGTCCCAGATGTATCTTTACGCCTCGATCAAAACCCGCCGAGCCAAACGTCACCTGCTGCGCCGTGGCTCCAAAGTGAGCCACAAGCGCAAGCATAAGCAAATATTTGAGTTTCTTAGGTATCATAATCAATCATCATCCAATTTAATAATATCAGCACAATGGTCTTCATCGCGAGTCTTGGAATTGAAAGTAATCGTAAACGAGCGATCACCCCAATGCGTTTCATAATTCACGCCATTGCCTTGCATTCCGTTTCCATTTCTGAGTGGCACATAAGAGATGCGCCCATTTTTCCAATAGATGGTCATGCGCATATCCTTGATAGAATAATAGGACTCTCCATTGTAATTCTTATCGATGCCTGTTCGCTTGAGGTAGCAGTGCTTGCTTAGGGCATCGGTCCACGGATCCCACTCGGTGGCAGGCTCGTATGTGGCAATGCTGTGAAGAGCGTCTGATGCTCCACCTCCGCCATCGCAGACACACTCTACTGTCACCTTGTCGATTGCCCTTTTGACTGTTGAGGCACCGAAAGTACCAATATACTTCTTATTGATTTTTATAATGAACTTGAACTTGTCATCTATGAAATCTTGATACTCATAAAGTTGGTTATAATAATCAACAAGATCGAGAATGTTCTGGATACTCTTCTCGGTAACATCGACATAAGCCTTCATCACCTTTACAAACGGGAAAGTACTTTCACTCATACCGATGATTTTCCTTGCAGCAAATGCCATAGTTTCCATTGCATTATAGTTTTTCCAGACGTTGTTGGCAAGTTCCATATTATCTACAAAACCCTTTATTCCCTTGATAATCTTCAGGGCACCTCCCGCGTAACGCACTAACGAGGCTATGCTGTCGCGCCAGTCGTTGAGAAGCATACTGCCATATAATGCGCCAGAATAAGTTTTGGTAAATATTCTTTCAGGCGGATACTTTGCCGCAAGTTGGCTATAAGATTGGCAATGTTCAGCATCAACCATTACTTGGGTAGCCATGGCATCGGAAACAAATTTCACTCCAGATTCTGCATCTCCTAAAATATTGTCAAACTTCTTGGTGTATCGGCAGATGGCTTCAACCAAATCGACGGCATATTCCACTTCTTCCCAGAACACCTGTTGCTCCGAAGCCGACAATAAGTCTTTCTCTACCAACATCTCGAAGGGGTTCTCCTTGATGTTGTAGTCGTAGTTCACGTCCACGGGTTTCTCACGTTTCTTCGAGTCAATGCTGTTGACAAAGAAGCAATACATTTCGTCTTTGTCACCTCGCATCGAGCTGAGGTCGTTCCCTATCAACACTTCCGTCGATTCACCCGGTGAAAGATAGAAATCGTTGGAGTAGTCGTAGTTGTAGTCGCTGTGGGGCGTGTATGTCGGCATATCGGCCACGCTACCAGCTCCCACACTACCGGTGGGGGTGATATCGGGTGTTTCGCCATCGTGATGACTTTCGAGGTAGGCTTTCTTGACCGAGTAAAGCGCAATGCGGCCATGCCAAGGCAGACGTGTTATGTTCTTCACCCAGAATTTCATGTATTGTCCCGGAGTGAAATCCACACGCGAGGCAAACTGCAGGTCATATGTGTAAAGGTCATGCAGTTGTTCTTCATCATAAACGCCATTGATAAGCACCTGATTCTCTCCCTCTTTAATCACAACCTCAACAGTGTCGAACGTATAAGCTCCGTGATAGTCCAACTCGGCAGTAATTGTCAGTCGTGTGTTAACTGGGATGTTACCGCGCATAAACCTGCCGAAGGTATTCGTTTGATCCTCTTCGCCATCCGAATATTTCACAGTAATTTTAGGCTGATAGCCATTACACCCCTTGACATCTACTTGACCGTCAATGTAACCGTAAACCACCTTATCGCCGATCACTGTCACGTTGACCTCATTAGAGTTTATATACTTTTGTGCTCCATTGGCATCAATATAATATACGCGTGCTTTGTAGGTATAGTTGCCGTTATAAGGGTTGTCGTTTACAACAACCTCGTTTGGGTAGCAACCCTGTACGCTCTTGTCAACTGAGGCCACAGCACCATTGGCATCTATGCGGATGAGTTTCCACTTCACATCGTTTGGCACAGTGTTGAATCTGAGCGTCACCAGTCCATCATTGACCTGTGCCATAAGATTTACGTTGGGTATCGGAGATGGCTGCGGTACAGTGAACGTTCCACCGTCGGTAACACTCATCGAGGCACTGTTCCATGCCTGCACCGTCACTGTGTGTTGCCCAGGCTGCAGGTCGTGAACATCAAGATTTCGCGTTATGTTCACAATCTTGCCGGGATTGCTGACAGCAGCCACAATAGGATGTTCGTTGTCTATGGTCATGCTGTATTTTACCACCTTGACATCTTCTTCCTCCTCATGGCCATAGAGTGACTTCACCATCACCGGGGTTACACCTACAGCAGTGGCGGAATTGCCGCTACTTACACCTCGGTAGTATAGTCGGTGCATTCCAGGCGATACATTGCCCAAATCGAATTTGTCATTATAGACCAGCTGGTTACCGATAGACGCGTCTTGAAGAGGAACGCGGGTCACGTTCTGGCGGTTATCCACCCAGTATTCCATCATCTGCACCTCACCGGTGAGGGTCTTGAAGAAATATTCCGAATTGATGGCAGTGGCCGCTTGATTTCCATCACTCACGCCACGGAAGTTGAGGCGGTGCATACCAGGCGACACGTTGGTCATGTTAAGCCTTTCGTTCAAGACAATACCATTGCCCGACGATGCGGTCGTGCCTGGCAATCGTACGATGTTGTCCCTGTCGTTGTCAACCCAGTATTCAATCATCGTCACCGTGCCGTCAAGTTTCTTCATAAAATAGGAGCTGGCAATTGCAGTCGAGACGGTACCGTTGCCCACACCGCGATAGTTCAAGCGGTGCATGCCTGGCGACACAGCAGTCATGTTCAGTCTTTCGTTCAAGACAATGCCGTTGCCGCTGGAATGCGGTGTGCCTGGCAATCGCACAACGTTGGTTCTGTCATCGTCAACCCAGTACTCCACCATCGACACAGTGCCATCTAAGCGTTTCAAGAAGTAGGACGAGTTGACTGCGGTAGCTGCGGTGCCTCCATCGCTCACGCCGCGGTAGTTCAGACGATGCATGCCTGGCGACACATCGGCCAAATCAAGCATCTGGTTAAGCACGATGCCATGGCCACTTGAATGCGGAGTTCCAGGAAGGCGCACGATGTTGTCACGGTCATTGTCCACCCAGTATTCCACCATCGTCACCCTGCCGGTGATGAACTTGAGGAATGTGGACGACATAATCGACGAATACTTGCCGTCGCTGCGCTTCACACGCAGGTGCAGCACGTGCAGACCGTCGCTCAGACCGTCGGTGTCGATGTCAAGGTTTATTTCAGCGGTGCTGCCGCTAAGGCTGCCAGCGTGCCGTGAGCCCACATTGTTGTCGAACCAGTATTCGTAGCGCGTAAGTTGTTGCGCCATGGCTGTGTTCGCCATCGTGACACTCAGACACAGCATTAGTAGAGCCGCACCGATTGTTGAAAATCTGTTCATGGCTCAATAAGGGAATTATTCGCCGGCACTTACACGGATTTGCACTTTCAGCTTGCCTTCGGCATCAGTTTCTGTGTCGATACGCTTTGCAACGATGTAAGGTACAGGAGGCAGGTTAGTTTCACTGAATCCCGTTCCTGCATAGATGCCCACCTGGCTCTGATAGCTTAAGTAGTCATCTGTGAAGTGGAAATCAGAAACTGGATTTATAGCCCAGCCATTCACGTTTTTAAAAACAACTTCTGGACCTGCATTAATGCTAATAGGATCATCCCCCCATGTTCCATCAAATACTAAATTTTTCATAACCTGGCAGTTGCTACCATTATGGATGTAACTATATGTTCTGAATATATTTTCTTCAATTATAGCATTATTAACTACAGACCATAATGAATAACTATTGGTAAAAATGTTATTTTTAATTACACCTGAACCAACATAATTGCAGTAGCCTAAAATATTGTTATTAACGGTGATGTCTGAACTAGAGCCACCAGAGAAACCATCTCTGATATAGTTTTGGTTTGCGATTGTTCCTGAGCAACCACCGTTCTTAATTTCAATGCGATTTACATTACACAGCTTAACAAGCATATTATCCACTACGCCGTCCTCGGCAATAACAACACTGCCCGAGATATAGCATCCCATCACCGTGCTGCCGCTGCTGCCCTGATTGAAGAAGAGGTTGCCGTTAATGATTGTGGCACCATCGGCATTGTCGCTGTTGCGTGCTGTGTGGCCTATGCCCACGATGGTGACACGCTTGGTTATTTTCACTTCATCGGAGATGGCAAAGCCTCCGCCAGGCATGTAAATCACGCAACCGTCGGTTGCAGCATTGATGGCATCCTCGAGAGTTTGTTTGACATTTGTAGTGCCATTACTCGACACCACAGCGATTTGCTGAGAGAAAGCACTAGGCATAACCAGCATACATGCCAGTACGGCAAAAAAGTAAAGGTTTTTCATCTATTTTCAAGTTCGCCAGACAAGCCTCCCAAAGTCCGGCATGGTTTTTATGGTTTGTATAACTGAAAGCGTGGAGACTTCTCTTATTATCATTTTCGGTGAAGGATAACGCAAAAACGCTTTCTCTGTAATTTCTATGTCATGAAAATGCATCAGCCACCTATTTGACACATTCCGTTGGAATGCCGACTGCAAAAGTACAATAATTCTCAACAAATTGCAATAGCAAATGAAATTTTTGGGGAACTATATTAACTAGAAACACGAGGGTTTAGATGCAATAAATTGGGAATTTTTTGGGTTGATGGTCGGAATTATGAGGTTTTTTGGCATTTTCACAAAATAAATTGTGAGATTTTCGGCATAGATTAGTAATTTTGCTAAATTATTCTTGTGAACAAAAAAAATTATGAGAAAACTATTCATAGCAATCATGGTTGGGTTCGTACTGACAGGGTGTTCATGCGGCCGTAGCGATGAGAAGGCATCGGAAGTTGTTGCCGACAGCATTTCGGACGTAAGCGTCAAGCAGGCCGAGCAGCTGGCTATCGTCGCCGCAGACGCCATTGCTGTTAGCGACACCACCGACACACTTGTCGTGCAACGAGCGATAGTGGATGCATTTGCTACCCGCAGCCAGATGATGCTGGATGGCAACGAGCGAGCCGCAAAAGCATTCGACAAGGCTCTGGAAAAGGAGTTAAGCCGCCTCAACCCTGCCCTAGCCGAGGAAGTCTTCTCTAACCAACAACAGCCAACAGAATGAAACATATTGTTTACATCATAGGCATTGCCCTACTGCTTACCAGCTGCGGCCAGGTGAGCGACCGTGGCGAAGAACTGGGCAGACAGCTAATGAAAGTCTGGGGCGATACAGCCGCAATAAGAAACGTTGACCAACAATACCAAGCTGCCGCCGACAGCATGCATATTCCTGGCACTGCAGGGCAGCTGGCGTCTGCATTCATGCGAACTATCGGCAACAATGACTCGATTCAGGCAGTGGCATACGCCATAACGCAGAGTGCCGAGGATTTTGCCGACAAGCATGCCCAACCGCTGGTTGATGGCCTTCTCGACGGCAGCATGGATGCCCGCCAGGCAACCGACCGTCTGTTCCTGCTTCACTGGGCCGCTGACTTATTAGGCAAGAGCGACCACATCGCTCGCCTTGATGAGGATATCGACAAGGCTGCCAGTCGATTGAGTGAAAAGAAGCAGATGTTGCTATACAGTCGTGCCGCCACTCCCGATGCCTTGGGAAAGCAGATGCGCGCTGAGCGCAATCAGCCTGATGCCGACACCGTGTTAATCGACAAGCGAGTTAAGTTGTTGCGTGACATCTACGATGAAGCCCAGCTCAAAGAATTCCAATCAGCTTACAATCAATAAATAAACTATGAAAACATATAACGAATATCTCGACTTAGTGAATAAGGCCATTGCCGCCATACCATATCCCGACCAACCTTCACAACTCTATGAGCCTATTGCCTATACCATGTCATTGGGTGGAAAACGATTACGCCCGGTACTTGCTCTCATGGCATGTGAAGCATTGGGTGGTGACATCTATTCAGCACTGATGCCGGCCATTGGCCTGGAGCTTTTCCACAATTTCACTTTGCTGCATGATGACGTGATGGACCGTGCCGACGTGCGCCGCGGTAAACCGACTGTTCACCGTCGCTGGAACGACAATGTGGCAATACTGAGCGGAGATGCCATGCTGACGATGGCAACGCAATACGTGTCGCGTTGCGAACCGTGTCATCTTCCTGCAGTCATGGAGCTGTTCAACCGTACAGCAATGGAAATTTATGAAGGTCAGCAGTGGGACATGGACTTCGAGTATCGTCATGACGTAAGCGTGGATGAATACGTCGATATGATAAGACTGAAGACATCTGTGCTGCTCGGCTGTGCGTGCCGACTGGGTGCCATAATTGCCAATGCCAGCAGCAAGGACGCTGATGCCATATATGACATGGGAGTGAACCTGGGACTGGCGTTCCAACTGCAGGACGATGCCCTGGACGTGTGGGGCGACCCGACAACATTCGGCAAGGAGATTGGCGGAGACATCATGAACAACAAGAAGACCTTCCTGCTCATCAACGCCATCCAAAAAGCCAATGGCGACGATGCCCTGGAACTGCGCAGGTGGATAAACGACCCCGAAGCTCCTCGTGACAGCAAGGTTAAAGCAGTAACGGCACTCTATGAACGCCTTGGTCTGCGTGAACTCAGTGACCAAGCCATAACGAAGTATAACAACCTGGCATTGGAATCACTGTCACGCATCGGCATGAACGAAGAAGCTCGTGAAGCCTTCACCGCACTCATCACTGGCCTTACATCGCGCAAATCATGATTGACAGTCATACACACATCTACGCTGAAGAGTTTGACGATGACCGCGAACTGGTAGTATCCCGTGCCCAAGAGGCCGGCATCAAGCACATCATACTCCCCAACGAGAACATCGAAAGCGTGCAGCGACTGGTAACAGTCCAGCAACAGTGGCCCGATTTCATCTCACTTGCACTGGGGCTCCATCCTGAGGATGTGCATGAGGACTTTGCCGACGTACTGTCAGCCCTACGTCCAATGCTCAACCAACATCGCTGTGTAGCCGTGGGCGAAATAGGCATAGACCTTTACTGGGACACCAGCTATCGTGACCAGCAGATGGAAGCGCTTGACACTCAGCTGCACTGGGCTGTCGATTTGAATCTACCGTTTATCATTCACTGCCGTAAAGCCCTCGACGAGGTGCTGTGGGTGATGGATAACTTCGGGCAAGAGTTACCTGCCGGGGTTTTCCACTGTTTTGAAGGCAGTATTAAGGATGTTGAGCTCGTTCGCAAACGCGGGGATTTTTACTTCGGCGTCAACGGTGTAGTGACTTTCAAGAAAAGCACCGTGCATGAACTGCTGCCAGTAATGGGTCTCGACCGAATCCTTCTGGAGACCGATGCTCCCTATCTTGCGCCCGTACCCTATCGCGGCAAACGCAACGAATGTGCCTACCTTGCCGCCGTCCGCGACTGCGTAGCTCATCACCTCGACGTCACTCCAGAAGAGGTTGACCGTATTACTACCGCTAATACTGCCAGCCTTTTCAATCTGGCATTTCAAGTTTGACAACATCTTGATTTTAGTTTTTTTAAGGGCAACAAACTGCATTGGTAACGTATTTTGCCCTAATTTTGCCATGAAAAGGCGAAATTAGTCTGCGTCTCAGCAAAAAACAAGCTTTTTTGCATTTGGGATTCACTAATGTTGCCTAATACTACGTGTTCAAAAATCAACATCAAGAATTCTATCAGAAACAACAGAAATAAAATATTTTTCACTATGAACAAGACAACATTACGTTTCAGTGCTGCCATTATAGTATTGGTTATCACCGCGCTATCTATACAAGCAGCACAGTTTGGTGCGCCCAAACGCGAATTCCGTTCGGCCTGGGTAGCCACAGTTTGGGCTCTTGACTGGCCTATGACCATCGGTGCTGATGCCTATACGGCACAACGTCAGCAGGAACAGTTGACTCGTATGCTCGACACCCTTCAGAGCAACAATTTCAATGCCGTAAATTTCCAGGTGCGCTCTATGTGCGATGCAATGTATCAGTCGAGTTACGAGCCCTGGTCGAGCTATCTTACCGGTACACGCGGTAAAGCCCCAACCTACGACCCACTGGCCTTCATCGTTGAAGAATGCCACAAGCGTGGTCTGGAGTGTCACGCTTGGGTGAATCCCTACCGTTTCACCACCAGCACTAACTGGGACACTCCTGCCGACCAAGAACTGAAGAACAATGGTTGGCTGATTCATTCAGGCGACACAAAGATTCTTGATCCTGGTCAGCAGCGCACCATCGACCGTATTGTTGCCGTGTGCAAAGAAATTATTGAAAACTACGACGTTGACGGCGTACTCTTCGATGACTATTTCTACCCCAGCGGCATCACCAGCGACAGCAGTGCCGATGACTACAACGAATGGCAGGAGAGCGGCACGGACATGACCTTCGGCGACTGGCGCCGCGACAATGTCAATCGCATGGTTCGTGCCGTTTATGACATGATTCAAGAAACCCGACCCGAGGTACGCTTCGGCATCTCACCCGCCGGCGTTGCAGCATCGTCGCCCACCGTTGCAGCCCAGTATGGCGTTGACCCATGCCCGGGCAGCGACTGGCAGTACAACGGCATCTTCAGTGATCCCTTGGCATGGTATGCCGACCAAAGCATCGACTATATGTCACCTCAGGTTTATTGGCACATCGGTTATGCAGCTGCCAATTATGGACTGATCACCCCTTGGTGGAACAATGTGGCGAAGAAATTCGGACGCCATATGTTTGTATCGCACTCGATTTCTGAGCTAACAAGCAAGAGTAAAGGCAGCGAACATCCCGAACCAGGCATGACCTCGACGGCTGACTTCATCTATGATGAATTCTCCAATCAAGTGGAACTCATGCGTACTACCAATGAGGACGGCGCTTGCGGATCAATCTATTATTCCTGTAAATATCTGTACCGCATGGGCGCTCCCGAGACTTTGGGACAATTCCTGGAGCGCACGACCTATACTCGTCCATCGCTACCACCTGCAATGCCCTGGAAAGAGGCATATAACCCTGGCCCTGTTACCAATCTTGACGTTGTGGACGGTGCTCTGACATGGACAGGTCACGAGAATGTGCGCTACACCGTATATGCCTTCCCCGAAACAATGGCACACGACACCTTTGCCTGCGATGGCGAATATCTGCTTGGAATCAGCTATGATACCAGTTTCACTCTTCCTGACAACCGTCTGGAAGGGTATCACTACGCCGTGTGCGTGCTTGACCGAGTGGGTAACGAGTTCGAGCCGACCATTTGGGGCGAGATTTACGAGCCACTACCTGCTCCCGAACTGATTTCTCCTACCGACGGCGAAGAGCTTTTCTCACCGTTCATGCTTGAGTGGGAACCAGTGGAAGGTGCCCAAAAGTATATAGTTGAAGTAGGTACCGACGAGACCTTTGCCCAAGTGCTTGAACGCATTACTACTACCGAGACCAGCATCTCGACCAAGGACATGAACCTTGAGAGCGGAGTTCTGCACTATTGGCGCGTACAGGCCAGCGGACCACAACATACAAACGGCATCAGTGCAGCACGAACATTCACTCCGACAGTGCTGTTGATTACCGAGCCTGAGAACGGCAAAAAGATGATTCCACAGCCCATGACCATTCGCTGGAATGTTCCCGACCTCGTCACTCCAGCTACAATTACAATCTACAGCGACGAGGAACTTACCACTCAGGTATTCAGCGAGGAAGCCACAGGCGGTGAAATCACCATCGACGTCCTCAATCCCGGTACACGCTATTATGCAAACGTTACCATGGATTACATGGACGAAACACTGGTGTCACCAACCATTACCTTCACTACGCAGTTTGCCCCACCGGCATTTGTTCATCCAACCGACGGCGGTATACTGTACGGAGACGAACATGTAGAAATTGCTCCTCAAAGTGAAGCAGTGAACTATATTTTCGAGATTTCTACATCTCCCACTGTGTGGGGCCGCACGCGTTACATGGAAACTATCAGCAATGGCACCCAGAGCAGCATTCTGGCCAACGCGATGAAGGTTGGCGGCAAGCTGATGATAGACGGCACCATTTATTATGCCCGTACTCGCATCACATATCTGAATGAGACCAACCATAACACATTAAGTGACTATAGCGACGTCATCTCATTCACCTACAAGAATGAGCACCCCACAGAACTCCTGGGTGACATCGACTGCAGCGGCATCATCGATGTAGAGGACGTTAATGCAGCTATCAACATCATCTTGAAGATCAAGAACATGAGCGACTATCCTGGCAATGGTGATATGGATGGCAATGGCTACATCGACGTCGAAGATGTGAACGCAATAATCAATATTATTCTGCATTTGAATTAAGCAAGTTACAAGCTGCTAGCTACAAGTCACGATTGGGTTGACACTTTGATAATGTAGGATGGTTTGAATTGATAGTCAATGGACATCCGACAATTGACGTTTCCTTTGCGAGCAGTGGCATTAATGCTCACTTTTATCATGAGCGTTGCCCTCTCGACGACCACAGCTGCTATCCGCATTCTTGAGGATGTGGATAGTGATGGTTGTGTAGATGTGTGCGACCTGAACGCCATTATCAATGTCATTCTCAATTTGTGTGAAGATCCAGCAGCCATTGCCCAAGCCGACGTAAACCGTGACCAGCTCGTGGATGTGGAAGATGTGAATGCAGTTATCAACTGCATTCTCTTCGGTTCTATCCACGAACTGCGTACGGGATATGACTATATATGGAACGAACGCGTCTTGCCTCAAATTCACATCTCAGTTACCGTAGATGAATGGAACCGACTGCTTGACTATTATGATGCTGACAGGCTGACCAAAGAATTCATTAAAGTTGACGTGCAGTATGTTACCGAAGGCGATACCACTTTTATTGACGATGCTGGACTACGACTGCGCGGCAATGGGTCACGAAGACGCCCTGAAGGTGAGACTGGAGAGCATCATATGTCCGGCTTCACAGTGTGGCATCCCACTGGATTCGGGCTCAACTTCAGAAAATACCACAAAGATTCCCAACATACCCTACAGGGCATCAGAAAAATAAACTTAAGGTATTTCTATCACGACCCTAGCTATGTACGCGAACTGTTCTGCTACCGACTTCTGAGTGATTTCGGAGCATGTGTGGCGCCACGCGACACATATTGCCGACTGTGGATTCATGTACAAGGCGACACTTGGCCAGCCTATTATGGCATTTATACCATGCTAGAGCCTATTGACAAGCAGTACTTGAACGACCGTCAGGATTTATTCGGATCTTCCGACGGATATCTGTGGAAATGCGGACAGGGGAAAGCGCAACTCAAAAACGTGACCGATGCTGACTTCGGCGTTGATAATGACGAAACGCCTTATGTTCTCAAGACTCACACTGACGAGTTTGCAACTGCCAAGGAACAGTTCAACGACTTCGTGCTCAACCTTAACACTCTCTCCGATGAAGAGTTTGCCAGTTGGATTCCCACGGTGTGCGATGTTCCACTGCTGTTACGCACATACGCCGTTGTGGTGGCAGTTGGCAGTTGGGATGATTATTGGAACAATTCCAACAATTATTATCTCTACTTCAACACCACCAGTCCAAGCCAATACCAGTTTTTCTTCATCCCTTACGACTTGGACAACACGCTGGGCTCATCTCGCAATGTCTTTGCCATCACCGATACAGGTCGACAAGACCCGCTTCATTGGGGCATGGACGAGCGTAATCCACTAATTGCACGAATTCTAAAAATAGCACCATATCGACGCCTTTACATCAATTATCTCAAGCAACTGGTGGATGGTGAACAAGGTTTGATGCACTATGATGCCAGCACGCAACGCATCAGGGCATGGCATGAAATGATTGCACCTTACGTCCCTAGTGATGTAGACAAAGACAATATACTCGCCGACCTGCCATCAAAACTTGGCAATATGCCACTCTACCGCTTGCTTGAAGACACCGAACAATGGAATTTTTTCCGCGTTCGGACGGCCGTGATTGACTCTATCCCTGATTAACGTGGATAGAGCAAAACTATGAGATTGAAACCATGGAGATAAAGAAACTTTGCGATATTTTCAACAGCGTTGCCCGTACTGATGCCATCAAAAAGATGGTAAACAGCAAGCGAAATCGCGTCATTGTGATTGACGGTCTTGCCGGCTCGGCTCCTGCTATGCTTTTCTCGCGCCTTCCCAAGCGCAGCACACCCTACCTGATTATTGCCAACGACCTTGACGAGGCTGGCTACGTGTATAACGACCTCGTGCAGATTAACGGCGACAAACAGGTGCTGTTCTTCCCAAGCGGTTACAAGCGTGACATCAAGTACGGACAGATAGATGCTCCAAACGAAATACTTCGCACCGAAGTGCTCAACCAATGGCACTCTTCCAAGGTTTTGCGTTGGGTGGTCACCTACCCCGAGGCCTTGGCCGAAAAAGTGGCCAGCCGCAGCGCCATAGAAAAATCAACAATCCATCTGGAAACAGGCATAGAGGTAGACATGACCGATACTGCCAAACGACTGCTCGAACTGGGTTTCAGCAAGGTCGACTATGTTTATGAACCTGGGCAGTTTGCTGTACGTGGTTCAATAATCGATGTATTCTCGTTCAGCCACGAGTTGCCTTACCGCATCGACTTCATGGGCGACGAGATTGAAAGCATCCGCACATTCAACGTCGAGACTCAGTTAAGCGATGAGCGAGTGTCGGAGGTAAACATATTGGGCAGCAACGGCAAGCAGAACAGTTCAGGCATCACCTTCCTGGAGTTTGCCGGTAGCGACACCATGCTTGTGTGCCACAATGTGGATTGGCTGAAAAGCCGTGTCGATGCAATCGCTGCCGAAGGATTGTCGATGAAGGCATTGATTGCCGGCGAGAGCGACCGCGAGGCACACCACAAGATTGTTGACCCCGACAAGTTTAAGTTCCAGGTTGGTGTTATGCGGCAAATCCGCTACTCGCTTGGTGAGAGTGCCGAACAGGGCAACGCACGCCTCACTCTGCACTGCACTCCACAAGGCATCTACCACAAGAATTTCGACCTGATCAGCGACTCATTCAGAAAATTCCTGTCTGAGGATTACCGACTGCTTATCCTGAGTGATAGTGAGAAGCAAATCAAGCGTCTAGGCGTAATCTTTGAAGATCGCAAGGACGACATACAGTTTGAGCCTGTGCTACACACGCTGCATGAGGGATTTGTGGATGACGACCTCAAGCTTTGTGTATTCACCGACCACCAGATCTTCGACCGATTCCATAAGTATAACCTGAAGAGCGAGCGGGCACGCAGCGGAAAGCTTGCGCTGTCACTCAAGGAACTGAGCCAGATTGAAGTGGGCGACTACATCGTTCACGAAGACCACGGTGTGGGCAAGTTCGGCGGATTATTACGCACGGGCATCAACGGCAAGATGCAGGAGATGATAAAACTCACCTACCTGAACGGTGACATGATCTTCGTTTCCATCCACTCGCTGCACAAACTGTCTAAGTATCGTGGCAAAGAAGGTGTGGAGCCACGTCTGCACAAACTGGGTTCCGGTGCATGGAACAAGATGAAGTCACGCACCAAGAGCCGCTTGAAAGACATTGCCCGCGACCTTATCAAATTATATGCTGCGCGACGCGAACAGGAAGGCTTTGCCTATTCACCCGATGGATATCTGCAACAGGAGCTCGAGGCTTCGTTCATATATGAGGACACGCCCGATCAACTCAAGGCTACACAAGCCGTAAAAGCCGATATGGAAAGCAAGCGGCCGATGGACCGCCTGATTTGTGGCGACGTGGGGTTCGGTAAGACCGAAGTGGCTATCCGCGCAGCGTTCAAGGCCGCCATCGACGGCAAGCAGACAGCAGTGCTCGTACCTACTACCGTGCTGGCATTCCAGCACTACCACACTTTTACCGACCGACTGAAGGACTTCCCCGTACGTGTTGACTACCTGAGCCGTGCCCGCAAACCCAAAGACGTGAAGGCATTGCTTGCCGACCTTGCCGATGGCAAGATTGATATCATAATCGGCACCCACAAGTTGATTGGCAAGTCGGTGAAATTCAAAGACTTGGGGTTGCTTGTAATTGACGAGGAACAGAAGTTCGGTGTCAGCGTAAAGGAAAAGCTCAAGCAGATGAAGGTGAATGTGGACACTTTGACAATGAGTGCTACCCCCATTCCGCGCACCCTGCAATTCTCGCTGATGGGAGCCCGCGACTTGAGTGCAATCAACACTCCGCCAGCCAACCGCTATCCCATCCTCACCTCACTCACTGCCATCAGCGATGAAGTGGTGAGCGAAGCCATCAACTTTGAGTTGTCGCGCAACGGCCAAGTGTTCTTCATCAACCACCGCATAGAACAGCTGTACAACCTGCAGCACATGGTAAATCGCCTTGTGCCAGATGCCAGAGTAGTCGTAGCACACGGACATATGCCACCGGAGCAGCTGGAACAGATAATCATCGACTTCGGCAATCATGACTACGACGTGCTGCTGTCAACGACCATCATCGAGAATGGTGTTGACATGCCCAACGTGAACACAATCATCATCAACAATGCGCAGAACTTTGGCCTGAGTGAGTTGCACCAATTACGCGGTCGTGTAGGTCGTAGCAGCCGCAAGGCCTTCTGCTATTTGCTCGTGCCCTCACAACAGACCATCTCTGCTGACGCACATCGCCGTTTGCAAGCCATTGAGAGTTTCAGCGACCTTGGAGCGGGTATCCACATTGCCATGCAGGACCTTGACATCCGTGGTGCGGGCAACCTATTGGGTGCCGAGCAGAGCGGCTTTATTGCCGACCTGGGCTACGAAACCTATCAGAAAATCCTCAAGGAAGCTGTACTTGAACTTAAGACCGAGGAATTTGCCGACATTCTCGAAGATACCGAATCGGCACAAGGTAATGCCGAAGGCGTCGAATTTGTTTCAGACTGCACTATCGACACCGACTTGGAACTGATGTTCCCTGCCACCTATGTCCCACAAGAAGGTGAGCGTATCAACCTATACCGCGAACTCGACGGCATGGAAACCGACGAACAGATTGCAGCCTTTGAAAGCCGGTTGAAGGACCGCTTTGGCCCCATTCCTTATATCGGCCAGGAACTTATTCGCATCGTGCCGTTGCGTCATACGGCCCGCACGCTGGGAATCGAAAAGATTGCCCTGAAACAGAGCAATATGTACATCTATTTCGTAGGCGAAGAAAATGTGGCATACTACCAGTCAGCAGCATTCGGACGTATCCTCTGCTATGCACAGAACCACCCTCAAACGTGCAAAATCAGGCAAGTCAACGGCAAACGCTCATTCCTGCTCTACAACGTAACTACGGTGAGCCAGGCTCTCGACATCCTGCGCAGCATCACCGCCCTGCCATCGGTATAACTTTAAGGTCACTAAGAACATTAAGGACTTTAGGGGCGGGGCCATTTGGTTGACTCCAAGAATGTTTATTTGAGTGGGTTATGTGCCCCAGAGGAGTTTTTCGCGGAGGGCCATTGCGAAGTGACGTCCGCGTGGCTGCACGACCATTGCCTGGAACGGTGCCTTGCGAACTGTGACCGTTGTGCCTTCGGGGCAGACGTGTACCTCGCCATCGATGCTCATCTGATAACTGGCTGCGCGCGAATGGGTTGTAATGCTTACCACGGCCTCATCGGGCACCACCAGCGGGCGCATGGTGAGCGAGTGCGGTGACAACGGCGACAGCACCACACATTGTGCAGCAGGTGAGATAATCGGTCCACCAGCACTCAGATTGTAAGCCGTAGATCCAGTGGGTGTGCTGACGATGAGTCCGTCACCTTGATAAGTGGTGAGTTCAATGTCGCTTAGCGATGTGCGCATCTTTAGCATTGCCGATGTGTCGTGACGAAGGATAGCAATTTCATTAAGCGCGTAGGGATGACGAATCTCGAGGTCATCGCACTTTACCTCGAGCATAGTGCGTGCCTCAACGCTGTAGTCGCCCGCAAGCAACTGTGCGACAGCCGTCTCGGCCTCGTCAAGACGGTAGGCAGTGAGGTAACCTAGATGGCCTGTGTTGATGCCAACAATGGGTGTCTGACGGTTGCCTACCCACATCACTGTGGTGAGAAAAGTGCCATCGCCACCCAGACTCATCGCCATGTCAACTTGCGGCATCGAGCCAGCATCGAAGGCGGGCAGTTCTTCTACTCCCAGTCCTTCCTCAACAAGGAATGAGTGAAACTTTATCTCAATCATCGTTTCCACTCCATTTTTCTGCAGTGCCCATAACAGGCGTGAAATGCCCTGTGCGTGCTGAGGCTGATATTCGTTGCCAAAAATCGCTATTTTCATTGTCTTTTGTCGGTTTTACTGCGCCTAATAGCTGTCGCAGCCCTATTTTAGGAGTTTTTTACTTTTTTATTTCGATAATTCCATGTAACTTTGCTCGCTTAGTGAGAAAGCACATATAATATACATTGCAAAGTTACGATATAATTATATAATACCAATGATTTTGCAATATTTATTTAAAATCAATAATGACCAATTTAAGCGTTAACATTAACAAGATAGCCACCCTGCGCAATGCCCGCGGAGGTAACGTGCCCTGCGTGGAAACGGTGGCTGTTGATTGCGAGCGATTCGGTGCCGACGGCATTACCGTCCACCCTCGCCCCGATGAAAGACACATACGTCGCTCTGACGTTTTTGCGCTCCGTCCCCTGGTACGCACCGAGTTTAATATTGAAGGCTATCCTAGTGACGAATTCATGGAGCTTGTGCTGATGGTCAAACCCACACAAGTTACTCTAGTTCCCGATGCTCCCAACGCGCTGACATCATCGGCAGGATGGGAGATACTTCCCAACATTGAGTTTTTAACGTCCATAGTCGATCGCTTGCATGAAGTAGGCATCCGCACTAGCATATTCGTTGGAACTGACATAGACAACATCAAGGCTGCAGCCCGCACCGGTACCGACCGGGTGGAACTGTACACGGGTCCTTATGCCCATGATTTCCACACCGATCCCGAAAAGGCTGTTGCACCCTATGTGACTGCTGCCGAAGCTGCTCATCAAGTGGGACTGGGACTCAATGCCGGCCATGACCTGAGCCTCGAAAACCTAAAATTCTTCAAGCAGCACATCCCCACGCTGAAAGAAGTGTCAATAGGCCACCAACTCATTTCCGATGCTCTCTACATGGGCCTGGAAGCCACTGTTAAAGCCTATAAAGAAGCTGTGGCCGACTAACTAAAAAGAAAAAACATTAACATCAAAAATAGACAACAATGACTTTATTGAACATGATTCTTGCACAGGTAGGCGCACCAGTAGAAAGTGCCGTTCAGCAAGCAACCGACACTATTGCCGCTATAGCTGACACTGCTGCGGCTGTCGCTCCCGTAACCGCAGCCGCTCCTCAGGCAGCCGAACCCATTGTCAAAAACCTCTCGGTATGGGATCTCACCATGGCTGGAGGCTGGCTGATGATACCACTGGCATTACTGGCTCTCGTGAGCGTATATATCTTCTTTGAAAGACTATTTGCCATCAACAGCGCCTCGCATACCGACGCTGCCTTTATGGAAAAAATCAAGAATTTCATCCACAACGGCGAGATAGACAATGCCCATGCGTTGTGCAAAAGCACCAACGCTCCCTATGCCCGCATGATTGAGAAGGGTGTTAGCCGCATAGGCCGTCCTATGAACGATGTGCTCGTAGCCATAGAGAACGTGGGCAACATGGAAGTAGCAAAACTGGAGAAAGGTTTCAACTGGCTTGCAACCACTGCCGCCGGTGCCCCCATGATTGGTTTCTTGGGCACAGTGACCGGTATGGTACAGGCATTTTTCCAACTTGCCAGTGCCGGCAGCCAAAGCAACGTGACAATCCTTGCCAGCGGCATCTATCAGGCACTTGTGACCACCGTTGCCGGTCTTATAGTGGGTATCATCGCACTGTTTGCATACAACTATCTCACTTCGCGTGTCAACAAGGTGATGAACAAACTCGAGGGTAACACAATGGAATTTATGGACCTGCTCAACGAGCCTGCTAAATAACGACTCACTATGGCACTCAAGAGACAACATCAGACGTTGTCAATGTTCAGCATGGCGTCGATGACCGACATCATCTTCCTGCTGCTCATCTTCTTCATGGTTACTTCCACTTTCGTCTTTCCATCGGCACTGGAAGTGAACTTGCCTCAGAGCAGCCAGCAGACGGCATTGAAACCCACCACGCGCATCTACATTGACAAGGACATGAACATGTACGTCACTCAAGAGGACGAACATACACAGAGCGAACTCGCTCCACTACCGGCAGATCAGCTAGAGGGTTTTATGCAAGCACTTAAGCAGGCAAATCCTGAGGAGTTTGTCGCACTCTATGCCGACGAAGTGGTGCCTTACGGCAAGATTGTCGACATACTTGACAAAGGCTCGAAGGCCGGACTGAAAATCGTGCTTGCCACCAAGCCAGCTTCGCAGCCTTATGCCGCTCCTGAAGCTGCACCAACACCTGAAAGCGGTACTGCATCAGAAGCAGTTCCTGCGCAAAACGTGAATAATGCTCCATCAACCATCTAACCATGGACAATGACAAAAGAAATAGACTGCTGGCAGCCATCATCACCTTTCTGCTGATGTGCATCACTGTGGGCATTCTGGTGTCGTGCGGACTGCACTATGAATGGCCGCCTGACGAGCCTGTAATGGTCGAGTTAAAGCAGGATTCCATCATGTTTGGCGGCGAATATGTGATGCTCGGCAATACGCTCGACCCCACTGAAAGCGACCAGATGGACAATGAGACACCTGAGAATGCCGAGAGCGTGGAACCAGAACCCAATGTCGAAGGTGACGACCTGGAAGATGCCGGCGAACCAGCCAAGCAGGCACCTCCCGTGGTCACTGCCAAGGCCGAGTCGCCCATGAAGGTGAAGGAGAAGCCAAAAGAGGAAAAGCCCAAGAAAACCGGTCCTGTCAATGAGGCTCCCAAGACCTCTGAAAATCCCAAGGTGAAGCGTGGTGAGGATGCCACTCCCAGGAATGACCGTGTGAAAGACGCCTTCGGCAAGTCAAGCGGAACCGGCACCGGCAAACAAGGCAGCACCAACGGCAATTCCAACCAGGGTGCATTGAGCGGAAAGCCAGGCATCGGTGGTTTGGACGGTTACACTCTTGAAAAATGGGCTACAACTACAAGTAGATATTACGGTTCTGTTACAGTAAAAGTTACAGTAAATAATCGCGGAAAAGTAATTGAAGCTCGAGCAATTGGAGGAAGTGGAGAAGCTTGGAGAGATATGGATTTGCGTCGAAGATGTGAAGATGCCGCTAAAAAATGCCAATTCTCCGTACCTAAAAGAACAACAACTGAAGGACATGGCACTCTCACTTTTAGTCTTTGGCCGTAATTAGTGAAAACAGTGAAGTATATCCGTGTGACGCTGAGCGTGGCAATTCTTATTTTGATTGTCGTGCTGGTAGCTCTCGGACATAGCCACGACGCAGCAAAGTATCTTCTGACCATCAACGTGGCACTGTTTTCACTGGGCGCTTGCATTACCTGGCTAATCATCACTCTACTCTTTGGCAGGGTGTATTGTTCCTCTGCCTGCCCAATGGGCACACTGCAGGACATCGTAGCTTGGGCTGCTAAACGACTGCGTCACAGCGGACAAGGATATTATCGTTTCCAGCCTGGTGACTGGCGTCTGCGCATCATCGTGCTGCTTCTGGTGGTAGTTAGTGCCACCGGCGACAGCCGTACGCACGACATTGCCTTGTACAGTGACCCATACTCATTGATTACGATGGCTAACGGCTAGGAAATCACTCTGATAGGAATGATTGCTGCGTTGATAATACTTGTCATAATCATGGCACTGGCATGGCGCAATGGACGCACATTCTGCAACACCATCTGCCCCGCAGGTACCGTGCTGGGCGGTGTGAGCCAATTTTCACTTTTGCAGCTTGACATTAATCCCGACCTGTGTGTTGCATGCGGAGCCTGTGAACGCGAATGCAAGTCGAGCTGCGTCAACGCAATGCAGCACACCATTGATCACAGTCGCTGTGTGATGTGCATGAACTGCGCCGCAGCTTGTCCCAATGATGCAATCAAGTATCGCGTGGGCAAGCATCGCCTCACCACACCATTGATGCGCCGCACTACGGCTACGGCGGGTGGCATGGTAAAACAACAACCATTACAGAATTGAAATGCAACAAATCAACATAAACAATGCACTGCCGGCAGTATTTGCCGGACGCGAGCCAGAACCGAGTCAGGTGTGGCAGTGCCAGTTGACATTCCAACGTGGCAAGCGATACTTGATTGTCGCCGACAGCGGCACGGGCAAGTCTTCGCTGTGCAGCTATATCTACGGCTACCGGCGTGACTACAGTGGCATCATCGATTTTGACGGTACCGACACGCGCATGCTTTCGATACCACAATGGTGTGAACTACGCAAACAATCGCTGGCTTACTTGCCACAGGAGATGCGTCTATTTCCTGAACTCACAGCCCTTGAGAACGTATGGCTCAAGAATCAACTCACCAATCACAAGACACGCGAAGAAATAGAGAATCTTTTTGAAGTCATGGGCATTGCCGACAAACTGCACAGCCCCGTGGCACGACTGTCCATCGGCCAGCAACAGCGCGTTGCAATCGTTCGTACGCTGTGCCAACCAGCCGACTTCTTCATACTTGACGAACCAGTAAGCCACCTTGATGCTGATAACAACAAAATCGTGGCTGGACTGTTTGCAGATGCCGCCGCACAGATGGGTGCCGCCATCGTAGTCACTTCGGTAGGCAATCATTTGGCATTGAACTATGACGTTGAACTTAAACTATGATGCCATGAAGAACCTACTCTGGAAACTACTGCGCAAGCACATAAGCCCGGCACAACTCATCGGGTTCTCCATAGCCAACCTCGTTGGACTCACCATCGTCATTCTTGCCGTTCAGTTCTATAACGATGTGAAACCGGTATTCAACGATGACGAGTCATTTATACGCAAAGACTATATTGTAATTACACGCACAGTGACAGGCGTTGGTGCCATGATGGGCAATAGCAGCGAGTTTGACGATGCTGCCATTGCCGACATCGAGGCACAGCCATGGTGCCGCAAGGTGGGACGTTTCACCAACAGCGAGTTCTCAATCTATGCCACAGTAGGACTTGGCGACAGTGGCCGCGCCATGCGGAGCCAATTCTTTTTCGAAGCCATTCCCACTGATTTCATCGACGTGGCAGATGCAGACTGGGAGTTTGACCCTGCCCATCCCGAAGTGCCGGTAATCGTATCGCGCGACTATCTGTCGCTCTACAACTTCGGCTTTGCCGCCACACAAGGATTGCCACGCATCAGCGAAGGCCAAGTGGGGAATATTCCACTGGCTTTCACTTTCTCGGGCAACGGCATCAACGAAGTTATGCCTGGTCGCATCGTAGGATTCTCAAACCGCCTAAATACGGTAATCGTGCCTGAAGAGTTCATGAAGTGGGCCAACCAGCGCTACGGTAACGGCGGCAACGGCAATCCCCTGCGTCTTATCATCGAAGTGAACAGCCCTGGCGATGTGAAGATTGAGCAATATATGGCCGACCACCGCTATGACGTAGCGGGCGACAAGAACCAGTCAAGCAAGGCGAGCTATTTCCTCACGGTAATTGTGTCGATAGTGATTGCAGTGGGCATTGTCATAAGTTTGCTGTCGTTCTTCGTGCTCATGCTCTCCATCTATTTACTGTTGCAGAAGAACACTCAACGATTGCGTGATTTGCTGTTGCTAGGCTATAGTCCCGCGCAAGTGTCGCGGTCATATGTAATCATGGTGCTTGCCATTAATGGCGCAGTGCTCATCCTTGCCATCGTGCTAATGCTTATCGCACGGGCACACTACTTGCCCATGCTCGAGGCGTTTGAACTGCCACGTGTGAGCGTACTGCCTGCAATTATCACTGGCTTTGTCATCATGGCGCTGATAACCATTGGCAACATCATTGCCATACGTCGCAAGGTAGCTTCACTATGGCTGTTGACTAAATAAGAAATTGGCAATGAAGAAGATAGGTATTATAAGCGACACGCACAGCTACTGGGACGACCGATACGTGCAATATTTCAAAGATTGCGATGAAATATGGCACGCGGGCGATATCGGTAACGAGGCGGTGATAGACCGTTTGGCGGCCATTACTCCAGTACTGCGAGCCGTCTATGGCAATGCTGATGGTGGCAACCTGCGACTGCGTTTCAAGGAGACCGAACTCTTCGAAACCGAAGGCGTTAAAGTGCTTATGACACACATTGGCGGCTATCCAGGGAAATACGCACCAGGCATGCGTTCACGGCTGCAGTTGTCGCAGCCTAAAGTGATGGTTTGCGGCCACAGCCATATTCTCAAGATCATGCCCGACAAATCGCTGGGTATACTCGTAGTCAATCCAGGAGCGGCTGGACGTCAAGGTTGGCAAGTGGTGCGCACACTGGTCACGCTAACCCTTGACAACGGCAACGTGACCCATGCCCAAGTCATCGAACTGGCAGATGACAAAAAGAATCCTCAAGGAGAAGTTTTATCATGATAATTAGCTGAATATGAATAGGATATTTTATTATTTATTACTCTTGCTGCTCGTTATGACATTCACTTCCTGCCATAGCAATGAACAGAATTACAAGGCCGCCTACGACAAGGCAATGGAGAAATATCGTGACGGCGTTGGTGCCGAGGAATATGAACGAATCCTTGCCGAGAAAGTGAAGCCTACTGCTGTAGTAAACGGCGACAGCATCATACTAAAGACGATGCACGTAAACGTGACCGACGACTCGGTGAGCGTACTGAAACCCTATAGCGTGATAGTGGCCCAATTCAAGCAGAAGTTCAATGCCATCACCATGCGCGACCGCCTGCACAAGGAAGAAGGTTTCAAAAGCTACGTGCTTTTTGGCGGTCCCGACAAAAAATACTTTGTAGCCGTCAAGGGCTTTGACGAACTTGACGTGGCTACGGCTTTTCTCAAAAACATTGACAAAGGCGTAAAAATGAAAGTCTTGGAACCCAAGGCTTGGATTTTAGAACGATTATAAACCTCATTTACAATGGAAATCCAATTACCCCTTCGCATAGATGGTCACACAGGCGGAGTTCTGCGTGAGACTCGACAAATAACCGTCATCGGTGCCAACGGCTCAGGCAAGAGCCGCTTCTGCAATGCCTTGCTAAGTGCTTGCGGAGACAAAGCCTACCGGCTGTCGGCACTGCGTGCACTGTTCCCTATCAGGCCTCAGGATGAGAAACCCATGCACGGGTCAATCGATGAGATGTTTGAACGCATCAATGAGGCCAATCCACAGGTAAAAAACAGTGCCAATACCGAATTCGACCGTCTGACCTACGTCATGCTCATGGACGAGTTCCGCGAACTGATGAATTTCAAGACACATCGTCTGATGGGTGAAAAAATGGAGTTTCCAAGGACAAAACTCGATACTACGGTCCGCAAATGGCAAAAGGTATTCCCAAAGAACAAGGTGTTGCGTGAAAACGGAAAGTTACTTTTTGCTACCGAAGGATTTGATGACAAATTCAACTCTATGCGTCTGAGCGATGGAGAACGTGCCGTGCTGTATTATATTGGCGGAGCACTATATGCCATGCCCGATGCCGTAATCCTTGTGGATGATCCCGAGACTTTCATCCACCACAGCATCATGCACACACTTTGGAACGTGATTGAGGAAATGCGCCCCGACTGCACGTTTATCTACAATACTCACGACGTGGACTTCGCCTCGTCGCGCGTCGATAGCCAGTGTGTGTGGGTGAAGTCTTATGATCCCGCTATGAAGGCTTGGGATTATGAGGTGATGCCTCGTGGACAAGAACTGAGCGATGCCCTATACTTCGACATCCTCGGCAGCCGCAAGCCGGTACTGTTTGTCGAGGGTGACGACCGTCACAGCATCGACTCGAGGCTCTATCCGCTCATCTTCCCCGAATATACCGTCAAAGCCCTTGGCAGTTGCGATAAGGTGATTGAGTCGGTGCGTTCGTTCAACGACCTACGCTCGTTCCACCGACTGGAGAGCCGCGGCATCGTAGATCGTGACCGTCGCAACGAAAAAGAGGTGGAATACCTGCTCAAACGCAACATCTTCGTGCCCAACGTGGCTGAGATTGAGAACATTCTCATGCTTGAAGGGGTGATACGTGCCGTGGCACGCCATAAACACCGTAACGACGGTGAGGTATTCAATCGTGTGCGCGATGCAGTGTTCAAGATGTTTGCACGCGAGATAAAAGCACAGGCACTGGAGCATGTGCGTCACTACGTAAAGCGTAACGCAGAAACTCGCGTCGATATGAAGTTCAGAAGCATCAACGATGTCGAAGAACACATGATTGATCTGGTAAACGAGATTAATCCCCGAGGAGTTTATGAGGATCTGTGTCGCGAATTCCACGATTACCTGCACAATCGCGACTACGAATCGGTGCTGCGAGTATTCAATTACAAGCAGATGATAGGCGACAGTAACGTGGCTTCGCTGTGCGGATTCCATCGCAAGGACGACTACATACGTGGCGTGCTGAATATCCTCAAGGGCGACAGCCAGAATGCCAAGGACATTCGTCATGCCATCAAAAAATGCTTCGGTCTGGACGATGCCGAAACCACCAATAACAACCAGTAATTCCACATATTGAATAACAAAAAAGTATTACCTAAACAATAAATTATTATGTCAGAACTTCACCACCACGACCATGACCATTGCGATTGCGGTCATGATCACTCCCACGACCAGGAGAGCAAGTATGAATTTGTAGTATCAACCAGCGATGTTTCTATTGACGAGTCACACATCAAAGCCGATATTGACACAATTCTCGCTGAACACTATGCTGAGAATGACAACGAACAGGTTTATCAGTTCCTGCTGAACTGCGTAGACCTTACCACTCTCAATACCGATGACAGCGAAAACAGCGTAGCTCACTTCGTGCAGCACGTCAACGATTTTGATGAAAAATACCCACAGTACAAGAATGTAGCTGCCGTGTGCGTATATAGCAACTTTGCACAGATTGCCCGCGCCCAACTCGAAGTGAGCGATGTGAACATTGCTGTATGCAGTGCTTGCTTCCCATCGTCACAAGCACACCTTGAGACCAAGGTTGCCGAAACCGCACTTGCCCTTCAGGATGGAGCCGATGAGGTAGATATCGTACTCAACGTTGGTTACTTCCGCGATGAGGCTTGGGAAGAAATGTGCGATGAGATTGCCGAAATCAAGCACGTTCTTGGTGAACGACACTTGAAAGTTATTCTCGAAACCGGCCTACTGAAGACTCCTGAAGCTATACGCCGTGCAAGCATTTTGTCGATGTACTCTGGTGCCGACTTCATCAAGACCAGTACCGGCAAGGGTTATCCAGGTGCATCGCTCGAAGCTGCCTACGTCATGTGTCAATGTATCAAGGAATATTACAAGCGCACGGGCAACGTGGTGGGATTCAAGGTTTCTGGCGGCATCCGCTCCACTGAGGATGCAGTGAAGTATTACACCATTGTAAAAGAGATTTTGGGTGAAGAATGGCTCACCAACGAGCGTTTCCGCATAGGTGCCAGCAGTCTCGCAAACGCTTTATTCCAATCATTTACCCACTCCGACGACAAGCCTTTTTAATTTTTAATTGAAGAGAGGTTATTTACATTCGGTCGTACTAATTATTCTGCTCACAGTGCTTGCACTGCTGAGCCTTTACTGGTTGCCAAACATAGAGATTGGCGACTGGCAGATGCGTCGAATTGACCTCCTGTCTGACGTTAGACCTAACACAGACAACGACGAAGAGATAGCCGATACAATCTCAAGTTCCACCCTTGAAGCCACTCTACATGCACGCGTAGATTCCTGCCCTGCCGGTATCACCTGCATCGATGACATGAGTGGCGCAGAGGAACAAGGCATGACACCGTTGTATGAGGCTCTTACCAATGTAAATAGCCTTGGTCGGCCCGTACGCATCGCCGTACTGGGTGATTCCTACATAGAGGGCGACATATTTACTGCCAACCTACGCCAGATGCTTCAGCAACACTACGGTGGCAGTGGCGTAGGGTTTGTCCCAGCCAGTTCAGAGAATCCTGGCTTCCGCCGTAGTGTTCGCCACATCTTCTCTGGCTGGACCGAACACAGTGCCAACAACCTAGAACTGCCATACTCCACAACATGGGCAAATCTCACTGGTCGTTACTTTAATGCCACACCAGGTGCATGGATTGAGCTGAGAGGCGTGACCAAGTATCTAAGTCTTCTCGACACATGCACCACATCGTCACTCTACTTTGCCGGCACAGGTTCTGTTAGCATAAGCGCACGCATCAATGGTGGTAGCGAGCAATACTTTAATGTCAACGTTAACGATAGCATACAAGCGGTTACTGTCAATAGCCGCATGGGACGAGTGAGGTGGACAATCAACCATCACTCGGGCAGCCTTGTGTATTTAGGAGCGTCTATGGATACTGAGCAAGGCGTGGTGGTAGATAATTATGCCATGCGTTCGGCAAGTGGACTTCACTTGAAGAACATTTCTGAGAAAATGCTCAGCGACCTTGACCATACTCGTCATTATGACCTCGTGATTATCATGTACGGATTGAATGTGGCAAGCAAGAAAAAGAGTGAGTACACCTCTTACCGCGAAAAAATGACTCACGCCATCAATCACATGAAAGCCGCAATGCCAAACACAGGTTTCCTCGTTGTGAGCGTTGGTGACCGAGAGCAGAAATACGGCAGTTCATATCGCACAATGCGTGGTGTACTAAGTCTTATCAATACACAACAGCTTATTGCCTTTGACACCCACACGGCATTCTGGAACCTATACAAAGCCATGGGTGGCGAAGGCAGCATCGTACGCATGGTTGACAACCACGAAGCCAACCTTGACTACACCCACATCAACTTCCGCGGCGGACACCGTCTGGCAAAACTCCTTTATGACGCCATCGTCTGGGGTCAGGAATCATACGCATGCAACATAGGCGAGAAAGGAGGTGATGAGAAATGAACCGGCTTTATGAATTATGGAATAGCATCCCATGGAGCCGAATAGCGGAGCAGTTTGTGTATGACCCACAGTCGCCCATGATTTTCAGCAGCGGCATTTTCTTGTGGCTTGCTGCGGCTTTCCTCATTGTCTATGCCATACTCCATCGCGCCGACACGTTGCGTATTCTATTTGTGACGTGCTTCAGCTATTACTTCTACTACAAGTCGAGTGGATTCTACTTTTTTCTGCTGGCAGTTGTCACCGTGAGCGATTTCTTCATTGCGCAGGTAATGGCTCGCACCGAGAGCAGAGCAAAGCGCAAATGGCTGGTCGCACTGAGCCTGCTCATCGACCTTGGACTGCTGGCATATTTCAAATATACCAACTTCTTCGGTCATATCTTCTCACAAATCAGCGGAATGCCATGGCATGACATGGACATCTTCCTGCCCGTAGGAATATCATTCTTCACCTTCCAGTCATTGAGTTATACCATCGACGTGTATCGTGAGCGCATCAGACCCCTGAACCGCCTGCTTGACTACGCTTTCTACGTGTCGTTCTTTCCACAGCTGGTTGCAGGCCCCATCGTACGTGCCGCCGACTTTATCCCACAAATACGCAAGCCTCTATTGGTTACGCGCGAAATGCTTGGCACGGGCATGTGGTTCATAGTATGCGGACTATTCAAAAAAGCAGTCATAAGCGATTACATCAGTGTAAACTTTGTAGAGCGCATCTTTGACAATCCATCGCTCTACAGTGGCGTCGAGAACCTTTTGGGCGTATATGGCTACGCATTGCAAATCTATTGTGATTTCTCCGGCTACAGCGATATGGCTATAGGCATTGCCCTGCTTTTAGGTTTCCGCTTCAACATCAACTTCGATAGTCCATACAAAAGTGCATCGGTCACCGAATTCTGGCGGCGATGGCACATTTCGCTCAGTTCGTGGCTGCGTGACTACCTATATATTTCATTAGGCGGAAACCGCAAGGGAAAGGTGCGGCAGTATCTAAACTTGATGATTACTATGTTCTTAGGAGGGTTATGGCATGGGGCTTCATGGAATTTTGTCATATGGGGCACGCTGCATGGAGTAGCACTCGCATTCCATAAGATGTGGATGACCATCACTGGCCAGCGACTTGGTACACCCCATCGTCGTTGGATACAAGTGCTGTGCGTAGTGTTCACTTTCCATTTTGCCTGCCTGTGCTGGATATTCTTCCGCAACAAGGAATTTGCCGGTTCACTAACTATGATACATCAGATAGCCACAGCCTTCCATCCCGAAGTACTTTTGAAGGTAGTAACCGGCTACTGGCAGGTGATGATCCTCATGATACTGGGATTTGTGCTGCACTTTGCTCCAAAACGCTGGGAAGATGCCTGCAAACGCACTTTCATCAAATTACCTTCCATGGCCTATGTGCTTATTCTCGTAGCAATGATAATAGTCATAATGCAAGTGAAAAGCAGCGACATTCAGCCATTTATCTACTTCCAGTTCTAATCGCCAAAAAATATCGAAATAAATTTGATATTTCGATTGAATTAAGCTAATTTCGCAGTCAAAATAACGACAGTGCGATGAACGACGATTTTAACGATTACTTTGAACAGGATCAGGAAGACGAGGCACAACAGCCACACGTTGAAACCGAACAGGAACGCGAAGACCGCGAGATAGCCGAAGCGACCATTGAGCGTCGGCACAACACCTTGCGCCTTCTCTTACTCGCAATCATCGCCATGCTGGCTCTTTTCTTGTGCTGGTGGGTATGGGCACGCTATTTTCACCCACAGGTAGAAGGGCAAGAACGAGGATATGTGATGCAGATCACAAGTGAGGGGGCACTGTTGAAGACTTTTGAGGGCAAGTTGATGAGCGAACGCTATGTAGCCGACACGATAGTCTATGAGGCCAATTTCATCTTTACAATCCGCAATGACTCAATAGCCACGAAAGCAAAGGCTTTTGAAGGCACTGGTCAACGTGTGCTTGTCACCTATGAAACCTACCGTGGCAACTTGCCTTGGCGTGGCAACAGCACTACAATCGTTACCGATATCATGCCCGACACCACTACGACTACTGATTCAACACATCTCACTACACGCCGGCCATACAAAATCTAACCATTATTGAATATCAACTGGTTACAGTATCATATTTTTAAACTATATATATTCTCTATGATGAAAAAAATCTTAATGTGGGTTATAATTCTCACAGTATTTACGATAAAATCAGAGGCTCAAGATATTACGCATTACTTTACTGTCAACCAACTGGCTGACGCTACCGACTATCTGCCACCTCCACCCGACACGACAAGCGTTCAGTTTGCCTATGACGTCAGTCAATACTACTGGGGCAAAAGCATTCGCAATACCGAACGTGGCCTACAAGCAATCTACGATTCTCAGGGTGTCTATACCGTCATATGCGAGAATTTCTCTGAAGCCTTCGGCATGACAATTAGTCCCGAAGAGACACCAGCCATGTACAAGGTTGTTGCCAACTCTCTTAAAACCACTTCAAATGCCACTTCCAAATGCAAGAACTATTATAGGCGCATACGTCCTTTCCAAATGTTCAATGAGGAAAGCATTATTACCGGTGAGACACTTAGCGAGACTTCTTTCCCCTCAACACATTCAGCTAAAGGCTGGATGCTAGCCCTTCTGTTAGGTGAAATAAATCCAAATAAGCAAGTGGCATTGCTCAATAAAGGATATGAATACGGACAGAGCCGAGTGATAGTAGGCGCCCACTGGCAAACCGACGTGGATGCAGGCCGCATGGTGGGTAGTGCAACTTTATCCCGACTTCACTCCGACTCCACCTTCATGGCCGACCTTGAATCAGCAAAGGCTGAATATAATGCTATCATAAACAATCCACTTTCTCACCCACCTTTTCCTAAAATTGCGGGTAACATAGATGCTGCTGAAGAACGTTATGCCACCAGCGATGTACACTGGTACACCATAGACGGAAAACCAGCCGACGACGACACCCAAGGCATCGTCGTCGGCAGTAATGGCAAGAAGGTGTTGCGCACCGATCGTTAACGTGCGTTGTAAGCTTCCAGAGCTTTTTCCAACACTATCAGAGCACGCTTGAGGTCATCAATCTTGAGCACATAAGCCATGCGCACTTCGTTCTTGCCAGCTCCAGGAGTGGCATAGAAACCAGTGGCTGGTGCCATCATAACTGTCTCACCTTCGTAATTGAACTCTTCCAAACACCAGCGGCAGAAGTCATCGCTATCTTGAACCGGCAGCTTCACTACTGTGTAGAAAGCTCCCATAGGCATTGGAGAGAACACACCTGGAATCTTGTTAAGCCCTTCAACCAAACAGTTGCGACGTGCGATGTACTCGTCATAAACATCCTGATGATACTGCTGAGGTGCCGACAATGATGCCTCGGCGACTACCTGGCCAATGAGAGGGGGACTCAATCGGGCTTGAGCAAACTTCATAACGGCAGCACGAAGTTCATCGTTGCGAGTAATGAACGCACCAATACGAATACCACATTCGCTGTAACGTTTCGACACAGAATCGATGAGCACAACGTTCTGCTCGATGCCTTCCAGATGCATCGCGCTCATGTAAGGCTTGTCGCTGTATACATACTCGCGATAAACCTCGTCGGCAATCAGATAAAGGTCGTACTTCTTCACGAGGTCGCGAAGTTGCATGAGCTCTTCCTTAGAATATAATGTGCCAGTTGGATTGTTCGGGTTGCAAATCATTATCGCACGAGTGCGTGCATTGATAAGCTTTTCAAATTCCTCAATTGCAGGCAGTGCAAAACCATTCTCAATCTTTGTAGTGATAGTGCGTACCTTCACGCCCATCTCACAGGCGAAGCCCATATAGTTGGCATACACGGGTTCGGGTACGATGAGTTCATCGCCAGGATTAAAGCACGCCAGGAATGCAAATTGCAAAGCCTCGCTGCCACCACAAGTTACGATTATGTCACTCGACTTTAGTTGGATATTGTACTTGGCATAATAGCCCACCAAACCATCAAGATAAGATTGATAGCCTTGTGAGGGCGAATATTCCAGTACTTTACGGTCGATGGTCTTTAGTGCGTCAAGACCTTCCTGCGGTGTGGGAAGGTCGGGCTGACCGATATTGAGGTGATACACTTTAATACCCTTCTGCTTAGCTGCCACGGCAAATGGTGCCAACTTGCGAATAGGCGATGCGGGCATATCCACGCCGCGTTGTGAAATCTTTGGCATAATTGCTAGTTTTTATTGAAGATTAATATAGTTATTGTTTTCGGGCGGTAAAAGTACATAAAATTCCAAGTATGGCCAAATTTACTGCTCTTTGTTAGGTCAAATTTCACAGCATTTATACTTACTTAATCCTTATATCTTTTTCACTGCTGTATAGATGGAGCATGTGCCGAATGTGAGGCGCCGTACATGGCACTGAGTGAAGCCGACACGGCGCATGATATCGAGCATAGCCTCGCCTTGTGGAACTGCAGCTATGCTTAGCGGCAGATAACGGTACGCACTGCGGTCGCCACTTTTCAGCGCCCCAATTGCAGGAATTATATGCATGGTATAGATGTCGTAAAACCAACGGATAATACGGTTTTGAGGTGCAGAAAGTTCTACAACGCTCACCATACCATCGGGGCGAAGCACATGGTACATTTGCCGATAACCTTGCTCGATGTCCTCAAAATTTCTCACTCCGAAAGCCACTGTCACCGCATCGAAACTGCCATCGGCAAAGGGCAGCGAAAGGCAATCTGCCTGACTGAAATTAATTTCTGTCAGACCAGCCGATGCCACTTTCTTCCGTGCCACATCGAGCATGCCATTGCTCAAATCTATTCCCGTAACCGAACGTGGTTTCAAACGCTTGAACAAACCTATGGCAAAATCTCCTGTTCCCGTAGCCACATCAAGAACATCAACAATATCGTTTGATATGTCTGATTTCTTGAAATGACTGATTAAGCCATTGACCGCCACCCGCCGCCACCATCGGTCAATGCCAAGTGTCATGGCGCGGTTCATAAAGTCATAGGCGGGTGCGATAGAATCGAACATCTGTTCTACCTGCTCACGCTTCGACCCTTGTTCGTCATACGGCTTTATCTCTTCAACCCGCTCTTTGCTCATGATTCAATAATAGGTTCTCATGCATACTATTCTCCAACCTCATCGTGGTAGCGCTCATAAGCCTCTACGATGCGCTGAACAAGTTGGTGACGAACAATGTCTTTCTTTTCAAAATCGACACGCCCAATACCCTTAACACCCTTCAGCACCTTTAATGCGTGTATAAGTCCACTGGTGGTAGTTCGTGGAAGGTCAATCTGCGTTGTGTCGCCCGTTACAATCATTTTAGAACCCATGCCCAAACGCGTAAGGAACATCTTTATCTGGTGTACCGTGGTGTTCTGTGCTTCATCCAGCACAACAATGGCATCGTTCAGCGTGCGACCGCGCATGAATGCCAGAGGAGCAATCTGAATCACATCGCTTTCCATGTATTCTTTCAGCTTAGCATGAGGAATCATGTCTTCCAAGGCATCATATAACGGTTGCAGATAAGGATCTATCTTGTCTTTCATGTCGCCGGGTAGAAATCCCAGCTTTTCTCCTGCCTCTACTGCCGGACGCGACAAGATAATCTTGCGCACCTCGCGGCTCTTCAGTGCCCGCACAGCCAAGGCAACAGCAAGGTAAGTCTTTCCTGTTCCAGCTGGTCCAAGGGCAAAAGTCAGGTCATTACGTCCAAAAGTCTTTACCAGCAGCTGCTGATTGGGCGTGCGCCCCTGAATAGGCTTGCCGTTCACACCGTGGATAATTACATCATCCATCTTCAGCGGCTTGGGAGGAGTGCCTTTTATGGTATCGATTATCACATCTTCGGGAAGATTGTTGAACTCGGCGCAATAAGCTTCCAGTTCTTTTATCTTCGATTCGAAAGCGGCCGTCTCGTTCTCGTCACCAATCACAGTGATGACGCTTCCGCGCGCAGCCATTCGCAACTTAGGGTAGAGATTTCTTATTAGGGCAATGTTGCAATTATTCACTCCGTAGAAAGTCAGTGGATCTACATTGTCGATAATAATGTGACGTTCTATCATGCTTAAGATTAGATATTATTTTTCTGTGGCAAATTTACATAATATTTTCCAATTCACTAACACTTATTGGCCGTTTTTAGGTTAAATCGACAAGAAGCAATACCGTTATTACATTCCAAAAAACGTCTACTATTATTATCGGTATTTGGGCAAAAAGACGTAACTTTGCAAGAAATATTGACTAACCGATGATAGAACCTGCACTATATCTCATACCCGTCCAACTGAGCGAATGCGACTTATCGCAAGTACTCCCCCCGGCTAATCTCTCCCTTGTGCGCGAGATTCGCCATTTTGTGGTTGAGAACGTGCGGTCTGCGCGGCGATTTTTAAAGAAATGCTCACGCGAAATCGACATCGATTCACTGACTTTCTATGAGTTGAACGAGCACACACGCCCCGAAGAGGTAGCTTCAATGCTTACACCGTTAGAACAGGGTATGCCAGTAGGCATTATCAGCGAAGCTGGCTGTCCTGCAATAGCCGACCCTGGCGCTGACCTGGTAGCAGTAGCGCAACAACGCGGTCTGCGGGTCAAGCCGCTCGTTGGTCCGTCAAGCATCTTGATGAGCCTGATGGCCTCAGGATTCAATGGTCAGAGTTTTGCCTTTGTCGGCTATCTGCCCATTGATTCCTCCAGTCGCACACGCAAGCTGAAGGAAATGGAACAACGCATCATGCACGATGACCAAACACAGATTTTCATCGAGACTCCTTATAGAAACAACTCATTACTTTCTGACCTGTTGCGCCACCTATCACCGTCCTTGCGACTGTGTGTAGCAAGCGACATCACAGGCGCAAACGAGAGCATTGTCACTCATACTATCAAGCAGTGGGCCTCTTTAAAACCCATACTGGAGAAAGTACCAACAATTTTCTTGATATACAAATAACCTGAAACACACACAACCAACCTTCTTAACCTTACAATTAAAACTATGAACCATAACAAAGACAAATATAGACACCGCGCAAGTGAATACATAAAATTTGACTATGACGATACAGAGCCGACAACAATCGACAGTCAAGTTCAAGAGACATCTCCTGCTGTCGGTGAACGAAGAGGGGAAAACCTGTTCATGAGCTTTGGCAGCGGCAGTAGCGGCAACTGCGCCTATTTGGGTACCTTCACGAGCGGAATACTGATTGATGCAGGCATCGACATTGACCATGTGTTCGACGTTCTGAAACTCAATGGCATCTTTCCATATGCCGTGAAAGGAATCATTCTCACCCATGACCATCAGGACCATGTGAGATATGTTTATTCCTACTTGCGCAACAACAAGCACTTACGAGTTTACTGCACGCCGAAACTGCTCAACGGGCTGCTGCGGCGTCATAATATATCGCGCAAGTTGCGCGAGTATCATGAACCGATTTACAAGGAAATCCCTTTTCACTTGGCTGGCATGACAATCACTGCCTTCGAGACATCACACGACGGCACCGACAACATGGGCTTCAACATAGAAATCGGCAACTGTAACTTTGTAGTGGCAACCGACATGGGCATAATTACACCTCGTGCCGAGTATTACATGTCGAAAGCTAACCACTTGATGATTGAGAGCAACTACGACAGTAGCATGCTGACAAACGGAACTTATCCAGAATACCTTAAAAGCCGCGTACGTGGCGAGCGTGGCCATCTCGACAACGTCGTTGCGACAAGATTTGTGACAGACCATTATCACGAGGGGCTGCGTAATGTGTTCCTGTGTCACCTGAGCAATGACAACAACCGTCCCGAAATAGCCTGCCATACAATGACACAGGCACTCCTGGAGCGCGGCGTCACCGTGGGAGATGCCAGCAACTCGCCAGATCAACGAAACCGCGACATTCAGCTGTATGCCCTACCACGGTTTAAAGCCTCTCCACTTTTCGTGCTTTAAGGTCGAAGAGTAGCTGGTTCTCAGTCTTAATTCTGCATATACAAAAAGAAATCGCCTGCCGGCGATTTTTTAATTTAAACCTGAGTGAATGCGACGGACTCCCTATTACATCAGCTACGTATCTAACGGTTAATCGAAATTGGGGCGCTTGTAATCCCAGAAACCTTCGTTGTCGCGTACAAGTTGTTTGAAGGGTGAAGTGAAGACAACGTTTAGCGTCTTGTAGTCGATGAATATTTCTATAGGGCCTTCATTGGGTTCAGCCACCGCTCCTGCCGGAAAATGGAAGCTGATACCCTTGGCCTTTATCTGAAATTCCACTGGCATTGCCATGGCATGCTCAAGGCGAATGCTTCTTTCTGTGTTCAAGACATCAATTTTAGTGTTTATAATGCCTAACAACACACTGTTGTCGCTGGCAAACACATCTTTCCACGTAAGCAGCTGATGAGTAGCGCGGTCGTAGTGTACAAAGGCATTGCGTGTGCTACGCTCGATACCATTATATTCTATCTTTTCCACTCCCATCTCCAGCACGCGCATAGACGTCATCACAGGATAGACAAGAATGTCATACTGATAGGCATACGCAGGCTGTGGGGTGGGACGCTTGTCTGTCTTCTTATATTCCAACTCTCGAGCCGAAGTGAACTTGGGCTGTGCAAGTTCTTGATTGATGGCATATTCGAGATTAACTGTTCCTGGAGCAAACATCTTGTCGAGCAGTGCCCTGTGCAGTGAAGCTATTTCTTCACTTCCGTTGACCGACTTTGGCCAGCGCACCTTGATCCGTTTTACACATGTAAAATAGGAGGTAGGGTCACCTTTCACAGCTGGAGCCTTGCTGACATAGTAGGCATGTTGTTCAGCAATTTTGAACGAGTCGGGTACGTTCATATCACTTATGGTGTCGGCAACCTGCGTCAATGAGCTATCAGTGCGAACCTCAAAAATGTCGCGGCTGTCGCCGCTCGCTTCAATGCGCGCTGCAAGATACCAGAATGCCGCCACAATATCTACAATGGCAAGCAACAAGATTAATATGAGTAGCGAACGTTTGCTCATTTCAGGAAGTTAGTGACGGCAAGACAATGTTCTTTGCCCACGTTTCAGAATGCAAAATTATGTTAGATATTTGAATTATCGAAATTTTTAGAGACAAACTAATGACTAAATACCAAAAACTAATGGCTCAACAACTAACTATTGTTAATTATTTAAGTGGTAATGTGTAATTTCGATATTATGCATTAATTTTGTAGATTGATTGTAAATGAAAATCATCATTCATTATGAAATTGAAAGACATTATACTGGGACTTGCATTATCGCTGCCCCTTCTGGCTGGAGCTCAGCCCACTGTCATGAACAATGATGCCCAGGGTTACCTGGATCGTGGAAAACGCATGTATGAGACCCACAACTATGTGGGAGCCATCGATCAACTCACTCACATGATGACGCTCACCCCCACTGCCGAGCAGGAAGAACAAGCCGAGTTGATAATTGCTTTCAGCCGCTTTGAGCGCGGTGAGAGCGAAAGCCTGGATGCTTTGCTTTCGTTTATTGAAGACTATCCCACATCACTCTACGGTCAAGAAGCCCAGATGAAAATCGGTGACTACTATTTCTATCGTGGTCAATGGGAAAATGCCATGCTCAGCTACTCGCTGGTCCGCCCCGATGCACGCAACCTAGATGCCAACGAAGACCTACTGTATCGCAAGGCTTATTGTAACCTACGTCTGGGCAACTACGATGTTGCCGAAGGACAATATGGGAAGTTGGCTGCTACCAAGCGATACGGTGATGCCACAGTATTCTACAAGGCTTATATTGATTATGCCAATGGTGACCATGACAGCGCCGTTGACCGCTTTCAGCATATTGACCCGACCACGGAACTGGGATATCAGGCTCAATACTATATCACTCAGATTAAGTATAACCGCAAACGCTATGACGATGTCCTTGCCACTGGGCGACAATTGCTGTCGGAGGACAAGAACGACTATTTCACAGCCGAGTTAAACCGCATGGTTGGTGAGAGCTACTATCACAAAGGCGACTACACTCAGGCCCGAACCTATCTCCAGCGTTATTTCGACAGTCCGGAGGGAGACATCTACCGTACTGCGGCCTATACAATGGGTGTGCTGGACTATCGTGACGGCAACTACAACAAGGTAATCGAAGAGATGGCTCTTGCCACTGACGAGAGCGACGCCCTTGCGCAAAGTGCCTGGCTGTACCTGGGTCAGAGCCGCCTGAAGCTGGGCGACCAGCAAGGCGCTGCGCGAGCCTTCGAGCAGAGTGCTTCGATGACATACGACCGCACGGTGCGCGAGACAGCATTCTATAACTATGCCATCACTCAGCATCTGGGTGCCAAGACACCATTCGGCAAGTCTATTGACATGTTTGAGCAGTTCCTGAACGACTATCCCAAATCTCAATACAAAGACAAGGTGGAAGGCTATCTCGTGGATGCCTACTCGACCACAAGCGACTATGAACGTGCCCTTGCCAGTATCAACCGCATCAAGAGTCCCGGCAAAAAAGTGCTTCGCGCAAAGCAAAGCGTGCTTTACAACCTGGGTATGCAGGCTCTGAGCAACGACAAGACCAATGATGCCATAAATTATCTAAAGCAAGCCGTGACATTGGGTAACCAAGATGCGACCGTACTAAATGAAAGCCGGTTGTGGCTTGCTGAAGCCCAGTACCGCGCCGGCAACTACACCGAGGCAATTTCAAACCAAAAGTCGTATATAAACGCTACCGGAAAAAGTGACGAAAACTACGGACTGGCACGTTACAACCTAGGATACTCGCTATATCAGCAGAAACGCTACGCTGAAGCTTCAGAAGCTTTCAAGAGCGCAATTGCCAGCAAGCAACTGAGTGACGAACTCCGTGCCGATGCATATAACCGTCTTGGTGATACCCAGTATTACAATCGCGATTACAGCGGAGCCCAGGCCAGCTATGACCAGGCAATTAAAGAGGACAAAAATGCATCGCAGGACTATGCCATGTACCAGAAAGGCCTGATGATGGTTCACCAGAAACAGTACCAGCAAGCCATAACACAGATGGAAGCTATGGTCAAAGCTTATCCCAAGTCACAGTATGCTCCACAGGCTATGCTTGAGAAGGCTGGCGCCCAAGCGGCATTGGGCAATGGTACCGATGCAGTAAATACCTACAATGCCATCCTCAAGAGCTACCCCAAGAGCGTTGAGGCACGCAAAGGTCTGCTACAGATGGCTATTGTAAACAAGAACATGAACAACGAGAACGCCGCCATCGAAGCCTATAAGAAGGTCATAAAGAGCTACCCATCAAGCGAAGAAGCCCAAGCCGCGGCCGAAGACCTCAAACTTATTTATGCTGACCGCGGGGAACTCGCTCAGTTCCAGAATTTCCTCAACGGCATCCCCAATGGTCCCCGTATCAACGTGAGTGAACTTGATCGTCTGAACTTCGAGGCAGCTGAAAAGCAGGCAATAGCAACCAAACCCAGCATCGACAAGATGAAGGACTATCTTGCCAAGAATCCCAACGGAGCCTATGCTTCTAAAGCAAAATACTACATTGCCCGCCACAACTACAACGCAGGCAACCTGACAGAGGCATTGAATGGACTGAACGAGGCTCTCAAGGGTAACAATGATGCATCGTTTGCCGAAGATGCTATGGCGATGCGTGCCGACATTCTGATGCGTCAAGGCAAGAAAAACGATGCCCTTAATGCCTATAAAGACCTTGCCGAGCACTCATCGAGTGACGACAACCGTCTAGTGGCCGAGCTGGGAGTCCTTCGTGCCGCACAGTCGTTGGAAAAGTGGAACGACGTTAAACAGACAGCCGAATCCCTAATCAAAACAGGTGGCCTGACCAATGCCGAAGAAACCGAAGTGCTGATGGCACGGGCTCTTGCTGCGGCTAAGACCGGCGACAAAAAGGCTGCCGAAGCCGACTTCCGTCGTCTTGCAGCCGATCCACAAAATGAGCAAGGTGCTCAGGCTGCCGTAGAACTTGCCACTATGCAATATGAAGCCAAGAACTACAAAGAAGCCGAAAACACCATCAATGCCCTCATTGATGCCGGCACCCCACACAGCTACTGGCTTGCACGCGGCTTCCTAGTGCTTAGCGATGTCTATGTGAAACAGGGCAAGAAAAACGATGCCCGCGATTACCTCCAAAGCCTCAAAAGTAATTATCCAGGCAAGGAAAAAGACATTATAGACGGCATAAACACACGTCTGAAAGCCATCAAATAAGAAACATATTCTCATCACGACATAAACACCTACAACGATGATAAGGAAATACATATCAATACTTATTCTCGGGACACTCATCTCTACAGCATCAGCGCAGCAAAACACCACCACTCAGCAAGGCGGACAAGAGTTGCATAAGGAAATAACGCTAGAGAAAGACTTTGTGCCCGAAGTAAAAAAGGCAACGAAGAAAAATGCTCTGCCCAAGGTGAAGAAAATCGACGTTCCTGCCCGCACTTCGGTAAGTTATAGCGACTGGGCTAACCCCATTGACGTGCCTACGACAATACCGACAATGATGCCTTACGGCTACCGTACGGCACACAACTTCAGCGACAAGCGCGGTTATCTTGACGTAGGTGGCGGCATGGCAGCCAACTTTGTGGGCAGTGCCGGTTATCGTATCATCGACACCGACAAGACCACTCTAGGCGCATGGCTCCAACATAACAGCACCTGGGCTGGAAAAAACTCCACCAAGTACATCACAGATGACAGTCAACGGCTCAAACAGCAGTTCAATGACAACAAACTTGGACTGAACCTGGATCATCGCATCGGCACAGGGACACTGTCTCTGAGCGCAATGGGACATTTTGACAGCTTCAACTACTATGGCGCAACAAACGAGAGCTGGGCAGATGCCAACAAGCAAACCTTTACCGAGTTTGGCATAAAAGCTGGCTGGGATGGCGAAGTTGATCTCAAAGAGCACACACTGTCTTATGGTGTTGGGTTGTCACTGAATCACGCCGGATATGACAAGGCTTTGCTCAATTACATGAAAGCAGCAAAGGAGAATGTGTTCAATTTCACTCTTGGCGCAGAGTATCAAATCAACAACGACATCAGCGCAGGACTAGAATTCGAAGGTGACTATGTCAACACCCGCCTCACGTCGGGCAACCGCAACTACTTCCTGTTGACAGCATCGCCTTACCTATTGTGGGAAAATCACGCTGTCAGGGCACAACTGGGTGCCGACATTCTTCTTGGTAAACCTCAACTATACGATTTTTCCGGTGATTTTGCCAACGGCATCGACAACAAGAAAGTACATGTATCACCTAACGTGAAACTTGACTTCAATCTTGCTGACGGTGCAGCATTCTACATTGACATCTCGGGCGGAAAGATTCTGAACACCCTGTCAAACTTAGCCATTATGAACCGGTACAGTGCCCCATGGGGCGGCACTCTCAATACTTTCTCACCATTTGACGGTGAGGCTGGATTCAAGATCGGTCCATTTGCTGGATTCAGCATGAGGGTGTTCGCAGGTTACGGTTTCTTCAACAACGACATCAATGCTGTGGTGCCAAACATACTTTTCAACGGCTCAAACCAAGAACAGTTGAACTATTTAGTTGCTGACAACTCTATGCCCATTGCCAACAATTATGCGGGTCTTAAGGCTCGTGGAATTTACCTCGGCGGCGAGTTGAACTACAGCTACCGCTCGATAGTAGATGCACATGCAGGAATAAAATATGCTCCAAGCGATGATGATGTCAATTCCACTGGATGGAACAACAGCTATCCACTGGATGGAATCGACGGAGCATGTCTTGTGGGAAATTTTGACTTGAAAATTAAGCCAATACGCAAGCTGACCATTGACCTTGGACTAGAGTTGCGCTCACAGCGTTCGGTTCTTGAATATACACCTAATTATATTCCTGACCCTAACATGTTAGATGACTATGTCATCAATAATAGCTCCGAATACCAGTGGTTTGACTTGGATGACGTGATAAACCTTCATGCCGGAGCAAGCTGGCGCTTCGACAAAGTGGTCTCCCTGTGGGTGAAGGGCAACAACCTGCTCAACCGCAAGTGGGACGTCATGCCTGGGATGGGTGCTCAGAAGTTGAACATCATGGCTGGTGTGGGACTGGTTTTTTAACAGCGCCAAGAACCGAGAGCCAATAAGCAAGTCTCTTTGACTTGGGAAACTCAGAACTAATAAAACTGAAAACAACAAACTTACTATAGGTATGGAAAACAAAAGAGTTTGGCTATGCCTGGCTCATATGAGCGGCAACGAGATGAAATTTATAAAAGAAGCATTTGATACCAACTGGGTGGTGCCTCTGGGTCCGAATGTAAATGCTTTTGAAGCTGAATTGGAACAGATGGTAGGCAATGGCCGCCATGTGGTTGCACTCTCTAGCGGGACTGCCGCCATTCATTTGTCGCTGGTGAACTTAGGTGTAACGTCGGGCGATGAAGTAATTTGCCAGTCGATGACGTTCAGTGCCAGTGCCAATCCCATAGTATATCAGGGTGCGATCCCAGTGTTTGTCGACAGCGAACGCGACACGTGGAACATGGATCCGAACCTCCTTGAAGAATCTATCCGCGACCGCATTGCAAAGACGGGTCGCAAACCCAAGGCCATCATTCCCGTCTATCTCTATGGTATGCCCGCCTATATCGACGATATTATGGAAATCGCGCGTCGTTATGAAATACCGGTTGTCGAAGACTCGGCCGAAGGTTTTGGCTCGAGATATCGTGGCCAGATAGTGGGCTCATTCGGTGACTATGGCATCATGAGTTTCAACGGCAACAAGATGATTACCACCAGTGGAGGCGGAGCGCTTATTTGTCCCAACGAAGAAGCCAAGAAACGCATCATGTTCTATGCCACTCAGGCCCGTGAGCCATTACCTTACTATCTGCACAAGGAGATAGGCTACAACTACCGCATGAGCAACATCTGTGCCGGCATCGGACGCGGGCAAATGACTATAGTCGATGAGCATTTGCGCTGGCACCGACATCTATGCGATGTATACGTACGCGAACTTGCCGGCATTGATGGAATCATCGTGCATGTCAATCCTGACGACCGCTTCGATTCTAACTACTGGCTGAATACCATCCTAGTTAATCCCAAACAAACTGGCGGTGTAGATTACGAGCAGCTTCGTTTGGCTCTTGATGCTGCCGGAATTGAAAGCCGCCCATTGTGGAAACCTATGCATACTCAACCGGTGTTCAGTGGTGCACCGGCATATGTGAACGGAGTGAGCGAAGAACTATTCGCACAGGGTCTGTGCCTTCCCAGTGGACCATATGTGACCGACGAAGATGCCCTTCGCATCACATCCATTATAAAGTCCACAATCCAAAAATAGTATTTATTGTACATATATAAAAAATCGGTGAGTTGAACTTCCCAGTTTGACTCACCGAAGATGCTACAAAAAATGTTTTGGTGGTTATTGCTTTAAAGATTTTATTGGTTTAGATGTTTCAAAAAAATTGTGACACATTCTTATTAATCTCTTGAAGAATGTGTCACAAAATTACTGTTTCTTGCCGAAATCAGCAAGTATATTATGGATTATTTACACAATTTTAGATATATAAACATTCTGTCTGTTACCCTAAAATCTGGCCACAATGTTTATAGTTAGTCAATTATGAGCATTGCATCTCCGTATGCCCCAAATCTATACTTCTCCTTTATTGCCTCTTTATAGGCATTCATTACGGGTTCATAACCACCAAATGAAGCCGTGTTCATCAACATGATGGAAAATGGCATATGGAAATTGGTGATCAGAGCATCACATGTAGTGCACTCATAAGGCGGGAAGATAAACTTGTTAGTCCATCCTGAATAGGATTTTATATGTCCATTCATTCCCACTGCACTTTCGAAGGCACGAAGGACTGAAGTACCCACGCAGCACACTTTGTGTTCTTCATCACGCCGTGAATTGATTCGCTTAGTAAGTTCTTCGCTCACCTCCAGCTGCTCACTGTCCATGCGGTGTTTTGTGAGATCTTCAACATCGATGTCGCGATAGCTGCCAAGACCAATATGTAACGTAATGAACTCGGCTTCTATGTCGCGTATTTCCATTCTGCGCATTAGTTCTCGAGAGAAGTGGAGTCCAGCCGCCGGTGCGACAACAGCCCCTTCGTTTCGTGCAAATATTGTCTGGTAACGCTCTGCATCTTCGGGTTCCGCTTCACGAGTGATGTAATAAGGTAGTGGAGTGTTTCCCAAAGCATAGAGGTGATTTTTAAATTCGTCGTGCGGTCCATCGTAGAGGAATCGCAGAGTACGTCCTCTTGAGGTTGTATTGTCAATTACCTCAGCAACCATCGAATCATCAAGTCCGAAGTAGAGTTTGTTGCCGATGCGTATCTTTCTAGCAGGATCCACCAAGACATCCCATAATTTGAAATCAGGGTTCAATTCACGAAGCAGGAACACTTCGATTCTGGCACCCGTCTTCTCCTTGTTGCCATAAAGCTTTGCAGGGAATACCTGTGTATCGTTGAAGACAAATGTGTCGCCTGGTTCAAAGAAATCTAATACATCCTTAAATACCTTATGCTCAATTTCACCTGTCTTCCTATGGAGAACCATCATCCTAGAATCGTCGCGATGCTCAAGTGGATGTGTTGCGATAAGATCGCGAGGCATCCCTGTGTCAAATTCTGATAATTTCATTTTTTGTTGATTTTCATATATTTAGGGGCATAACACCCCAATTTCGCTGCAAAGTTAGTTTATATTTCGCATTAAACCAAATTCAGTTTTAGTTTTTACTTTTTTGTCCATAACTTCATGTCGAAGATTTATAAAGTCAAAAACTAACCGCTAGTGGTTTTTGTTTGAAATCTTGAATAAATATTGAAACAAAAATAAAAATCCAAGAGAATTATGATTGATATTTGACGCAAAATCAATACCTTTGTAGATTGGATTAAAACGTAACTTAAAAAACTATCGATATGAGATGTCCAAAGTGTGGAAATGAAGCTCCTCAAGGCTCATCCTTTTGCAATCAGTGTGGCACACGTCTAAGCAACGAAATGCCGTGTCCTTCATGCCATAACATGATTCCATCCAACTCCGTGTTCTGTCCCAAGTGTGGAAAGATGGTACGCAATGACATGGACGACGAATCGTTTACCGCTGGCAATTTCCGCTCGACGATAACTTTCAACGAGCAGCGTCAGCAAGAAGAAGATCTAAAAATTCAAAGACAGAAAGAACTTCAACAGCAACGACTTAACGAGCTCCAGCATCAGCAAAATGCCGAACGTCTCCGTCGCCAGCAAGAAGCGGCACAGCGTCAACGAGCAAATGCAATGACTGACTATGATGAAGACGAGTACGAAGATGAAGATGAAGGTACTACGACTGGGTCATTCAACCGCAACCTGATTATCGGTGTAATTGCCGTCGTAGGCATCATAGGTGCCTTATTGCTCATGCGCAGCTGCAACAACAATAGTTCTCAGCAGCCATCTGACGCTAGCATCGACTCGACTCTTGTTGCCGATGCCAGTTCCGACCCAATGTCGATATTCGTAGGTGAACTGAATCGCAACAACCTGCTCGGAGACGGCGCTTCAGCCGCCTCAGCCGTCATGGTTCCAGGAAACGGGAAGGACATTCCCGACCGCATATGGGGTGTAACCTATCTGTCAAGCGCCACCGAGCGTTCATTCATAAAGATTTACGAACTCACGCGCAGCGGATCACTGTGGTCTCCCGAATTGATGCACATTAAATATCTTGAAGACCGCACCATTACGCTGGACAATAACAGCATGATTGCCGACATCACAAAAGTTCCCCGTGCGGTAAATGTGGAAGGCAAGGACTATCTCTATTTTGCATACATGGACACACCGCGCGGAGAAGGTTCTCGCGGACGTGTAGCGCTGAACCTTTTCAACATGAAGGATAAGAAACTCACTTCGCTCAACTATGAAGGAGGAGTACGTTCCCGTGACGACGGAAGGCAGTATATCTACGGCAATGCACTGGATCCAATCAATTCACCTGAACGCCGCTTCCTGAAAGATGAAGCTAAAGAAATCAAGATACTCTACTTCCAGACTGAGGAAGAGCTGAAGGCTGAGCAGGAAGAAAAAGAGCGTTTGGAAAAAGAGAAAGCCATGGCAAGCCCCGACAGTGCCGATGCCCGCTGGAATCAAGAGAATGCCGAGAAGGTAGAGCAGCTAAAGAAAGGCGAGGAAGTAAGCATGAAAGCTGCCACCTACGACAAGCCCATTTTCAATATGCGCGACATGCACAAGAAGGTGGAGAATGAAAACTACATTGTCTTTGCCGACAAAAGCGGTTCAGTGTACGGCTTCAACAAAGATACTCGCAAGTATTTCACAATCTATAGCCCCAAGGGCAAAGCCAGCGGCCCCACCGACATCGGTTTTGGCAATAGCAAAGCCAATCAGCTTCGCATGCGCCCTGCCGATGGTGGACATTACAGCTATGACCTTGCGAGTGGCAAAACACGCACTATAGAATAATGGAAGAAGACCGCAATTACTACCGCCGCTTCTACGCAAGGCTTAACATCATCCTTATAGCACTGCTGGCCATCCTCTGGATTATGAACCACTATTGGGGATAGAAGCAGTTGTATACACTAGACTATAATTCATTACGACGAAACACTATCAGCACATGATTGAAATAAGAGAAATAAGCCCCACAAAGCGCGAGTTGAAGCGATTTGTCAAATTCCCTATCGACACGCTTTACCGCAATAATAAGTATTATGTGCCTTCACTTATCAACGATGAGTTGAACACGTTGCTTCCAACAGAAAATCCAGCTTTTGACTACTGTGAAAGCATTTATTACATGGCTTTCCGCGACGGAAAACCCGTAGGCCGCATAGCTGGTATCATCAACAAGTTGGTTAATGAACGCAGCGGCAAGGCAGAAGGACGATTTAGCTTCGTTGATTTCATCGATGATGACGAAGTGGTGGATGCATTGTTCAATGCGGTTTCGGACTGGGCTCGCAGCAAAGGTATGACCTGCCTGACAGGCCCTCTGGGATTTACCGACATGGACCAAGAGGGCATGCTCATCGAAGGATTTGACGAAGTGAGCACACAAGCCACGATATATAACTATGAATATTATCCACGCCAGATGGAGCGTATGGGATTCGTAAAGGATGTTGACTGGTTGGAATACAGAATCAACGTCCCTGAAGAGGTTCCGCCCAAGATGGCCCGAGTCGCCGAGATCGTTCGCAAGCGCCTCAATGTGGACAATATCAAATATACCGACCGCAAGGCACTTGTCCGTGACTACGGCAACGCCATCTTCAAACTCATAAACGAGGCCTACGATGACCTTTTCGGCTACTCACCATTAAGCGAAAAGCAAATCAAGCATTACATAAAGATGTATCTGCCATTCCTGCCACTGGAAGACCTGTCGATGGTCGTAAAGCCTGACGGTGAGTTGATAGGCGTAGGCATTACCATTCCATCGATGTCGAAGGCACTCATCAAGTGTCGTGGACGCTTGTTCCCCATTGGCTGGTACCATCTACTCAAAGCATTCAAGAAAAATGACACTGTCGACCTGTTGCTCATAGCAGTGAAGCCGGAGTATCAGAACAAAGGTGTGAACGCTTTGTTCTTCACCGACCTCATTCCTCATTTCAACAAGTTCGGTTACAAATGGGCTGACACCGGCCATGAACTAGAAGAGAATGAAAAAGTGCAGCAGCAATGGCAATATTTTGACACCAGACAAAACAAGCGCCGCCGCGCATTTACTAAGGATATTTAATTCTATGAAACTTAGACTATTCACATACGTTACAATTTTTGCTGCACTGCTCACAGCAAGCAACAGCCATGCTCAGGTATATATCAACGGCCATCGCGTAGCATCTGATGAGAGCCGCGGAATGTGGTTGTGCAGCATACCTGAAGACAATTTCGGTCAATCTTTTAAAGCACTGGTCACATTCGGCGATACAATAAGCGCCGTGACCATCGACAACATATCGGTGACCAGCGGCGACTCAATATCCTTTGGGATTATAAACGGCACATCTGCCATAGCCGTCGAAGCTCTCACTTCTGAGGGCAAAACCCTCACAGCCAGCCTTCAGTTCACATTCCTGCCAATAGTAGAGTTTAACGGGATTGTAAACAAACTTGACTTTGTTACCTTGCCGTTCTCTATAATGCGTCCCGATGATGAAGACATCTCGGCACTCGCAAAGGTTCGATACAGAGGCAGTCTTACCAACCAGAATAACGTTGTAAAACGCGGCTACCGCGTGAAATTCGTCGATGCCGAAGGGAACAAACTCGACATCCGCCCATTTGCCAATCTGCGTGAAGACAACAACTGGGTGCTTGAAGGTGGTGCGGCCGACCTTTTGCGTGTCCGCAACTATGTGTGTGCTGGACTATGGAACGACATGGCAACGAAACCATATTACTCTGACGAGCAACCGCGCGCCCGTACTGCAACTCGCGGGCAACTGGTTGAGTTGTTCCGCAATGGCGAATACATTGGGCTTTACGATATGTGCGAGCCGATAGACCGCAAACAGATGAGGCTCGTCAAATATGAAGAAGATACCATGCAAATTCATGGTCTGCTGTGGAAGGCCGATGACCGTTCTCGTGTCACGCTCATGGACACCATGCCGCCAAAAGTGCCAAACGGCTATTACACACGATTCGACAAGTTTGAGATCAAGTATCCCGACATCGAAGAGGTGCATCCCACCGACTATACCCCACTCTACAATCTGGGTGTGCTGTCGGCTTATGCCGATGACGAGACATTTGCCGAACAGATAGCCGATCGCGTCGATATACCAGCTATAATTGACTATTATATTTTCTGCGAGGCGCTGTTTGCTTTCGACAGCGAAGGCAAGAACGTCTATTGGGGCTGCTACGACCGCACTCAAAGCGAGAAACTCACCCCGGCGATGTGGGACATTGACGTATCATTCGGTCAGGACTGGAAAGTCACAAGCATGCATGGCGACCGAGTACAGCCATGGAATGATTTTATGAACAACGTTTACAATCATCACCGTTTCCTGAAGCGACTGCGCTCGCTTGACGTGGACGGATTCAATGCCAAGGTCAACCAGCGCTATCAAGAACTGCGTAGCGTAGAACTCAGCGATGACTCATTGTGCAACCGTTTCATCGAAGTGATTGACATGCTCAAGCGAAGTGGCACTGCCACCCGCGAGCAAAATCGCTACAATCCAGATGCATTGCTGATGACCAATATCGACTTCGACAGTGAGTTGTCTTATATAGTAAACTGGATTCCGCGACGCATGAAATACCTTGATGACTACGTATTTGTAGAACATCGCATAAAAAGAGGTGATGTGAACGACGATGGAATAATAGACGTGAGTGATGTGAACCAAATCATCAACATGATTCTCAACTTTATTCCTGGCACGCCTATAGGTGATGCCAACTATGACTCACGAGTCGATGTGGCTGACGTCAACTACACCATTAACATTATCTTAGGCCTACCTAACGATTGACACGATGAAATGATCAACGTTTTTCACATAGTATCACACAAGAACTGGACCGGTGCCGAAGAATATGCCTACGGACTGACCACCAAGCTTCGCAACGACAACGATTTCTACGTCGAGGTGGTGTGTCGAAAACACAAAACGGTACTCACTCACTTCAGGCGACTGGAAATACCCATCTCCATCCTGCCGCTTAAGGGTATTACCGACCTTGACTCACCAATGCGCTTCGCAAGGCTGCTTCGCAAGGGACACAACGTGGTTCATGTCCATACGTTCCACGATGCCTTTGCCGCAGTCATGGCTCGCCGTATGAGTGAAAATCCCAACACCCGCGTAGTGATGACCGTTCACGGCATCTGCAAGCCCAATTCCAACTATCTTTATCGAAAGTTGTACCGTTCCATCGACCACTATATATTCGCGTCACAACTTGCTTATGACACATGGGTCAACTCATTCAAGAAGTTCGACCGCTCACGGGCATCCACCATTCATGAAAGCGTGATGGAGAATCCATTTGCCGAACCCGCCATCGACCTGCGACAACGTCTTGCCGTTGAGCCTAGCCAAACTCTCATCCTGTGTCACGGACGTATCTGTCCCGAAAAAGGAATCGACGTGCTGCTGCGAGCTGCCAGTCAACTCAACAGGAATTCGTTCAAACTGGCCATTGTGGGCGAAGGCAAGCAAAAATATGTGAGTGAACTCAAAGGTTTTATCGTAGAGAAACAGCTTGTACGCAACGTGTCGTTGCTTGGTTTCCAGGAGAACATTGCCGACATCATCAAGCAATGTGACTTCGGCGTCCTGCCATCGGTGGAACCCGAAGCTTACGGCATCTCCAACCTTGAATACATGATGCAAGGCAAGGCACATATCAGCACAAATAACGGTGCTCAGACTGAATATGTGACTGATGGGAAAAACGGCATACTCGTAGAACCACAGAACCACTTCAGCTTGGCTGCCGCAATGAAGAACCTCATTGAAGATGAAGCCATGCGAAACCGTATCGGAAACCGAGCAAAAGCAGACTTTGATGACCATCTGAGCTACGACGTCTTCTATCGCCAAGTCACAGATCTATACAAGTCGCTGTTTTAGATATTCAAGATACAAGAACCAAGATGCGAAATATGAAGAGGCGAGTTACAGAATGTGCAACTCGCCTCTTTCACTATATCAGTAATTGTCATCCGACTTGGACGCCGGGCTTGACGGGGCCGGTCGGGCCGATGACGACCAGACGGCCGTCGGCATCCTCGGCACTGAGTATCATGCCTTGGCTCTCCACGCCCTTGAGGGTGCGTGTCGGGAAGTTGGCAATGAAGCAGACCTGCTTGCCGATGAGTTCTTCGGGCTGATACCACTTTGCTATGCCGCTCACTATGGTACGTCCTTTGAGTCCGTCGTCGATGGTGAACTTGAGCAGTTTGTCGGCCTTTTTCACCTTTTCGCATTCCAGCACTGTACCTACGCGGATGTCAAGCTTCGTGAAGTCGTCAAAGGTACATGGCTCGGCAATAGCCTTGGGCTGGAAATTCTTGATAATATTCTCTTGCTTGATTCGCTCAAGGCGGTCAATCTGAGCTTGTATCACACTGTCGTCAATCTTCTCAAACAGCAGCACCGGTTGTTCAATTGTACTACCAGCGGTAAGAATGTCGATGTCACCCAATTTATCCCAAGGCACTTCTTTCATTCCCAGCATGTCGCGCAACTTGGCTGCACTGAACGGCAAGAATGGCTCAAATGCTATAGCGAGGTTTGCCGATATCTGCAAGGCGATGTTCATGATGGTCTTAACGCGCTCCATGTCGACCTTTGCCAACTTCCAAGGTTCGGTGTCGGCAAGGTATTTGTTACCGATTCGAGCCAGGTTCATGGCATCTTTTTGTGCCTCACGGAAGTGGAAGTTTTCGATGTTCTGACTCAACGTGGCCTTTACATCCTTGAATTCGTCAAGTGTCTGCCGATCATAATCATTGAGTTCTCCAACAGCGGGAATTACGCCGTCAAAATACTTGTGAGTGAGCACAATGGCACGGTTCACGAAGTTGCCGAGGATGGCCACCAATTCGTTGTTGTTGCGAGCCTGGAAGTCGCGCCATGTGAAATCGTTGTCCTTAGTCTCTGGAGCATTGGCGGTGAGCACATAGCGAAGAACATCCTGCTTACCTGGGAAATCCTTTAAGTATTCGTGCAGCCACACCGCCCAGTTACGGCTGGTAGAAATCTTGTCATTCTCCAAGTTCAGGAACTCATTGGCAGGCACATTGTCGGGCATGATATAATCGCCATGAGCCTTCATCATCGTCGGGAAAATAATGCAGTGGAACACGATGTTGTCCTTGCCGATGAAGTGAATCAGTCGGGTTTCTTCGTCTTGCCACCACTTCTGCCATGTACCCCAGCGCTCAGGCTGTGCGTCACACAGTTCCTTAGTATTGCTGATGTATCCAATGGGAGCATCAAACCACACATAAAGCACCTTGCCTTCAGCACCTTCAACAGGCACTGGAATACCCCAGTCCAGGTCACGAGTCATGGCACGCGGCTCAAAGTCCATATCAAGCCAAGACTTACACTGCCCATAGACATTGGTGCGCCACTCCTTGTGCCCTTCCAGAATCCACTGCTTTAGCCACTCCTGATATTCATTCAATGGCAAATACCAGTTTGTGGAATCACGCAGCACAGGCACTGCGCCACTTTCCTTGGCATGAGGATTGATCAACTCTGTGGGCTCAAGGCTGCGCTGGCAACCATCTTCGCACTGATTGCCGTATGCCTTGGGATGGTGGCAATAGGGACATTCGCCCACTACGTCGCGGTCGGTAAGGAAACGCTGCTCGGCTTCGTCGTAAAACTGTTTTGTAGTCTTTTCCACCAACTTGCCCTCGTCATAGAGTTTGCGGAAGAAATCTGAGGCAAACTGATGATGAATCTTTGATGTCGTGCGACTGTAAATATCGTAGGAAATACCGAATTCTTTGAACGATTCCTTGATAAGTTCGTGATAGCGATCAACTACTTCCTGGGTAGTGATGCCCTCCTTGCGGGCACGTTGAGTGACTGGTACACCATGTTCGTCGCTGCCACCCACCATCATCACTTCCTCACCCTTGAGACGCAAATATCTTACATAGATGTCGGCAGGAACATATACTCCAGCCAGATGGCCGATGTGAACAGGACCGTTGGCGTATGGTAGAGCCGTGGTCACCAATGTGCGTTTATAGTTTTTCTTCTCCATTATTTTTATTCATTCTTGATTTTCAGGCTGCAAAATTACTGCAAGACGAGCGAAAATGCAAACTAGTTTGGATTTTTCCTATGTTTACAGTAATTTTGCAACACGAAAACTAATTGACCTTAATAATTTTCTATGACAACAAATCCAATTTCCGATCGCATTCAGGCTCTGGCACCCAGTGCTACGCTTGCCATGTCGCAAAAAAGCGCTGAGTTGAAGGCTCAGGGCGTTGACGTGATTAACCTTTCTGTTGGTGAACCCGACTTCTTCACCCCCGACCACATTAAGCAGGCAGCAAAGCAGGCCGTTGACGACAATTTCTCATTCTATTCGCCTGTACCAGGTTATTTGTCGCTACGTCAAGCTGTCAGTGAAAAGTTGCGTCGCGAGAATAATCTGGACTATTCTCCCGAACAAATCGTGGTGGGTAATGGTGCCAAGCATGCATTGTGCAATGCCGTGATGACACTGGTGAATCCTGGTGATGAAGTGATCATCCCCACACCGGCATGGGTGAGCTATGTGCAGATGGTGAACCTGGCTGGCGGCAAGAGCGTGCTCGTTCCTGCCACGCTTGACCACAACTTCAAGATTACTCCTGCACAGCTTGAAGCGGCCATCACTCCTAAGACTCGTCTCATCATACTTTGTTCGCCATCTAACCCAACTGGCAGCATCTACAACCGTGCTGAGTTGCGTGCTCTTGCCGATGTATTGGCACGCCACGAGCAGGTGATGATTATTGCCGATGAGATTTATGAGCATATCAACTATGTCGGTGGTCATGAGTCGCTTGCACAGTTCGAAGACATTCGCGACCGAGTGTGCATCATCAACGGTGTGTCAAAGGCATACGCCATGACTGGATGGCGCATCGGTTATTTGGCTGCGCCATTGTGGCTTGCCAAAGCAGTCACCAAACTTCAAGGACAATATACTAGTGGCCCATCATCAATAGCTCAGAAGGCAGCAGAGGCTGCCTATAACGGCTCGCAGCAGTGCGTAGAGGATATGCGTGTGGCTTTTGAGCGCCGTCGCAACCTCATCGTGAGCCTGTTCAAGGAAATTCCTGGTATGCGTGTAAACGTGCCTGACGGTGCTTTCTATCTTTTCCCCGATGTTAGCGCCCTGTTCGGTAAAAAGGCTGGTGACACCATTATCAATGATGCAAATGATCTAGCGATGTACCTGCTCAACGAGGCACACGTAGCTACCGTGAGTGGCGATGCCTTCTGCTGCCCGGGATACATTCGCTTGAGTTATGCTACCAGCGACGACAATATCCGTGAGGCTGCACGTCGCATAGCAGCCGCATTGGCGAAACTGCAATAATGACAAAACCGCTGCAAAGGTGGTAAAAAAACTTACCTTGTGGTGGCAAATCAATAATTTTTACTAACTTTGCAGCCGCAAATGGAGTGATGCTCGAGTGGCTGAAGAGGCACGCCTGGAAAGCGTGTATACGTCAAAAGCGTATCCCGAGTTCGAATCTCGGTCACTCCGCAAACGAAAAAGGCCTCGTAGGAGGCCTTTTCTATTCAGATTAACATTTTGTCGGCCTAATGACCGATTTGGGATAAAAAAAGCATCATAATTGTCTTTTTTATGAGTTGGATTAAAGACAAATATTGGCAATTCCGCAATTGGCAGGAGCAACCCTTTGAGTATCATGACGGTAAAAACCTTCAAGTGTGTTGCAACTGCGGCAAGAAAATCGATAATAATTATTGTCCCCGTTGCGGTCAGAAAACCACCCAAGGTCCTATTACATGGCGTAGCGTGTGGCAAGGCATAATGGATATATGGGGAATGGGCACTCGTTCACTGCTGTACACTCTATGGCAGTTGATATGGCGGCCTGGTTATCTTATGCGCGATTACCTCAGCGGCAAACGTCAAGTGAGTTTTCCTCCGGTCAAGATGCTGGTCATCGTAGCAATATTGTCAATGTTTATCACCAGTTTCATAGACACTGGTGAAGAAAATGTGACCCCAATCACATCTACAGGCGTGCAGTATTATATCGACACTTTAGATCAATGGTTGAACAATCACCTTGATTTTAACATGTTGATGCTCTTTTCTTTACTGATTGCGCCAGTGTGGTTTCTCTTTCGATATGCGCCCAAGTTTCCTCGTCACTCGCTGCCTCAGGGATTCTTCATACAGGTGTTCACTGCCGTTCAGTTTATCACGTTGGTGACCATCATCGTAGTTCCATTTTATTTTTTCGTCTCTGAAGAGAAATTAGACATCATTACATCCATTATTCTAATTGTCATTGCAGCAGTCATCATCTATTGTGATTACAGACAATTGTTCGGATATGGCCGGTGGAGCACCTTGTGGCGCTTGTTGATATTGGTGCCGTTGGCATTATCATTTGTCAAGGTGGTTGTGCACTTTGTGCGTTTCATGGAAGCCTTATTTAATCATGGTTTAGAGCATGAATCGCTAGTGTCGCTGGTAGCTACAGTCGATAGGGTGGCATTTTTGTGGGTGGCACTTGAACTGATTAATGTAATCAACATCAAGCCTTGGTGTAAACGGAGCACATGGCATTTCTATAGGAGATCCTTGTTGGCTTTTGGCATACTACTGTTGACGACCCTTCTTTGCTACTTGGTCTCCACAGACAACTCATTTTTGAATCTAATCAAATCGATCAAAGTATTGTTGGAATAATATTTTATCATGGCAACACCTTATAGATCAAAGTAGATGCTGTGTATTAGTTACATCGCAACAATAAAAAGTCCCGTCATTATGGCGGGACTTTATCTTTTATAATATGTTTAATTATATCAAGGCATCAACGTTTAAGCGTGTTCACAGCATCGGCGAGCTGATGCATTGCCTTTTCAAGCACCGAGCGTGCCGTACCAACGTTAAGGCGCATGTGGCAACTGCCTGTTGGCCCGAACATCGTGCCGTCATTCAATGCCAGGTGGGCACTGTTGATGAACAGGTCATGAACGGCTTCATGGCACAGGCCCAGACCTGAACAGTCGAGCCACACGAGGAACGATGCCTGTGGACGGATGGCCTTGATGCCGGGGATGTGCTGTCGGCAATAGTCTTCCACCATTAAGATATTCTCCTCTATATAGTGCAGGCACTGCTTTAGCCACTCAGCGCCATGGCGATAGGCAGCTTCGGTGGCAGTGAGAGCGATGAGGTGAGGAACGCAGAGTTCGTTGTTCTCCAACCATTCAAAGAACGGCTTGCGCACTTCAGGATTCTTGATTACGCACCACGAACTCTTGAGGCCGGCAATGTTGAACGTCTTGCTGGGAGCGCCCATTGTGATGGTCACTGCAGCGGCATCATCGCTCACAGTGGCAAGTGGCGTGTGGTGATGGCCGAAAACCATCAGGTCGCCATGAATCTCGTCACTGAACAACAGAACGCCATATTGATGTGCCAGACGTGCCACTTCGCGCAACGTGTCGGCATCCCATGCGATGCCAATGGGATTATGAGGATTGCATACCACCATCAGACGTGGTTTTTCCTCCTTGAATATGCGCTCCAAACCTTCGATGTCCATCTTGTAGAAGCCGTCGGGTGTCTCGAGCAGGGCATTGTTCACTACTTCGCGGTTGTTGGCAGTGAGCACTTTACGGAAAGGATGATAGACTGGTTCTTGAATCACAACTTTATCGCCAGCCTTAGTGAAATGGTTTACCACCAGAGCGAAGCCAGTGACAATACCACCAACGAAGCACACTTCTTCGCGTGTAAACTCAAAGCCGTTGCGCTCGCGTTGCCAGTCTATAATCGACTGCCAGTAGCTGGCCGGCGGCAATGTATATCCATAGATAGGGTGATTACACACACGTTGCTCGATGGCCTTTACAATGTCCGGGCACACGGCAAAGTCCATGTCAGCAATCCACAGGGGGAGCAAGTCGCAACGTCCGAAATCCTGTTCCAGCTCCTCATACTTATAGGTGTATGTGCCACGTCGGTCAATCACACGCCCAAAATCATATTGTTCCATTGTAATTTCTGGTTAATTAGTTTTCGTGGTGCAAAGGTAATGCAAGTTGAGAGCAATACAAAATTTTGAGCAGCGAAAGCAGAGAAAATTTCATTTTCTTTGCTGAGTCGCGAAAAAACCACGAAGTGCTCGCGACCGAATGCAAAAGCAAATTAATTACGTCTATTCACTTGGTTATTCAAAAAAAATATCCAAAAACTGTATAATATGAGCAAAAAATAGTAATTTCGCAAAATCATTTCTATTATTAAAGCGTTACGCCATGAATAATAGTGCAAACATATCGCCAGAACAGGACGACGCAATGATCATGCAAGCCTATCACAATCTGCTGGATGGTTACATGAACAGCAACCACCGCAAGAAACAGGCTATCATCGAAAAGGCGTTCAAATTTGCGCGTGCAGCGCACGAGGGAGTGCGCCGCCGTTCAGGCGAACCTTATATCATGCATCCCATTGCCGTTGCCACTATTGTCAATCAGGAGATTGGACTTGGGTCAACATCTATATGCGCAGCACTGCTTCATGACGTGGTTGAAGACACCGACTATACCGTTGAAGACATTGAGACACATTTTGGCAAAAAGGTTGCACAGATAGTAGAAGGACTGACGAAAATCTCGGGAGGTATTTTCGGTGACATGGCCTCGGCCCAGGCCGAGAATATCCGCAAACTGCTGCTCACCATGGGCGATGACATCCGTGTGGTGCTTATCAAGATGGCTGACCGCCTTCACAACATGCGCACACTGTCTTCCATGCCTCCACAAAAACAGTACAAGATAGCAGGCGAGACACTGTATATCTATGCTCCGTTGGCCCATCGCTTAGGACTGTTTGCCATCAAGACCGAACTTGAAGACCTGAGTTTCAAATATGAGCATCCCGAACTGTACCAGCAAATAGAGCAGCAAATCAGTGACAGCGACCGTCACCGTACCGAAGTGTTCGACCGCTTTGCAGCCCCCATCCGTGAACGTCTCAATGCGTTAGGTCTAGACTATGAATTTACGGCTCGTGTAAAGTCATGCTATTCCATTTGGAAAAAGATGACCCGCAAGCAAGTTCCCTTCGAGGAAGTATATGACCTTTATGCCGCCCGCATAGTGTTTGAATGCAACAATGAGGCTGATGAAAAGCGCATCTGTTGGACCATCTACAGCGAAATCACCGACCTTTACCGACTACATCCCGACCGCTTGCGCGACTGGATTTCCACTCCCAAGGTAAACGGATACCGTGCCCTTCACATCACCGTGATGGGGCCCGACGGCAACTGGGTGGAGGTGCAAATACGCAGCCGGCGAATGGATGACATTGACGAGCGTGGTCTGGCTGCCCACTGGAAATACAAGATAGGCGAAGGTACCGAGGACAACGAACTCACCCTATGGCTACAGACTGTCCAGGACATCCTCAAGAATCCCGAACCCAATGCACTCGACTTCCTAGACACTATCAAGCTGAACCTCTTTGCCAGTGAAATACAGGTATTCACCCCTAGAGGCGACCTCATTGCACTTCCTAAGGATGCCAGCGTTCTCGACATGGCATTCACTCTCCACACCGAAATGGGAACGCACTGCATAGCCGGCAAGGTGAATCATAAGCTCGTGCCGTTGTCACACAAACTGCACAGCGGTGACCAAGTGGAAGTGCTCACTTCACACTCACAGACTCCCTCGGCCGAATGGGACAAGTTTCTTGTCACTGCCAAGGGCAAGACACGTCTGCGTGCCGCACTTCGCCACAACCGACGCATCATTATCAACAACGGCGAGCAACGTCTGCGAAACTTCCTCATGGTGAACGGCATAGAAATGACCAGCGAGGTGCTTATGCGCATCATCAATAGTGAGCAGGCCCAAAACAAAGACGATCTCTTCTACCTAATCGGCAATGACGAGATTGCAATGAGCGAACAGCTTTTGCGGTCTGTACGTCCACAGCAGCCCAGCATCATCAACAGGATATTACGAAACCCCTTTGCTTCATCAAAGCAAAAAAATGAGGATGCGGCGCCTGCTACAACGCACAAAACCATCAACACCAAAGAAATATATGAGCTTAAGACCATTGACGGAGTAAGCAACTACAAGATAGCCACATGCTGCCGCCCCATTCCCGGTGATGACGTAGTAGGGTATATTGACGACAACAACGAGGTTGTAGTTCACAAGCAAGAGTGCTCCACAGCTCAACTATACAAGAGCAGTTACGGCAGCCGACTTGTGCAGACTAAATGGGCAACGTCACTCGAGCGATTCCCAGCATCTATCCACGTTGAAGGAATCGACCGCATGGGTATTCTTCAGGAAATCATCTACATCATTTCCACCAACATGGCAATCAACATGCGGTCGCTGAACATCGATGCCCATGACGGTGTATTTCGCTGCGACCTCGACGTACTGATTGAAGACACGAGTGTCGTAACCAACCTGTGCAAGCGCTTGAAAAAAGTGAAAGGCGTAAACACCGCCACTCGTGGCAACTAACCGCTGTAATGTGTGTGATGTGTAGCTCACCTTCCGCATCTAAGACAAAAACAAACAAATCAACATAATGACACCCGAAACAAAACATAGCTCCATCATATTGCTGATGCTCACAGCGGCAGTGATAATCATATCGCTTGCCCTGCCTCGGAAGACCGGGCACCAGACATTCTCCTATGAGGTGAACAAGCCGTGGCTATATCCAATGCTTACGGCCCCATTCGACATCCCCAAGGAACTTGACGAAGACTCTAAAGCTAGGGTCAAAGACAGCGTGGAGGCCAATTTTCTATACATCTATCGTATCGATGACACCATTGCAACCCAACAACGCCAGGCACTTGCTATGGCTTTGAGCACCAACAGGAACATCCCAGCCACCACGCGCTACCTACTCATCAATGCGGTAGCCCAACTCTACGCCGACGGCCTGGTAGATAATGACACCTACGACGGCATTAAGGAAGGACGCATAAAGTATGTGCGCTTGCTTGATGAAAACAGCGTGGCACAAGTGGTAGACGCATCCAAGATGCGATCGGTACGCAGTGCCTACCAGTGGCTTGACTCTACAATCACCACCAGTGACGGACGCGGCATCATGGCCACCATAGGCGGCGAGAAGTATCTCTCTCCAAACATTATCAATGACCAAGAAGAAAACGAAAAACTGCTCAACGATGCATTGCTCTCGGCACTTGCTCCACGTGGCACTATCATGACAGGTGAGGCAATAATATTCACCGGTAATGTAGTGACACCCGAGAAATATACATATCTGAAGACCTACGAGCAAATGCTCTCGGAGCGCGAACAACTACGCAGCGACCATGGTTTCAGCCTGATAGGAAAGATAATCATCGTCACAATACTGTTTATCGTATTCTTCGTGTTCATGAAGCTCATGCGTCCGCGCATTTTTGTACAGCTAAAGAGCATGCTCTTTCTTATCCTGTTCATAACATTGTTTATCGTGGCGGTATTCCTTGTGACGTCTTTCCGCATCAATTACCTATATCTTGTTCCGTTTGCCATCGTTCCAATAATCATAACCACATTCTTCGATGCACGTACATCGTTTTTCATCCATATGGTAGTGGTGCTTATCTGCTCGCTTGTGGCACGTGAACAAGCCGAATTCATCATTATGCAGTTCCTGGCAGGAGGCATCGCTATCGTGTCGATGCAGGAGCTAACGAAACGTTCGCAACTGGTACGCTGTGCTTTCTTCATCTTCCTTGCCTATAGCGTTGCATTTTCGGCACTCTATCTCGTTCGGGGTGGCAATCCACACAGCCTGGGCTGGCACTTCTTCATGTATTTTGCCATCAACTGTGTGGTTCTTTCGTTTGCCTATTTTGGCATCTTCATCGTAGAGAAGGTTTTCGGCTTCACTTCTACAGTCACTCTCGTCGAGCTGAGCGATATCAACAACCGCGTGCTGCGCGACCTGTCGGAAAAATGTCCCGGTACATTCCAGCATGTGCTGCAAGTAGCTAACATCGCTCAAGAAGCGGCTTACAAGATTGGAGCCAACATGCAGCTCGTGCGTGCCGGAGCCTTATATCATGACATAGGAAAGATTGAAAACCCAGCATTCTTCACAGAGAACCAAAGTGGCGTGAATCCTCACGATGCCCTCGACCCAGAACAGAGCGCACGCATCATCATCGAACATGTGAACAATGGTTTGAAAATAGCCGAGAAAGCTGGATTGCCACAAGCAATCAAAGACCTGATTGCGCAACATCATGGCAAAAGTGTAACTAAATATTTCTTCAGCAAGGCTAAGGAGAAAAATCCAAATGTAGATCCAGAACCTTTCTCTTACCCAGGTCCTAATCCTCAGACTAAGGAAGCTGCCATACTCATGATGGCCGACTCATGCGAAGCGGCAGCCAAGAGCTTAAAGGAATACAATGAGGAGATAATAGTCAAACTTGTGCAGCAAATAATCGACTCTCAAGTAGGTGCTGGACTCTTCCGCGAATCTCCCATCAGCTTCAAGGACGTGGAGACTGTAAAGCGAGTGTTCATCGAACGTCTGTGTGCATTCTACCACACTCGAATAAGCTACCCCGAACCAATAGCCACTGAGCATCCTACCGACGAAGAAGACTAACTCACCTACCAACAAAGCAGAACCGTGTACCTACGCAACATATACGACAAACGCCGCATCTGGAAGATAGCACTTATCGTGGTATCGGTTTTGCTGGTGGTGGGATTCATCTATATCTCCAATAGGCTGGTAAAAGACCTTGCCGTTCAAGAACGTGAACGCATGGAAATATGGGCAAATGCAACCAAGGAACTTGCCACGACGGGAAACGAGCAGACCGATGAAAACGGCAATCCAATAATGGTGCAGACCGACGTGGAGTTTCTGCTGTCAATAATTGAGGGAAACCACAGCATCCCCGTGATGCTTGTCGATGCCGAAGGCAACATAATGCTCCACCGCAACTTTCGTCTACCTGAGCCTGTTGACAGTACCATGCTCTACGACATCTCGCCTACCAACCTTGCTTACCTGCAGAAGAAACTGGCAAAGATGGAGAAATCCACCAACAAGATAGAAATTGTCATCGATGACGAGACTACGCAATACCTTTACTATGACGACTCAATCACCTTGCACCGTCTGGCACTCTTCCCCTACATCCAATTAGCGGTGATGCTCATTTTCCTCGGCATAGCATACTTTGCACTCATCAGTGTAAAACGTGCCGAGCAGAATCGCGTGTGGGTAGGCCTGTCGAAAGAAACTGCCCACCAATTGGGAACACCCATCTCATCGCTCATGGCATGGACGCAGATGTTGGGCAGCATGGGTGTGGACAAAGATGTGGTAACCGACATGGACAAGGACGTGCATCGGCTGAGCGTGATTGCCGACCGTTTCTCTAAAATCGGGTCAATGCCCGACAAGGAACTCACATTCATCAACGAGGCTGTCAGAGAGAGCCTTGAATACATGAGCACACGCATCCCCAATCGTGTGAAACTCACTATCAATACCAACGACGAAGATAACTGCGGAATCATGCTGTGTCAATCTCTGTTTGAGTGGGTGATGGAGAACCTCACAAAGAACGCAGTCGATGCCATGGGTGGTGAAGGCAAACTTGACATCAGCGTTTCCCGCGTTGACAATACAGCCCACATCTTAGTTAAAGACACAGGCAAAGGCATTGCCAGAAAGAATTTCAAGAACGTATTCAACCCCGGTTTTACAACCAAAAAACGTGGATGGGGTTTGGGGCTAACCCTTGTGAAACGTATCATTGAGGAGTATCACGGTGGACGCATATACGTCAAAGACAGCGAGTTGGGCCGCGGAACTACGTTTGCCATCGAGTTGCCGGTAATTAATAACGAGAAATAGTTTTTTCCATGAGTTCGACTATCACAATGCTCGGAACCGGCAATGCCATGTGTACACGTTGCTACAACACGTGTTTTTTTCTGCGCACCCCTTCCGGCAAAGTGCTGGTTGATGCAGGAGGAGGCAACGGGATATTCCGGCAACTCTACAGAGCACACATCTCCATTAATGATATACACAATCTGATCATCACACACGTTCACACCGACCATATCTTAGGGGTAATATGGCTTATAAGGAAAATATCACCTCTCATTTACAAAGGGAAATATTCGGGACCGCTCAACATTTACTGCCACGACCAGGCTGCCCACACTCTGCGTGTGATGTGCGATCTCATGCTGCCGTCAAAGATTTCCAGGGCTATTGACAACACCATTATCGTGCGTGTGGTTTCAAATGGCGAGACTGTCCGTATAGATGATACGGAATACACCTTCTTCGACATTGCCTCAACCAAGGCGAAGCAATATGGCTTCCGTGCAGTGTTGCCAGGTGGAACTATTGTCACCTGCCTTGGCGATGAGCCCTATCAGCAATGTAGCGAAACCTATGCACGCGAAAACGACTGGTTATTGTGCGAGGCTTTCTGCCTGTATCGTGACCGCCAACAGTTCAATCCCTATGAAAAACACCACAGCACTGCGCTTGATGCCGGTCGTCTGGCTCAGGAACTTAACGTGAAAAATCTCTTGCTCTACCACACCGAAGATCGCTATCTAGCCACTCGCCGACCATCTTACACCGCAGAAGCTGCACAGCACTTTACGGGCATCATCCACGTCCCTGACGACCTCGAGACTGTCACACTTGAATCCTAATGACCTTTCTTCAGGCCTATACTGGCATGAACCACAGCATCATAGTCAATAGAATCATAGACCATGCGCCTATAAGGTTTGAAATCTGATGAGATAGGATTATAGGAATCGTTACGATGCTTAGTGGTTATTCCTCCCAAATCAAATAACATCTGAACCAGATCGGTATTCATGAACGGCCTGTCGACAGCCTGTCTGATTCTTTCAACCTCTTGCGGGTGCGTTGCCTGATAACTGGGAGAACACCATACCACGAATGGAACGTCATTCAGACAATGAAGATTATTGGCATCTTTGTTTTCAGAATGGTTTCGACCTATACCATAACGATAATCATATACTTCTTCACCATGGTCGCTGAAATAGATTACGACTGTATTTGTGCCAGCAAACATATCAATTATACGCCCCACAGTATAATCGTTATAAAACGTGGCATTGTCATAATGTGCGATGTCCTTTCTCGCATTGTCATCTATATATGGGGCATTGTTTACAACGCTGTCGGGCGTGAAGTGAGTCCATTGCTTATCAAGAATAGGATAGCGCTCACGTGCAATCACATGTTGACCAAGCAAATGGAAGACGACCAGTTGGTGAGCCGATTTTTTCCCCGATTTGACTTCCTTCAAGAAGTCGTCGACCAAATCACCGTCATAGGGGAGGCTCTCGGTGTTACGCATTGAATAGCAAAACAACAGTCTCGGATGAAACAGAATGGAATTGAGAGAGAAATCGAAAATGCTTCGTTTACCTTTTCTTCCCAACTGATTGTCCCACCAAAACACATTATATCCAGCACGATGAAAAACCGCCATCGCAAGTGGAAAGTCCTGCCAATGCTCACCATGTTGCATGACATTTGTCGAAAAGACGTTTTTAAGCGTTTTGCTGGTAGTATTATAAGGTGAGATAACATCGGTGAACACCATTAGGTTTCCTTTCTCAAGTTCACTCTTTAACCTTGGTGTAGTATTCAGCGGATATCCGTATATGCCGGCATGACTCTTGTTGTATGATTCTCCTATGATGACTACCAGATTCAATGAGTCGGCAGCAGTTGTTACGGCATCACCAGACTTTGCCTCTTTCTCCGAAATATCCAGAAAACCAAGAGCCTCAGTTGATGAGATATTCAACGAATGGATGGAATAAACAATCTGACTCAGATTGTCCATACCCTTGGTTCCATAACTGGTGAAATGCTTCTCAATATCAGGCATTGTCCTGCAAGAGAGAAGGCTGACCATAGAGCGAATGCTGAATAAACTGCAGAAAACTATAACCGCCACTATTACAGCTAGAACCCGAGAGTTCGCAACAGCAGTTCTAATCCGTGAATAAAAACGCTCTACCACAATTATTACCGCTGTAAGCACCAGCGTCATCACCATAGCCACTATGGCACCATGCGAAAATATATAGGTTTGCAAAAACTCTCCAGCCTCATCGGCATTGGTCTCTACTGCCAACAACATTATATCAGGAGTAATGTTGGTAAAAAACACCTTTCGCAATACCCATAAAACAAAAAACACCAATAATGAAAGCATATAACACGCTATCTTCACCACCCTACTCTTCGTCATGTGGACAATCAATGTTACACAATAGGAGTAGAAAAATGCGAGTCCCAGATAAACTAGGATATTGGCATTAGTTGTCGATCGCCATGCACCCTCATTAATCATATCGCGAATCTCCATCCAGCAGCTTGATGCCCACATCAGGAATGTGAACACAAAAAATGGAAGCTGCGCTAATACAGGCTTTGCAACCTTTTTAAGCAATGATGATATTTTCGCTAATAAATTATTCATTCGGATCCGATTATGATTATTCAACTACAAGGCATAATAAGGATTAGCTGTCAATTAAGCTCCTTATTATGCCTTGTAAAACAATGTTTGAATATCCTTAAGCTATTTCACTACCAAGAATTTAGTGACAATGTTACCGTTAGAGCCATCACCACTGGTTGAAGCCAGCACATAATAGACTCCTGTAGCTACGCGGTCGCCGTTAGCATCACAACAGTCCCATGTGGCAATGCCGCCAGCACTCTTGAGCTGCTTGATGACGTTACCGGCCGAGTCGGCAATTTTTACAAGAGCATTCTCAGTAAGACCATTGATAGTGAGCAGTCCTGTAAAGTCGGGTCTTACAGGATTAGGATAGCAATAGACGTTGCTCAGGTCGTTGGACGTAGGATTGTAACCATAGACGTATTCCACCAGACCGCTTTCGGTAAGGATGAACACCGAGTTGTCATTATCGTTACATGCTATCGTATACACATTGTCGCTGGGCAGCATACTGTTACCTGTATTGAATTGTCGGAGAATCTGGGTGCCGTCCTCACTCACCTGATAAACACCAGCTGTAGCGGTTGCAATCCATTTACGGTTTTGTGCATCAACTGCAATACAGTTAACCGATACGCCTTCTAGCAGATAGTCGGCCAAACCAGTACCGTCGTTACGAGGCACCTTGATGTGGTTTACAGTACAATTGTCGGTAAAGGCTGCCTCAGGATCCATGCTGCATATACCGGTGCTACTTGTAAACCAAAGCATTCCGTCGTTGTCAACTGTCATATATCTCATATATCCCCACGTAATGCTCTTTCCGTCCTGATCGGTAAAGCTCGGGTACGTCCTTGTTGTGGGATTGGTGGTATTGATATCGCCTTTCCAGAATACCACATGGCCGTTGTTTACATTACCATTGGTATAAATCTTAACATCGCCACGCTTGCTGATGTTAAAGCTTCCACGCTTAAACTCACCTGTCTTAACATTGGGAACGGTGATTTTCTTCCAATCAGCCTTTACAACAGGAGTAGTACTGTTAACCTTACTCTTTGGCAGAGCTACAACGGTCGAACCCGAGGAAGGAGCGCCTAGACTATATACAAGCCACAAGTTGCCCTCTGAATCAAAAGCAGTAGCTCCACGGGCATAACCTCCTGGGGTATTGGATAAATTATAAATGTCCTTTGTCTTGCCATCGGTTACCTTATATACCAATGAACTGCTGGCGTCACCGCGCATACTCATGAAATAAGTATGAGGGTCATTCGGATTAATGGTCAGTCGATAGGGACTGTATTTCTTGATGTCGGTACCTAATGAATCAGGGGTCTCATCCACCCATTTTTCACCATTATAAACAGTGACTTCGCAAATGTTGCAAGACGAAGAAGAGGCGAACAGATAATTGTCGGCCGAAGTGTGAACATAAAGCTTGTTAAGCGCTTCATTACATACCATCCAAAAAGGATTTCCTTGCAATGTCATACCGAACGGATAGTAGTAACTACCGCCTTCAGAAGTCGGGTGCAATCCCTGTTTGCCCAGAGCCCACATGGTTCCGTCTCCCTGTGGATTACATGAATATAGTTCTGCACCGCCAGCAATATTGGTAGCCGTTCCACCATTCTGGTCGAAAGTATAATAATAACCCTTCGACATGAAGTTTGCAAGGTATCCACTTGGCGTTGGTTGCACATTGTCGGCTTTTGCCGACACAAGTGACTTAAGCGAAATTGTGGGAGCTGTAGATGAACCTCCTATGGTTGCAAGATACAGTTTACTCTTTGAGTTCATGAATAACTTAGAGCCACTAATTGGCAACGTGCTGCATTCCTGAAGTGTCTTGCCTGTGTCGATGAACGATGACACAGCATCATGAGGCTGTGACACTGGTGAGCAACACACCACATCGTCTATCACAGCCACCAATGATGTACCCACCTGGGCTATTGATGAGAAATTCTTGTAATAAATGTGAGATTCCTTCACCACCCACTTTGAGTCATCGATTACAACATATCCAAATTCAGTAGCGACAAGCATCTTGCCATCGTTAGTGAAGTTGATATCATTAATTGCTTTACCCGAAGTCAAAATGGCATCTTTAATCTCAGGCATATTTACCATCTTGCCGTTAGACAGAATGACATCGATGTTGGAGTTTCTATAAACAATCACAAGATACTCCTTTTCATAGTTAAAATAGATGCTCGAGATGAGCACGTCGGAAAGATAGTTGCTCTTATTTAGAGCTTCGTTTTCCTCAGTGTCCTTGTCAAAACAGAACACGTTGTCGCTCGACAGGTAATATACCTTGTCGCCAGTATCGATGAGGTTTTTCGCCTGAGAAGCCACAAAGAACGGGTGGATTTTCCAGTAGCCTGCAGTATATTGCGCACTCGCTGCTATTGGCAGCAACATCAAGATCAGAATTAGGGTTTTCTTAATCATAGTTCTATTGAGTGTTGTATTGTAATCGTTTTAAAGTAATTATTAATACTAACGTGACAAGTGTCAATAAATTGCTTGCATTGATAAAAAAGTTATCTCTGCAAATCGGAGGTACGTTCATGTCCCTCACGATTGGTAAAAGCAAATACACACCATTCGCCCGTAAACTCACTATCGTAGCGGATGTGTATGCGCTCGTTAGGAAAATATTTAACATTCACGCTTGCTTTCACTGGATGGGGATTACCAGCACGGCTCTCCACTCCTCGTTTAAGCACCAACTTCACCTTGTCATCGATGATGGTGGCCACCAAATTGAGAGTATCACCATCTTCCAGTTCCAACCCACGATGAGTAATAGTGACATATCCATCGGGTTGTGAGGTAAAAGTCACCTGATGTGGCACATCTTTCTCATCTTCACTCAATGTCATTGCCTCAATATAGGTACGTGCCGGCGAACGGTCGGTATGGCCGAACAAAAGACCTATCAATGCAAAAGCCACAAAGAGCGCCAGTACATAGAATTCTATTGAGTGAATGTCCATTGATGCGAATTGTGAACTATAAAGATATGGGTGATAATATCACACACAACCTACTTGATGATTTTCACACTTGCCTGAGGCTCTTCAGGCATATCTTCTCCACTGGCTGCAATAAAGATATCGTAAGTGCCTGTAGCTACGCGCTCACCGTTATCGTCACAACAATCCCAAGTGGCCACATTGTTTTCACTGGTAAGCTCTGTCATTATATTGCCTTGGCGATCGGAGATGCGCACCTGACTGCCACTTGCCAAACCAGAAATGGTCAACAAACCTGTGAAATTAGGCAACACAAGGCTTGGATACACTTCCAGCGCCGTCAATGCCGACTGGGCTTCCTCTTCGGCGTTCTCCATGTATTCCACTACTCCGTTGGAAGTTATAATCATAACACGACCGGTATTACCCATTGCACAAGTTGAATAAACAAGAGCCGACGGCATGATGCTGTTTTCGTTGTCGAAATGCTTTAATATCTCGGTACCGTCAGGACTAAGTAGATATACACCAAATCCATTGGTACTTATCCACTTACGATTCAAATAATCAACCTCAATGTGAGTCACATTCACTCCATCAAGTGTTATGCTACCCGATGATGTGCGCGGACGGGTCACCCTTAGGACATCATCAGCAAAAGCCGTTGTGGGATCGAAATAATAGACACCAGAGCCACCTACCCAAATCATGCCAGTAGAATCGGCTGCCAATCTAGGATTTAAACCATGGCTTATTATTGCGCCATATTGGTCGGTTGCTGAACTGTATTGTTTAATTTCCTGTTCTTCATCAAGTCCACCACGCCACAAGAGCAAATAATTATTACTTGAGCCACCATTACCAGGCGTATAGACCTTTACATCCTCTTTACCTATGGCAAAAGAATTGAAGGTTGAACTAGTAATGTTAATAGTTCCTGGAATATAGTAACTCTTCCAATCATCTATTGTCGTATTATTGTTGAGATATTGTTTGTCAGCGGGCAATACCATAGCTGCATTCTGAAAAGCAGTGTTATGTAAACTCTGATCCATAGATTCTACCATCCATAGGTTGCCTTGAGAATCTAAGCCATAACCATGAACACAACGATAATAATTATTCTTAGAAGGCACAACGGGCGAATTACGTTCATCATAGATTGCAACCACAGTGTCATTAACCACCTTTGCCAATCCGCAATACCAAGTGCCTACATAGTGAGTGCTGGGTTTAGACTTGTCAATTTCAGGTCGCCAACCACTGTGGTTAGAATTCTTTGCCTGAACTGCAGATGTCCACCTATATCCTCCAGACCTCCAAGTCGACCCATCGTAATTCATGCATCCCTCTCTAAGTTCGCTTCGCATTTCAGGAGTAGCTGCCGTGCATGTCAAATAGAGCTTTCCATTATTCGGATTATAGCTTGCCCAATAGGGATTTATAATAGTAATGGCATTAGTTTTATATAGGACTGAAGATGCACTATTTTTGAAGAGCCCATCAGCACCAAGTCCCCATATCTGTCCATCACCAGCAGGATTGCATGAATAAATAGCATTTCTTGTTCCTGTGATTTTTGTGTAGTTCTCACCAAGAGCATTAGTAATATAGTAGTTTGCATTTGTTGCCGCTATATTCCAAATAAAACCCGAAGGCGTGTGTTGGATATTCAAGACCCCTGGTGTAGCATATCTTGCAATCTGAACCTTGGAAAGACTTACGTTGTCATCAACTATATTGATTTCCATGCGCTTCATATAGCTACTGTCGAGTGAGCAGGAGACATATATAAAAAAGCGGCTGTCATTAATGCCATATAATTTGGCAAAATTTGCGTTTACTAACTGCCCATTAGATGTGATGATACGGTTTCCTAACAGTGAAATTGCACTGAAATCGGCAAGTTTATTCGGAGTAGTAGAGCTGCTATAGTATAAGCTGTCGCCCACAGCTGCAATCAAACCGCTGCCAAGACGTATCAGAGAACGAAATGACTGACCGAAGTTGTGATAGTCTTTTGTCTCAAAATTAGTATCATCAATTGCAAAAAAGCCGAATCCAGTAGATATATAAATCCTATCAGGTCCGAAAGTAACATCATTGATTGTCTTACTGCAACCCTGAAGCGTCATGTTTTTCAGTGCAGGCACGTTGACAACAGTTCTGTCGCTTTTAATGATATCGATGTTAGAATTAATATAAACCACCAGCAAATACTGCTTGTCATAGTTATAATAAATCTGATTGACAGCGATATCTTCCGACATCCCACTGGAAGACTTGAGAGGCTGTATTTCACAAGAAGCCTTGTCAAATCGACTCAAGCTGTTGTTTACAAGCATATAGACACAATCGGGTGCATCTATATTGTTTTTAATGCCTGAAGACACAAACTGCTGATGTTCTTTCCACATTTCGGCATGCACCAGCACTGGCAGAAGCAGCATAAGAAATAAAACTATCTTTTTCATTATGATGATATTATGTCGAGATTTAGAATCATTATAATAACGTATGCTCGATAAAAAAATTATACTTATATAAAGTATTAATGGCTATTTTTAGCATTTTGGGCTTTCTCTACCCATTCTTTTACGACCTCAACGGTCGGTGTTTGGAGTCCAAGTTTGTATTTCTTGTTTATATCTAACAAATCTTGGAATAATTTTCCTGGACGCTCAAGCGCTGCCAAAGCTTCAACAGTGAGAACTCCTGCCTTCTGAATTGGTGCAACCCACTCAGCGGGGACACCCAATGCCGTAAAGGCTTCCTCCTTATCACGATGCTGTACCTTCTCGGGACGCATCTGCGGGAAAAGGATAACGTCCTGAATGTAACTATTGCCCGTCATGAGCATCGTCAGTCGGTCAATGCCAATGCCAATGCCACTTGTAGGAGGCATACCATACTGCAAAGCGCGCAAGAAGTCCTGGTCGATAATCATAGCCTCATCATCGCCCTTGTCAGCCAGTCGCATCTGCTCTTTAAAGCGTTCTTCCTGATCGATGGGATCGTTAAGTTCGCTGTATGCGTTAGCAAGTTCCTTACCGTTGACCATCAACTCAAAACGCTCAGTAAGGCCAGGCTTGCTACGATGCATCTTCGTCAGCGGAGACATTTCCACTGGATAGTCAATAATAAACGTGGGTTGGATGAAGTTGCCCTCACAGAACTCACCGAAGATTTCGTCAATGAGCTTACCCTTGCCCATAGTGTCGTCAATTTCAAGGTTCAACTCACGACACACGCTACGAATCTGACCTTCATCCATATCACTTAAGTCGTATCCAGTCTTTTCCTTGATAGCATCAAGTATTGGCAAACGGCGGTAAGGAGCCTTGAAACTAATCACTTTTCCGTCGATTTCTGCTTCAGGTTTGCCGTTGACTGCTATGCATATTGTCTCAAGCAGTCGCTCGGTGAAGTCCATCATCCAGTTGTAATCCTTGTATTGCACATATAGTTCCATACAAGTAAACTCTGGATTGTGGTTACGGTCCATGCCCTCGTTACGGAAGTTCTTGCCAATTTCATATACACCCTCGAATCCTCCCACAATGAGTCGTTTGAGGTAGAGCTCGGTTGCAATGCGCATATACATATCCACATTCAACGCGTTGAAATGGGTGATGAAAGGTCTGGCAGTAGCACCACCGGCAATGCTTTGCAGCGTTGGCGTTTCAACTTCGGTATAACCAGCATCATCAAGAACCTTGCGCATGGTTTTCACCACAATGGCTCGTTTAATGAAAGTATCTTTAACGCCTTCGTTAACGATGAGATCGACATATCGCTGACGGTAACGCAGTTCCGGGTCATCAAAGGCATCAAAAGTAACACCATCCTTTACCTTCACGATAGGCAGTGGACGCAGAGATTTGCTCAGCACCTTGAGCGACTGAGCATGCACACTGATTTCACCTGTCTGTGTGCGAAACACATAGCCGGTAATGCCTACAAAGTCACCGATGTCAAGCAACTTCTTGAAAACAATATTGTAGAGATCTTTATTCTCATCTGGACAAAGGTCATCACGGCTGATGTAAACTTGAATACGTCCATGAGAGTCCTTAAGTTCCATGAACGAAGCCTTGCCCATGATGCGACGGCTCATAATGCGACCCGAGATACTCACCTGACGCTGGGTTGTAGCATCATCGTCAAATTGATCACGAATGTCGTCGCTATAAGCGTTTACTACAAATTCTTCGGCTGGAAAAGGATTAATGCCCAGTTCGCGCAACTGGTTAAGACTGTTGCGACGTACTATTTCTTGTTCACTGAGTTCTAATATGTTCATTTACTTGAATTTTCTGATTTAATGAGCTTTTTCTGTTTTCATTTTAAGAGCCAAATCGGTAATACCTTTCGTCATCTTATCATTGACAAGTTTTGCAAATTCATCGGTCTTACCTTGCTTTCCATAATATTCTTTGGCAGCTTCCAACAGTTTCTGAACCTTTGCTTGCTCAGCGGCCTGATCTGTGCCTTCAGTCATCTGCAATGATATCTTCAGACTAGCATCAACAATAGCTGTTGCATCTTTCTCCATATCACCTGTCAGCCCTTTTGGAGCAGCAGAATCAGCATTAGTCTGCACATCACCAGCATCTTGGGTCTGCTCAGTTGAAACTGAAGTTTCAGTGTTTACTTGTGCTGATTGTTCATCACTTTGTTTACTGGTGCTGTTGCACGAAATTAGGCACATTGCCATCACTGCAAGCGCCGTAAAAAGAATCTTTTTCATTTTCATTACTTAATTAAAGTGCAAACTTACTTCAAAAAGCCCAAAACACAAAGAAAAAGCGCTAAAAAAGATGTACTATAGCTTATATGCGATCTTTTTCAAGCATCCTTCAATTATCCTGCCAATATAATCAACGGCTAATGGCAACACAACACCAGCCAAAAAGTAAATTGGGCAAGCCCAAATTAGTCCGTTTATGATTGGGCTTCCAATTATGTACTCATTTGTCAATTCCATTGAATTAGATATTGCCCATGATACACATTGCATAGCTGTAAAATGCAACACGAGTATTATGAGCGTACGGTCACCAATATAAACCAAGATGCGTGACAACCATCCACCTCGTGTCACAATATGCCACGCTATAACTGCAATCAACCATGATCCTGCCAACACCGTTATATAGTGAGGTATTATCCACTTAGGGATTATGTTTTGGAAAGTGCCAGGAACTACCAGTGTGCCAAATACAAACAAAGCTAACAACAAAACCATGACTGACAATCGGTGTTCAAGTTTTCGCCCACGAACCCAGAAACCTAAAGTATAGTAAGAAGCACACATCAAGCTGACGTCACGTAATCTAAAATGAAAACCAGTCAAATTCATAACGACTGCCACTAGTGCAAAGATTATTACTCCTATCAGTGGATAACGTTTAATCCAGGGAACAAAGGCTATGAACAACATTGTACCGAAGAACAATTCGGCAAGAAACCAGTTAGCTCCTGCCAACAGTTCAGTAGTATGCATAACCAGAATGTGTGAAATCGTTGCCAACATGTCACGCCAAGTGTACAGACCCATATTGGCTGGATAGAAACCTATGTAACAGAACAAATTATGCAGCAGGACAAAAATAACACCCCATTTAACAAAAGGCCAATATAACGATTTAATGCGCTTTTTGACAAATGTCAATCGATGATCATAATAATAATCATTGAAACAATAGCCACTGACAATAATAAACAATGGCAGCATAGGCATCGAAACAATCCTGTTCAATACAGGAATGTTTAAAAACAATGTCGCATGCTCCCATAATATTCCAAGAATAGCAATGCCTTTTATTACCGATACCTGGTCATTGTGACTGCGTTCGTTTTTCAATAACAGCATCGCTTATTTCAGGAGATACTTAAAGCTTAGTCTTCTATCTTGTCGTAGCAGGCTTGAAGTGCCTCAGCAGTTGCTTCTGGTGTGAATTTGGCAACGTAATTTCTGCCGCGCTCGGCAAAAATCTGCTGCTGTTCTGGAGAGGCAACAAGAGCATCGATGGCCGCAGCCCATGCTTCTGGTGTTGAACCGGTTGTAACCATCACGGCGTCACCGGCTTCTGTTGCCATCATACTATCAGGATTCACCATCACAGGAATGCCGCAACTCATTGCTTCAAGCATTGACAGGCTGTAAAGTTCATTCTGTGTAGGACAAAGCACAGCAGTTGCCTGCTGATAGATATTGGGCAGGTCGGCTGAGTGCAGGTGTTTTACATGAATAACACGGTCATGCAGGTTATATTCATTTACATACGGCCGAATGGAATGTCGATAATAGTTGGTGCTCTTGCCCACCATTACAATACATAACTCCTTGTCTTTCAATCTCCTTATAGCCTTGACCATGTCAAGCAGGTTCTTGCTCTTTTTAAGCGGCCCCATCAGTAAAACAAAGCGTTTGGGAAGCCCATAATGTGCAGCAAGCGATTGTCGGGCTTCATCATGCACTGGAGTAGAGAATCCTTTATCGACACAAGGCGGCACAATGTCGATTCTATCAAAATCCACATTATACAACTCATGCAAAAGATTCTTTGCCCACTCACTAGGAACAACGATGCGCTCTGCCATCTTGATACTATGACTCAAAGCCATTTTTTCTTTCAGGCTCTTCCAAAAACCCAGTTCCTTAGCATTATAACGTGCGTCAAGGTCAGTAATACTTACCACCATGTGTGCTCGACTTTTCCCTTTGAAGAAAGGCAGCACGCCACATAAACCATGATATATGCGTACATGGTGACGTTGCAAATCCTTTCCAAATCCGTCACCCCATCTCCACAGTGTCTTGAAATAGCCATGCTTTGGTTGACGCATCATTACACTAGGATTGGCCAATAGGGGAGTCAGATGCCTATTTTCACTTGCTACAGAACCATAAATAATATACTTGTTTTTTGGCTTATAAGTAGCTATAGCACTTATCACGCTGCGGCTAAGATTACCGCGGCTGGTATGGTTAAACACGGCCCAATGCCCATCAAATCCAACATTCATATTAGCAATTTTTCAATCGTATTAATTCTAAAATTAGTTCTAAAATTAGAAATCAAATAGTTAAGTAAAAGCATCAATTAAAACGAAAATACAAAGGTAATACTATATTGTCAATATATGAATATTTTTAGAAGTCTTTAACTTGTTTTTATTGTATCTGATAGGATTTTAGATTCACACCACATGCTGCTCCTTTTGTTAAATTAATGTGTTTTTCTAGATTTCATTGCTACATTTAACGGAATTGTTGTAATTTTGCATCACTACTAATGAGCATTATGAAAACCAATTGAATATCAAATAATTAATTATATAAAAACAAGTAACATGAACCGACTCGTAGAATGCGTGCCTAACTTCAGTGAAGGCCGCAACATGGAGATTATCAACCAGATTACAGATGTTATCAAGCGCTCAAAAGGCGTGAAACTGCTTGACGTAGATCCAGGTGAAGCCACCAACCGCACTGTAGTCACCTTTGTGGGAAGTCCTGAGGCAGTAGTGGAAACAGCTTTTCAAGCTGTGAAGCGTGCTGGTGAATTGATTGACATGCGTGCGCATCATGGTGCGCATCCTCGCATGGGCGCTACTGATGTATGCCCGTTGATTCCCATTGCCGGAATCACTCTAGAAGAGTGTGCTACACTGGCTCGCAAACTGGCAGAACGCATAGCTACCGAAGCCGGAATTCCATGTTACTGCTATGAAGCAGCAGCCTTCACTCCCGAACGTCGCAATCTGGCTATATGCCGCGAAGGAGAATATGAAGCACTGGCCGAAAAATTATCTACCCCAGGCAAGCAACCAGATTTCGGTGCGCGTCCCCTCGATGAGCAAGTGGCACGCACAGGTTGCACTGCCGTTGGTGCCCGTGATTTTCTAATTGCCACTAATTTCAACCTGAATACCACCAGCACCCGTCGTGCCAATGCCATTGCTTTCGACGTGCGTGAAAAGGGACGTCCTGTGCGTGAGGGCAATCCCATCACCGGCACTCCCAAGAAAGATGAGAACGGCAAAGTCATCATGCAGCCAGGCACTCTCAAGGGCACTAAGGCAATTGGTTGGTACATTGACGAGTATAAGATTGCACAGGTATCGATGAATATCACCGATATAAATACAACTCCATTACATGTGGCATTTGACGAGGTGTGTCGTTGCGCCCAGAATCGTGGCGTACGAGTAACGGGCACAGAGATTGTGGGACTTGTTCCCAAACGTTGTCTGATTGATGCGGGTAAGTACTTCCTTGAGAAGCAGCACCGCTCAACGGGTATTCCCGAAAGCGACATTCTCGAAATCGCCATCCATTCTCTCGGACTCGATGACCTCAAACCCTTCGACCCAAAAGAAAAGGTAATAGAATATATGATTGCCGACGACAGTGAGAAAAAACTGGTTGACCTAACTGTTACCGGTTTTGCTCACGAGACTTCGCGTGAGTCTCCTGCTCCTGGCGGCGGTACTATTTCTGCTTATATGGGTGCTTTAGGTGCAGCACTTGGTGCGATGGTAGCTAATCTAAGCAGCCACAAACCCGGCTGGGATGATCGTTGGAAAGAATTCAGTGTATGGGCCGACAAGGGTCAGGCGGTTATGGCCGAGTTGCTACATCTCGTTGACGAGGACACTCAGGCTTTCAACCGTATTATGGCTGCATTCGGTATGCCCAAGAAAACCGACGAGGACAAGGCTGCCCGCAGTGCCGCTATTCAGGATGCTACACTCTATGCCACTCAAGTGCCTTTACGCACGATGAAGGAGTCGTTCAAGGCATTTGAAATTTGCAAACAGATGGCACTTGAAGGTAATCCCAACAGTGTAAGTGATGTGGGTGTAGGTGCTCTTGCTGCTCGTGCCGCAGTGCTGGGTGCTGGACTGAATGTCAAGATCAACGCCGCTTCGCTCAAAGATCGTGCAACTGCCGACGCTCTCGTTGCTGAGGCCAACGAACTGATTGCCCGTGCCAACGCAGAAGAAGCCGAAATATCACGAATCGTAGAAAGCAAAATCTGAAACTAAAAACATAACCTTATGACATTAGAACAATTTCAAGCTGATATCAGAGCTGGTATTCCGGCGGTTTTGCCAGAGCCAATGCCCTATGATACCGAGATCAACCATGCGCCAAAGCGCAAGGATATCCTGAATGAGGAGGAAAAGAAGTTGGCGCTGCGCAACGCATTGCGCTACTTTCCAAAGGAACAGCATGCCACGTTGTTGCCAGAGTTTGCTGACGAACTGAAGCGCTACGGCCGCATCTATATGTACCGTCTGCGTCCTCGCTATGAGATGAAAGCACGACCAATTGACGAGTATCCACATAAGAGTCGTCAGGCTGCCGCCATCATGATGATGATTCAGAATAACCTCGACAAGGCTGTGGCACAGCACCCGCACGAACTGATTACTTACGGCGGCAATGGTGCAGTGTTCCAGAACTGGGCACAGTATCGTTTGGTGATGAAATATCTGAGCGAGATGACCGATGAGCAGACACTTGTAATGTACAGCGGCCATCCACTAGGACTGTTCCCCTCACATAAGGATGCTCCTCGTGTGGTGGTAACCAACGGTATGGTAATCCCCAATTACAGCAAACCCGATGACTGGGAACGCGACAACGCTTTGGGCGTTAGCCAGTACGGCCAGATGACAGCCGGTTCATATATGTATATCGGCCCGCAAGGCATCGTGCATGGCACAACAATTACTGTGCTGAATGCAGCTCGCAAGGTGATGGGTGAGGAACGCAAAACCCGCATACCACTGTTTGTGACAGCCGGTCTTGGTGGCATGAGCGGCGCACAGCCCAAGGCTGGAAACATTGCCGGCGTGGTTAGCGTAACAGCCGAAATCAACCCATTGGCAGCGCGCAAACGCTATGACCAAGGTTGGGTGGACGAACTACACGAAAACCTTGACGAACTCATCCCTGCCATTCGCAAAGCCGTTGCCGAAAACCGTGTCGTGTCAATGGCCTATGTAGGCAACGTGGTTGATTTGTGGGAACGTCTTGCTGATGAAGATATGCGTGTTGACCTTGGTAGCGACCAAACATCGCTGCATAACCCATACGCAGGTGGATATTATCCTGTGGGTTACAGTCTGGAAGAGTCCAAGAAGATGATGGCCGAAGAACCCGAACGCTTCAAAGAGTGCGTATTTGAGTCTCTGCGCCGACAGGTGGCAGCAATCAACCGCCTCACTGCCAAGGGCATGTACTTCTTCGACTATGGCAATGCCTTCATGCTAATGGCTAGCCGTGCAGGTGCCGACATTATGAAGGATGCTACCCATTTCCGCTATCCAAGCTATGTTCAGGATATCATGGGACCTATGTTCTTCGACTATGGTTTTGGTCCTTTCCGCTGGGTATGCACGTCTTGCGACCCCAAGGATCTTGAAGTGAGCGACCGCTTGGCTGCCGAGGTTCTCGACGATATGACGCATCACGTGACCGATGATATCAAGGGTCAGTTAGCCGACAATCTGCACTGGATACGCGAGGCCGGCAAGAACCACTTGGTGGTGGGTTCACAGGCACGCATATTGTATGCCGATGCCGAAGGCCGCACACGCATCGCTCTGGCATTCAACGATGCCATTCGCCGTGGCGAAATATCCAGGCCCATCGTGCTAGGCCGCGACCATCATGACGTGAGTGGTACCGACTCGCCATTCCGTGAAACCAGCAACATATACGACGGCAGTCAGTTCTGTGCCGACATGGCCGTGCAGAACGTTATTGGCGACTCATTCCGCGGTGCAACCTGGGTGAGCATTCACAACGGTGGCGGTGTTGGCTGGGGAGAAGTCATCAATGGTGGTTTCGGTATGGTTATTGATGGTAGTGAAGAAGCTGACCGTCGCATCCGCCAGATGCTGTTCTGGGACGTGAACAACGGCATTGCACGCCGCTCTTGGGCACGCAATACCGGCTCAATGGATGCCATTCGCCGTGAGATGGATCGCACTCCAGAGCTCAAAGTCACCATGCCTAACCTTGTCGATGACGCTCTGCTCGATAGCGTTAAATTCTGATAGATAAACTAATTAGCCTTGATAATAGACAAACTATGATTCATGAAATCAGTGCCGAACACCTCTCAATTGAGCGTGTAGGCGAAATAATAGAGAAAGGCATGAAGCTCGCATTGAGCGACGATGCCCGTAACCGCATTATCCGTTGCCGCAAGTATCTTGACGAGAAAATTGCCAACAGTCCAGTGCCGGTATATGGTGTGACCACAGGCTTTGGCTCGTTGTGCAAGGTGAGTGTGAGCAAAGATCAGTTGTCGCAGTTGCAAATCAACCTGATGAAGTCGCATGCCTGCGGCGTGGGCGAACGTGTACCAAACGAAATAGTCCGCATTATGATCCTTCTCAAGGTTCAGTCGCTGAGCTATGGTTTCTCAGGATGCAAGCTCGACACTGTGGAGCGCCTCATCGACTTCTTCAACGAGGGAGTATGCCCAATCGTGTACAAGCAAGGTTCTCTGGGTGCTTCTGGTGATCTCGTGCCACTAGCTCACCTATGTTTGCCATTGGTCGGTTTGGGCGAAGTGGAATACGAAGGCAAGATAATGACTGGTGCACAAATCCTTGAAATCAAGGGTTGGAAGCCAATAGAACTGGCAAGCAAGGAAGGTCTGGCACTGCTCAACGGCACGCAAAACATGGGTGCATTTGCGGTGTGGTCGCTGCTGCACGCACAGCGATTGAGCGAATGGGCCGACAAGATTGGTGCTATGTCGCTTGAGGCCTACGATGGCCGCATCGAGCCATTCACCGAGGCCGTTCATCTAGTGCGTCCTCACAAGGGTCAGATTGAAACTGCCGCTCGCATGAAGGAACTACTTGAGGGCAGCGAACTCATCCGTCAGCCAAAGGTTCATGTTCAGGATCCTTATTCCTTCCGCTGCATGCCACAGGTGCACGGAACAGTGAAGGACACCATCCGCTATGTGAAGTCGGTAATCGACACCGAGATCAACAGCGCAACCGATAATCCTACCGTCTGCCCTGACGAAGACCTCATTATCAGTGCCGGCAACTTCCATGGTGAACCCATCGCATTGCCTATGGACTTCCTGGCACAGGCGTTGAGCGAATTGGCAAACATCAGCGAGCGCCGCATCTACCGATTGGTAAGCGGCACACGCAATCTGCCCGACTTCCTCGTGGCCAACCCAGGACTGAACAGCGGTTTCATGATTACGCAATATGCTGCTGCAAGTGTGGTGAGCCTAAACAAGTCGTTGGCTATGCCGTCGAGTACCGACAGCATCCCGTCATGCCAAGATCAGGAGGACCTTGTGAGCATGGGTGCCAATGCAGCTATTAAGCTCTATAAGGTGGTGCTCAACACCGAGCGCGTGCTTGCCATTGAGTTATTTAACGCAGCCCAAGCACTTGAATTCCGTCGTCCACTCAAATCATCGCCCGTTATCGAGCAAATGCATGCCGACTTCCGCAAGGTGGTGCCGTTCATCAGTGACGACGACGTGATGTATCCACACATTGAAGCTGCAATACAATTTTTGCGCAAATGAAGACACTTGTGAATAATATTGCCACCCTCGCCGGCATTGACGGCGGGGGTGTGCTGAAAAAGGCCGGTGCCGAAATGGCACAACTTGATGTTATCAACAACACATGGCTGTTGGTGGAAGACGGAGTGGTTTCCGACTTCGATACCGTTGACAACCGTCCTGCTCCTGCCGATGTTGATCAGGTAGTGGATGCTGCAGGTGGCACAGTGTTGCCCAGCTGGTGCGACTCCCACACTCACATCGTGTATGCAGGAAGCCGCGAGCGGGAGTTTGTCGATAAGATTAATGGACTGTCATACGCCGAGATTGCCCGTCGTGGCGGAGGCATCCTTAACAGTGCCGACCGCTTGCACGAGATGAGTGAGGACGAACTTTACCAACAGGCCATGCAACGTGTGCACGAAGTAATTGCCAAGGGTACAGGTGCAATAGAAATCAAGAGCGGTTACGGACTCAACACACAAGACGAATTGAAGATGCTCCGCGTAATTGCACGCATACAAGAGAGTACGCGACTTCGTGTGATGTCCACTTTTCTCGGTGCACATGCCGTGGGACGAGAATATGCCGGTCGTCAGGCGGAATATGTTGACCTTGTAGTCAACGAGATGATTCCCGCTGTGGGAGCCGAAGGCCTTGCCGACTTCGTGGACGTGTTCTGCGACGAAGGCTTCTTCACACCCGAAGAGACTGCCCGTATCCTTGAAGCTGGAGCCAAATATGGCATGCGCGGCAAGATACATGGCCAGGAACTCGCGCCCTCGGGTGGTGTGGAAGTGGCTGTCAAGCATAATGCACTTTCGGTTGACCACCTTGAGAGCATGACCGACGAAGACATAGAAATGATGCGTGGCACCGACACTATGCCAACGGCTTTGCCTGGTACGTCGTTCTTCCTGAACATGCCGTTTGCACCTGCTCGCAAAATGATTGCTGCCGGGCTGCCAATGGCAATTGCCAGCGACTATAACCCAGGTTCCACTCCCAGTGGTGATATGAAGTTTGTTGTATCATTGGCTTGCATCAAGATGCGCCTGCAACCCGCCGAAGCGATTAATGCTGCAACTATCAACGGTGCTGCAGCAATGGGCATCAGTGCTGATTATGGTTCGATAGCCGTGGGTAAAGTGGCGAATTTCTTCATCACCCACCCAATACCATCTATCGATTTCATCCCATACGCCTACACAACACCTATCATCGACCGCACCTTCCTTGCCGGCGAGCAGATAGGCTGATGTCTGTAAAGACATAATACAAATAAAAAGATGGTGAGTTTTACGAAATCCACCATCTTTCTTTATTATTAGAGCCTTTTTCTAAAAGTTATAAATCAACCTTGACAACGTTTGGCCTACGGCCTTGAGCGTTGCTGCATCAATGGCATCTAAGGTATCGTGCGTGGTGTGCCAGCCGTCAAAGAACCCTTCTCCTCGCATGTCAATAATATCGATGCATGGAATACCGGCATTGTTAACCACTACATGGTCATCGGTAACGGCTCCGCCTGCAGTCGACACGAAATAAGCTCCGTAGCCTGCTTCTCGGGCTGTGTCCCAGACCAGCTTCACCACACTGGCAGCATTCTGCGTGGAAAAATATTCAGGCGCAAAACGTGCTCCATGTGCACCCACCATGTCAAGCAATATGCCGAAAATGGGCGCATAGTCCATTCCCAACAAACTATGATAGTCACGTGCCCAAGCCTGTGTTCCCAAAGCCCAACTATCCTCGTTGTCATAGTCTCCCCAGTCTTCCGCATCCACAAATAGCAGGTCAACCCCTATTTCTGGTTTATTGCAGCCCATGATACGTGCCAGTTCCAGAAGTATTGCAGCACCACTGGCAGCGTCGTTGGCACCCATCACTGGCTGCCGTTGTAATGCAGGATCAGAGTCCTTATCGGCCCATGGCCTGCAGTCCCAATGCGCTAGGAGCAAAATACGAGTGGAAGCACCTGGATTTATACGTCCCATTATATTATTTGCAGTCAGTTTCTCACCATCGAAAGTAGTAACTGGAACTGCATGTATCTGCACGGTATCGCAACATGCCGTGAGGCGGCTCGTTATCAACTTGGCACAAGCAGCATGTGCAGATGTGCCAGGCACTCGTGGTCCTAAGTCGCATTGTGCTTTGAGAAATGCCATTGCACTATCGGCAACAAACTCCACATTCTTTACAGCTGTATTATCGGCAACGCTACTCTTGCTTGCGCCATCTGAATTACTGCAAGATGGGAAAGCCAGCATAATAGTCATTACCATAGAAAGAATTGTCATTTTCATCATTCGTCATTATACCGAAACAGCACGCACACAAGCTGATATCGCGGGTGTGCGTGCAACTGCAAAATTATGAAACGATTCTACTCTCGATGTTTAATTACTGAGCAGGAGCCTGCTGAGCGGGAGCTTCCTGAGCAGCCTCACCCGTCGGGAACGAGGGTGCCTGTGTCTCGGTCTGAGTGGGGAGCTTCTTCACTTGTGGTCCACCCTCAATCATTGTAGGCGATTTCACAAAAGCGCAAGCAATGCTCAGCACACAGATAAAAATTGCGAGACCCCAAGTAGCCTTCTCAATAAAGTCGGTAGTCTGCTTCACACCAGCAAGCTGGTTATAACCACTCATGTTAGAAGCCAAACCTCCACCCTTCGATTTCTGGATGAGTACCACACCCACCAACAGCACCGAAGCAATAAGAATTAAAATTGCAAATACAGTGTACATTATAAAAAATTATAGTTAAATGTTATTTTTGCTTTGAATTAACACTAATTTTCGCAAAAAGCGAATTTGGTCTGCAAAGTAAATACTTTTTTCTGGAAATTTCAAACTTATGTTTTCAATAATTTCAAGAGCCTGCGAATATTTTTTTCTTGAGATGTACATTTTTGCCAGACTTTCGCTGAGCATAGAGTCGTCGGTAAGTACAGGATTTTGCACCTCGGCCATTGCAATTTCCTCTTTTTCCTGCTCATTCACCTCGGGCTGCGTTGCGCTTTCAACTACCTGACGGTCCTGTTCCTGGCTCTGCGCTATAAAGCTATTGATGAGCGCATCCTCTTCGGTTTCAGCATTGTTCAGGTCGGGGATGCCCTGCTGACGTTCCTGTGCTGCAAGCACATCGGCATAATCAGGCATAGGATTGAATATAACCTTCTCTATTGCTTCAATTTCTTTCTGGCTTGAGTTGCCGTAGTTTTCCAAAAAACGCTCAATCGTAGTATCAGTATCAGGAGTAACAGGTTGTTCTTCGTCGGGGTAGAAATGAGCCAGTTCTTCCATACCTTTGCCTAATTGTGCCGCCAGAATCTTTCGGTCGGGGTGAGCAATGGCAAGTCGAGCCAACACATCGTCACGGTCGGTGGCATCAGGATTCTGTTTCACATACTGCAACAGCGGCACCATGTAGTAGGGATAATCATGCATCATCTGTTGAAGCCATTCCTGTGATACTGGTGCATTGTCATCTAGCACTTTCCTAATATCATCAACTAAGTTCATGACTGCAATTTTTACCAATCACCAATGGTGGCATTGAAAATCAGGTCAGTAAGATCGGTACAAATCTGGTTGCACAATTCGTCTTGCACATCGGTGAGCATTTCACTGCTGGAAAAATCACGATATGCTGAAAAGGATTGATCTTTCGACAAAGCCTGGTTTTGATTATTAATATATTTCACTCTCACAGTGATTGTAAGACGTGTTTGGCTCGCATAGGCATCCTCTCCTACTGCCTGAGGCGACAGGTTGTAACCTGTAATCTCACCTTCCATGCGCAGGTCGCTGTTCATGTTGTCCACCACACGCAGTCGAGTCTGTTGTCCCACCATGTCCATCATTTTATTCTCAAAGAGTTGCTGCAATGGAGGATAGACAAGAGCAGCCCTAATTGGAAAATCACCGAATGAGATGGTTCGATAAACAGAATAATCTATCGAGGCTCCATTCAAGGTGTATCGAGGAATACAAGCCTGCAACGCAACCATCACAATGGCACTCAATATGACCAGAATCCGTTTCACTATCTACGTTCTAAGCCGTACTCCTTGATTTTCCTATAAAGCGTGCGTTCGCTGATTTGCAGTTCCTCGGCAGTTTTCTTGCGACGACCATTGTTGCGATACAGTGCTTCCATAATAGTTTCACGTTCGGTCTCGTCAAGGGTCTTGATGTGCCCTGAACCTGTCTGATTAACCTCATACGCATTCACTTCATCCACATGTCCCAGATCATGCGGCTCACTATGATGCAATGTCGTTCCGGTATGATTCTCGTGAACTATCGTGGTTGACGAGTCGTCATTACGACCTAAAAAACCCAACTGCCGAACTTCTCGTTTAAGGTCCGCCTGATTTGCTGAAACATGCGTTGCAGAATTTCTATCACCTCCCGTTACGGCAACTTTCACATCATCAATTTCCTGCTGAAGTTGCTTTATCAGCATGAAAATGACCTCTCGTTCTTGAGTATAGTCGAACTGGCTCTTATCGATAGTGGCCGGCAGGTGTGGCTGGCCCAAATTGGGCAGATACTGATTGATGGTCTCTCGGTTAACGGTTTCCCCCGCCTCAAATAGAGCCACTTGCTGAACCACGCTCTTAAGCTGACGAACATTCCCGGGCCAGTGATAGTCCATGAGTGCCTGCTGAGCATCAGCAGTGAGTTCCACCTCAGGCGAATGCGTCTCATCGGCAAAGTCATGCATGAACTTACGTGTTAACATCAGTATGTCTCGGCCTCGTTCTCTCAGTGGAGGCACGTTGATGAGCACCGTCGAAAGACGATAATAAAGGTCTTCGCGAAACTTTCCATCTTTCACTGCCTTCCCCATATCTTTATTCGTGGCAGCCACTACGCGGATGTTGGTCTTCTGCACGGTGCTGCTGCCCACTTTCAAAAATTCACCACTTTCCAAAACACGCAGCAATCGCGCCTGGGTACTCAACGGCATTTCTCCCACTTCATCGAGGAAAATGGTACCTCCACTTGCTTCCTCAAAGTATCCTTTATGGTCGCTTGTAGCACCCGTAAACGAACCCTTCACATGACCGAAAAGTTCACTATCGATAGTTCCTTCGGGAATAGCACCACAGTTCACGGCAATGTATTTGCCATGACGGCGTGGACTATTCTCATGTATAATCTTAGGGAAAAATTCTTTTCCCGACCCACTTTCGCCTATCACCAACACCGACAAGTCGTGTGGAGCTACGCGAATCGCACGACCTACTGCTGAAATCAAAGCCTGTGAGTCGCCTATAATGGAAAAACGTCTTTTTACGTTTTGTATTTCATTAGGTATTGCCATATTGGTATCATTGATTTAGGCTGCAAAATTAATCAACTTCTTTCACTTATTGGACATTAATCGGCAAAAAATGACTTTTTGGCAGTTTGCTACTTGGTTATCTCGACTGTGGTAGCTGTAGTAATATCAGTTATCGGGACGGGAATGGTAAGGATGGAATTCTGACGGTCATATGAAACATGAGAAGCCTTCTTTCCATTGATTTTCACCTGCTTGGGCTTTGAAGCAAGTGCAGGTACTACTAAACGATACTGCTTGGTAGGCAAGTGACCCATGATGTGTCCTTCGCCCTTGATGGTAATCACGCATGACTTGCCTTGTGGCTTGGCATCGAAACGAATAAGGCGATGCTTGCCAAAGGCCAGCGTTCCCGTGGAACGTAAATCATCGTCAAACAGCGTATAGGACGATTCCTTATCGCTCATGTAATAGATTATGTCAAGTTTGTTGGGATTATATTCGTCCACGTTCTGCATAGGATATTCAGCCTGCGGAATGAACGCACCAGCGCGTGCAAATAACGGTAACACTTCGAGAGGTGCAGCATAATTAACTGTCGTATGACCCTCATAGCGACGACTGGGGTTGTTCACATCCACCCAAGTCCCTTCGGGGAACGTCACTTCTCGGCTTGTAGCACCTTGCTGCATCACTGGAGCAACCATAACATCGTGACCCCATAGATACTGATCGGTGATGTCGTCATAGCGGGTGATGTTGTTGTCACTCTCGTAAAATCCCAATGGGCGCACCATCGGCAATCCCTGACTTGCGTTCTCATAAGCCAAAGTATAGTTGTACGGCAGCCAGTTGTAGCGTGACTTGATTATGCGCAAGGGAAGATCTCCGAATTCAGTATAGTGATAAGGTTCTGCCAGTTGTTGTGAATGTGTGCGTAATACTGGCGAGAAGAGACCTAGCTGCAGCCAACGGATGTAAAGCTCGCCGTCGCGATTATTATCGGGATCGACGGCAAAACCACCCACGTCGTGCGACATATAGCCCAGTCCACTCAATCCTGAGTTAAGCATAATGGTCACCTGGGGCTGTAAACCGCCCCATGAACGCGACACGTCGGTACTCCAGGGAAACACCGAGTAACGCTGCAAACCTGCTGTGCCGGCACGCATCATCGTCATCAGACGGCGACTTGGATATTCCTGCTTGAAGAGGTCGTAGATAATGCGGCTCCACTCATTGCCATAATAGTTGTGATACTGCTCGGCAATAAGGCCATTATAATGACGAATCTCCAACGGATGCACCTCCGGCTCGCCCAAATCTCCCCACCAGCCGGTCACACCCTCATCTGTGAGTTGTTTGTAGCGGTTACGCAGCCACAGACGTGTAGCAGGGTTGGATACGTCGAACATTCCGCCCTGTCCTACCCATATGGTGACAGTCTGTGTGGTGTCTGTTCCATCGGTTTTGCAGAACATCCCCTGCGGGTCAAGAGAGCGGTAATTGTCGATGGCTCGGCCGTTGGTGAGCACGTAGGGCTGAGAAATTGTCACAACATTGACTCCTTTCAGCTTAAAGTCACGCAACATTTTACGATGGTCGGGCCACTGGTTCTTGTCCCATTCCAAGCGCCCCATGTCTTCCTCCTTACCATACCAGTAAAGGTCGAAGACGATGCCGTCGAGTGGATAGCCAGCTGTCTTGAGCGAATCTACCACACCCTCACTCTCACGCTGGTCGTGGTAGCCGTATTTCGAAGTAATGTAGCCCAGTGTCCACAGTGGCGGCAGTTCCTGACGTCCAACGAGCCAAGTGAAATTTTTCACTACGTTCTCCACACGACCATTGCCATTGATAACGTAGTAAGACAGTGGTTGAGGAGAAGTGGAGGTATATTCTAGGCCTTGCTCGCCCACATACAACGATGATTTGCAGAAATCATCAAAGAAAATGCCATAACCCTTCGACGAAATCACCATAGGCATGGTAATACCCATCTGACTAATACGTTTCTCTCCGCTTTGGTAGCCATAGTTCTGTTTATTGTAGTTAATGAGCGTGTCGCCACACAGATTGAACGAATAGCCTCGCTCACCGGCACCGTAGAACGATTCGCCCCCAGCGTGCATCAAGCGCAATACCGACTGACTGCGATCACACAGGTCGGTAGTGAAGAAAGTTGAACCGCAACTCACCGAAACGCTCTTAACGTTCTTGTCGCATACCACACGCATACCGCTGGCTGTGCGCATCACGCTCATCTCGCCTTCCTGTGTGATGGTCACGGCGGGAGCGGGAGCCTTCAATGCTTCATCGGTTGCAAGCGAAGGTAAAGACAATTCTTTCCAATTATTCGGAATTACGCTCACACGCACGATGTCATCGCTAATGGCAGTAATAGTGACGCGTTGATTGCGTGCATCATCATTGAACGTAAAGGTTGCTGACTGCGCCTTAGCGGCTACAGCAATCATTGCAACTGCTACTAATGCTATTATTCTGGAGAATTTCATTTTATGATAGAGTTTAAATAAACAAAAAAGTAACTTTGTTGATTTAGTAATCGACAAAGTTACAAAAATATTAATTAAGTAGTGACAAGTTTTTGTCTTTAGTTTTATCTTTTCCTGAATTTAGGTTATTATCAAAATATGAATCGCACCAAGGCGCCAATTAGAGACGGAGAGTCATGAGCCATAAGTGTTGACATCATGGTGTTCCAGTCGCTAGCATTGTCCAAAGGTTGGAGCAGTCCGTCGCGAGCAGGAAAAGCAAGGCTGTCATTCAGTGTATATGTGACTGTGGGAATTCGTGCTGCAAGCACGGTATTATTCCAAGTACTGCCACGCTTATAGTCAATTCCAAGTTTCTTAAAATCACTGCCTTTAATAAAATACACGCGACGGCCATCACATGCCAGATAAACACGCGCCACTTCGTCTTGCTGCATGTCCTGAGCGCACTGCAACAGGCAACGCGTTAGGTCGAAACGGTCGTAATCACGCTCTCCTGGTGTGCGGGCATCAAACACGCACACCGAGTCGGTAAACCACGGCTTGGTGACACGGATGTTTATACCTGCATTGGCAGGATCGAGGGCAGTAAGACGTTCCTCGCCTATAATCTCGCGACCTGGAGAAAAGTGTTTCCAACCCACCCACAACAAACCCGCCACAACAGCTACGGCTATTGCAACATGCGCCACACGACGATTGATTTCTATGGTCATAAAAAGCAGTTTTTGGGCATTTCGATACGTTAGACTACAACTTTTGTGCCAAAGTTTATTACTATAATGGCGAAGGTGCGATTTTTTTTGTAATTTTGCCTTCTGCAAATTAACAATGCATATGAGTATGCTCAGTTTTGTGACATGGACAGCAAGTCCAAACTTATTCGATGGTTTCGTGACGGTGCGCTGGTACGGACTTATGTTCGCCATCGGATTTCTGATAGGTTATGAAATAGTCTATCGCATTTTCAAGCACGAAGGAGCACCAGAGAAATGGCTAGGCAGTCTGTTCATATATGTTGTTGTAGCCACAATATTGGGTGCCAGGCTAGGACACGTATTCTTCTACGACTGGGCTTATTACAGCCAACACCCAGGCGAAATTCTAAAGGTATGGGAAGGCGGTCTGGCAAGCCATGGCGGCACTGCCGGCATCCTAATCGCCATCTGGATTTTCAGCCGTCTGGTTACTAAGCGCCCAATGCTCTGGACACTCGACCGACTGGTTGTTCCTGTGGGTCTAGTTGCTGCATTGATACGTATAGGCAACCTGATGAACCATGAGATTTACGGCGGAGAGACAACCCTGCCATGGGGTTTCCAGTTTGTTGACAACATACATCAATGGATGCAAGGAGCAGAACCCATCTTCACGGCTCCTTCACACCCTACACAGATTTATGAAGCGTTGTGCTACCTCATAACCTTTGGGGTGTGCATGTACATGTACTGGAAACGCAATGCCCAAGAACGTGAAGGACTCATCTTCGGTGTTTTCATGCTGGGAATATTCGTGCCACGTTTCCTAATTGAGTTTATCAAGAATGTACAGGAACCATGGGAGATTGCGATGCGCCAGAACATAGGACTCGACCAGGGACAGCTTCTGAGCATACCATTCATCGTGCTTGGAATATGGCTGATAATAAGGGCTATGCGTCGCCCGAGAGTGGCACTTGAATATCCTAACGAGTTCAGCGATGCAGAAAAAAAGAAAAAGAAATAACATCAAAATACAAGACTATGAACCGTATCAACATTGACAATGCAGCCGCAATAACCGGCTCAGTAACCGAACAAGTTATAGAATCACTACGCCCGGCAGCTATTGAGGCTGCACGCACTCTTGAACGCGGCGACGGTGCCGGCAACGATTTTCTGGGATGGCTACATCTTCCGTCAAGCATCACAAGTGAGCAACTCGACAACATAGAGCAAACAGCTGCCATGCTTCGTAATGAGTGTGAATACGTAATCGCAATTGGCATCGGCGGCAGTTATTTGGGCGCAAAGGCCGTAATCGAGGCACTGAACGACAACTTTGCCGCATACAAGCCCGCCAGTGGTGCACGAGTACTCTTTGCCGGCAATAACATCGGCGAAGACTACCTCTACGACCTGATGCAACTGGTGAAAGGTCACAAATTCGGTATCATCGTCATCTCGAAGAGCGGCACTACCACCGAGCCGGCAATCGCTTTCCGCCTGCTCAAGGACATGCTCGAGCAGCAAGAGGGCAAGCAGTGGGCTGCACAGCACATCGTGGCAATCACCGATGCTGCCCGCGGTGCATTGCGTAAACTCGCCGGCGAAGAAGGATATGTTACCTACGTAATTCCCGACAACGTGGGCGGCCGCTTCTCGGTACTCACTCCTGTGGGCCTGCTGCCTATAGCCGTGGCTGGATTCGACATCCGCGCCCTTGTGGCTGGCGCCGTAGCAATGGAACGTGAAGGTGAAGAAATCATGGCTACCTATGCCGCCACACGCAACGCGCTCTATCGCGACGGCAAGAAGGTGGAAATACTTGTCAACTTCGACCCACGCCTGCACTTTCTTGCCGAGTGGTGGAAACAACTCTACGGCGAGAGCGAAGGCAAAGACGGCAAGGGCATATTCCCCGCTGCTGTTGATTTCACCACCGACCTGCACAGCATGGGACAGTGGATTCAGGACGGCGAGCGCACCATCTTCGAGACCGTGCTTCGTGTCGAGAACCAAAATAATGAGGTGGTCATCCCACGCGACGAGGCCGACCTTGACGGACTGAACTATATTGCTGGCAAGCGTGTTGGAGAAGTGAACAAGATGGCGGAATTAGGCACTCAGATTGCTCACGTGGATGGCGGTGTGCCCAACATTCTCATCACCCTGCCTGCGCTCAATGAACACTGCTTGGGACAACTCATCTACTTCTTTGAGAAAGCCTGTGGTATGAGCGGTTATGTGTTGGATGTGAACCCGTTCAACCAGCCTGGCGTGGAGGCATACAAGAAGAACATGTTTGCGCTGCTTAACAAGCCAGGCTACGAAGAGCAGAGCAAGGCTATCCAAGCAAGACTCAATGGCTAAGGAATAACGCCATTAAAGTCATTTAAGACTTTAATGGCTTTCTCAGTTGTCGGGGTAAACGCTCGTTTACTTATTATAAAATGATTAGCAAAATATGGACTTTATTCCTATTCCCGAATCGTGTGGTGACCATTTAATAATCATTTACAAATGACTATGTTAAAACGATATCTAATCATATTATTATATATTTCCATATTCTTGTGTTTATATTCTAATATTTTGCCTTTGTCGGTGCACTGGCCGGCTAATGGCGACAAGGTGACCAAGACGCACTATGAGTTCGTTGACATGCCCACCGATACCACCGTCTGGGATTTCAGCCATGCCATTGAGACAGGGGAAAGCCACGACATGCGTTGGCTTAACCTCGGTGATTCCCTTCTTGTTCGCATCGAGCAAGGCTCTCAATCAACATATGGCTACCGCAATGACACCATAATAATGAATTCTTATGAAAATGCCCTGTTCGGCATGTACGGTGACATTGCGCCTATTGTATTGTCAGGCGGTTTCCCATGCACTGGGGACAGCATTATTTCTCATTTTGATTTCTCTGGAAAATATTGCGGGAACAATGCCGTCAGGTTTTCGGGTGTTCACATAGTCAAGAGCCTTGATTCAGGAACACTGATCCTTCCCAATGACACGCTGGCAAACGTAATCCGTATTCGCCAAACTGTCAATGGTGTATTGAATGTCAGTCCTCACGCTTACCTGATGGATGATGAAGACAGTCAAAGCAATCAACTTCAGCATTCCATAATCTTTGACCGTTGGTATTCACAAGATTTCAAGTACGAACTTGCCGAAAACATCTTGAATTCTTACATCTGTACAGGCCAAGTGCTGCAACAATCGTCCGCAACGTACCTGTGCAGCCCTGACGAGCAGGAATTGTCCTTGGGAATCCAGTATCAAGACCCACCTCGAAACAATTCACCCATTAACGGCAATTCCCATACGCAGGGCTGTTCAATACATCCTGATGAGAATTTTTTTGTTTTGATTGACGACAGTAATATTACAGTCACATTTAACAGTTCGGGGGCATGGAATTCCAACGGGCAGTTCTCTTTGATACTGAGCGACTCATTAGGTAGGATATGGTCTTCCCAAACTCTGAATAACTCTTCACAGTATCAGGTAAGCATTCCCACATCTGGTTTACCGACAGGAAACTATGTTTTGTATGTATCGGCAGGAGAAGAAACAGATACCTACAAACTGCAAATCAAATAAACGAGCCAATGAAACGAGATTTTTCCATATTTATTTTGGCTTGCTGGTTCATTGCAGCTTTGTCTCAGCCGAATTCCTCGAATATAGGAAAGCAGCCCGTATTACCATCATGGCAGACGTATGAATTCATGAAATATGGAAGTATCGGTGCCTCATTATATACAGGTACAATCAACTATTCTATACCTATCTATACCTATAAAGATGCCGATTTCGATTACACATTATCAATAGACTATGCTACAAATGGATTACGCGTAAACCATAAGAGTGGAATTTTAGGACATTCATGGAACCTGAAAAGTCCCGGAATAATAACAAGGGAGATCAATGGACTACCCGATGAAATCAGCAAGGATATTACGGCAACTGGAGGTTATACAGCTGTATTAAGGGCATATAAAAATATTACTCCAGACAATTATATTTTCTCCTATTTATGCAACAAAAACAACCAAATCTTCACATGCTTAGATGATAATCACAGCAATCATTATGATGCTGAACCAGATATATACACATTTAACTTTTGCGGTTTCTCTGGAAAATTCCGAAGATTTCCCAATGCAGATGGTTATTTGATTTTTAATCTCTCGTCTGAATCTAAAGGACTCATTATAAAGGAATTTGACGAACATTATAATATTGTCATTGTCGACGGAAATGGATATGAGTACAACTTCATACCTGATGAGAGTACAAAAGAACCTTATGATAATGGTGTTGCGGCACAGACATATAACTTAAACAGGAGTTGGACTCTCAGAAGCATTAAGGCATTAAACGGAAGAAAAATAACTTTTAACTATCACGAATATAAACTTGAGGGGGATGTAAACTATGAGGAACAAGACATTACCTACACTCCATCGTTGACTTATGATTTTGCAATATTTAACGGTTGCGAATCATCATCAAATTCTTATTCGTCTGACATATCGATGCATGAGAGCAGACTCAACCATCATAAATTGTCAAGCATTATTTTCCCAGACCAAACCAGATTGACTTTTTTCTATGTTGATGGCGAACAGGAAACTCGTTATCTCACACCAGGAGGTGAGATGTCTGAGGCACGAGGGTTTCATAAGAGACTTAATTCAATAACAGCCACTCATAATGACAATACGTTCAAGAAAGTTAAATTTGACTATGGAATTAAAGAAAATGCATACGGAACAGGAAACAAAATGACCTTTTTAAAATCAGTGAATATTTCAGGACAAGGTTCTTTTTCATTCGATTATTACGACATGGCGGGATATCCTGCATTGGGTTCAATTCAGAGCGACCACTGGGGATATTACAATGGAGCGTACGGCGGATTCCCTGTTACTAATTTCTGGACTCATGTAAACTATGATTCCTGCTACAATGAAAGTTACAGCTACGCTGTCAGAAAAAACCCAAGCTTTGAAGTCTCGCTGTCTGGAGCCTTGAAGCAAATAAATTATCCAACGGGAGGATATTCACGGATTTCATACGAGCCTCATGATTATTCTGAATTAGTAAGGAGAAATTCCACTTCACATTTTCTGCCGTGTCTTGCCACATTAGGATATAACGAGCCGGCGGGAGGCATAAGATTGAAACAGATAATAACGTATTTGTCTGACAGCGTACCCAACGACACTACCACCTATGATTATTCACTTTCCGACAGCGATTTGAGTAGCGGAATTCTTCTAAATGTTCCAAGATACGGAATAGTCTATGATACTGAGGGAAAACATGTAAAGCATTATAATTTGACTAACCACATCTATGACTATAACCAAACTCATATAGAGTATTCACGCGTAAGGGAACATAAAACAGGGAAGGGTTTTACCGACTACCATTATAGTACATATCAATATTATCCTGATGAGATACTTGAAGAGAACATGGATGCAAGACAGCCTCTTGAGAATTACTGGACAATGAATGACATTAGCTTTCATTCATCTTTCCATAATCCAAGTGCTGATGTCACCAACATCCTCACGCCCATCCCGTCACAACAGTTCAAGCGCGGTTTGTTGCTGAACGAAAGCAATTATGATTCAATGGGAGTGCTGAAGAAAAGCAGGTCATATAATTACAGCTTCCCCTTGGTTTACGTCGATACCGTCTATAAAGTCACAGGAGAAATCGCACGGGAAGTGTATTACCCTCGTTACAATAATGTACTGAATTCGATAGTGGAAACAGATTCATTGGAAAACGGCAAAGTAACTCAAACGACTAAATTCGTTTACAATTCACATGGACAGCCATCAAGAATCTCGACCACTACATCAGAGGGCGATACGATAATTGAGAAGACCGTGTATTCAGGTGATTCCATCGCTCCATACGGCATTATAAAACTAATGAATGACAGCAACATCGTCAACAACGTGCTTCAGAAAGAGACATCACGCTTGTCAAATGGCACAGAGACTTTGCTGAACAAGACCAAATTTAATTACTACCAGCCCAATATTGACAAACCTTCGTTAGTGAGGCTTTCAAGTGTAGAAAAATGGAACCAACAAAACGGATGGAAACAGGATGAGACTTATCTCTTTGACAATCTGGGGTTATTGAAGCAGAATACTGATGCCGATGGCGTGAGTACTTCCTATCTATGGGGATATGGAGGCCGTTACCCTCTAGCCATCGTCCAGAACGCCACTTCTGCTGAGCTGGAACAGAATCTTCTGCATGCCGGCATCAGTTCAGTTTCTTTACTCAGAGACACATCATACATTGACGAGGTTTCTTTTAGCAGGTTGATGAGTCTATGCAATAGAATACCACAGGCTCTTGTAAACATATATAAATATAAGCCAGACGTCGGAATGACCGAGAACGTAATGCCCAACTCCTTGAAAACTTTTTACGGTTATGACGGCTATGGACGTCTGATTACTGTATCAGACAACAGTAATAAAACGATTGAGCACAATGATTATAATCTGGTTACAATAAAGCCTTTAACACTGACAGTTTCATGTCCCAGCTCATGCCACATCAACGATAGTGTGCGAATTGTATCGAATGCCTGTGGTGGAATGGGGGACTATCAATATAGTTGCATTGTAAGAGACATCCAGAATAATATATTGTTTCAATCTGTCAACGGGACAGGCGTTTTTGAATTCTTGCCATGCTCAATAATTGCATTCCAATCTGACAGTAATTATACTGTAGAATGCTCTGTCGTTGATGTGACATCAAATGAGACATGTAATTCATGCCACACACTGCACGTTAACAATGCAATAATAAGATTTAATAATATCACTTATGGTAATTATAATTTAAATAATGGAAACGTATTGGTTAGTGCAACAATCTATTCTGACGATTCAATACAAGTTGATTTCAATCTGAATCTGCTGTCATCTGGAACATGCGTCATCAAAGTCAACGGGACAAATATTCCTTTTTCAGGCAACCGCGTCAAGACAGGCTCAGCTAGTTTGATGGCTGGAAACAACAGCGTGGAAATGATCATTACGTCTTCATTTAGTGAGACATCTGCTCTGCTTGAAATTTCTCATGCCCAAAATCACGAAATCGGAACCCCATATTCAATTTTACTAGAGTTTTAACGTTATTTACGAATGCGGCAACTAATTAACATAGCAATACTGACGCTGTCAATCCTGTCGTGTGGGGCACAGACGGCTATCGACACGGCATATAACTATGTACGTCACGGCATCATGCTCGACAGTTTAAGACAATCGTCGGTAGTCAACGTTCATTATTATGACGCTCTTGGCCGTCCGACAGAAGTGGTTGGTGTCAGCGCTTCTGGCAATGGTAATGATTTGGTGCATTATTCCGCTTACGACCGTGCAGGCCGCATTGCACGGCAGTATTCTGCCACTCCACACAGTGGAAACGGTTCATTCCTCCCTGAAACACAGATTGAAGCACTTGCCGCTGCAGCCTACGGCGATCAACGTCCTTACTCAAAGACCATTTATGAACAGTCATCACTCGACAGGCCTGTTACAGTGATGGGCGCAGGTCAAGCTTGGCATTCGGCCGGCAAGGCGGTGACAAAGGCATATCTCACCAACGACCCTGGCAATGCCCTGCTTGACTGCAGGAGGTTCACCGTCACCGATACGCGTTATAGCAATGATACTGTCGTGACCGTCACGTCACACGGCAAATATGCCAAAGGAACGTTGTTTGTAGAACGTAATGAGGATGAAGACGGTCATGTCAGTCTGACCTTCACCGACATGCAGGGCAAGACCGTTCTATCAAGAGCCGTTGACGGAAACACCCTACTGGATACCTATTATGTGTATGACGTGGGCGGTAACCTAACTGTCGTATTGCCACCGAAGGCTTCTGCCGATTTCGGCAGCAACGAGGCATTGAACTCCTCATCAGTAAAACTGAAAGGACTGGCATATTTCTACATCCATGACTGGCAAGGCCGTATGCGTGCTAAGAAGATGCCGGGGTGTTTCTGGGTGATGACAGCCTATGACAATGCCGGACGGCCTGTATTCACGCAGGACGGCAATCAGCGTATAACGGGTGAATCCTCTATCGTGCTGCGTGATGCTTTCGGACGCGAATGTGTGAACGGCTTAGTGTCAAGGAACATTACTCTTGATGACTGTGATTTAGGCATTCCTGTAATTGTGGCAAGAGATGAAAATTCCGACTCTTTAGGCGGATATTCTTTATTGAATTCATCTTTACAATTGCCAAACGTTGATTTATTGAATGTATTTTATTATGATGACTATAGTTTTACTGGTGGTATTACAAGTTTGGCATACAACACCATGAGCGGCTTTGACAGTCGTTATATAAACTCAACCTATCCCAACACCTCGGCTCGCGGCATGCTCACCGGCACGGCAACGCGCGTATTGGACACCGACACGCTGTTGTTGCGCACCATCTATTATGACTATCACGAGAATGTTATACAAACTCACGAACAGAACCTGAAAGGCGGCTATGAACATTATTACTACGACCTCACCTTCACTGGAAAGCCTTTGCTGATAAGGCATGAGCACACGACCGCCGACACCTTTCTCGTCGAGACTACCGCCTTCACCTACGACAATATGGAGCGGCTGATGACCGTCTCCCTGACACAGGGTGACGGCTCACCGCAGCTGCTGTGCAGCAACACTTATGATAATCTTGGACGACTCGCCTCACAAGGCTTGGGCGGCTCGTCACAGGGTAACGGAAGTTCTTTTGCGCACCAAGCCGACTACACATATAATGTACGAGGATGGCTTTCAGGAATAAGTGGCACAAAGTTCTCACAGACTCTTCATTATGAGGACACAGGCTCTACGGGCGCCACGCCGTGCTTCAACGGCAACATCAGCTCAATGGAGTGGACGGCACAAGAAGCACTTTTCACTCTCAGCCCCACGGCACAGCGATATGCATATTCATACGACGGCCTGAACCGGCTCACATCGGCTGTCTATGGCACGACAGGCTCATCTTCAATCAATGGTTTCTTGGTGATTTACAATAACGAGCCACGCAATTACTCGTGCACTTACCAGTATGACCTGAACGGCAACATTAAAGCACTTACGCGCAAGGGAGTTAGCATGACAGCCGCCGTGGCGCCATATGTCGTATGGGCTTTCGACGACATTGACGACCTGACGATTACTTATAATGGCAACCAGCTTAAGAAAGTCACCGACCAGTGCGACGAACTGACCTACGAGGGAGCCATGGATTTCCGCGATGGCGCCAACAAGGACACCGAGTATTCTTGGGACGCGAACGGCAATATGACCAGCGACAAGAACCGTAGAATCCATAAGATAACCTACAACGTGCTGAACCTGCCACGCAAAATAACATTTGATGACGGCAATATCATTCAACACACCTATGCTGCCGACGGCCGACGTCTGCGCACCGAGTATCTGCTCAGCAACATGCAGATAATGGAGCGTGAAAGCCTTGAGGGCGGGCTGCTGCCGATGGGCGGAGGAACGGGAGGCGACAGCCCTGACTTCCTGGGGCCGGGAGTGCCTGTCGACCCGATCAACCCCATCGACGACAACAGGGTGATCACACTGATGAAACGCGACTACTGCGGAAATCACATCTACCGCAACGACTCGCTGGAGCGAGTGATGAACGACTACGGCTATCGCAATGCCGCCGGATACCACTACTATATCAACGACTATCAGGGCAATGTGCGGGCCGTGGTGGACGGCAGCGGGACGCTGGAGGAAGTCAACAGCTACTACCCCTACGGCGCATTGATGGGAGGCGGTATTGCCGCTGGCTTGCAGCCGTATAAGTACGGCGGCAAGGAACTTGACCGGCAGGCAGGCATCGACTGGTATGACAGCCACGCACGGTGGTATGACTCGTTGATAGGTCGCACACCAACACAAGACCGCCTCGCCGAGAAATACTACCACCTTTCCCCCTACGCCTGGTGTGCCGGCAATCCAGTATTGAATATAGATTTAGATGGAAGATTTTGGGAAACTATCTGGGATGTCGGTAATGTAATTTATGATGTTGGAGCTGCATTATATCATCATGCTACAGGAAATCATGAAGCCGCAAGAGGTAATTGGATGGATGCAGGAGCTGATGCTTTTGCAACAGTTCTTCCAATTGTCCCTGCAGGGGCGACAAAAGCGGTAAAAGCTGGGACTAAAATTACAAAAGGCATAGAAAAGGCATCCGACACAAAAAAGACATTAAAGCATGCAAATGAAATAAAAGAAGGGCGTGAATTTGAAAAGGCCGAACTGAATAAAGCTATCAAAAGAGGAGAGAATGTTTCTTCAAATGCAAGGTTAGTTCCACAAAATGGGAAAGGTAATATTAAGGGAAATCGAACTGATGTTGATCAATTAATAAAACATGATGATGGAACTTATACTATTGTCGAAACCAAAAGGACTGCTTCAACTCCGTTGTCAAAAGGTCAAAAAGAAGCAAAAATGAATGTAGAAGAGAGTTTTGGAATTTTTGAAATACGCACCAATATTCCAGAACAAAACTTAAAAAAGGGGGAAAAAATCAACATAATTGAGTATCGAAGGATAAATAAATACAACAACTAATCATTATGAGAAGGCTTATTTTTAATAGAATAGTAGATGATTTATCTAAAACAGAATTCTTTAATAGTTTCAGATTTAGAAAACGGGATTCAACTTTTATTTCATCAAATCGTGAAGGTTGGACATCTGTTTCACTAAATCATTGGATTGATAAATATAGTGGAAATTTATTGGTTATTTATCCAATATATGGAGTAAAATTCTATGTGTTATCAAAATGGTTTGAAAAGTTTAGTTTTAAGTCTATTAAAGACCAAAGGGATAATTATAATATAGGTTTTGTTGGCACTATGATTAATCATAGTATAGATAAATTTGTTTTTGAACTTAATGGCTATGGATTTGAAGATGATTTAAAACTATTAAGAAATGAAATCATTGAATGTGCCAATTATGTTTTTAATGAATATTCTACACTTCCTAAACTTTATGAAAAAATTATAGAACCAATATTATTAGGAGAAACAGAGTTACCAGATGTTGGTGCTGATTGGATTTTTGAAGATTTAACGCTTTGCAGAATTATTAATCCTGATAATTACGACAAACTTAAAGTTATCATTCGTGCACATATAGAATGGATGTATAGTCGTAAGGAACCGAATATTATTAGTTATTACAATCGGCTTGACGAAATTTTTTCTTATTTGGAAAGTCTTAAATTCTAATAAAGTTTTACCAGAATTTTAAAAGTGATAAAATTGATACTGCATACACTATATAATAACACATCAGAGGATTGCTACTTTTAGATT
>JAGCCU010000001.1 GCA_017651515.1 Muribaculaceae bacterium | reverse complement strand
TTCAAATCGTGAGGCGAAATCGTGGCAAAATTACTACCGTTTTTTGAGGTGACCAAATTTTTGGACACTTTTTTTCAAAAAATTTTCAAGAGCACCTTGACGGCCCCCGGTTTTCGTTTTGCGGGTGCAAAATTACTGCCAAATTCCGACATGACCAAATTTTCCGGCGACTTTTTTCCGAAAAAATCGCACTTTTTTATCAAGACTCTGGAAATGAGAGAAATAAAAACGACGTATTCTCACCATGAAAGCCTGGAGCGCTTAGAGAACTCGGAGATCTCGGAGGACTCGGAGGACTCGGAAAGCTCAAAAGACCCGGCTAAAAGGGGCCCGGAGGTTTAGAAATCCACGGGCCCTTTATATATAATAAGGTGTAAGTTTTTAATGAAAACAAATATCCGTTAATTAAGTTTGAGAATGATGTTGATGATAGCATTCACGTCGCTCACATCAACAACCCCACTGTTGTCAATATCGGGATTGCCAGGATAATCACTGGGCTGCTTGGTCTTGAGGATAATGTTAATCACAGCGTTTACATCGCTCACATCCACCACCCCGCTGCCATCAACATCGCCGACCACGGGCTCGGTAGCGCTCCACAGGTCAAGCAGCACATGGGAGGTGTAGTCGCCGCCCAGCAAAGTCTTGTCAACTGCCAGATAGGCAATACCCGTGTTAAGGGCCATGAACAAGTCGATATTATTCTGGAACTCATACCAGTCCACACAGCTGTTGCCTAGGAAGTAAGCCTTGGTATCGTCGGGATTAGCAGCAAACGGAGCATAAGGGATGTCTTCGATGCCATTTAACGGCCTGAGCATGTTGGAACCTAAGGATGGAGCAGAAGTGGCAGCCGAGAACAGGTAGCGAGTGGATGGGGAGCCTTTCAGGATAACACCGTTATTGGCGGGTATTTTCCGATTGGTCAACTGGGTTGACGTGGCCATACGACGCGCGGTATTGAAGCCCGTTACGGTGTAGGCGCTGAGTCCCTCGGGCAAAGTGACATCTCTTACACAGGAGAAGGTCAAGAAGCCGTTTTCCCGCGTCAGCTCCCAAGGAAGGAAGTTGACCGAGGAGTAACGTAGCTGCCAGGCAGGAAGATTGTTGTTCTTCACATAGCAGGCAAAGCTGGACGCGTTGTCACCTATGAAGTCTGTGCCAAGGGTGAGCTTGTTGGGTGCCTTGTCGGTGGCAAGTAGCAGCGTTTTCAGATTCTGAGCGCCATAGAATGCCCTGTTCTCAATGCGTGTGAGTCCAGGCGGCACAGTAACCGACGTCACCGCTGTCCTGGTGAATGCCCCTTCGCTAATGCCGGTCACGGCCCACACGGTGCCGTTGCGGTTAAAGGCGTCAGGAATGTCTACCTCTCCGGAGTAGGTGGCGCCATTTTGCGGCCTCACGAGGGTCAGTTCGTTAAAGGAAGTATTTTGCTCGGCTTTGTACCACAGACCTGCGTGGTAGATGAGGTTATCGTCATAGTAGGAAAGGTAACCGGGATTGCTTAGTCCGCCGTCAACATGGGCGTATTCCTTATTGGTATGGTTGGAGTCATAGATGGTGCCTGAACCGCCCACAATCTTACTGCAGTTGCGGAACATATAGTTAGACTCAGTGACACTGGACATATCCCACGATTCGCCGGCAATGATAGTGGTCAGATTGCCGCAGCCGTAGAACATGCTCGCAGTCTCGGTCACCTTGCCGGTGTCGAAACAGCTCAGGTCAAGGGTGGCAAGCATGGCACAGCTGCGGAACATACCGAGCATGGTAGTCACGTCAGAGGTGTTGAAATTTGTCACGTCAAGGCTGGCGAGGTTACTGCAGCCTGAGAACATCTCGGACATGTTGACAACTTTACGGGTATCGAAGCTGGATAAATTGAGGCCCGTCAGACCGCTGCAGCCCAAGAACATGCAGTACATGTTGGTCACCTCTGCAGTATTAAAGTGACTCAAATCGAGACTGGTGAGCTTGCTGCAGTTTTTGAACATGCCGTTCATGTTCACCATCTTGTCGGTATTAAAATACTCCAGGCCCACGATACTGGTGAGGTTGGTCATGCCGGCAAACCAGTAATACCCGCTGGTATGGTGATAGAGACTGAACGATGGGTCGAACACCACTTTCTGTACATTGCCGCTGACATTGGTATCGGACGACCACCACGGCTGGGAGGTGCTACTTGACGGAAGCGTCCCTACATGGCCGCTGTGCGCCACGTCGTCGTAGTAGAACGTGAGGGTCTTTGTGGAGGAGTTATATACTGCAGCCGCTTGGTGACTGCTGAAATAGCCCGGGCTACCGGTGCCTCCGTCATTGCGGGCATAGTAGGCACTTATGCGTGATGAATCGTAGGTGGTACCCTTGCCACCCACAAGCGAGGTGCAGCCTTCGAACACGCTCTCTGACAGGTCGAGCAAATACGAAGTTGTCCAATTATTACCTGCATATATCGTAGCAAGGCTGCTACAATTTTGGAACATGTCTTTCATAGAAGTCACTTTGCCAGTGTCAAATCCGCTCAATTCAAGTATGGAGAGCTTTGCACAGTTGTAGAACATAGAGCGCATGCTAAACACTTTAGAGGTGTTGAAACTTGTCACGTCAAGGCTGGAGAGGTTACTGCAGCCTGCGAACATCCCGGACATGTTCGACACTTTGCGGGTATCGAAGCTGGATAAATTGAGGCCCGTCAGACCGCTGCAACCCATGAACATATCGTACATGTTGGTCACCTCTGCAGTATTAAAGTGACTCAAATCGAGACTCGTGAGGCTACTGCATTCGCTAAACATTCTGCGCATGTTCACCATCATGTCGGTATTGAAATACTCCAGTCCCTCGATACTGGTGAGGTTGGTCATACCGGCAAACCAGTAGTACCCGCTGGTATGGTGATAGAGGCTGAACGACGGGTCGAACACCACTTTCTGGACATTGCTGCTGACGTTGGTATCTGACGACCACCACGGCCGGGACAAGTCACCTGTAGGAAACGGCCTGACATCACCGCTGTGTGTCACATTGTCGTAATAGAACGTTAGAGTTGAATTGTTAGAGGTATAAACCGCACAGGGTTCGGCCGCCCACATTGCAACGCAAACCAGTGTAGCAACCAAGAGAAGTAATAATCGTTTCATATCTTTAGATTATTAGTTAATAGTCACAATTATAAAAAGTTATAATAAAATTGGTTTAATCACCAACTTCCGATTTCCACGTGGCAGTGAGTTCCTTGAGGTATTGTTTGGCGTCGTTGTCGGTGAGCTGGTTGATGGCATTGTCAAACATGCTCTTTTCGATATATGAATTTTCGATACTCTCCATCAAGCATCTAACAATCAAGTTCTCACGTTTGCGGTTCTTGTAAATCCATTTTAATAACGAATCGGGATCAGATGCAAAGAATTCACTTACCCCCGAAATCACCCGATAAGCAAAAGTATCATCAAACCTTTCATCGCCTAACGCTTGTTTCGTTTTATTCGCCAAGTCGTTCATCTTGTCAATGCGTGTGACATCGCTTATGGGCATGTTGGCTAAGTCATCGAATTGTAGAAATAGTTCGTAGTCATTATCCAAATTGCCTTTGCGTTTCAGTTCCTTTTGGTCAGCCAACTTTACGTGTCCGTGGTCATCGACGTTGTAGGTCTTTTCGGTTGTCAACAACCAGTATACTTTGGTGATGTCACGACCTCCATCTTCACTATTGGGGTCGCGCTGCCAGTCGGCTTCCTTGATCGTCCTGTCGAGGGTGAACTCTGCGGGTGCGGTGAACTTCAATTCAGTATCGGTCATCTGCGCCCTACCTTGTGTATAGTCATCGTTTTGCTCATTGTCACTGAACTCGTTCATATCGCCCAGTTGCATGAAGTCAGTGATGTTGCCGTCACGGTTATAGATGCCCATCATCTCCAGGCTTGAATCATCGCCAGTTGACCAACCATAGAGCAGCATAGTGTAGCCATTGGGTAGTGCCTTGGCGGCAGTCAAATAGTAACGCCCATCATAGATTTGCTCTTCCCCTCCATTCATGAACTGTGCCATGGGCAAGAGTCTGATTGTTTGTTCCTTGTTCAAGTCAACAAATACAGCAGATGGCTCCCAGACGTCACCAATAATAGTGAGGTTGCTCACATCAAGTCCCAGCTTGGCGAGGAAACTCAGATCAGGTTTATCGGGTGCAGCTGTGGGCGCTGCCTGATCAGCAGCTGCGTCACTGCTTCCATTATTGGCATTACATGCCACCAACGGCGTGATGGTCAATGCCATCAACAGAATCAGATATCTCATTTTCATAGTTCTTATCATTTTTAGTTCTTAATAGTAATGCAGAGGTAAAACAAACCTATTGGATGAATTAAATATTTAAGAGATTTATAATGAAGAAGTTACACATATCATTGATTTTTATAACAATCACAATTATAATTGTGCAAAATTAATAAAATATAGTTATATTCAACAATCATTCTCAACTTAACCAACAGCGTCGCTGGGTCCCCACTGTGCGGTGAGGTCTTCGAGATACTTCTGAGCATCGGGGTCGCGCATTTGCTCTATGGCCTTGACCAGGGAGTACTTGTTTCGCCAGCCGTTGGCAAAGATTTGCTCAAAGTGCTCAACAATCAGGTTTTTCTTCTTGTTGCGGTTGTTGTAAATCCATTGCAGCAAGGTCTGGGGATTGCTGTCGAAGTATTCTGCCACCACCATCTGAATGTGGTAACTCGGGTTTTCGTCATATTCGCCTCGTCCCAGCTGCTTGTACAGTTCGTTGGCCATCTCGCTGAGGCGCTCGATACGGTTAGGGTCACTAGCTGGAAGGTGCCCCAAATTGCCAATGGCATTCCAGCGTTGATAGTCAGGGTCGATGTCACCCTGTCGCCTGATTTCCTTCTCGTCCACCTAATTTGCTGTGTTCGAGCCTCTGTGCCGGTGTCTTGGCCGAGGAGGAAACATCGGGCGTAATATTCTCATTGTCCTCCAGTAGCGCTGGGTCAATGGTGAGGATGCCCTGTTTGGGGTGCATTAAGGTGTTAGTGATGGTGATGCCGATTATCACAAACAGCACAGTCACCACATTGTGCCAGTCGAAGATGGTTTGAGCTAATGGCACAGGGGCGGTCAACGCACCATTGGTAGCCAACGCGAGTGCTTCGCCAGGTGTTGCCATTGTGAGAGGGATGGAACCTGAGATGCCGGCATGCCACACTACAAAGCCACTGTAGGCCGATGCAATAAGAAGCCGATAGTCCACGTCACGTCGGCGACGTGCTATTGCCTTTGCAAACACGACACCAACAATAAGACCAAAGCCCCAGTTGAGACAGCAGGATAATGCCGACACGACGGTCACTAGAGCAATTGCAGCGGGGGCACTCTGAGGTAAGCGAGCCATTGAATCGATAGCGCGCTTGACAACCGGTGCCGCAGCCAAGGTCGATCCACACACAAGAATCAGAGCCATCTGCATGGCAAATGCCAGCAAATTCCATATTCCTCCCCCCCAGTGCTCAATCACCTCGAGGGGGGTCTGGTGACACAATGGCATTGCTACCGCCGCAGCAATGAAGGTGAGTAGTATTGCGAAAATAAACGGATCTGGCAACCATCGTTGCACTAATCGCACGCAAAATTTAATCATGGGCATTCTTTTTAGATTGATGACGCAAAAGTAATATTTTTCTAGCAACTCGGCTCACAAATTGTCTAGTATTTTCGTTATTTGGGAAGTGAGTTTGCCGTTTTTGCAGCCTTGACCTATTTCGTGGCAAAAAACCAAGCAATTTAAGCCCTCGATGACTGGGTATTCTATGAGTTCAAAGATATGAGATGACAGCACGAAGAAGAATAAAGAGCGACACTTAGATTGGGTGTCACTCTTTATTTGAATAAAAAATAATCTTACAGAACAGGAGATGTATGACTGAGCCGATTAACATTTGCTCTGTGATGAACGTCAGTGCTGGATGACGCGTTGAATTGTGCCGTCGGGATTATAATAGAGAGGGTCGATGCATATTGATCGCAACTCAGGACGGCCACTAGAAAGGTCACTGTTGTGATAGAGCAGATACCATTGTCCTTTATACTCTACAATTGAGCCATGACTCATTGAGCAACTAGTTGGATTTAGTATAACCCCTTTATAATCCCATGGGCCCAATGGTGAATCGCTCATGGCATAACGCATTTGATTGGCTCCATTGCGATTGTCAGCATAAGATAGATAGTATTTCCCGTTATACTTGTGAACCCAAGCTGCTTCATGAAAATCTACCAACCCCTCCATATCACGTAATGGTTCTGCCAGAGATATCATATTATCATTCATTCGTGCGCCATAACAGTGACTGCCGCCACCATAGTAAAAATATGCCTGACCATCATCATCAATAAATATTGCAGGGTCAATCATATCCCAACCGCCAGCACCTTCCAATGGTTTTTCAAGAACAGTAAAACCACTGGCTGGGTTATCACTTACTGCAATTCCAACTTTCCATGATGGTGAAACATTGCTTTCAGATGGATGTGGAAAATAGAAATAATACTTGCCGTTTTTATATGCACAGTCAGGAGCCCACATGAAACCGCCTTCAGGACGACCCCATGGCACTTGACTTGCACGTACTATTTCACCATGATCAGTCCAGTGTTGCAAATCGTCAGTTGAAAACACATGATATTGATCCATTAAGTCGCAGCCTCGAGGAGGGTCAATGTCATGCGATGCATACACATAAAGACGACCATCATTCCACACATGCCCTGAGGGGTCGGCTGTGTACATATGGGTGATAAATGGATTCGGGCCTAATGACTGCTTCTTTGAAGAGCATGAAGTTGTGATAATCAGAGCAGCAATGGCGATTATGAGAATTAATTTATTCATTGAATTTATTCTTTATGCAGTATTATATTTATTAAGGCATTAACATCACTGACATCGGGCAGATTATCACCTGTCAGATCGGCTGCAACAATAAGTTCATTATTTGTTTCATAACCCAAGATGATGTTTATTAAAATGTTGACATCTGACACATCGACAATTGTATCGCCGTTAAGATCACCACGAATGGTATCGCTAGGTATTTCTACAGATGTGAAGTGTAAAATGGGGTGCAAATCATCTGTCACATTTGCGCGATAACTGCCATAGTTTGTGCAATCGTTTAGTGCACTTTTCAGGGGTACGTCAAGCATTTGATTGAACTGCTCTGTGATAAGTGGTGCTGCAATTAACTGAATAAAGATATTAGCATCCGACAGAATGTCGTTTGCAAAATTAGTTATCGCAGTATTCAGTCGGTTTCTAATAGCTTGACCGTCTTTTTCATTTTCATTTCCTTCGGCCATTACTTGATTTAGCTCGGATACGGACTCCGACATGTTGCGGTACGCAATATTAGTTATGTTTTCAGGAGTAAGCTCGACATTTCCTAAATATGACTGGTATTCTTCAAGTCGCTCACTTAGGGCATCCCAGTTGTTATAAACGATACTGCTTATTGTTGCTCGGGTACTGCCATTCATTCGTTCTAGGGCATATTCGGGAAAATTCTCAATTCCCTCAACATCAGTAATAGAATGGGTGGTTACGGTGAACGTCCCTAAATCTGGAGACACTTCAATTATACGATAATGACACGGATAGGCTATAGCCGAGCCAGTGGAAATTTCTACGACAGAATCGGTTAATTCTTCATTATACCAAGTGCTGATATTTGAGATATGCATATGTCCTGTGAGAAAAAAACGAGCACCATGCTGCAACATCTCATCACGTACGGCATCGGCTAACGTCAGGCGAGCATCTCCAGTAAATGATGATTGCTCGTCAATGTGCTCAATCAAATTGTGATGCATCATTACCATTACCTGCTTGTCATGCTGGCGTGCATCGTCAATTTGATTGCATATCCATGAACGAGTACTCATTGTGAGGCCATTGGCGTTAAGATATGGATTATTATCTCGGGCTGTACAGCGGCTATCATCGACAGCAATAAGTCGTAGTCCAGGAATAGGCTCGACAACGTAGCTTAAAGAATTATTATCGCGAGCTAAAGCATTGGCAAATCCCATTTCATTATATAACTCAACAAACTCACTACTTGTGACAGTGGCAGCTGGATAGGTGTTATTACCATCATAACGAACCGCTTGAGTGTTGTTTACATCGTGATTACCTGGGATTACAAACACTTTGATTCCAGCATCAGTTATCTGTTTGAGTATAGTCGACATCTCAATATGACTGAGTTTGGCGCCTTGTTTTGTAAGATCGCCTGGAATGAGGACTGCATCGGGTTGTTCCTCGAGAATAGTATTAACCACCGACTGCATTATTTCATTTGATAGGTCAAACATCTTGTTGTCATTGGCAAGAGCATTTTGAAATGCACTGCTATATGATTGAAACAAGCCCTTGGCAATTAAGTGAGGATCGGAAAGCACAAATAGGCGTTTCTGGGCATTTGATAGGAGAGGGTTTACAAAAAAAACAAATGCGGCAAGAAACCAGATGGTTTTTGTTTTAATTGATTTCATATTCGTGACTTATTATAATTATTACTTTAATTTACTTGAGCAGTAACAACTTTACCTTGACCTTTAATTGCTACTTTACATACACTTGCTGGTATAAGCAAGCTTTCACCCATACGTAGGGGAGTGTGATATTCACAATTTGTTATAATATCGAGATTGCCATCAATACACACCATTATCATAAAGGATTTCATGGATTGCCATGGCAATTCATAGAAGTTGTCAACAGCTAGGTGACAAACATCAAAGTATTCACATTTTGCCAGTTTACTAATACCCACTTTGTGCTGATCGCTATGTGAATAAATATTGGCGGATGTAGTATAATTAATTGCGTCTTTTGCCTGTTCAATGTGTAACTCACGCGGTTGTCCTTCAGCATCTAACCGATCATAGTCATAAAGCCGATATGTGATATCACTTGCTTGTTGTATCTCAACCAGTAGATTGCCAGCGCCAATGCTGTGAATTGTACCAGCTGGTAGATAAAACACATCTCCTGGCTTTGACATATAGTGTGTTAAACATTCTGGTAATAGACCGTTGTTTGCCAATAATTCAAAATGTGTAGGAGTAAGAGGCTGATTAAGACCAGCTAATATTGTTGACTGTGCTTCGGTGGCAACTATATACCACATTTCTGTTTTTCCTGGACTGTTATGGCGTACTAGGGCTAATTCATCGTTCGGATGAACCTGTATAGAAAGGTTCTGATGGGCATCAATAATTTTTACTAGAAGAGGGAATTTATTTCCATATAGTTCATAATTTTCATTACCAACAATCTCTTCACGACGAGTCGTAATAAGCTCGGTTATTGTAAGCCCATCGTATTCACCACCAACAACAACCGATTCTTTACCAGGAATAGAAGATATTTCCCAACTTTCACCAATTAATCTGCTGTCGTTAGGAATGTTCTTTAGTGCGGCAATGCGATGTCCACCCCAAAGAACGCTCTTTAATTGTGGTCTGAATTTGAATGGTTTTGTCAACATTGATTTTGAGAAATTAAGTTATGACATAAAAAGTCAATATGTGGTTGAGTGAATTGAGATTGTTTCTCCTCTTAAATATAGTTTTATTTCTCGAGGAGAACCTGTAGTAATTATTGTAAGTATCTTTTCAAATTCTCCAATAGGTCGCCCCGCAGGATCGTAGGATACTGTAATAACACCTTTTTGTCCTGGTTCAATTGGTGATTTCGGATAGGTGGGTACTGTGCAACCACAAGTTGATAATGCACCTACAATTGAGATTGATGAATTGCTGCGATTTATACATTCAAAGTAGCCAATTCGATTACCACCATCCACAGTCAGATAGCCTAAATCGCAAATAGTATCAGTAAACTCCAGTCCATTATTGTCATTGGCAAATATACATACTGAACTACAGAGAAATAATATTATGCAGTAAATTCTCAATGTAATCATTATAAGCAATTTAAAGAACAATTTTACTTGTCAGGTGTATTTTTTCGGATGATGATCCTACCATAATTTTATATTCACCTGAGGGTGTTACAAAACAGCGATTTGATTCGTCCCAATAGCGTAATTCTTTCTTTGGAATGCTAATATTCATTGTTTTAGTTTTGCCTCGTGAAATATTTACACGTTCAAAGCCCCGAAGTTGCTTAATGGGCATATAAGTACCAGTCTCTGGATAGTGCACATATACTTGAGCGACTTCATCTCCATCACGCTTGCCCGTGTTGGTGATATTGAAATTAACTACTACGTTATCATTGTCAATCTTGGTGGTTAGATTACTATATTTGAATGTAGTATAACTCAGTCCATAGCCAAACTCATATAATGGCTTGCCTGTGAAATATTGGTAGGTGCGACCAGGTCCATTTGTTAGTGAATAGTCGTCAAATGCAGGCAGATCTTCAAGTGAGCGATAAACAGTCAATGGCAATCTCCCTCCAGGGTTATAATCGCCAAACAGGGCTTCGGCGACTGCATTTCCACCTTGTTCTCCAGGATACCAAGCATCAAGCACAGCAGGAATATGTTCATTAATCCAGTTTATGGCTATTGAGCTACCTGCAACAAGTACTACCACAGTGCGAGGATTGATTTTGTATATTTCCTGAATGAATTCGCGTTGGTCGGCTGGAAGTTCGAGGGTATATCTGTCTTGACCTTCGCGTTCTATGCTCTTATCAATGCCTAAGACAGCAACAACTACATCGCAGTTACGTGCAGCCTTACCAGCATCTCCGAAATATTCAATGCGACTCTTGCTTACATCGGGGGCCGTCCAATATAGGCGTGCAAATGCTTCACCACCTCCATCGTAATACTCAATAACAACCTTGTATTTACGGCCTGCTTCAAGTACCACTTCAGTTTTATTATCGGTTGCAGCGTGTGATACCCATGCGTCAAGCACTTGCTTGTCATCAATCCACATGCGGCAGCCATCATCGGTGCGTAAATTGATAATGTAATTGCCACTAACAGTGGGACAGAGCTCTGTTGTCCATCGAGCCGAAAATGGTGCTTTAGGGATAACTGGATCGGGTGGTTGATTCGCAGGATCGTAGTAGATTTCCTCTTCAATACGTGTGCGTGGAGTTCCAGCCAATTCAAGATTATCAAAGTATTCTGCTTTAATACCATTAGGGAAGAAACTCTTGTTAACAGGTTCATTACCACTAGCAAACGAAACCCATGGTGCATGCACAATCTTCACATCGTTACCTACACGTTTCTGGATGCCTTCAAGAATTGTTACAGGCGCATTAACTGGAGTACCGCTATAATCTCCAAACTCGCAGTGTGCAGCGTTTGGTCCAACTACGGCAATTGACTTGATTTTTTTAGAGTCAAGCGGTAACATGTTGCTTTCATTTTTGAGAAGAACAAGGCTTTGCCGTGCAGTCTCAAGGGCTAATTGCTGGTGTTCTTTGCATCCAACGACATCAGGACTGATTTTGTTGTATGGATTTGCATTTGGATCATCAAACAATCCTAGCAAGAAACGACCTCTCAGCAAGTGATATGCAGCAGAGTCAATATCAGCATCAGTAACACGGTAGTCATGATAGGCATTGAGTAGAGGCTTGGTATAAACATTGTCGGCACATTCTAAATCAAGGCCTGCATTCATCGCCAAAACTGCAGCTGTTTCTCGATCACGAACATATTTATGTTGAGTTACCATCCATTCAGGTGCACTGCAGTCACTCACGATATATCCTTTAAAACCCCAGTCTTCGCGTAATACTTTACGAAGCAAATAGTTATTAACAGTACAGGGTACGTTGTTCACAGCATTATATGCACTCATGACTGATTGCACCTTGCCGTCGATTACGCAACGTTCAAATGCGGGAAGATAATATTCCCTTAAATCACGCTCACTAATTATAGCATTACAAAACGCGCGATTGTGTTCTTCATTGTTTGCTGCAAAATGTTTTGTTGTAGATACAACTTTTAAATATCGTGGGTGATCACCTTGTAATCCTTTTACAAAAGCACAACCAAGCATGCCAGTGAGGTAGGGGTCTTCACCATAGGTTTCAGGAGTACGACCCCAACGTGGATCGCGAGCCATGTTAATTGTAGGAGACCAAAAGGTGAGTAGATCACTTGAACCGTCAAACTGTTTCTTACCCAGTTCAAAATAATTCCACTTTCCGCGAGCCTCATCGCTGATAGCTGTTGTGACACGAAACAGCAAATCAGGATTCCATGTTGCCGCCATTCCTATTGCTTGAGGAAATACTGTAAATTTTCCAGGTCTTACGATACCATGCAATGCTTCGTTGCCATGGTAATACTTGTCAATACCAAGCCTTGGTATGGCAGGAGCCGTATTCGTCATCATCGAGACCTTTTCTTCGACTGTCATGCGTCCTAACAGATCCATAATGCGATCGTGCATTGGAGCGTTCATGTCGCGGAACAACTCTTGAGCAATGCTAGTATTTGCGATACTAACAAATATTATAAAGATGAATTTACAGAAATGCTTCATAGCAATTATTTTGATTAAATGATTATCGTGTGAAATGAATGTGGTTTTATTTCCATGTTCAAGTATTTTCCATCCATGAGTAAGGATATACTTAAATTTGTGTCGTGACAGTTTGCTATAATTATTGTCCTATGCCCGTCTGGATTGACAAAGGCAAGCACATCTTCATTGTCCTCAGGTGTTACGAGGCGATATGCACCAGGCATTACACTATGGCACAGGTGCTTCATCAAGAAGAACTCTGGATTATAAGTAACCGTTTTTTCCTCAGTATTGATAGTAATTAAAGAGTTCTGCTTCCAGCCCCAAGGACCGGTCGCATTTTGGTCCAAAACCATATTCCAATAAGTGAAGACATTGGCGCCATTTCGCATATAATGGCTCATCTGCCACCATGTGTGTTCAGCTGCAGCCCAGTCGTTACTGCCATTACCGCACTCAGCCTCAGTGTGCATCATCTTCAAGTGAGGATACTCCTTGCTAATATATGGTATTGCTCCTTTGCCGTCCCACTGGAAACCAGCTCCTTTGAAATATTTTTTAGCTTGTGTGTCATTGAGTGCTACACGCGTAAAGTCAGGGTTGTCACGGTTGATAGTGCCAAAAAATATACCTGTGTCGATATTGCGTTGCTCAAAAGTAGGCCCAAGGAATTTCCCAACAAAATAGGCCATATCTTCTGGTCGCCAAGTGCAGCTGGGAAACTTGTGATTAGAGCACGGTTCATTTTGAATACAAATTGCATTAATGTGAATACCATTAGCTGAGTAAGCTTCTACAAACTTAGCAAAATATAGTGCATAGGCTTGCAAGTAACCTTGTTGCATCTTAAAGCCTGTGGTTGGTAATTCAAGTTCCTTTTCACGAGGTAATCCGTTATGATTAGGCTGATCGTTATCGTAACTACTGGCATAATGATTATTTGTCTTCATCCAAGCCGGAGGGCTCCATGGTGACGCCCACATCTTTAGCTTAGGCTGCATGGCTTGAGCACATTTAATATATTTCATCAAAATATGACGGTCCCTATCAATACTAAAGTTGATCATTTCAAAGTCGTCGGCAACATCGTTAAGCGAATAGAAATTCATCGCAAAATCACTTGCACCTATTGGCATTCTACAATATGTATAGTTAGATTCCAAAGGTGAAAAAAGCTTATAGATAACTTCTTGTCGCTGTTTCTCGCCAAGATAACACAATGCATCCCAGCCTAACTCGTTGAATGTCCCGCCTAGACCATCTATGACCTGTGCATGCTCATGACTGATATTGATAATTGTAGAAGCAGACGCGTTGGAAGTCCATTTGGGAGCTTTTTCATGCTTCCAGCAAGAATTGTTTGTAGAGCTATACCACTCGATAGCGTTTCCTGCAATCGGTACTGACAATAACAGTATCACAAGTAAGCGACAGTAAAGTATCATGATTAGTTTATAATAAATGTGTTAAACGATTTAGCCTGTAGTTTCACCTTAATTACATTATCGTTCAAAGCGATGCTTATATCTCTGTCGTGATGGCGTTTGTTAGCTACTATCACTATTGTGGATCCATCAGGGTTCCGGAAAGCAAGCATGCCTTGGTCATTACCCATCGTCTTTAGCTTGTACGAGCCAGCCTGCAAATAGCGACTCATGTGTTTCATCAGGTAGTATTCTGGCGTGTATGTCACTTGATGTGTGTGAGTATCTACTACTACAAGGGAGTTTTGCTTCCACCCCCATGAACTGGTACCATTTAGTTTGAGTACCATATTAAAATACATATAAGAACTCGCACCATTATCAATGTAGTGCTTCATTGAGTCGAAAGTGCGCTCTGCCGAAGCCCAATCGTTGCTTCCATCACCACATTCATTTTCGGTGCACATAAGTGGCATATCGGGATGCAAGCGGTGAATTTTGCCCACAATGTCTTTCCCTTCCCATTGGAAACCAGCCCCAGTTATATATTTTCCAGCTGTGGCGTCGTCGATCACTTGCAGAACCTCTTGTTCATGATCGGTATTCATTGTGCCATGCCACAGTTCTACATTTTTGTGTTCCCTTTTGAGCATCGGGCCTAAAAAGGATCCAATAAAACGAGCCGAGCCTTGAGCTGACCATGAGCAGTTAGGCCATATATTTATAGTGTATGGCTCATTTTGAAACATAATCATATTTATGTTGATTCCTTCTTTACTATATGCTGTTAGGTATTTCGAGAAATAGGAAGCATAGGCAGCCAGATAATTGTCTTGCATGATAAACTGATCTTGACCCTGCACCATTTCGGAACCAGGATAACCGTTACCGTTTCCTGCTTTCGTAGCATAGTGATGATTAATCTTCATCCATGTAGGCGGCGTCCATGGGCAAGCCCAGAGGCGCAGATTCGGGTTCACTTCTAGAGCAGCCTTGATATACGGTATAAGTCCTTTCTTGTCGCGATTCACGCTAAAATGCTTCATCGCAAAATCGCCATCATAGTCATTCAAGCTATAATAATCTCGCGCAAAATCATTAGCTCCTATAGGTGTGCGACAAAAATTTAGGTTGGCCCCTTCGGTTGTATTAAACAGCTGGTTTAGCACCTGTATTCGCTCGCGATTATTGAGCGGTTTCAATGCATCCCATCCCAATTCACCGAAACATCCGCCAAAACCTAACATTTTCTGCTCCTTGTAACGAGTGATGAGGGCATCATACACCTGGTCTTGCTGGAATGCAGTCACTTGAAAATCAGTGGCCTCTTGCCATTGTAGCTGTGAAGTTGAAAAAAACCATTTCACTTCTATGGCATGAGTCTGTGCCACAATCAATGTGAGTAATAAGTATGTAATCAAGTGTCTTGTCTTCATCGCGTTTTAATCAATTATACGATAAAAGTTAAAAGGAAAAAGATTAAGGCATAGGCATTGCTGAGGCTGGAGAGCTCTTTGCCTCACTACCCCATAAGCTATGCTTGTTGCCTAAGTCAAATTGTATGGTACCGCCTTCCAACATGAGAGCATGTTCAATCCATGGCTGATTCCATGATTGTCCGTTGACAGTGGCATTCTGAATATATTTAGCTTCAATATCAGTTCTTAAAGCATTAATGTGCCACTTCTTGCCATTGCTCAGCTTGATAGTGATGCTGTCGAAGAACGGACTACTAAGATTGTATATTGGTAGTCCTGGAGTGACCGGATATAATCCCATCATAGAGAAAACTACAAACCCCGACAGTCCTCCTCCGTCTTCATCGCCAGGCACACCCATCAGGTCGTTTCGGAACCACTGGTTAATTAGAGAGTGAATGCGCTTTTGAGTTTTCCAAGGCTGTCCGGCATAGTTGTAAAGATAAGGTATGTGAAGAGAAGGCTCGTTTGCCATTGAGAATTGCCCCACATTTCCCGTTTGGTCGGGCAATTGTGAATAAAACTCATATTTGTTTCGCCCAAGCCACTCATCAAATGTCTGATCAAGGTTATTTACAAACTTTTCCCGACCACCCATAAGCGCTATCAAATCTGCAGGATTATGCTGGACATCCCATCGATAGGTCCATCCATTGTTTTCGTCATAATAGTCACGAGCGCCCAAACCTCCAGAAAAACGGTAATCAAAGGGTTCAATCCAGTTTCCATCCTTGTCTTTGGGATGGAAGAATCCAGTTTGCTCATTAAACAGATTACGATAATTGTAGGAACAGCGCAAATAGTATTCTGCTTCATCTTTTCTTCCTAAAGCCGAAGCTATTTGCGAAAGACACCATTGGTCATAACTAGTACCTAAAGTGACAGCCACTGCTTGTCGCTTTTCAAAACCGTTAACCCCTTTTACTGTCTCTTTTTCATCGGGTTTAAGCGCTGGTATGTAACCCTGATCGTGATAGAATGTATCAAGCCATGAGGCATCGTGACTTGACCAAGGAGCCAGAGTTTTTTCTTCAATGGCACGCTTAGTGTATTCGTACGCTAAATTTAGGTCAAAACCATTTATACCTTTAATCCATGCATCGGCAACAACAGCAACACCATGGTTGCAATTCATACGTCGCGAGTCGCCAGTAACAGCCGGGAATGTTGGGAACCAGTGTCTTGGGTCGTGCTGAGCGGTGCGCACCAATGAATGTATTATATCAGCTTCACGTTCAGGATCAATCAGTGTTCGTAACGGATGTGTGGCTCGATAGGTGTCCCATAACCAGTCATCGGTATAGAATGGCCTTCCTTCATCGCTATGAATTTGGTGGTCGGCGGGACAGAAGTAGCGCCCTTGTTCGCTAATGCATACGGGACGCTCCATACATCGATACAGCGAAGTATAGAACACTTTCAAATCATCAGCACGACCACCGCTGACCGTTATTTTACCCAACTCATGGTTCCACCTGTCACGAGCTTGTGTCATCACTTGGTCAAACGACTGTGCTGACACTTCCTCCAGAAAATTATTATGCGCTTGCTCCACACTGATAAATGAAATCGCATATCGCAATATCACTGTTGACTTACCAGGGAATTTGAGTACAACGCATGCATTATTACCTCGAGATGTTGCCGACGTTGCATCAAGGCTATGGTCTCTTAGAATGCCCGTTGCATTAGGCACGACATCAGTTTCTGCATAAAGATAAACCTTGACACCTCCCCAAGTGTTTTGGTAGCCACTAATTCGATTTTGCTCAACTGTCATTTCTCCGTTACCAGAATTGAGCAACATGTAGCCTTGAGTATCGTGTAAAAAATGTAAACGATAGATTGCAGCATGCTCACTGGGCGTGAATTCGGCCTCTATGCGCTGTTTGTCGATGTCGGTCTTGTAGTAATAGGGTGTTATTACCTCATTGTCAAAATCGCTACGCATTACCGCCTCCAACTTGCCATTAGGATTATGAGTGGCCGAAAAATTGAAGCAACAATTCTCACGATGGTTCACGACCACAACGGGAAGACCATTAACATAATTGTCTACATAACTGCTGCGCTGAGGATAAATCCTTAGCATACCATAAGGCACGTGCACAGTAGGAAATGTGGGCATGAGCAAATGACTGATGTTACCCATGTAAGGATTGACCATATCCACGGGAGTACTTTCACACCAGGCGCTCAACCATGAGACCAATAATATGAAAGTCGTTATCAATTTGCTCATGCCATTCATTTTCTACTATATTAATGAACCCAAAATTAATTGCGCTGTATGCACGTTTCTACCATTTCAATCCAAATACTTTCACCGTTCACAACATCCTTGAAACGGTAGTGCAGATTGAAGACAATCCTGCCACGCTTGTCGGCGGTACAGTAGTTATCATCACTGCCGCCCAGCATTTCCACTTCAAGGTCAACAAATGGAGTAATGGTGATAGACTTGTCATTGTTAATGGTAAGCGTCATTGCATAAGTGTCAATTTCGCTCTTATTAACATTCGACGGATTATAGGTGTGAGTGCCTGCAAAGCAACGCACCTGATTCTTACTCAAAGGAGCAAAGATACGCGTAACGGAAATACCACTGGCAGAGCTATCATCCCCTATCAGGCGGGTTTCAGTGCCAGTCACCTGATAATATGTCGTGGTAGCCATTGTAGCATAATCGTTTTTCAGAATCACTCTGTATAGCACACGTTGCTTGTCAGGATTCACCTCATAATCTGAGACTGACTTGATTCGCAATGGAATAAAATAGATTGAATCAGGACTCAAACCATCAGGATTAATGGTAATTGGTAGTAGGCTATAGTTGTCTTTGCTATCAGCCTTGAGCACCGTTTTATAACTTGCGATGTTATACTTGTCGGGAGTGAGTTCATGCGCATATCTTGATTCGTCGATGTCAAAGTACATATAGTTGTACTCATAAATGGCATCAGGGTCATGTTCTACCTCAACGGTCACATCGTTAGTAATATGCTCTGTACCACCACAATACACAGTCACATAGCCTATGGTTTGCTCGCCAAAAGCATGTTCAGATTCAAACGTATAATCGTCGTTACTGAGCAAGTAAATAACTTTTTTGTATAGCTCGCCACGGAATTGTTCGTTTTCGTCACAGCTGGCCATCAGCAATGGCAACAATAGCAGCGGCAAAAGGTATATTTTATTTATTTTCATAGCTGTAATGCTTTATATTTATTACCATCCGGGATTTTGGTCAAGAGATTTGGATTTACGCACCTCGTTTCGTTCCAGTGGTAGTAGCACCATCTTACGATCACAAGTTCGGTTGCGATAATCACTATGGTTAATGATGGTTCTCACAAAGTAGTTAGAGGCATCAGCCTCAACGTTCATACCCGTGATGGGTTCACTCTCTACTTCCTCAAGTATGCCCCAACGACGCACATCATAATAACGTCGTCCTTCCGCCATGAACTCAATAAAACGCTCATGACGAATTGCATTATCAAACGAGTTCTCATTCGCAGTTTCATCATCACTCACGGCAGGTTGTCCAGAACGGAAACGCACCTGATTAATGGCAGAAATCGCTTCTTGCAGGTTACCGGCACGCGAAAGAGTATATGACTGTCCGTTTGGCAGCTCTACTGTATGTGGCGATGATAAGTGATTGATAGCCTCAGCATATGACAATAAGATTTCGGCATAGCGTATTATGGGGAATGTTTTTGATGTGCGCGTAGAGCCATCACCGTTATACCAGTTGTCTTCGGGGTGGATGTACTTTTTAAGCACATAGCCAGTAATACACTGGTTTCTGGGTTCCTGAATAGCCTTGTCACGTCCAGCATTTGCTCCATTGTAATAATAAATGGTCTGCTGACGGAAGTTTTGGTTCGAACAAGAAGTGGCTGGCCAATAGCATCCGCTATAACCAACGCAAGCATAGAAACGCATTTCTCGGTTCACATACATATTGTTCGTACCTCGCAAAACACGATAGCCCGAAAAGTATTGCAGCACACGCGAGTTGCCAGTTTCACTATACTCACCGGCAGCACGAGCTTCATCAATGGTCTTGCCGTCACGCATGCGATATTCGTCGATTATCTTTTGTGGTATACACATGCCATTAAAGCCTCCCATAAAGATGGGGAACGATTGCTGCGTAAAAGCTTGAATAGATCCAGAGGTCTTACCCCAGATCAACTCTTTGTTCTGAACAGGGTAAGTACTGCCGTTAAACATATTGGTGTAAGACTTTAGTGGGTCGATGTCACCAGCTCCATTGGGGAAATCAGCATCGCTCACATTATCAGGAAGTGTCGGAGTTATTTCGGTAGCATCGCCTGATGCCGAAGTTGTTTTCTCCACTGTATGCAGGCGATAACGATTCATGTCTATCACTCGCTTGCAGGCGGCAGCAGCCAATGCCCATTTATTCTCGTCATAGTCTTGAGAGACGTAGAACACACCATCGGAAGAACGTTTCCAGTTGCCAAAGTAACGATGTGCAGCAGCACCACCATTAAATGCCGGACTTGCAGCGTGAAGGCGGATTCGGGCAATTATGGCATATGCTGCACCTTTGGTTGGACGACCAAAGTTGAGGATTGGCACATCGTCGGGAATGAAATCGGCTGCGATTTCAAGCTCGTTGCAGATATATTCTACAGTTTCATCAAATGTTGCGCGACCACGCTCGTAATAGTCGGCGTCACGGTTAGTATCGAGTACTTCGTCACCAAGCAACACTGCAGGGCCGTAGCTCATCAATATCATGGAATAGGCATAACCACGCAGGAAGTGTGCATAGCCTACAAGCTCACTACGTTGAAGCGAGGTAATGTCCTTGCACTCATTAATGCGAGCCAAAACGGTATTGGCTTTGCGAATCACGCGGTAACAAGGATCCCAGGCATTCATACCTCTCAGATTACTCGAGCTCACTAAATTCAGTGTCAGGCACTTGCCATGGAACAAATCCTCAGTCATAAGTGTGAAAATTTCATCGGTGGCAGTCTCACCCGGCAAGACATCGTTACCGAAAATAGCACTTTCGTCGGGTAATTGGCCAGCAGCTCCCCACAGGTATCGTTCAAGATTCTGTCGAGAAACAAACACCGAGTCATATTTTAACGTATCGTCGAAGTATTCATCAACATCTAAAAAATCTTCGCACGAACTGGCTATCACCACTATCGCCAATAGTGTAAGCCAAAGCAGATTTTTCATTCGGTTCATAATCTATATATTGATTTTGATAGGTGATACAATAATTAGAAGTTAAGATACAACTGCAGAGCATAGGAAGTGGGGATTGGGTAAGCTCCACCGTTATACTCGGCCTGCTCAGGATCCCATAGTTTCATTGGACTCCACACTGCCAAATTGGAAATCACAAACTGCGCGTCAATAGATTTCAGGCCAAGTTGCTTGAAGAACTTACCCGAATCAATGTGGTAGTTTAAGTTGATTTCTTGCAAGCGCAAATATCGTGAATTTGCATGCCAGAAAGTTGAATACTGAGTGTTGTTCTCATTGCGGCCATAACTCAGACGTGGGAATCGCGCATTGGGATTCTCTGTAGATGGATCTCCCGAGTATGAAGCCGGTATCCAGCGATTGCTTGGATCGGCTACAATAGAAAGCACATTTCCTGTTTCTCCATTGTAGAATGGGATGTAACCTTGCCCGTTTGTAGTACCGTTCACATAGTAGTAATCGGTATTGCCAGTACCCTTAAACAGCACACCCAGAGTAAGTGACTTGTATTGTGCCTCAAAGCCGAAGCCGTACATAAGCTTAGGATAGTTAGGGTATGACAAGGGGACTTTATCGTCATCATCAATTATACCATCGCCGTTCACATCTTTATACTTAATATCACCAGGCATATAGGATCCAAATGTCTGTTTTGGACTTTGCTTTACATCTTGCTCATCGCGGAAGAGTCCTAATGCTATGTAACCTCGGAATGCGTTATTCACGTAACCCGTGTAATTCTGGTAATCGTAAGGTTGTTCAGCTTGCTCCCAGTTCTCCACTTTGTTGGCAGAATAGGTAAAGTTGCCTCTCACGGTGAGTGACCAATCTTGACCAAAATTGTGGCGATAAGAGAAATTGCCGTCGGAACCGTAACTCTTCATCTTACCCACGTTACCAAAAGGCATCTGCATAAGTCCAGCATAACCAGGAATCTGTGAGCGACGCTGATAGATTCCGTCACGGCGGTCGCGGAAGAAGTCGATAATAAATTCCAGACGCTCGTTAAACATTTTTGCTTCAATACCGATGTCGGCTTTCTTGGCGCGCTCCCAACGCAGATTGTCTGCGCCAACACGTTCTTCGGTGATATAACCATTGGTGCTACCCCAGCCGCCACCACCGCCAGATACTTGCATCAAAGTTAGATAAGGGAAGCGTTCATTTGTAAGACGGTCATTACCCACAGAACCATAAGAAGCACGAATCTTCAAGAAACTGAGCCATGGCATCTTTTCATGTACCCAATTGTAACTAGTAGGAACCCAGCCAAGACCCACTGAAGGGAAGAAACCAAAACGGTGACCAGACTGGAAGTTCTCCGAACCTGTATAACCAAAGTTGGCATCCATGAAATAAGTATCCTTGAAACCGTAGGTGATGCGACCCGAGAGTCCTTGATAACGGATTGGAATAGCATACATACTGCGCAGGGTGGCGTCATGTGCATCAATATCACCGTTCATCGTTTGTTCACTACTCATATAGTAGTAACCCAGCAATCCCAATCGGTGATCCTCACGAATTACCTTGTCCCAGGTAGCTGTAGTCTCAAAATGCCATTTATAATATTGAGCATCTTCATGACGATAGGTAGCGGGTTGCGCTTCTACTCGCTTAACGAGACCCAATTCACCAGTATACTTACGAGTGGATGCATAGTACATCTCGGGCAGAATAGAACGAATCTCTTTTAGATTTGACGAGTTATCATATGCACCTTGTGCACGCAGTTTTAAGCCATCAAGAAGCATTGACAAGTCTTGTTTGATTTCTAAAGTAGCCTTGCCGCGGAAGTGACGTATGTTGGTCATACCAGTATTGTTGAGCATCACATACGGAGAATAGGCATTATTGGCTCCATATGCAGGCAATTCGCCTGTAGAATACTTCGTCGGTATAGTGATTGGAGTAAGGTTGCGCTGCGTTGCCCACAAGGCATCGGTATCGTTATTACCTGGCTCTTTCTTTATGGACACGAAGCCGTCGGCACCAAAGTAAAGCTGGGTGGTCTTCGTCAGGTTGATGTCCAGATTGGCACGATAATTAATAGTACGGTACCCCACACTAGTAGAGTATTTAGAGCTCTTGTCCTGACGATAGGCTGCACTTTCGTAGCTGGTACCAAGACTCAGGTAATAACGAGCCAGACTACCACCGCCTCGTGCATTAATAAAGTAGGTCTGTGACAATGAATTCTTATGGAGCAATTCCTTCTGCCATTTAACATCGGGATACAGGTCAGGATCTAGGTGGTATCTAATAATATCCAACTCTATATCGCTATATAACGGCGAGTTGCCACGCACGACTCGTGCCTCATTTGCAAGCTTAGCATACTCGTAGGAGCCAAGATATTTTGGCATATTAGTAAGGTGTGAAACTGTAAAATTGGCACGGCCAGTGATTTGTAAACGATCGGTAGTTCCACGCTTGGTTGTAACAAGTACAACACCATTAGCACCACGAACACCATACACGGCAGTTGCAGATGCATCCTTGAGAACTGAGAATGACTCGATATCGGCAGGGTCAATCTCACTTAAGTTACCTTCCAGACCATCAATGAGCACTAAAGCACTACTGTTAGCACCAAATGTGCCGATACCGCGCACCCAGAATTCAGAAATATTCTTACCAGGCTCACCACTTCGCTGAATTGAAATCACACCAGGCACACGTCCACCAAGCATATTTTGGATATTGGTTGCTGGAACTTGTAAATCCTTGGTGTTGACAGCAGTGATTGCACCTACAGTGCTGATTTTACGCTGTCGTCCCAGACCTACGACCACAGTCTCTTGCAACATCTGTGTACCTATGGCCATATTAATAACAAGATCGCTTTCTTCTTTCGTTATAGCTATTTCTTGCTTTTCATAGCCTACAAAAGAGAACACGAGTACGTCGTTCTTGCTTACTTTGATGCTGAACTTACCGTCGGCATCAGTGGTAGTTCCGGCACCCGGTCGGTCCTTAGCAAACACGACCACGCCCGGGAACGTCTCTCCACTCTCGTCTAAGACTGTACCCGATACGGCAAGCTGTTGAGCCATCGTCGTGAGAACGTTGGCCATCAGCAGGATAAGGATAAGTATTTTTTTCATAGAAAATGTATATGTCTTGATTGCTAATAGTAAATTTACTCAATGGCGAGGCGACGGATGCACTGATTCTCATAATCAGCAATATAAATTATGCCGTCACGATTTATGCACACGCCAAACGGACGATTGAACAAAGCATCTTCGGGACTACCGTCCTGATAGCCCGACTTGCCTGGTTGTCCAATTACGGTGCTCACTTTTCCATCTGGGGTGACTTTTCGGATGATGTGGTTATTGGTATCGGCGATATACATATCGTCGTTCTCATCCAAAATGAGTTGTCGAGGCTCGTTGAACATAGCAGCTGGTCCCACACCATCGATGTATCCAGGTTGACCTGAGATACCGGCTAGCAACTTGTGCTCACCAGTCCTTAAATTATAGGTATATACGCAGTGGTTGTTGGTGTAAGCCAGATAGAGCAGGTTGGGATTATTGCGACTGAAAGCCATATATGAGTCACTACCACTCATCAGGCCATTAGTTACTTGAGTTGTAAGACCAGTCTCAGGATGTACCTTGAACAGAATACCGTTCTTAGCACGGATATACATATGTCCATCATCATAACACATTGCAAACGAGTGCTTGAAATCGATTGTAATAGTTTCACCGGTATTGGGCTTCATTTGCTGCTTAATGGGACTCCACATATTCTCGCTCGACATGGTCCAGTATTCCAAGCCATTGTCGGTGGGGATATACACAGTCTTGCCATCATCGAGCATACAAGGCTGGTTGAGTGGTGCTCCAGTGTCGGGGATTAGCAAACGACTCAGGTCTTCATCTTCATTCACAAGGATAACTTTGTTCTCGTGGTAGTAATTGTTTCGGTTACGCAGACTGGCGAAAATATTATTGTCGTTATCAACAGCCAGATAGGTTACTAACGGCATTGATGTCTGAGCCAGGTTACCTGTAACGACATCATCTGGTGCGCCGAGAATACCACACACGGTAGTCACCACAGTCTGAATTTGATAGGAGAATGGTGTGGGATATTCCACACGTTTATCGCCTATCTGCACTGCAACAGTGCATTTCACAATGTTGTTTTCGTCACCATCGCCAGGTTTACGAGGACAGATGGCATAAATCTTGTCGCCGATAGTCTCAATAACAGCGGCTTCCTTGTCATTGATAAACACCTTCACCTTTTCGGCATCAGTGCCGAAATTGTGACCGTTCAAAATCAGTTTCGTAGCCACACCACCCGATTCAGGATAGAAATCGGTGAGTGTGATGGGCTGATTGGGGTCATAAGGTGCATAAGACTCATCCTTTTCGTCTTTGCAAGATGACGTACATAGCAGCAACAAAGTGGCTGCAACGCCCAATACTAGTTTCATTTGGTTGAGAATTTTCATAGTGAATATATTTTTGTTCTTATTTTTTATACAAACGGAACACACGAGCCATATCGTTGGGAGAAGTGTAGATTAGTTTCCCATCTTGCAAGTTAATTGATGCATTTGTCCAGCATTCCTCACTACGCTCGGTGTCAATAGTAGAAGCATCTATTCCCAAGGTGGAAAGATCGAGCTCAACATTATTATTACCGACACTATAGTTGAAGTGCACGATTACATATGAGTCTTCAGCCTCAGCCGAGAAAAGGTCAACAGACTTGTTGGCTCCAAAAAGTTTGTGTCCGTATGCCGGACGGAAATTAAGACGCATATTAATCAAGTCATTAATTTTCTCATATGTAAAGTATTTTGCAGCTTTTACCTGAGATCCCGGATCGCCTATTGCAGACCCCCCAGTGCTCAAATTATCACCCAGAATGCAATAGCTCGTCACAATAGCTGTTGTTACGCGCGAAATGTTTTCGCCTTCACTGCGGTTTCCCATCACCAGGTGATCGGGATCATTGAATGAATAGACACGATTCAGCCACCAACCAAATGAATAACTGTTCATCATGTAACTAGTGTGCCACATTTCGCCCCAGGCATCGCAGCTGATACGCCTCGCATCACAATAGTTGGCCGGGAAGAGTGGCGAAATTGACAAATCCAGAATAATGTCTTCTCCACAGCGTTCGCGCAGGTAATTCATACCATAGTTGTAGGCCTGGATGCCTGTCGTAATATCGGGGTTGTAATAGCTGTCAGCCTCTTGAGCACCCACATTCACGAAATCAAGTTTAATATATTTGAATCCACAATCCTTAAACTTATCGATATAATAATTTATCCGCGACAATGTTGCTGGGGCGGTGGGATCAACGCGACCAGTCTGAATGCGGCCGTTTACCTTCACTCGTGCCTGACTATAGGTGTAGCCATTGTTGCCTTCCACAGCACGGCTGTCTGAACCCGACCAATCATTCCACGGGGTCCAGTAGACTCCAGCCTCCTGGCCGTTAGCCTTGCAGTGCTGCACAAATTTCTTGCGCTCGTCCCAGTTCATGTTGTCCCAGGAATCCAATCCTACGTAGATAATTCCATCGGGAGCAAAATGAGCTTTATCTTGAAAGTGTTCCTTAATAAAATCTGACACAGTGAGAACTCCTTCGTAGTTACAACTTTGAGCCATTCCACCCCAACTGTTCCAGCCCCATATCGATTTCACGTTAAGTTCACGTCGTGGAGCAAAAATATTGTTCACGTCGGCATACGTTTCCATGCCTATACGCCAATCATCAAACAAGCCCACCATCATCTTGGCCGAACTCACACGCACACCTTTAACAGCACCATGAGGTTGTAAAACACCATTATATTCATCACGAGTGGCAGCGTGGGTTACTCCACTGAAACATTCCAGGCGTGAAATGTGACCTTGAGTGAGAGGACTGCCCGTCAGACGTATTGCAGATTTCCACGTGTCATGAGTAACTGAGCCTATTACCATTCCTTTTTGAGTCTCACCATTAAAGATTGAAGTTACCTCAAACGAAATTGAGTCACGTGCAAATCGGCCACTAGCCGACGAGCTTGGATTGGTGGCTCGACTCAGTGGATAGGATCCATAGGTAACAAAACCATCGTTATCAAATGGTACCGTCAAAAAACGATTGTTGGCATTTTGAGGCAAAAACAGATTATTAGCCTCACTGAAAATTGGCGCAATGTAATTACTAGACAACTGAGCACCACTTTTAAGCGACAATGTGACATCGGCTAGCAAGTAATCGGCATTATCGTACAAGTAAAAACATTGTTCCACAGTTGGTAGGCTGCCATTATCGTAAGTGATGACGACTTTTTTGCCACTGCCTACCGCATCGTTGAGCGGAGTCTCAGACAGAGTTCCATTTCCGTAGGATGACGTTTGATAAATAGTTGAGTTAAATTTAAATTTTGAGCTTACATCGGTGAGTACATTTTCACCATTTTTGAGCAACGAAATTGTCTGCGCCTCATCATCGTAAGCCACCGTCCATTTGCCGCAATTAACATTGGTTATTCCAGCATAGGTGAATGTGGCTGAAACTAGAGTCATGGCGACAACCAGCGTTTTTCTCAGTCGATATTCCTTTTTCATCATATTGTTGGTTTTTGTCATCTATATTATGTCACACTGCAAAATTATTCTAAACCGTCAACAATCAATGGCACGCATCTCCCAAAAAATAGCAAAATCGGTTCACAATGATTTAGCACTCTCAAAGTGAACTAGAAAAACATTACACATGCAGGTTCTAGCAATGTGGAAAAGTATTACTGCTCCAAATGGGGCTGGCCAACCATAACAAAGGTCAAATTATGAGCATTGATTAATTGATCGTATGTGATTTCGGCTACATTAATTGGCTTGCCATCAATCAGGACGCGTTCCACATAACGATTGTCAGCTGATAAGTTTTGTGCCCTGATGACCAAGTCATGTGGGGAGTTACGCTCAATATGCAACGTTATTTGCTTAAACTGTGGTGCACCTAAGGCAAAAGTGTTGCTACCAGGTGTTACAGGGTAAAATCCCATTACCGAAAAAATGTACCATGCCGACATTTGTCCACAATCATCATTGCCGTTGATTCCATCAGGAGCGTTGCGGTAATTTATGGAAGTGTGCTTACGCACCAGTTCCTGGCATTTCCAAGGTTGTCCGCAATAATCGTAAAGATATATATAGTGGTGTCCAGGTTCATTGTCGTGACGATAATGGTTTTCATTGAAGTTTTTATCCAGTTTTTTTGCGAAATTGGCAGTTCCACCCATTAAATCAATCATACCTTTAATATCGTGAAGCACACAGAAAAGATAGGTCCATTTAGAACCTTCAGTGAGTCCCTGTCGATTATGGTCGTCTAATATAATCCAGTCGCCATTAAATTTCCGAGGGAGCATGAATCCTTCATCTGCATTATATACGTTACGATAATTCTGGCTCCAGTTCATAAGCTGCCGATAATCCCGTTCAGAACCCAAATCTTTTGCCAATTGTGCCACGCACCAGTCATCATAGGCATATTCTAGAGTGCGAGAAAGCGACTCAGCCGTTTTGTCGTCAGGCACATATCCAATTGTATGATAGTAACTAGCCCCTGCACGAGCCTGGAATGCAGTCCACCGGTCACGGTCGCCATAACGGCGGAAAGTGTCACCATCAGGTGGTATCATTGCATCCTTGCGCATAGCCTCGTAGGCCAAGCGAACGTCAAAATTGCGAAGTCCTTTCATATATGCATCAGCAATAACCGCATCAGCATGAGTGCCTATCATTATATTAGTATAGGAAGGATTAGGCCATATGGGCATCCATCCACCTTGTTGATACATTTGCAAAAGAGAAGTAATCCAGCTACAGGTGAGATCTGGTTCGAGTATAGTCATAAGTGGATGCAAGGCTCTGAAAGTGTCCCATAAAGAGAAATCGTTGTGACTGATGCCGTCATGCACCTGATCATCAAAAGCACTATAGTAACGTGTGCCCTCATTGAATTCTCTTGGGAATAAATAACTGTGATACATAGCCGTATAGAAGTTGACTTTATCGTCAAGACTAGCTCCTTCAATCTTAATTTTGCTCAGTTTTTCTTCCCACTTATCATGGGTAGATTTTTGCAAAGAGAAAAAGTCCCATTGTGGCAATTCCTGTTCCATATTGGCCCGAGCCTGTTCTATACTAATGAACGATGTTCCGAGTTGTGCTATAACGGTCGTCTTGCGGGGAGTAGCAAATTCCACGTAAGCGCCCATACGTGTCCCCACTTGCTCGGTTGTCTGTGAATATATTTCGCTTTGATTCCATGTTCCAAACAATGTGATTGGCTTGTTAAATCTTATGACGAAATAACCCTTGAAGTTATTAAGTGGAGGTCCCAGTTGTGCCGACTGACGGTCAGGATTGTATCCTATTATTTCATTATGCTGCAAGTCGATTTTTATCCACCCCTTCAACGATCGAAGACGTTCATTATAATCATTACACCAATCACTCAGATCTGGATTGAGGTTAATGCCTTGCACTACTATTCGAGAATGAGCAGCCGGTTCGAATGTAAATTGAAGCAAAGCACATCTGCTCGAAGCAGTCATCTTAACACTCATTTGTTTCCCTTCTTGTGAATCCAGAGAAACACTATAGAAATATGGTGAGCCCTGTTCATTCTTGTGACTAAATGGAAGTTTACGCTCATTGGGTAACGTCAGTATGCGTTCACCCTGTTGAGGCATTATGCTTACGTAGCCATAATCACCCATCCACACAGTGGGCTGATGCGAAGCCATTAGCCCCATCAAGTGGGTATCGTCGTAAACGTAGGCCATGGTGCCCATCTTGTTTTCACGAGTCTGAGGCATCATCTTTGTCATGGCATGTGGCGGCCCCACAAATGGTGCTGTCCCTCCTTCGCCTTTTACAGCGGTACCGATGAATGGGTTCACATAGTCGGTGAGCGACCTGGCCTGCGTATTGCCCAAAAACAATATTAAGCTAATAGTTACAAAAAACAGTCGTTTCATTGTTGTCAGTTGTTAAGAGTCCAACTACATTTATCGGTTATCGCTACATCATTATCTGTCGTGATGCCAAAAGCCTCAATCTGGTTCTCGCCGCTTGTGAGTTTCACGTCGTGTGCCACAAATATGCAATGTTCTAGCCTTTCAACATGCACGTATTTGCCATTAACCTCAATACTTACTTCAGGGCAATTGCTATATACCTTGATATCAGTTAAGGCTTCGTTGCGTGTAGTGTGCCTCTTGCTAGTGATGTGAATCATAGGCTTTTTCGACCAATTGGCTTGATAGAAATAGAATGCATCTTTACGTGTCTGGCGGTCATAGGTCACAAGTCCTTTGTCATTAATGCCCTGCCTGTCCCCTTCGTGGCGTGATGCACTGGCAAAGTCGAACATATTCCACACAAATGATCCCCAAACATACGGACGCTTTCTTATTTCACGGTAATTGCCTTCATGAACGAGCGCTTGCCACTCCTCTGGATGCCAGCTTCCATCGGTCTTCGGAGCCTTGACAATGTGCTGGTCATGCTGATTAATACTTGCCCCAGCACCATACTCGCTGATTCCTATCGCACGGTTTTTATTTGGGTCATATTTCCAATCGATGGCCCATTGCATGGTGCCAGGGTCAGCCCAATACCAGCCAGGGTACGTGTTATAAGCCATTATGTCGGTCATATCATTCTCTGGCCTGCCATCATTGTTGGCGGCAGCTACGGTTAGTCGCGTGGGGTCTTCACGGTGGGCTAGTTCATTTAGCTGCTCTACTAGTTCATGGGGCCTGCCCGAGCCTCCCAATTCGTTAAATAAGCTCCAGCAAAATATTGAGCAGTGATTATAGTTTTGACGAATGAGTTCGGTTAGCTGCTGCCGTGCGTTGGCATCAAACGCATAATGACGTGTACCATGCCCAATATATGGTATCTCTGCCCACACTAGCATACCTGCTTCATCACACAAGGTGTAGAATTCATCGGAATGTGGATAGTGAGCAAGGCGAATGCAATTGGCTCCGATTTCCTTAATAAGTTCCATATCTTGACAATGCTCACGATGAGTTATCGCCCACCCCATACCATCGCGATCTTGATGGCGATTCACTCCTCTCAGAGGAAATTCCTTTCCGTTCAAAAAGAAGCCTTGATGTGGATTAACTTCAAAGTATCTTACACCTATATTTTGTGACAAGGTGTCGATTACTTGCCCGTTATGAATAAGTTCAAAGAAGAAGCGGTGCATTGCAGGATTGCCGACGCCGCCCCACAACTGTGGATTTGAAATATCAACGGATTGATTTAGAGTCAGAAAAGAGCCATCTTTGACTGAATTGCTGTTGGTCGCAGTAACCACAATATGACCTTCGGGAGCAAAAACGGTTGTACGAAGCCCATAAGGGCCGTCACTATCTTTTGCCCCATCTACTTTGGCTATAATGTTGAGATGCGCAATTTCGTTGTTAACTTTACTCTGACTCACATATATGCCACATGAAGCAAAGTCTTGTGGAGTGAAGCACACATTTGGCAAGATTAGCAGAGCCACAGGACGATAAATGCCACCAAATATGGTGAAGTCACCCTCTAGAGGCATGACAAGGCTGTCAGCAGCATTGGTAACTTTTACAACAAGTTCGTTATTTTTCTCTTTTAAAACATGTGTAATCTCATAGCAAAATGCAGTGAAAGCGCCTTGATGTCTCCCAAGCCTCTTGCCGTTTAGCCACACCGTTGCATCTTGGCTTACGGCCTCAAATCGCACAAAAGTGCGCTGTGTGTGCAATTGTACAGGTGGCGCATCAAAACGACAACGGTACGCAGCCTTGCCACGGTAATAATTAGGTGTCGTTCCGTCGGCATCATTCCATGTGTGTGGAATGGCAACATTTTCCCACTGATAAGTTTTTTCACCTTCAACCTTGGCAAACGACCAGCCATTGACCAGAGGAACACTTGTACGTGCCGCTCCAACTGCCGCGGTTAAAATGAAAGATAAAAATGCGATGTAAATCCTGAGATACATAATTAGTTTATTATTGCGCAAAAATACTTCTAATTATTGTGATTAAAAATAATTTTCGTCCATTAATATATAAGAATCGTGCGCGATACATTATTTTGCATTAAACTTGACACTTTTTACTACCAAATTGCTATTTTTTGAAATATCTATTTTGACAATAAGTATTAATTTTGCAAGTGTTATATTTTAAGTCATTTTTAGATGAAAAGGATAAACTTTATATTATTGATTATATTGGCATTTACGGGCATTTCAAACGCCCAAAACTACCCATATAAATACTATTTCAGGAGCATAAACAAAAACGACGGTCTCTCACAAACCGACATAAAAGCCATACTGCAGGATAGTCGAGGTTTTATGTGGTTTGGCACTCGCAACCGTCTTAACCGATATGACGGCCATACAATAAGGGTGTTTGATTGTGTTGACACGAAGGCTGGCAAAAAAAACAACAATATCTCTTCAATTTTCGAAGACAGCGAACAGAAGCTGTGGGTGGGCACAGACAAGGGTGTGTTTATTTATAATTCAACAACCGAGCAGTTCCGTTTTGTGGATGAAAAAACACCCCAAGGCACACAAATGCTGGATTGGGTGGCCGACATAAAGAGTGACTCAGATGGTCAAATCTGGATAGTAGTGCCAAATCAGGGCTTATTCCGTTATAAAAATGGCGAAAAGTTGCGCATGTATTCGTTTGGCAGTTCGAACCATCCCGATTTCGGCAATCCTCAATGCATGTGCTTAGATAATAGCGGCCGACTATGGGTGGGGACTAATGGCAGCGGCGTTTTTTTATATAATAAAGTTCAGGACAAATTCGTACAGTATCTTGGCAATAAAGACGGCAACACACTTGAAGGAGAAAATATCTACTCAATGTGTGATTATGGAGATGATTTGGTGCTGGGAATACATGAAGGTAAGTTGCGTAGGCTAAATAAACGTAGTAACACAGTCTCTGACTTCAACGCTCCCGAGGTTCACTATTCCATTATTCGTGATGTGAAATGCTATAATGAAGAATTATGGGTAGGTACGCAACGAGGAGTCTATGTGATAAATGAGCATCAAGGAACAATACAGCACATTGAGAATGATGCTATGTGTGCCTATTCGTTAACTGACAATCAGATAGGCCGAATCTACCGTGACCGCGAAGGAGGAATTTGGATAGGTACTAATTTAGGTGGTGTAAACTATTTGCCTCAGAAAGGCATGGAGTTTATGCGATATGTTCCGCTCACTAAGCCATTTACTATATCGAGTAAGCGCATTCGTGAAATGGCCGAAGATGCTCAAGGTAATGTATGGATTGGCACCGATGATTCAGGCATTAATATTTACAACCCAAACACTGGCACTTTTAAAGTGCTGGGAAAAGACTTCGGCTCGTCGCTGCATAGCGAAAAAATCCTCGCCATAATGCCTTGTGACAGCCATATGTGGGTGGGCTTCTTCAAAGATGGTCTTGATATTGTTTCACCAACTACATATCAAACACGTCACTACACGGGCGAGACGCTCCATATAAACGAATATAGCATTTACGCCATGTGCGAAGATTCGCAGGGTAACGTGTGGATTGGTAATGGCTGGGGCGTATACGTTGCCTCAAAAGGCAGCATGGAGTTCAAACGAATGGATGAATTCGGATTTCATTACATCTACGACCTGATGGAAGACAGCGAGCATAACATTTGGGTAGTGACAATGGGTAATGGAGTCTATCGCTATACTCCAGAGAACCATCAGATCAAACATTTTATACACGAAGAAGGCGATTCCACCACAATCAGCTCCAATTCGGTGAGCAATGTGATTGAAACAAGCAGGGGCGAGATTTGGTTCTCTACCGATCGTGGTGGAGTATGTCGTTTCAATAAAAACAACAATACATTCACAACATTCAGTATTGAGCAAGGGCTGCCCGATGATACCGGTTACAAAATTCTTGAAGACCGCAACGGGATGTTGTGGTTTGGCACCAACAACGGTCTGGTCAAACTAAATCCCACCACAGGCAAGTGCCAAGTATATACCACAAGTAATGGACTGCCTGGCAATCAGTTTAATTATAAATCGGCACTTAAAACCCGTAATGGTACTTTCTACTTTGGCAGCAGCGAAGGTCTCATCTCGTTTAATCCCTATGATAATAACAAGAACACCTATGCTCCTCCAGTCTATATAACACGATTATGGATTAACAACAATGAAGTGCTTCCAAACCAAGAGAACTCATTGTTAACAGAGAGTATGCTATCAACCAAACGGATTGAGCTAAGCCATGACCAGTCAAATATAATTCTGGAGTTCACAGCCCTGAGTTATGTTTTACCTCATGCCAACCAATATTATTACAAAATGGATGGTATCGATGATAACTGGATAGCTGCTGACAAAAGCCAGCGAGTGTCCTATGGCAATCTAGCCCCGGGGAAATATGTCTTCCACGTCAAGGGTTCCAACAATGATGGGGTGTGGTGCAAAGAAGAAGCTACGCTCGAAATAGTTGTTTTGCCGCCATGGTGGAATTCCATTTGGGCTTGGTTAGCATATTTATCACTATTGGGAGCTGCAATATATGGTGTATTTAACGTATATAAAAAGCGTACCTTGCAAAAGACCTTTGAGGCACAACGTCTTTTTGAAGCCGAAAAGGAAAAAGAACTGTATCAGAACAAAATAGACTTTTTCACTAGCATTGCTCACGAAATTCGCACACCGCTGACACTTATTAACGGGCCGCTTGAGAACCTACAGGAAATGTCAATTGCCGACCCAGAAATACGTCGCAATCTTAATACGATGAGCCGTAATACCAACGACTTAATGAACCTCATTAATCAGTTGCTTGATTTCCGCAAAATGGACAGCAACAAGATGGATATGCATTTAGTCTCGGTGAATTTATCCAGCATTTTGCGTGAATGGGTGAAAAAGTTTAGCGATATGCCTCTGGCAAAAGAACGCCATGTAACTTTAGCTTTGCCAGATGGTGACGACCTATATGTAAGAGCCGACCGCAATGCGCTGATAAAAGTGCTTAACAACCTGTTTTCCAATGCTCTTAAGTATTCAGAAAAAGACTTCATGATTTCGTTAAGCGTTGAAAACAATTATGTGATGGCCCATTTCGAAAATGATGGTCCCATAATTCCACTCACTGAACGCGAAAAGATATTCACTCCATTTTATCAGCTACAAAAAAATGAGAATGCACTATCAAGTTCAGGCATTGGACTCTATCTGGCACGATCGCTCACCGAGATGATGGGAGGCTCGCTTACCTATGATGATCACCAAGGTCTCAATAGGTTTTTACTCAAGATGATTAAAGAGGAAAAGAAGATTGAAGTGACTCCCCTCTCCGATGAAATGATTATTGCTGACGACGATATTGTTCCTGAGTCATTACAATCGGCTCTAATACTACTTGTCGAAGACAATGTTGAAATGCTTAATCTGATAGCCGACAAGTTGCGTAACAACTATGCGGTAGAAACTGCACAAAATGGAGTTCAGGCTATGGAGTTGCTTATGGAAAAGAATGTTGATCTTGTATTAAGCGACATTATGATGCCCGAGATGGATGGACTAGAACTTTGCCGACGTATAAAAGAAGACATCGAATTGAGTCACATACCTGTTATACTACTTACAGCAAAGAATGACCTTAATAGCAAAGTCACAGGTCTACAGATAGGTGCTGATGCATATATAGAAAAACCATTTGCGTTTAAGTATCTGTTAGCACAGATTATTTCAATATTTGAGAATCGACGTCGTGGTATGGATGCGTTCATGCGTAAGCCTTTCGTTCCTACTCAGACAATAGGTATGAGCAAGGCTGATGAGAAATTGATGGATCGTATTGTAGAAGTTATTGAGGAAAACATCGACAACACTAATTTCGGTGTGGAAATGCTATCAGAACTGGTATGCATGAGCCGCTCAAGCCTACACCGTAAAATTAAAGCTATCAGTGACACTTCACCCACCGATTTTATTCGCATGGTTCGACTCAAGAAAGCATCCGAGCTAATTAGTGAAGGTAGTTATCGTGTCGGTGAAGTGTGTTACTTGGTCGGTATCAATTCTCCCTCATATTTTATTAAATTGTTCCAAAAACAATTTGGGATGACTCCAAAGGAATTCGAAAAACAGCAACGACAGTTGCGAGATGAAATAAAAAAGAATGACAAAAATGAAATCAATGAAGTATAGTGTTATCAAACAGTTGGGGATGTGGCTTTTTGCATTGGCATCTGTTCTGCCTGCATTAGCCACTGGCGTCATTGTCCCCGGAGCCGAATGGCTTGATAATGATGGAATGTTCATAAATGCGCATGGTGGAGGGGTTCTATATCATGAAGGTGTTTACTATTGGTATGGCGAGGCAAAGGGTGACTATACTTACCGCTCGCCAGGCGTGGGATGGGATTGCTATCGAACAGATGCCGGTGGAGTGGCGTGTTACTCATCACGCGATTTGTGCAACTGGAAATATGAGGGTATAGTGCTTGAGCCCGACACATTACACACTTTTTCGGATATTCATCCCACCATGGTCATTGAGCGGCCAAAAGTTATCTACAATGCCACCACACATCAGTTTGTAATGTGGATGCACATAGATAATCACAATTACGAGAAGGCTGTGGCTGGAGTAGCAGTTTGTGATACGCCTAACGGCAAATTCCGTTTCATTGAGTCTGGACGTCCAAATGGGCAGATGAGTCGGGATATGACATTGTTTAAAGACGATGACCAAAAGGCCTATTTGTTCTATTCTTCGGAGAATAACACCACCATCCACATTGCAATGCTCAGTGATGATTATCGTCACGTGACTTCTAACTACACTCGTCAGTTTATAGGTGAGTCGCGTGAAGCACCTGCAGTATTCAAGCGAGGTGGAAAATACTATATAATCACGTCGGGTTGCACAGGTTGGGATCCAAACGAAGCAGAGTGGGCAGTAGCGGATAATGTAATGGGGCCTTACACTACTATGGGCAATCCTTGCCAGGGGCTCCATGCCGACAAAACATTCTATTCCCAATCGACATTTGTAATCCCTATAGAAGGTACCGACAAATATATCATGATGTTTGATCGCTGGAACAAAAAGGATCTCATAACATCACGCTACGTATGGTTGCCCATCCATTTTGATGGCGACACTATGACTATCCCATGGCTCGATTCTTGGGCACTGTAACAATGTAGGAGATTATTTTGTTATTAATTGCGACAATTGAGTTATAGAGTGGAAATAGTAAACAGTAATTTTGCATCATTGATAAAAATGTATTTATAAATAGTCGACATTATGAAAAAACATTACCTATTATCAATAGTAGCCATGTGTGCATGCGGCATTATGATATGTGCTCAGACACCAGGTTCGCCCGCTAATGTGAAATTCACAAAAGTAGATGCCCCTGTGCCAAATCAGAGTAGTCAGGGTGGTAATCCGGCCGGTGAATTTTATCATGCAATGTATACAGGTTCGGCTTGGGGTGATTATGATGGAGATGGATATCTAGATTTGTTCTATAGTCATAATAATCCAATGATAAATAATACTACTACCTATAGTAATCTTTATCATAACAATCAGAATGGCACCTTTGCGCGTATAGCTTTTTCGCCATTTACTGCATTGTCATTCTCCAGTCCTGCTTGGTTTGATATGAATAATGATGGGAATTTGGATATGTTTGTCTCAGGTATAGGTCAAGGCGGTTATGGCTGGAACGATGCCCAAACCAATGTGTCAACCATCCACTCGTGCCTATATCTTGGCAATGGTGACGGAACATTTGAGCAAATAAACGACCATGGTGTATCTCCACTGTTTAACGGAATGACAGGCGGCAAGGCACATAACTGGGTATCAACAGGTGATTTTGACCATGATGGTTATGCCGACCTTGCTATTGCTGGATTTGATGACATCAGTCGAATGAATACGGAGCACCCCGAAGAGGCAGTGCGAGTTGTGCGCCTTTACAAAAATATAGAAGGGCAACGCTTTGAGCTGGTTGAAAATCCGTTAAACGGTAATGCCGCATTTCACGGTCTTACCGATGGCAGTATGGTTATGTGTGATTTAGACGGTGATGGATGGCTAGATTTATTCACTACTGGCTATGGTAGCACTCGCAATGCTGAGGCTTACATATACTGGAATAATACTCATGGCACATTCACCGAAGGCGATTCAATTCCCTCACGTCCGCTCACCGATGCGTCGAGCAGTGTGGTCGACTTGAATAATGACGGACTTCTTGACCTTGTCCTTACCGGTGTGTATAGCGATACAGGCAAGAAACATTTCTTTGTGTGTCGCAACGACGGAAACCGTTCTTTTACCAAAATGGAAATTGACAACCTGGAAGGCGTCGACGGAGGTCAAATTGCATTTGGCGATGTTAACAATGATGGCTGGGCTGATATTTTTGTAGGAGGCCATGGAGAAACGCATGAGCATACTACTTGGCTATATCTCAATCAGGGCGACTTCACCTTCAGTGTCTTGGGAGCCTACTATGATGACCCATTTGGCAAATTGGGCAGTTTTTCTCGCATAACCCACGGAAGTCATCACCTTATAGATGTGGATAATGATGGTTTCCTCGATGCCTGGATGACTGGTTGGAGTAACGGTGTGTGTTCACACGGATGTGCCACTCAATTGTGGCACAATGACAGTGAAAAGAAAGGCGCTACTGCAAATGTAGCTCCAACACCACCAACTGGCCTCAGTGTACAACACATAAACAAAGACGGCGAAGTGGAGTTCAACTGGCAAGCAGGCAGCGACGAAGTTACTCCCACCTCGGCTTTACGCTACAATATCTTTGTGCGCGAAAAAGATGCCTCCAATGCTTTCATGGTCATCCCCGCCGATCTCACTACAGGTTTTCTAAAAGTGAGCGCATTAAACGGAACCCTCAACACTTGTATTTATCGGATGAAATTGACTCCAAACAAGCAATATGAATGGGGTGTTCAGACGATTGACAACGGGAATCTGGCAAGCACTTTTGCCATTGCAGAATTTAATAATGATTTATCGGGACTCGAGGCTGTAGCTGAAGATGATGTAAAAGTGGAAGGTGCAGTTGGCGGAATACGTTACAAATTGAACGGAGAAACAAAACTAACTATATATCAGCCATCGGGAAGTGTGGTAGCCCATGCAATTGTTTCGGGCGAGGGCATACTACCCATTGATTCATTGGGTATCTATATCGTAAAAGCCGAAAGTAAGACTGAGTGTAGAAGTTTCAAAGTAGTGCTTTAGCAAAATGAGATGCCGCTGGCTATATATGGCCATAACCATAAGTTCATTATGGGCTTACGGTAGTGTTGTCAATCTAGGAAACACCCCCTGGCGGTTTACTAAAGTAGTCAAACCTGAATCTAATCTAGCCACAGGGCTTGATGTAATGTGTGGGAGCCATCGTATCAATGAGGTGAACGATGGTAAAAACGACACACGCTGGACAGTTGACGCCAACAAGACACTGGAAATTGATTTGCTTTCTGTAAAACATCTCAGCAGTGTTGAGTTACAATTTTCAGGCGATTCTGTCCATATGGCCAGTCTAGTTGTAGAACTCAGTCGTGACCGACTGTCATGGACCACTATCACCAACGAAAATGAATCACATGCATGTATCCCGAATAAAGAAAACGACATTACCACAGTAAACAATACTGTGGGCTATGCTGCAGTAGTGGTAAGCAGTTCATGTCTTCTGACAATAGACGACTCATGTCGGTACGTGCGCGTACACCTAGTGATGCTTGAAGACACTAATCATAGATTGCTGAAACCATACTTGAGCGAACTCTTAATTCACCCTAGCAGTACTACTTATCCCGATTCTTATTACTATTCAGCAAGCACAGACGACTCTCAGTGGAATGAGGTGGGAATACCTCACTGTTATAATGAGCAGGACACCTATCTCAATGCCACAACCGGCGAACGTTGCTGGCGTGGTGAGGCATGGTATCGGAAACATCTGGTCTTGCCACGCAATGAACGAGGCAAACGCGTTCTAATCGCTTTTCAAAGCGTGAATATTGGTGCTACCGTATTTATTAATGGGCATGCCATTAATGGAAACACACGGGTCTCTCAACCAGGTCCGGTGACTCACGTGGGAAGTTCATTACCATTTGTGGTAGATATTACTGAATGGCTCAATTGGGACACCGACAATCTTCTAGCAGTGAAAGTGTCCAATGCACGTAGCACATTTTTCACTTGGCCGCAATTTGCCGAGAACGAAGGTTTTGGGCAAGCTATGGGAGGAATCGTTGCATCAGTTTTCATGCACTTTGTCGACCCTGTGCACATTCCTCTCAATGCTTTTTCACCTATGGAGAAATGGGGCACCTATCAAGGCACAGTACGTATTGACGAACATCAAGCAATAGCACGCTGGCTTACCCAGGTGGAAAATGGCACATCACAAACACATCGCATAGAGTTGAAAACCACTATAAAGGACCATCGAGGAAAAAAAGTACTTACATTTGCACAACAGCAGGTTGCAAGGCCTGGTGCAACAGTGGTTTTCGATCATACCGATTCTATAAGCAATCCTACACTATGGTATCCAGTGGGAATGAAAGGTACACCATATTTATATAGTGTGGAACGCAAAGTCTATTCCGACGGCCGCCTCACAGATGTGCACACCGAAACAATGGGGTTGCGCACCGTTGAATGGGACGAAAACTACTGTTACGTAAACGGAGAAAAATGTATCTTGCGAGGATTTGGTAACCGTAACATCTATCCTGGCCTGGGGGCAGCAGTACCCGACTGGATGCAATGGGCCGACATTCGTCGTATGGCACAATGCGGAGCTAATGTGTTGCGAGTGGGTCATCAGGCACCATTTCCAGAAGCTTTTAACGCTTGTGATGCCTTGGGCGTGATGCTAATCGTCAATAGCGGCGACAATGAATGGGCACTCAAGAACGAGCCCGCTCTTACATATAAACGGGAATATGACCGTGACCTTATGTATGCCTACCGTAATCGCCCGTCTGTTATTGTATGGGAGTCAAATAACGGTCTGGCCTATGAAGGAGAGAAATACCTGCCTATTTACACTCGGCAAATTGCCGAACAGGTAGATTTCATTGCACCGCGCATCGTTCTCAACCGCGATGGTTTTCCACCAGGTTGGGAACGGGATAAAAACATTGTCATCGGATATACCAATCGATATGAAAAACAAGCAGGATATCCGTCGATTAATACAGAGGTCTATGGTACTAATTGGAATGGAAACCCCAGTTGGTGCATAGCCCGCGACGATTATGACAACGAGAAACGTTTCGCCAGGTTCTATGTTCAGAATTATCTCGATGACCTAAGCCATCAAGCTTCTGGATGGATCAATTGGATGTTGGCTGAAACTTATGGCGAAGGATACACAATTTATTTGAATGGCCGACGCAACCAGAAAAGCCTCGGATCGTGTGCAATGGACGGCAACAGATTCCCGAAACTCACCTATCGCATCTACGAAAAAGCCCTATGGGTACCATTTGACGAGCGTCCAGGTGTGGCTCTGCAAAGCCATTGGAACTATAGCGGGGTGCAAGATGTAAACGCCTGGAGCAATTGTCCCGAAGTGGAATTACTGCTCAATGGTGTGTCACAAGGCGTTGTTACTCCCGATCCTGCCACACATGAATGTGAGTGGAAAGGCATTTCATGGGAAGCGGGCGAATTGCGTGCCATAGGCTTAGATTATAATCACAGGCCTATGTGTGAAGAAATCATTCATTCTGCTGGAGAGCCCCACCACATTGAAGTGACTGTTGAACCTATGGGAAGCAAGACAACAGGCGAAGCATTCGAGTTACGTGCCAATGCTTCAGATGCCTTTATCGTTACTGCGACTATTGTTGACGAGCAAGGGCACTGGTGCCCGCTGGCCGACAACTTGTTACACTTCGAAGTTGAAGGCGATGGAGTGTATAAAGGGTCTTATAATTTCTATGTGACAGAAGGTAAGCCGCTTTCATATCATGCACCTGGCGACCATGAGTTGCAGGCTGAAGGAGGCTTGATGCGTGTGGCTGTTCGCACTACATTCAACCCAGGAAATATTTGTGTACGGGTTTCATCGCCAGGACTGTTTTCTGGCAAAGTCTGTACTTCATCAATAAAATGTAAATAGTTAAATAAAACGGTTATATGAACATTGAATCTATGCGTAAGTTGTCGATAGCACTTATGTTAATTGCAACTATGAGTTTGAGTGCCACGGTAAAATTGCCAGCCTATCTGAGCGACAATATGGTTGTGCAACAGCAGTCCACACTGCAAATTTCCGGGCACTCCAATCATAGTGGCCAAGTGCAGGTATCTGCCTCATGGACAAAGCAGAAATTTAGTGCGACCATTGGTTCAGATGGTGCATTTATGGTGACCTTGCCTACGCCCAAAGCTGGAGGGCCATTCAAAATCAGTATCAACGATGGTGACGAACGCGTGCTGAATAACGTACTTTCGGGTGAAGTTTGGTTTTGCTCTGGACAAAGCAATATGGAAATGCCTATCAAAGGTTGGGGGAAAGTAAAAGACTATGAGCAGGAACTTGCCAATGCCTCACACCCCAACATTCGCTTGTTGCAGTCAAAACGCGTCACATCTATTGTTCCACTTGCCGAGCCTCAGGTTACAGGTGATGGCTGGGCGGTTTGCTCGGCATCAACGGTAGAAAATTTTTCAGCAGTGGCATATTTCTTCGCACGACAAATCAGTGAACAACTGCATGTGCCAGTGGGGGTTATCGACTGTTCTTGGGGTGGCACTCCTGCTGAAGCATGGACCAGTGCCTCAACTCTGACACATGTCACAGAACATCAGCGCAATGCACAAGCAGTGCTGGCAGCCAATGGCGACCGCGATGCTTTGTGTAAAAAATATGAGCAAGACGTCATCGAATGGCAGACAGCCTACGACCGTGCCGACGCCGGAATGTTTGGTAGCACCCCAATATGGATAAACGATGAGCAGACAGGCAATGACTGGAAAACAATGCAGTTGCCTAATGCATGGGAATGGTGTGGACTTGACAATTTCGATGGTATTGTATGGTTCCAGAAAACAATTGACCTGCCTGAATGTTGGGCAGGCAAAGACTTGACTCTGAAGGTGGGTAAAGTGGATGACATCGATATAACTTGGTTCAATGGGCAGCAGGTGGGCAGCACCGATGGCTATTGGATTGTGCGTAACTATCAAGTACCGGCATCGATGGTAAAAGCAGGTAAAGCCATTATTACCGTAAAAGTGAAAGATGGCAGTGGCCTGGGAGGTATCTGTGGTGATGCAAGCGACATGTCAATAGGCATAGGCGATGATATTATTTCTCTTGCTGGAGAATGGAAATGGCACATAGGTGTCGCACAAGAGTCATTACCTTACAGAGCAATACATCCCGACCATCAAAATTATCCTGCCAATCTATACAATGCCATGGTGTATCCGTTCCGAAACTTTAAAGTGAAAGGAGCAATATGGTATCAAGGCGAAGAAAATGCCTCACGTTGGGAAGGTTATACACCTTTGTTCCAAGCACTGATTCATGACTGGAGACAAACTTGGCACAACAATGAGATGCCGTTCTACTTTGTACAGCTTGCCAGCTGGCAAGAAAGCGCACTGGTTCAGCCCGGCTCGGCTTGGGCTCATTTGCGCGAGGCTCAAGCCAATGCTTTGGCTCTCGATCATACAGGAATGGCCGTTGCCATCGACATAGGTGAGGCCTATGACATCCACCCAAAGAACAAACAGGAAGTGGGTCGACGTCTGGCACTCGCCGCTCTTGCCGACACTTATGGCAAAGGCAAATACCAAGTTCCACAATGCGTGGGACATCGTGTTGAGGGCGACCGTGTGATACTAACCTTCAATCAGCACATAACCATAGCCGGTGAATCAGCCGAGGGTCTGGTCATTGCCGGTCCTGACATGGTATTTCATCAGGCTCAAGCCACGGTCAATGGGAACAAGCTTGTAGTGTTCTCACCAATGGTAAAAATGCCGGTTGCTGTGCGCTATGCCTGGGCTAATAATCCGCCCAACAATTTGAAAGGAGTTGACAATTTACCCGTAGCTCCATTCCGCACCGATTCATATCGTTAAGTCATATATAGTCTTTAGAACTTTGATGTTTTACATCATTGGCATTATATTGTTCAAAATTTCCATTTTTTGAAACAATTGTTTTATTTTGTTTATATACTTAAGTTTAACTTTGCAAATGATAAAATTCCGAAATACAAGTTTAACTTTAAATAATTAAAGGTATGAAAAAAATCTTTACATTAATGACAGCCTTTGCAGCGTTTATAGCTCCCATGGCGCTACAGGCAAGTAATCTGGTTATTCAGACCAACGAGAACAGCGGAGTCGTAATTGAGCAGGACGGTGTGTTTGACCGCCTGAATCAGAACATTGGTAATACCAGTGCGAACACTCGCGTGTATCTCGGTGAAGTGGACTTCGGAACCACTGGTGACAACTTCCAAGCAACTGGTATCATTCTAGGTAATGGATGGTATGTCGACGGATGGGCAATCTTACATGCAGGTGACACTTATGAGTCTTCTGAACCATTCACTCAGATGGGTATCAATGAGACTGGCGGTTACCAATTTTATCGCGTGTTCGCAGCAAACATGGCTTATAATGCAGTTGACCCAAGTGAGTTGTCGGGCGGTGGTCCTGCCATGGAAGGCATTACTTTCACCAAGCCAACTGGCAAGAAGAAAGTTTGGCTGACATTCGTGGGCGGTGCAGGTAACATCCGTGCAATCAATTTCTATGAGAATGCTTTGCTCCCTTCCGACTTTGTGAACGACGAGAGTGATTGGGACAGCGGCATCCGTCTGTTGGATCCAAATGAGAAGCCTGGCTATGAGCTGATTTCGACCAAGGTTTATTCAATCGACTCTGAACCACTGGTGCCAATCGGTGAGGGTACAGATTTCCCTGACACACGCATCGACACATCGGCAGCTGGACATAATGCCTGGGGATGGACCCATGAAGGTTTCATTGCCGACTATGGCACTATCGATTTCGACAATGGTAAGTACAAACAGATTATCCTCTACATGACCCACTGGGCATCAAACATCTACGATTATCTGGAGTTCTACCTTGACGACGCTACTCCAGCCAACAAATTTCTCACCGTATGGTCAGGTCTCGACTTGGGCAATAATGGTCCATATCCTTTCGCCAAGAATCTTCCCAACATAACTGGTCAACACCGTGTAATTGTTAAGTGGCTTGGTGGTAGCACCAACTTGCAGGCTGTTGAGTTCTGCGAGCAAGAGTTGTGGCCTCTGCACGTAGATTGCGGTGTCGTTCTTGAAGACGTTGAGCCATCGCCCGACGCTTTCCACTTTACATTCTTAAATTGTCCAGAAGGACAAGGTGATCCTTGGGGATATCAGGTGATGTGCCACGGGCAGTATGAAGCAGCCGGTAACATCGGCTACACTGGAAATGGTACTGTGATTGACTTCTATGGTGACGGTGAAGGAGTTGACTTTGGCGAAGGCGGCTGGAAGCGCATTATTGTGAACCACTCGAGTGAGCCATCATGGATTGGCGACATTGACCGTTCGAACTTCTCATTCTATCTTGACCTTGATCCAGATTTCACATACACACCAGAAGACTGGGAACAGAACTTGCCCGCTATTCTTGAAGGACATGAGCCAATCGCTGTGGTGCGTCTCCAAGGAACAGGAGCATGGAGCGTACGCAAACGCACTGCAGGTGAGTTCCTTGTGAATGTTACTGGCAAACACGACTTGTTCATGGTTTACAACACTCCAAGTTCGAGCACTGGCGCAAACGTGTTCGACATCTGGCTGGATCCCAACAGTGGAGCCCCTCAACTCACAACTGGAGATGTTACAGGCGATAATATCGTTGACGTTGAAGATGTGAACGCCGTAATCAATATCATCCTTAAAGTCAAGACTGCCGACGAATATCCTGGCAATTCCGACATAACTGGTGACGGCATTATTGACGTTGAAGACGTGAACGCTGTAATCAATATAATTTTGAAAAAAGTCAATTAATTCATTTCAAATTATAATTAGGAATTACGCAAGCATCTGTAATGGAGCTTGCGTAATTCATTTTGAAAAAAAACAATGAAACGATACTTGCTTCTATGTTGCATCTTGGTAGTGGTGGCTACAACACTGTTAGCTGATCCGTCAGCTACGGTTGTACGGCTCGATAGAACACATCAGGTAATAGTCGATTTTGGTGCGTCAGACTGCTGGTTGGGAGATTATGTGGGACGCTATTTCTCATCAACCATGAAAGAACGTGCAGCTAAAATGCTCTTCGCGCGTTCGTTTGACCGTGGAGGGAATCCCGAAGGCATCGGCCTTAGCAACTGGCGTGTTAATCTGGGAGCAGGCAGTGCAACACAGGGCAGTGATAGCAATATCGATGATCCCACTCGCCGCACTGAGTGCTATCTTAATGATGATGGCGTTACATATAACTGGTCACACTCTGCAGGCCAGCAGTATTTCATGCAGAAAGCCTTGGATTATGGAGTAGAGAACATCCTGTTTTTCTCAAATTCGGCACCTATTTATTATACAGCCAATGGCAAGGCCAATAAAGTTAATATGCTTCCTTGGGGTGCCAACCTGCGCGATGATGCCTACGATGATTTTGCCGAGTATATGGCCACTGTGACTAAGCATTTCGTTGACTTGGGATATCCCATTTCATATATATCACCTGTCAATGAGCCGCAATATGAGTGGACAAGTGGGCAAGAGGGCTCTCCGTGGTATAACACCGAAGTCACACAGCTCGTTAAGGAACTTGATGAAGCACTCACACGCCATGGTTTATCAACAAAAATACTTATTCCCGAAGCAGGGAAATGGAACTATCTGACTGAGTCAAATGCTATTATCAACAACTATGGCTACGATCAGATAAACCAGTTTTTCAACCCATCGCAAACTTCAACTTATGTAGGCAATCTGGCTCATGTGGCTAATGCAGTGGCAGGGCATAGTTACTGGACTTTTCGCACTAACACAGAACTTGTCAATCGTCGTACTGCCGTAGCTACAGCTGCCGCCCAGATGGGCGTACAAGTCTACCAAACTGAATGGAGTATGCTTGACGAGCCACCCACTGCCAGCGCTGGCTTCCCCTCAGGAGGTTACGAAGAAGCTACCTATATGGATATTGCGCTATATATGGGCAAAGTGATCTATTGTGATATGGTTTATGCCAACGCATCGTCGTGGAGCTATTGGACAGCATTTGCACAAGAACAGTGGGGGCAGAAAAACCGTTTCTATCTGTTGCGTGTATTAGCTAATGGTGATTCCGGCCCAGAGAGTTACGGCGATTTGACAAACGGCGGCACTATTTTGGACAACCGCAATCTTTGGGTACTAGGCAATTACTCTCGTTTCATCCGTCCAGGTTACACACGGGTGGAACTAAGTGGAGCCGACAACCTTAACGCACTTATGGGATCAGCTTATGTTTCACCCGATGGCAATGAAGTAGTAGTGGTATATGTTAACATGGCTAATTCTCCAAGCACAGTGACGCTGACGGCCGAAGCCGATGATGGTCGCGTTATATCAACTATAAAGAAATATACCACAAGTGAAAGTTTGGCTTTACATTTTGATCGCAATTTGCCAGAGACCTATGTGTCGGGGCAAGAAGTTGAGATACCCGCACGATCGGTAGTGACACTACTATTAGGGCTCACAAAAGATCAGCAGCATTTGCAAGGCGATGTTAATGGCGACGGGCTTGTAGATATTGACGATGTCAATGCAATTATCAATGCCATCTTAGGCATAACCGAATGGCATTCGGACTACGACTTGACTGGTGACGGCATTGTGGATGTGGATGATGTAAACGCCATTATAAATATTATACTCAGAATACAATAAATGGAAATGATTTTTCTATTTTTTGAAACGAGAGTTTTATTTGTTTACAATTATCACAAGTAACTTTGCCACAGATGATTTTATTGTTTTTTGTTAACTTAAAAAATTCAGAACATGAAAAAGATTTTTACTTTTTTGGCAGTTGCGGCAGCTATGACGCTCACCGCACAAGCCGAGACACTGACCTTCCAAATGGGAGCTAATGATGGTGCCGTCATACTTGAAAATGGTAAGTTCAATCCACTTGGTTGTTTTATTGGCAACACCAATGAAAACACTAAAATCCAAGTAGGTGAAGTTGATTTCGGACAAGGAGATGTTTACAAGGCTGCAAGCATTCGTTTCGCCAATGGATGGGGCGGAGGCGGCCAGGCTATTCTCTCAGTTGGCGATGATTTGGAAACCGCTGAAGAACTGTGTCGCATTGATCTCATTAATTTTCATGACAGTTATACCAACTTCCGTTCGATAGCTGCCAATTTCGGTGAGGTACTTCCTGAAGGTATTCATAAAGTATTCTTGAGCTTTGAAGGCCGCGCAGGTAATATTCAGGATGTGCGTTTCTACACCGAAGAGTTCACAGCTGAACAGTTCCAGGACGGCTCGATGCTCAAGGAGCCGTGCAACTGGGATGGATATGCCGACATGGCTACTGTGCTCGACATCAATAATTCTACGCTGGTTTATTCCTCTAATCCTGAAACTCGCATTGATAATGGTTCTTGGGGCTGGACCGGAGAAGGCGTCATCGTAACTTATGGTACTCTGGACTTCGGTAATGGTGACTACAAACAGGTTGTACTCGAGCTGGCTTCGCACTGGCAAGGTGACCAGACCAACCACAGTGTAGATGTCTACATCGATGACTATAATAGCGATGCAAACAAGATTGCCAACGTATGGTGTGGTATCGACGTTAAAGATAAACTTTATCTTGCCCGCAATATTGAGGCAATTAGTGGCACACACACCATTTATCTGAAGTGGCATGGTGGCAGCTGCAACATCGCCAACGTTCATTTTGTGAAAGATTATCTCTACTCTTTAGGTAATATTGTTGACCCCGTGATATTGAATAAAATAAACGAACAGCCAAGCGAGAACGCTGTGCGCTACTCATTCCGTAATGAATTTAATGGGACCCAAGCAGACAATGTGGTTTACATAGGTCGCGATAGCGGTCGTACCACTATTTTGAATCAAGGCCAATGGGAAGATAATAACGTTGGTTGGACCGGTGGTCACACAGTTCTCAAGATTACCGATGTTGACTTCGAAGACGGCCGATTCAACGAAATTCTCGTAAATCACGCTACCGGCAGCAGCTGGTTAGGATATATAAATGATGCAAACTTCAAGTTCTATATCGATCTTAACGAAGAAGGCGTAAACTGGGGTGAAGCCCAGGCTGCATTTGCCGATGTAGAACCCATCGCTACAGTATGGATGCAAGCTACAGGAGGCTGGGGCAACGAATATACCACTAAGGGCGACCTGAGCGAGGTGACTGGCGTTCACAACCTATACATTATATATACTGCATCAGATGGTGCCAATGTTAAGGATATCTATCTAGATGGCCCCGCTCCCACTGTGAAGAGCGCAATCAACTTCGAGGCTGAGTTGGAGAATGCTACTGTTGAGGTGCTGGTTGACAACGAGCCCATCGAAAGCGGTGACGAAGTTGCCGAAGGCACTGAAGTAACCGTGGTTGTTACTCCCGCCGATGGTTTCAAGGTGGCTGAAGTTACTGTGACTACTGCTGAAGGAGGTCGTGCTTCGGTAGATGTAGTTGACAACGGTGACGACACTTATACATTTGAGATGCCAGCTGAAGCTGTAACAGTAAATGTTACTATTGAGGCTGAATTATCTACTGCAGTAACCGACATCAACGTAGCTGGCAACGTTCCAGTGAAGTATGTCAATACCATGGGCCAGGTGAGCGATCGTCCATTCGAGGGCATTAACATCGTGATCGAAGGCAACAAGGTAACTAAGATTGTGAAGTAATCATAACATACGCAACAATATATTCAGTTAGAGTGAGGGCTTGCTCCATTTGGGGCAAGCTCTTTTTTTTATCTTTTGATACGAGATTGTTATTTATTCTTGTGCTGATGAAGTAATTTTGCAATTGTAAAATAAAAAAGGAAACAAACAATGAAATTACTACGCTTAGTCGGATTATTAGTATGTTGTCTTGCGACAAATATTTCATTCGCACAATACTATCCGTTCAATAATCCAAACCTAAGTGAACAGCAACGCCTTAACGACCTGCTCAACCGACTCACTCTAGACGAAAAGATTTCACTCTTACGGCATAATCAGCCAGCCATTCCTAGATTGGGGTTGCCAAAGTATTACTTCGGCAACGAAGCGCTGCATGGGGTGGTACGCCCAGGACGGTTCACCGTGTTTCCACAGTCTTCAGGACTGGCGAGCATGTGGAATACTGACTTGATGCATCAAGTGGCTATTGCTATAAGCGATGAAGCTAGAGGCCGCTGGACAGAACTCGGTTGGGGTCAATATCAGCACGACAGTGCAAGTGACTTGCTTTCCTTCTTCTCCCCTACTGTGAATATGGCACGCGACCCAAGATGGGGACGCACACCGGAAACTTACGGTGAAGACCCTTATCTGACTTCGGAGAACGCAATTGCCTTTGTGCGTGGCCTGCAAGGCGACGATGAGCACTACTTGAAAGTGGGCGCAACGGTGAAGCACTTTGTTGCTAACAACATCGAGGAGAACCGGTCAGGCATCAGTTCACAAGTGAGTGAGCAAGACCTGCGGGAGTATTACTTTGTGCCCTATGAAATGGCAATTAAGAAAGCTAATGTTCAGAGCGTCATGAGTGCCTACAACGCACTTAACGGAGTGCCGTGCTCAGCTAACAAGTGGCTCCTTACCGATGTGCTGCGTGACGACTGGGGCTTTAACGGATACGTGGTAAGCGACTGCGGCGCATTGAGTGAGGATGTGAGCAATCATCACTTCGTGTCGAGTTACGAAGAGTCAGCCAGAGTCAGCATAAAAGCTGGTTTGGATCTGGAATGTGGAGACTACGTATATGGCTCACCGCTGCGTAATGCCTATAATTCCGGTTTGGTGACAAGTGCGGATATCGACTCAGCGGTGTATCGCGTGATGCGACTGCGACTGCGACTGGGACTGCTTGACCGTGTGAACGGCAGTCCATATAACACCATCCAGCCATCAGTAGTGGGATGTGCCGAGCATCAGGAACTGGCTGCCGAAGCGGCACGCCAAAGTATCGTATTGATGCAGAACAACGGAATTCTGCCCATCGACAAAAGTCAGATAGACTCGATAGCGGTGGTGGGCATTAATGCTGCAAAATATGTGTATGGCGACTATAGCGGCACACCCATCAACCAACCTGTCTCTGTTCTGGAGGGCATCATGAATGAGTGTGGCGACGATGTGGTAGTGTCATATGCTCCATGGGTAAAAAGCAATTCATCATACGCACTTATGAATGACACTTTTTTCCCAGATGGTGTCACGATGGAATACTTTGACAACGCCGACCTAAGCGGAACACCTGTAGCAACAACCCAGACCGATTTCTTCTATTTCGATCCCAGCAACCAACCTCCCAATCCCATGGTTCCAAGTGCACCTATGTCGATTCGATGGAGCGGCGACTTAGTGGCACCGGTAACAGGAAGATATCTCTTTGCTTTCACCAGTGATGATGGCTGCCGATTAAAAGTTGACGGAAGAACTATCATCAATGACTGGAACGTGCATGCAGCCACTACCACATATTCAAGTATAGGATTGCATGAAGGACAAACATATCACATAGAGGTTGAGTATTTCGACAATGGTGGCGATGCAGTAGCAACTTTCATGTGGAAAACTCCCGCAATCGAAGGTGCCGATCCCCTGGATGCCTATGGCAAAGCAGGACAGATAATCAGGAGTAGCGACCTGACGATTGCCGTAATGGGCCTTAACAAGGACATCGAACGTGAAGCACTCGACCGTAATGCAATTGAACTGCCGGCAGAGCAACTCAACTTCCTCCAATTAGCCTACCAGGCAAACCCCAACCTAGTGGTGGTGTTTGTGTCAGGCAGTCCTCTTGCCAGTGAATGGGTTAAAGAAACCGTGCCGGGAGTAATCTATGCGTGGTATCCAGGCGAGCAAGGTGGCACAGCAGTGGCTGACGTGCTGTTTGGCAACTACAATCCCGCCGGACGACTACCCTTCACTTTCTACAGATCAACAAATGAATTGCCCGCCTTTGATGACTATAACATTACCAACAATCGCACCTATATGTATTATCAAGGTAATCCGCTGTATGTGTTCGGGCATGGATTGAGTTACACGTCGTTCCGATATTCAGGACTTCGTGTAAATCTTGAAGATGAAGTCTTGAATGTATCATTTGATGTTCGCAACGTCGGACACACTGATGGAGACGAAGTTCCACAGGTTTACTTACGTTTCCCAGCGCAGTCTCGTACCTTGCCCATCAAACAACTGCATGGCTTTGATCGAGTAACTATACCACAAGCTACGACTCAAAATTTTGAGTTTCAAATACCTCTCAATGAATTGCGTCTTTGGGACGATGACAATAAGGAGTTTTACACCCCCGAAGGACTTTATACTGTGATGGTGGGTGCATCATCGGCCGACATTCGCTTGCAACAAATGGTTCAAGTGGGTGGTTATGACGTGATTACTGAGATGAAGAATATTGAAATGGATGGGGTGAGTGTTAGACCTTTGAATGGCGCAGTCGAGATAGTTTCTCTGTTGCAACCAGTGAATGTGAGAGCTTACACTACCGACGGACGGTTGATTTCCACAGCATTACAGATTAAAGGTACTAGTCAAATAGAATTGAGTCAAGGTTTCTATTTAATTGAAGTAATGAATGGCAGTGCACGCCACACCTACAAGGTTTTGATTAAATAATATTCTGGTGATAATTATTTTAAAAACTATTAGATATGAAGAAATTATTATTTTGCATTATTGGAATTGTGATTGCCCTAAATGCTTCGGCAGATGACTGGCAGATGAAAGAAGGCCCTATGATGACGCCTTGGAGCGAATCACTTGATCCTAACAATGTTTTGCCTGAGTATCCACGTCCACAGATGGTGCGTGACTCTTGGATGAACCTGAATGGAGTGTGGGACTTGCGTAAAGGCGTGAAAGATGAAGTCTATTCAAGTTCATTCTCCTACGACAAAAAGATACTTGTGCCGTTCCCCATTGAGTCAGCCCTGTCGGGGGTAATGGAAAAAAGCGACGAACAGATATATTGGTATCGCCGCACATTCAACTTGCCAGCCTCAATGACGGGCAAGAATGTCCTGCTGCATTTTGGCGCTGTCGATTGGGAAACTGTCGTGTATGTCAACGGCAATCTGGTGGGAAGGCACACTGGCGGCTACGATCCATTCTATTTTGATATTACAAATGCTCTGAATGCGACAGGCAATCAAGAAGTGGCGGTTTACATTTACGATAACACCGGTGCACAAGGACAGCCAACGGGCAAACAGTCTAAAAATCCATCCATTTGTTGGTACACAGCAGTGAGTGGCATTTGGCAGACGGTATGGATTGAATCGGTTCCCGATGTATATGTTCAGCATTTAGAAATCGAGCCATGCCTCGACCGCAAGTGGCTGAGCCTAAAGGCTACAACAAATGTTGCAGACGGAGTGATACTCGAAGCCGAAGTAACCGACACCGAGGGCAATATCGTGGCTTCGGGTAACGGTACTAATGGAACTGTTTTTCGTCTTACGTTTAATGGCGATGTACACACATGGTCGCCCAATGACCCATACCTCTACGATGTAAAATTAAAGGTACTACATAATGGCTCCCTGAAAGATGAAGTGAAGAGTTATTGTGGTATGCGTAAGATTGAAGTAAAGCAAGATATCAACAAGATTCCTCGCATTTATCTAAATAATGAGCAAATTTTCCAGATGGGTCCACTGGATCAGGGATGGTGGCCCGATGGTCTCTATATGCCAGCAAGTGACGAAGCATTGTGGTTTGATGTCAAGGCAATGAAGGATCTTGGCTTCAACATGGTGCGCAAGCACATCAAGATTGAGCCAGCACGCTGGTACTACTGGTGCGATAAGTTAGGTCTGCTGGTGTGGCAAGATTTACCCAGTCCTAATCTGCCTCAAGGTAGCGAAGAATTCGCCAAGGCCAACTTTGAGCAGGAAGTCGATCATATTATTCCTGCCGTCAAGAACTTCCCAAGTGTCGTACACTGGGTGGTCTTCAACGAAGGTTGGGGACAATTCGACACCGACCGCATGACCCGTCACGTGGATGGCAAGGTAAACTCACTGACACCAGCACGCTATGGAAAAGCTTCTCTGATTTGCTGTGCCAGTGGATGGACTGACAGCGAAGTGGGAAACATTATTGACACTCATAGTTATCCCAATCCAAGTTGTCCTCAAAATGCCAACCGCGCTGCTGTGTGTGGCGAATATGGAGGAATTACCCTTAAAGTACCAGGGCACATCTGGCCTGGTGGCGATTTCCAGTACATTGTGGTGGAATCGGCAACCGACTTTACAACCTATTTCAATGGCTTATGTGACAAAATCAAAGATCTTTATCCTGTGGGACTCAACGCTGCAGTTTACACACAGTTGAGTGATGTGGAAATTGAGAAAAATGGTTTCTATACCTACGACCGCCGCATACTTAAACCCTATGAGCCATACACTGCTATCCGCAGTAAAATTCAAGAGTGTATCGATCTACCAAATAGCACTACTATTCTAAAACCAATTCTTTCCACGGCTCTGACACATCACTACATATGGCGATATATCACTACGCCTGATGTGCCACGCCACTGGAGCGACAAGAATTTCGACGACAGTTCGTGGAGCCAAGGACAAGCTGCGTTTGCACGTAATCTCGGCAGCAACTGGAATAGCATTGTGGGCACTGATTGGAACACTAACCAAATCCACATGCGTCGTTGGTTTAAATTGGGCGACATCTCTCCTGAAAATATAGCCAAACTACGCTTCATGGTTTTCCATGACGACGATGTGGAAATCTATATAAATGGCGTGTGGGCAGCCACAGAATCGGGTTGGACCAATAGTTACGTTCCACTGGACATCAGCGCTGAGGCTAGGGCCACATTACGACCAGGCGAATGGAACTTGATTGCCTTGGCAGGTAAGCAAGGTTCTGGTGGGCAAGTTATGGACGTTGGTCTCACTGTATTCACCGAGGAAGATTTCGATTACATTGAAGACTTCACTGAGAGTAATGATGCTCCATATGCTTCAAGCGAAGAGCCTGGCACTGTTATAGAACCTCAGTTTGAAAGAGTGGCTAAACCAGTACCTGATGAACCACGACAGAATGCCCTGAATCCTGGCCAGTTCATTCACACTTCCGACCGCAGCAATGTGGCATGGGGTGATGCCGATGGCGATAACAAGTGGGAGCTTGTTTATTCGGGATTCAACGATCATCAGTCAAGCATAGCATCTTTGCTCTATAGATTGACCGACGACAATACCTTTCGTCGCGAGATGAGCCCTTTTGCGGTAACCTACTACGCTTGCCCTGTTTGGTTAGATTATGACAATGACGGTCAACTCGACCTCTTTGTTCCTGGCTTGAGCAAAAAAACACTCAGCAGCCCGCAAGACGTAGTAGCTCATCTGTACCATAACCTGGGTAACATGCAGTTTGAAGATGTCAACATTGATGGAGCAATGGGTATCGGAGAGATTTACAATGATACCGATGGAGGCCGAGGCCGTCACTGGGTGAGCGTAGGTGATTATGACCGTGACGGATGGATCGATATCATTGTTTGTGGCCGTGAAGCATATCTCAATTCCGAAGGACTACTCGCTACCGACCGACGAATGGTGAAACTTTATCGCAATGATCGGGGCCAGCGATTCATCGAACAAACAACTCCACTTGATGGTACACTTCCTTTTGCCGAGTTGGCACGCGGATCGGTCAACTTTGCCGACATGGACAGTGACGGCTTGCTCGACATCGTTGCATCGGGCTACGAAGCAAATCGTGGAGCAATGTACGTTTACTGGAATAATGGTGACGGCACATTCTCACTAACTGTTAAAGGCTTGCAAGGCTCTTATGATTCATGCACAGTGCCAGCAGACTTCGATGGAGATGGTCTAACCGACATTCTTGTAACTGGATTTTCAGGCAATAAAGGTGGAAACGACAAGTCGGTGTTCATCTATCGCAACTGCGGAAATCGCAACTTTGCCATGTTGAGCGACTCTTATTGTGGCTTCGAAGGAGTGGATGGTGCTACTCCGGCAGTTGCCGACGTCAATCACGATGGCCTTGTCGATATATTCATTGGTGGTCATGGCCAGGAGCATGAAATCACTACATGGTTATATCTGAACCGTGGCGACTTTGCCTTTACTGAATTCGGTCCATATTACAATGATCCATTTGGAAAGCTGTGGGCGTTCGCCCGCGTCAGTCACGGCAACAATCACTTAGTGGACTACGACAGTGATGGCTATCTTGACGCATGGAGCATGGGATGGGCACAGAGCAATGTGTGCAGCAAGGGATGCGCAGCGTTACTATATCACAACGAGTCGGTAAAAGAAGGCATCGCGCCAAATGCTGCTCCAACAGTGCCACAGGGAATCAAAGCAGAGTATAATGCTTCGACTAAGGAACTCATTTTCACTTGGAATCGCTCGACCGACGATGTTACACCTGCCGAGGCACTGCACTACAATATCTGGGTGCAGGCCGAGGAAAAATCGCCAGTATTCATGACAATTCCCGCCGATCGCACTACAGGTAGATTGCGCGTAGATGAACTTGCAGGAGCTATAGTTGGGACACAATACAAGATGAAACTCAGCAATCCTGAAGATTACTACTTGTGGGGTATTCAAGCTATTGACAACGGCAAGCAGGCAAGCGGCTTTGCAACAGGTAGAGTTTCGACTAAGAATACGGGGTTAAGCTCGATTAAAAAAAAAGAAACCGTAGAGGTCACCGCAATTAACGGGCATATATCCTACACTGTCGAAGGCACACAGATGATTACTGTCTATGATGTGAAAGGCACTCAACTATTGCACTCCAGCATTAGCGGAAGCGGCTTCATAGCCACCTCGTTGCCTCACGGCATCTATTTTGCAATAGTATCTAATAATAAAAACAGTCGTACATTTCGCATTACCTTATAAGTCAATTCTTGCATATAGATTTAAAAGGGGCATTATGGAATTCCATAATGCCCCAACTCTATATGAACTAAACTACTGTTTATTGAACTGTCAGTTCCAAAACATGGCTCTTGAGACGGCTGGTACTAAACAAGTGCAGACCAACAGTCATGAGGAATTCGCCACTGTAAGTCTTACCGTCACACCCTAGTGGCCAATCTCCCATACGATTGATTTCGGTGATACGATAGTTGCGGTTGGGATCCAAGCCTTGCAGCTTCACGGGTAGCAGGTGTTCACTGTAACGTGGATTGATGTCAAAAGCAAAAAGCACGGCATGGTCCTTTGCATCGTCAACCATCATGGTTGAGGCATGATTACCCTCGTAGGGCGACACCAGGCGATACATGTCACCGTCGAGTATCACAGGTTTCAAGCGATTATAATTGCCTATAGCTTCACGGCAGAACTTGATTTCGTCTTCTTTCAGGTCGCTGCACTTGATGTCAAATCCTAATTTTCCCATACTTGCTACGTCGACACGAAACTTGATACTGGCGTTTTTGTTCCATGTTGTGACGTGGGCACATTGCGCCTTGGCGGGATAGACACTAGAAAAGCCATACTGGATATAGAGGCGTTCCACAGGGTCGGTATTGTCGCTGGGCCAAAACTCTGTAAAATACTTAAGAGCTTCGTAGTCAATACGTCCTCCCCCACCCGAGCACAACATCATAGGCAGGTCAGGGTATTTTGCACGGATACGTTCCAGAACTTTGTATAGCCCACGCACGTAGTCCACATACAAATGCGTCTGCTTGTCCTTGAGATAAGGCGAGAAGATGTTGGTGATGGGACTATTGCAATCCCACTTGAAGAAGGCAATCTGGGGATAGGCTGTCATCAGGCGGTCTACCACTCCGAATACGTGGTCTTGTACGGCTGGATTACTCAGGTCAAGCACCATCTGATTGCGGAAGTAATACACCTTGCGATTGGGCAGATGAATGACCCAGTCTTTATGTCTCTCATAAAGTTCGCTCTTGGGATTGACCATCTCAGGCTCAATCCAGATTCCAAATTTAATGCCCTTCTTGGCAGCTTGTTCACACAGGTAGCCCACTTTATGCGGCAACTTTGACTCAGTTTCCTGCCAGTCGCCCAACCCCTGGTGGTCACTACTGCGAGGATACTTGTTGCCAAACCATCCGTCATCGAGCAAGAACATGTCCACACCCAATCGCACAGCATCGTCCATAAGGCCAACAAGCTTCTCCTCATTGAAGTCAAAATATGTGGCTTCCCAGTTGTTCAGCAGTGTCATGCGGTTGCCGGTGCCATTCTTAAGCCGATAATTGCGAGCCCAAGAGTGAAGATTCCGGCTGGCTTTGCCGCGGCCGCCGGTGCTATAAGTAAAAATGAAATCGGGAGTGACAAACTTTTCGGCAGACTTCAGCTCATAGGTCGAGAAATAGGGATTAATGCCCGAAATCACGCGCAGTCTATGGTGCTGATCAATCTCAAAAGTGAATCTGTAGTTACCTGTCCACGCCAGTGTGCCCACAAGCACGTTGCCACTAGTCTCGGTAGCTGGAGCATCGAGTGACAGCTGAAAGAACGATGGCATGAACATACTGGCACGACTGCCAAGCTTGGTGTCGAGCACCTTCTTGCCGAAATTCAGCTCACTCTCACTCATATTCACTTCGTTGGCCCAATCGCCGGAGAACTCAGTGAGGAAGTAGTGGCTACGGTTTATACTCAACAGGCTTGACGCATAACTGTGCAGTTTCACTGGACGTTTCTCGCCATTAGTGATTTCCGCGTGTTCTACTATCACGTCTTGATGGGCATAGACATCGAATATCAATTCCACAGTAGTAGGGTACTGGTCGTCGGCAAGGGAAATTGTCGTGCGGCTTGCTCCGTCGGCAGCACTGGCCACGCTGTGTGACACATATTTCAGTTCGGTCGACGAGTTGCCGTCGCTGTGTTCTATATGCAGTGCTGGCTCGAAGTAGTCTTCCATGCCGTGAGTGAGATATGCCTCTATATCTCCCGTCAGGTTGGCATAGTCACTTTTGTGGGACAGACGTGGTCCTAGGTAGGCTTGGTAAAGACGTCCGTTGTCACCAACGTGATAGATAAGCGACACATTGTCGGAATTAATGTTGATGTAGCGGTCTTGCGCCATTGAGTTGAAGCACAATGACGCAAGAGCCACAATTATTATTAACGTGTGTTTCATTCTTTAGTCTCTTGATGTGAATCTTTACGCCACAACTTATTCATATCTTCAAGCGTCTTGCCTTTGGTCTCGGGCACCATGCGCCACACAAAGATGGCTGCTATCACACACATGACACCATACAGCGCATAGACGAACATGTGGCCAAATTTCTCGCCCATGTCGCCAGCACTCATGTTGTACATGGGCAGGAACGATGACGACACAATGAAGTTAAAGATCCACTGGAACGCCACGGCAATCGCCATAGCGGCACCACGGATAGTGTTTGGAAAAATCTCACTGATAAGCACCCAGCAGATGGGACCCCACGAGAACATGAACGAGGCGCTGTAGGCCATGATGCTTATTACTGCGATAATGGGCGGCAGACCGTCAATCAGGTTGAACAGCGCTACGCCGAAGGCTCCCAATGCCATACCCAGAGAACCACTGATGAGAAGTCGCTTGCGGCCCCAACGCTCGACGGTGAAAATAGCGACAAGAGTGTACAGGATGTTTACGACACCCATAATGACCGTCTGCATCATCGGGTCACCCATATTTATGGAGTCAAAGATGCGAGGGGCGAAGTAGAGCACTGCATTAATACCGACAATTTGCTGGAACACACTGAGCATGATACCTATGAAAATGACTAGCACGCCATAGGTAAACAGACGCTCGGTGCGTTGTTTGACGGTGTTCTTGATTTCTTTTAGAATCTCGCGGGCACGTTCCATTCCGTTGATGCGGCTTAGCACATGCAGAGCTTTTTCGTCGCGACCTGACATCACCAGATAACGGGGTGACTCTGGCACAAAGCACACCAGTATCATGAACAATGCTGCTGGAACGGCTTCGCTGACAAACATATACCGCCAGCCAGTGGTGATGGTCCACGGGTCACTTTCGACGCCAACACTGTAAATTCCACTGGCAATTCGTTCAATCACTGGGTTGGTGTGCTCACCAAGAATCATGAAATTTACGAAGTACACCACCAACTGGCCGAAGATGATGGCAAACTGGTTCCACGACACCAGCGTGCCGCGCATATTGCTCGGTGCCACTTCGGCAATATACATTGGACAGATTGCCGAGGCCAGACCTACGCCCATTCCTCCTATAATGCGGTAGATATTGAATGCGGCTAACAGGGCGCGAGTGGGCTTGCCATACTCATAAAGCAGGAACTCAGGATAGAAAGAACCTAAGGCTGACAAGAAAAATAATATACCGGCAAAAATCAACGAGCGTTTACGGCCTAGTCGTGAAGCAAAAAAACCCGACAGGGCGCTGCCAATAATGCAGCCAATCAGCGCACTTGCCGATGTGAAGCCATGTGAAATATCGGTATATTGGAAGTCGTTGGCTCCAATAAAGAACGCTTGAAGACCTTTCTCGGCTCCTGAGATGACTGCGGTGTCATAACCAAACAGCAAACCTCCAAGCACCGCTATGAGCACGATAGAAAACAAATAGGCTTTGCTGCCTTGTTCTGGATTATTCATGTGACAGTGAATTTATCAATACATATTTAATATTGCCTCATACAACTCTTGCTTGCCGCTCGTTTGCTTGGGCTCACCTACAGCCTTGCCGTATTCATAAGCCTGCTCAAGGGTAAGATGACCTTCCTCAAATTCCTTGCCCATGCCGCTGTCGAACGAAGCGTAGCGATTCTTGAACATCTCACAATAGGGCGACTGCTCGATGACTGCTGCTGCGCTTTCCAGAGCGTGAGCCATTACGTCCATTGCTGCGATGTGGGCAATGAAGATGTCTTCCAGATCGGTGGAGTTACGGCGCACCTTGGCGTCAAAATTGGTTCCGCCATCTACAAATCCTCCGTTACGGATAATCTGGAGCATTGCCATGGTCAATTCGCGGTGATTGATTGGAAACTGATCGGTGTCCCAGCCGTTTTGGTGGTCTCCGCGGTTTGCGTCTATCGAGCCAAGCATGCCGTTATCAACGGCCACTGCAAGCTCGTGAACAAAGGTGTGGCCAGCCAGTGTGGCATGATTCACCTCAACATTCACCTTGAAATCCTTGTCCAGATTGTGAGCCTTGAGGAAGCCGATTACAGTCTCGGTATCAACGTCATACTGGTGCTTTGTGGGCTCCATTGGCTTTGGCTCGATGAGGAAAGTACCCTTGAAGCCTTTTGCACGACCATAATCGCGAGCCATGATAAGCATGCGTGCCAAGTGTTCCTTTTCACGCTTTTGGTCGGTATTGAGTACGCTCATATAGCCTTCACGACCACCCCAGAACACATAGCTTGTGCCGCCAAGCTCAATTGTCGCGTCGATGGCATTCTTGATTTGAACGATTGCGCGGGCAACGACATCGAAGTCAGGATTGGTAGCTGCTCCGTTCATATAACGCTTATGGCCGAATACGTTGGCTGTTCCCCACAGATTCTTGATGCCTGTCTCTGCTTGTTTTTCCTTGACATATGCCACTATGCTCTTCAGGTTTGCCTCATACTCTTCGATAGTATCAGCTTCAGACACTAAGTCAACATCGTGGAAGCAGAAATACTCGATGCCCATTTTTGTCATAAATTCAAAGCCGGCATCCACTCGGTCGCGGGCAGCTTGCATTCTGTCGGTCGATGCGTTCCAAGGGAACAATTTTGTATCACCTCCAAACTGATCGGTTCCTTGAGCACACAGTGTGTGCCACCAAGCCATGGCAAATTTGAACCAGTCTTTCATTTTTTTGCCCATCACCACTTTTTCTGCATCATAGTAGCGATAAGCAAGCGGGTTACGGCTCTCAAGGCCTTCAAACTTGATTTTTCCAATTCCGGGAAAGAATTCTCTTTTTGTTTCCATAATCATTTACATATTTATTATTTATCAATTAATTATTATTTGACAAAAGTAAGACCAGACGTTTTTTCCACAGTTCGTAGGCTTCTACACACTGTTGTTGATGTTTTACGTCGGGCTCAACCACGGCAATTCTGTTTAGCGTTGAAAAAGCTTCTTCGGCCGAATGGTATATTCCAGCGCCTATTCCGGCTCCACGTGCTGCTCCCACCGATCCGTCGGTGTCATATAGTTCAATTGGAGCATTTGTTATAGTGGCAAGTGTAGAGCGGAATAATGGGCTAAGAAACATATTGGTATGCCCTGCACGAATACGGCTCACGTTCATTCCCATTTGCTGCATGATTTCAATTCCATACTTAAACGAGAACACAATGCCCTCCTGTGCGGCTCTCATTAGGTGAGCCTTGCCGTGATGGTTAAAGTCAAGGCCTCCAATGGAACAACCTATTTCACGATTTTCAAGCATCCTCTCTGCTCCGTTGCCAAACGGAATGATGCTCAAACCCTCGCAGCCCACCGGCACCTGTGAGGCCATATCGTTGATTTGCTGGTAAGTCATGCCTCGGTCAGCCACGTTTCGTTTTATCCATGAGTTCAGAATGCCAGTGCCGTTAATACATAACAAAACGCCAATGCGGGGTGAATTTACCGTATGATTGACGTGGGCAAAAGGATTGACACGCGACAGAGAGTCATGGTTTACCTCTCCCAACACACCATACACCACACCCGACGTGCCCGCCGTCGAAGCAATCTCGCCTGGTCGCAGCACGTTGAGCGACAGCGCATTGTTTGGCTGGTCACCGGCACGATAAGTGATTGGCGTGCCGGCTCTCAGTCCCAGCTCCTGGGCTGCAATAGCGCTCACCTCGCCCTGATGACCGAAAGTTGGCTTGATATCTCCAAGCAACTCATTTGAGAAACCAAAGTAGTCTAATAATTCATTTGAAACGGCATTAAGCTTAAAATCCCAGAATATTCCTTCCGACAACCCCGACACGGTAGTTGCAATTGTACCGCTTAATCGCATGGCGATATACTCACCGGGAAGCATTATCTTGTGAATACGACTGAAGATTTCAGGCTCATTATGCTTAATCCATGCCAATTTTGCAGCTGTGAAATTGCCAGGAGAGTTGAGCAGGTGATTTAAACAGAAATCATTACCCAACGCTTCGTAAGCAGCGTTGCCGTAGGGCACGGCACGCGAGTCACACCAAATTATTGCTGGGCGCAGCACTTGTTGCTGTTCATCCACACACACTAACCCGTGCATTTGATAGGAAATTCCAATAGCGCCAATTGACTCTGGCAAGATATTGGACTGTTGCAATAATTGCCTTGTAACGATTTGGGTATAGTGCCACCAGTCATTGGGATCTTGCTCAGCCCAACCTCGTTTGGGAGCCGATATAGGAGCTTCGTGCGGCGGGTAAAAAGCCTGCGCCACACATTGTCCCGATTGGGCATCAACCAAGCTGCCTTTCACCGATGAACTACCTATGTCATATCCTAATAAAAACATATTGATTATAGTTGATTTGGTTATAGAATTATATCGTTTTAATTATCGGCGCGACCGCTTGAATATCTTGCGGTCGAACCGATACAGACGCGCTGCCCTATGGGCAACGTCACGCTCATACTCATCAATAGCAACCACATAGTCTAGTTGGTTGATTTTCTTCTGGAAATTGCGCACATCAAGCTGCTTGCCATATACACGTTCACAAAGCGTGCGCAACTGCAGCGCCGTGAATTTATGCGGAAGCAGATTGAACAGATACGATGGGTCGGCATCGGCATGACTCCTGACTACCTCTAAGGCATCTTGAATTATGGCATTGTGGTCAAACGGAAGAGTGTCCAACTCGTCAATAGCCACCCAACAGGCTTCGTCGTCCAGATTCTGCATACTGAGTTGACGGCTAATGCGCACAAGCGACAAATATGCCACAGTGACAATGCGTTCAACCTTAACATGTGTAGTGTGCTCCAGCCATAACAGATCCTTATGGTTTTTAGTGCGGTCTTTCGAGCCATAGGCTTTGAACTGAAGAAGGTTGATATTTTTGATTCCAGTGAGGTCGCGCAACACCCTGCCGGCAGCATCGTCAAGGTTTTCATCCTCATAGATCAAATCACCTGGCAGTTTCATGTCGTGAACGATTTCGCCGTCTATTTCAACAGCGCGATTAATGAGCAACACATGCAATTTCTTGCCATCAAAACCCAAAATCACACAATCCACAGAAATGTGATTCAGAGCAAGAGACTGAGATGCTGAAAAAGAAGAAGTCGTTTTCATTCTTAGACCTATGAATTTTTTGCAAATATAGTCAATAGAAATCACATTTCCTAACACCAAAACATTTTTTATCATATTATAACTCATTTATAATCAACAGAAAACATTTTGTCATCCTTACAACAACCCACCTTATTGTATTGCACACAATAACACCCTGCCATGCCGCATCAGGCAGTCACATTAATTCACCCCGATTCCACGACACCACTTATTGTATATTTCGCACTGTTGAAACTATAAATACAACAACATCAATTCCAGACAAACTTTTTAATCGAAATCATTCCAGATCAGATAACGGCACGCCACAAAAGCACAAAAAAACGCCAATAGAATATTAGCGCTTTCATTCTTTTTTGGTTTTCTTATTTTTCTATAGAATAATAGAAAACTATATTGTATTTGCCCGAGTTTCTTAACGTCTTGCTCAAAGTGTTCCCGACTAGCTATGGCTCCGTTCTTGATGCGTGCCCGGTAGTTATAGATGGTGTTGACACTGTAGTGTAGGAATTCTGCAATCTTCGAAGAGTCCTCGATACCCAGCCGGATGAGAGCGAAGATACGCATCTCGGTTGTGAGTCGGTTTTCTTGTTTTGGATGCACTTGCGCCTCCGGCTGCAGCAAGGCATTGAAATCATCAACAAAACTAGGGAACAGGTGCAGGAACACGCTGTCGAAGTTCTCGTAGAGTTCTTCAAGTTCGGTTTCCTTGAGTTCAGTAGATTTTGAAATTCGGAACAACTCGTCAAACTCTTTGTTTTTCATTTTCTTGTTCACCATCTTTCGATAGGCGTCAAGCTTATCGATATATTGCGAGCACAGGCTCATAAAGCGTCCAATGTATTCTTCTTTAACACGGTTACTCTCTGAAAGCTGTGAGTTGAGAACGGAGAACTGCTCATTCTTCTCCGACAACTGGTTATTGGCCGTTTTCAGCTCATTGTTTAGCAATTCCAGTTGGCTATTAGTTTGATGAAGCACATTTCTGGCTGCCGTGAGCTGCTTGTGACGGCGGTGGAGGAAGAGTAGAGCGCCCAGTAACAAGAGCGCAAGAATACTGATAACAGCGACGGTGATTCGAAGCTGGGTAGTAGTGTGTTCACTCTTGGCCTTGTAGTTCTTGGCAATTGCAGTAAGCAACGGGGCTATTTGCCAATTTCTCTGACGCGAGCCGTAGCGGTTGGCACAGCAATACACAGGCGTGTAGGCCACCATTCCGCTGTCGTCGTTGCCCCACCATATCACACCACCCACTTCGCGAGGCATGAAACTGCGCAACTGGCACACCCACGTGAATGCTGTGTGTGTGGTAGCCACCGGTCGCTCGTTGAACATCGTGGTTCCTCCGTCATCATAGCGTAGTGGCTGCGGGCGGAAAGAACTATCATACAATCCAGCACCAGGGTCATTATCCATTGCCAAAGCCGTGCCTTCGAAGTGGTCACGCAGACACTCTATCACATCGTTGACGGTCAGTTTCTTGTCAGGGACAATCCACATGGGCAGTGGCTCCACCTGGCTCATAGGCTTTTTGCCCTCAACATACGGCAGATAGCGATCCATGCCGTTGGTCAAACGGCGATAAATGGCCCATACGCGCGAATCGCTGAGCCGACGACCTCCGAAGGAGAGAGGATTGTAAGCATCGCAAAAGCTGAATTCGCTGTCGTTCCCTTTTAAATAGCCACGTTTTCGAGCAAAACTGATGCAATTTTTAGAAATCATGACATTTGTGGTGTCGGAAAGGTCGACACAGCGGATGCGGCTCTGATTGGCATGAGCCAATACAGCATTATCAGGCACACGCACAGCTATTCACACAACATTTTTGCTACCAGTTCCACAGCCTGCCATCTCCAAAATCCAGGCTTCGTTTGGGTCGCAAACAGTGAATGACTCACCTGGACTGCAATAGCCATACTTCTCAGCAAGCGAAGTCATCACAACAATAGCCTCGCGTGCTGTTTTAGAACGTTGCAAACCGAGATCCATCAGCGAGCCGTAGTCAATGACACCCTTGCTGTCAATCAGCTCGTCACGGCCTTCAAAAGTTGTCTCCGATATTGCTACTTGCCATTCATTGATATTGCCAGTAACAAGGTAAGTGACTGGGGCTTCAGGAATCTGGCCATGATAGGTGCGATCGTCACGGTCATATATCTTACGCATCGTGCCTGCTGGATGTGTCCCTGCCTCAAAACGACACATCTTGTGAAATGCTCCCCAAGTGTCGATGTTATAAGTACACATCACCGAGCCATCGGCACTCGCACTTTTGCCCACAATGATACTGGTACACGCATAGGACTGAGCAGCGCCTATGGCAATGACCACCACCGTCATCAATAGCTTCTTCATATCAATAATCTTTTAGCAGATTGACTCCAGGCTAGGCATGTAATTCTTCTGAATCGATACGGCAATAGCTTCAGCCACTTCACGTTCACTCAAATTGATGCTCTCACCGAACTTATAGAGCAAATCCAGCTCTGGGTTGGCGATAATCTTGTCACTGAGCACAATGTGAATCATGTAATCAAGCATGCCCATACGCAGGCCTGGATTAATCTTGAGAATGCCTTCCACAGCCTCATTAAATGTCTGTGCAACGTTGCCACGTGCTATTTCTTCAAGGTACTTGCGGGGGAATATCTTGAGTGCAGCCAGTGTCTCAATAATCTGGTTAATTTCGTCTTTACTCACCGACTGATCGCTATGTGCCACGATAAGTCCAGCAGATGCAATGAAACGTGCCATGTGCTCATCAAGTTCCGAGTCGCCCACTTTAAGAAGTATGGAAATGAGCTCGTCCATGCCTTGCTGCAATTCTTTTTGCGTTTTGCAAGTGGCAAAGAGGTTGAGAGCCTGTACCCTGATAGGATTCACTGGATGTGATGAACGGCTCACGCCTCTGTCCCTAAGGAAGTATTGCAGTCGGCGGGTGTTATCGGCAATCAAGGCATCAATGCTCACATTCATCTTAGCAAGGTCGAGCCCCGAAGCCATCTTGAAGAATGCCGTCACGCACACTCCCAGATCTCTGGTGGCCAAATATCCATAACGGTCGGCTACCAGTTCGGCCAGCTGCTCGTGTAGCCTGATTTTGTATTGCAATGTAACCGGCACTGCCGCCTCGGCTGGGAATACGAAATTTATCAGTCGCGTCAGTGCAGTATCCTTATTTATAAGGTGTCCCAACTCATGACCTATCACGAAACACAGCTCTTCCTCTGTCATCAGGTCAAAAAGACCCGAATTGATGTTAACGATGTGTGGCTCACCTTTATCTTCTGCTGCAAGCGAGAATGCGTTAACCTCTGAGTCGCCAGTGATATAGAAGTCAACCGGATCTTCAACTTTTAAGCGTTTCTTCACCTTCTGGCATAACTTATACATATCGGGCAACAGTTCCTTCTGCACTCTCAGGCTGTGCCCTTCCATATTGCTTCGCCAGTATGCGTCGCTGCTTGAAATACGAGTCTTGCGCAACACGTCTTCCACAACATGCCCCTGCAAGGCATTATAGATTTATGCACCCAACTGCTTTTCCAGTTTCAGTGTAGGATTGAGTTTAGTCATAGATATTTGGTTTTAATGTAGTTTTGCAATGCTGCAAAATTACAAAAAAATCTCATCTTCCCAACAATTCACTAAAATCAAAGCACCACAACAACGATAATCATAAATCTGACAAGAGCAAAACAAGAATCGCAAGGGACTTTTCAAGTAGTCGCTTGCGATTAACAAGTTGTGGAGCTGGAGGGGTTTGAACCCTCGTCCAAACGTGGAAACAATAAGGTTTCTACATGCTTAGTCTCGACTTGTTTTTCGACTCCAGGCAGGCTCAAGACTACCAACCTGAGGCTTATCCTCTAAATTTCGGGTTTGGCCCGAGGCTTGCCTCACCCTATCTCCGATATTCCAGCACCACCGTTTCGAAACGCCTCGGAGCGAGGGCAATCGGGTGATGTCTCGTCTTAACCAACCTTGGGCTAAGATAAAGCAGATCTACTATACTTCGATCAGGCAGCGAGAGCGTAATTGTTTTCGCCAGTTAAGTTTAGTAATGACTGATATTAAAGAGCATTGCCATCATCGCTCTGCATGCTTGCTTACCACTTCTACACGCTGTCAAAGCCAAGTCAGCC
>JAGCCU010000050.1 GCA_017651515.1 Muribaculaceae bacterium | reverse complement strand
TGCCGGTCCCATCGAGCGTGCGACCAATCTTTTGCCACAATTCTTGTCTTCCCGCCGGTTCGACTATGCCCGTGCGGTGGACGGCTGCCGGCAGATGCTCTGGGGCTTCTTCAAGAAGATGGTGATTGCCGATAGCTGCGCCCAGGTCGTCAATGAAGTCTGGAACGGCTATTCTGGCCAGTCGTCATTGAATCTTGTCATTGCAGCCACGCTGTTTACGTTTCAGATTTATTGTGACTTCTCTGGTTACAGTGACATAGCCATAGGCACTGCACGCCTGTTTGGGATAAATTTGATGCAGAACTTCAGATATCCTTATTTTGCCCGAAGCATTCCGGAATTCTGGCGCCGTTGGCACATATCTCTCACGTCGTGGTTCCGTGACTACGTCTACATTCCATTGGGAGGTAATCGCGTGTCGAAATCACGTACAGTGCTCAACACCCTAGTAGTGTTTGCTCTGAGTGGCCTGTGGCATGGAGCAAATTGGACTTTCGTCATATGGGGGTTGTATCATGGTATTCTCATTGCACTGTTCGTTGTGGTGGTTGGCAGGTCGCGTTATTCTGTTCAGAACGGGAAAAACCGTCCCGTAATCAAGGAGTTCACGTCGATGATAATCACGTTCCAGCTGGTCGTTGTGGGATTGATTGTTTTCCGCGCACCGTCGCTGGCACAGGCAGTCGGCTATTTACAGTGTATGTTCACGGCTCCGTTGACCGTTGGCAGTCTCGTAGGAGGGAAGACGCTGGCGATGTGTGCAGGTCTGCTGCTTGTTGAATGGATACAGCGCGACGCCCGTCACGTCATGCAGTTGCCGGCGATGAAGCCGTTTGCGTGGCGATGGGTACGATGGATGCTGTATGTAGCGCTTGTGCTTGTCTCGGTCTTTGCGCAGGCTCCCACACAGGATTTCATTTATTTCCAGTTTTGATTGAATAACAAATTGGTAAATGAAAAATCATAAATAAAATATATAAAACTATTGCTGCCTTAATAATAATCTTAATTACCTGCGAAACAATTGATTACCAAATATGATAGTGTTGTTCTAAAGCTACTTTAATCCAATGCGTGGTTTTATTGTGATACTTAAATTTGGTAATTAATAAATTTTTACTTAACTTTGCGATTATAAAGTTGAAATCTATAAGTTTTATCCACCATTAAACTAAAAAAATGGAAAAAAGAATTCTGACACTTTTACTCGTTGTGGCGTGCACGATTTTTGGTATGCATGCTCGCGTAGTGAAAGGAACGGTCGTTGACCAGGTCAACGAGCCCGTAATTGGAGCCAACGTGCTTGTGAATGGCACGATTATGGCTGTGACGGACTTTGATGGCAACTTCGAAATTGCCAATGTTCCCGATGGCGCTACGCTTAAATTCACTTTCATGGGCATGAAAGCCGTGGAAATGAAAGCCGGCGACTTTATGAATGTACAAATGGAGGACGACGTTCGTAACCTCGATGAAGTGGTTGTCATCGGTTACGGCTCCGCTCAAGCTAAGGACTTGACAGCTCCTATTACAGTTGTCAAGGGCGAGCAACTGCTTGCTACGCCTTCGGCATCACCCATGGCTGCTATGCAGGGCAAGGTTGCTGGCGTTAACGTAGTTAACAGCGGTACTCCAGGTGAAGGACCAAAGGTGAACATCCGTGGTAATGGCTCATTTACTGGTGGTAGCCCATTGTATGTCGTTGATGGTATGTTCTACGACAACATCGACTTCCTTAATGCCAACGACATTGAAGATATGTCGGTGCTCAAGGATGCATCGGCAGCCGCTATCTATGGTGTGCGTGCCGCCAACGGTGTTGTGCTTATTACTACTAAACACGGTAATAAGAATCAGGCCGCTAAGATTACCTACAACGGCTATGTAGGTATCCAAAAAGCTACCAATGTGTTGCCGATGGCCAATTCGAGTGAGTATGCCACCATGCTGATGGAAGCCAACTATGATGCTTACAACTCGTTTATGAAAGCTTCTATTGATCGTTTCGGTGGCAGCTATGCCAACAGCGATTTCCATCAGTGGACCTATGGTTCTGATACCGACTGGTACGGCGAGTTGTTGCGCACGGCAATGATTACCGACCACAGTCTGAGCATCACCGGCGGCGGTGAGAAGGCTACCTATTCGTTGGGTATCAACTATCTGCATCAGGACGGTGTTATGGATGTGAACAACTACTACAACCGTTTGAACTTCCGCGCTGCTCTCGATTACGAGGCTACCAACTGGCTTAAGGTTGGCTTCAACGGTGTGTTCAGCAAAGGAACGCAGCGCACTCCTAACAACGCTGCTTGGCAACAGGCATTCAACGCTCCAGGCATCTATCCCGTTTTCGATGAGAAGAACACTACTTCTCTTCCTGTCCACTATGCATCACCCGAAAGTGTAGGGTTCTCCAACAACTTCTACAACCCAGTGGCTACTGCCAACTATAACAACAGCAAGAATGAGGTCAACAAGTATCTCACTAACTTCTATGCTCAAATCACTTTTATCCCAAGCAAGCTGAACTTCAAGACCAGCTATGCTTATGACTTTACATCTGTTCGTAACCGTACTTACACTCCCGAATACTATGTAAGTGCAAATCAGAACGTGAGCAAGTCGAGTATAAGCAAGGGTGAAAGCTCCTACAACAACTGGATTTGGGACAATGTGCTCACTTACAAGGAAAACTTTGGTGATCATAATCTGGGTGTGATGCTTGGTCACTCAATGCGTGAAGACCGTTATCATTATCTCTATGGCATTGGCTATGGTATCGTTGAGGGAGATGAGGCTTTCCAATATATCAACTCTTCTCAGGAGTCCGACAGCCGCAAGGCCGATGACGGTGGTACTCGTTATCGCAGCAATAGCTACTTTGGCCGTATTAACTATGACTATCTGGGCAAGTACCTGCTCATGTTCACGTTCCGTGCCGATGGTACCAGCAAGTATCAGGAAACTTGGGGATACTACCCATCAATTGGTGCTGCTTGGGTTATGAGCAAGGAAGCCTTTATGGAAGACCAGCATGCCATCGACTACTGGAAATGGCGTGCAAGCTGGGGACGTCTTGGTAACAACGCCGTTCCTGCAAGTGATGGTTTCAGCTCGGTATCTACAGGTGTTGGCTCGTCGGGTGTATTCGGCAATGCTACCATCGCAGGTTTCCAGAACAATAGCCACTTCACTTATCTGAAATGGGAGGTTGTCGATGAAACCAATATTGGTTTTGAGATGGCAACACTGCGCAATCGCCTGAGCCTTGATGTTGACTGGTTCTATCGCATGACCAAAAAGGCCGTTATTGCTCCTCGTCTGCCATTCGAGAATGATGTGCTGATGCAGAACATCGGTAAGATTCTCAACACTGGTGTTGATGTGAGCATCAATTGGGCTGACCGTGTAGGTGACCACTTCAAGTACAACATCGGAGCAAACTTCTCTTACATCCATAATGAAGTGAAAGACTTGGCTGGTAACCCATTCATCGCTGGTGGAAAGACCTACCAGTTTGTGGGCGAGAAGATGAACTCGTTCTATGGTTATCAGGTGGAAGGAATCTATCAGACCGAGGCTGAATGTGCAGCCGATCCAACTGCTGTGGCCAACGGCTTGAAGCCTGGCGACTTCAAGTATAAAGACTTGAACGGTGACGGCATCGTCGACGGTGATGACCGTACTACATTGGGTTCTTATCTGCCAAACTTTATCTATGGCTTCAACCTGGGATTCCAGTGGAAGAACCTTGACTTTATGCTGACTACCTACGGCAACGCTGGTGGTAAGATGTACAACCGCAAGCGCGCCCTGCGTTATGCTCAGTATAACTACAACTTCGATCAGGATCAGGTGAAGAACCGTTGGACTGGTGCTGGTTCTACCAACAAGTATCCATCGGCTGAAGGCTGGATTCGCACATGGAACGTGAGTGACCAACGCGTGAACGACTTCTTCGTAGAAGATGCCAGTTTCTTCCGCATCCAGAACGTGACACTGGGTTACACTTTCCGCAACATCAAGATGGGTAGCTACACACTGCCTGCTCTACGCCTTAGTGCAACAGCCGACCGTCCACTCACCTTGTTCAGCGCAAATGCCTTTACACCTGAGTTGAACGATCCCGAAGGATGGGATACCGAGGTCTATCCACTCACCGCTACCTACACATTTGGCGTGACTATCGACTTCTAAGCAGTGAATTTGACGAATATAATTATTTATAAAATACTGAAACAATGAAATTTCTAAAACATATCATGATTGCAGGTCTCCTTATGATTGGAGCTTCTGCCTGCAACGATTGGCTGGATATCCTTCCAGAGAACACCATTCCTGAGGAAGATGTCGATTACACCAAGATAAGTGACATGTATATGCCCGTTTCGGGTGTCTATGCCAAGTTGCGCACTGGTGGCATGCACTGGGTGATTTGGCCATTGACCATCGTACGCGATGGTGACGTGTGGAGCGGACGCGTTGACGACCAAGGTCTGCTCGTTGACTTCGGAAACTTCAAGTACGATGCATCATTCTGGGGACTTAACGAAATGTGGAATCAGTACTATGGAATGGTGAAAGTGGCAAATGGCGCACTTACATCGCTTGACAATTATGCTGAACACATTACGTCCGAAAGCGACCAAGCTACTTATCGTGCCTATTGCGGTGAAGTGCGCATACTGCGTGCATATGCATATTATCGTCTAACTCAGGCATTTGGCGATGTGACTATTCTGCGCACCAATGAGCAGAGCGACCTAACGCGTTCTACCAAGGCTGCCGTTGAGAGATATATGCTTGAAGACTTGCAGTATGCCATTGAAAACTGCCCCAAGGTACGTCCTAACGAGGCTCCTCATTACGGCGCTGCTACTGCTTATACTGCAGAGTTGCTCGCTGCAAAGATTCGCTTGAATCGTGGTGAATATGCCGAGGCAGAGGCTCTTACGAACGACATTATCAACAGCAACAAGTTCGAGCTTTACAGTGACTTCTATAACTTGTTCAAGATTCCTGGCAAGCTTTGTAATGAGAGCTTGTTAGAGTGCCAGTGCACTGACTTCGGAATGAGCAGCGGTGATATGGTGGATGCAGATATGTGGTTTGTGTTCCAAGGTCCTCCAATGGCTAATATGGAAGGTGGATGGACATTTGTGGGCATTACCGACAAGTTCATTAACTGGGCTCAGGCACGCAACGAGACCATCCGTCTAGAAACTTCAGTGATTGTGGGCGGAACGACTACACGCGATGGTGATGTCGTTAATGTGCAGGGTAACACCAACAACACCAACACTTGGAACGGCAAGGCTTACACACCGTCTACACAGCTTACTCCAGGTCGTACAAAATACGGAGCTAACAATAACATTCGCATTTTCCGTTATGCCGACGCTCTCCTTATCAATGCTGAGGCTAAGGTGCGCCAGGGAAAGAATGGCGATGCTCCATTTAACTTGGTACGTAAACGCGCACAAATGCCGGAACTCTCTAACGTAACTGCCGACCAGATTCTCGACGAGCGCCGCATGGAGTTTGTATGCGAATGGGGTGAGCGCTACAACGACCTTTGCCGCACAGGCAAGGCAAGTGAGCTTCCTGGATATAGTGAGAATGTGAGATACTATCCTGTTCCACTAGCTCAGGTCCAGACTATTCCCACGCTCTCTAATGAGCTTAAAGACGAATAGTTTTCTACGCACTTATCATTAATATAATCGATTGGCAGGGTGCCACCCCTCAGGAGACACCCTGCCTTTTCTAAAATTAAATCCCATGCTGTCGAAATCACTGATTGCTGCTATTGCTGTCACTGTGGCATTTACAGCCAATGCCGGCAACGATTCAATAAAGGTGGTCAAGGGCCAAGTGAGCGACTATTATATTCCCGTGGTCACACAGTATGAAGTTACTGGCACGGTAACCGATCAATACGGCCGTCCACTAGATGGTGCCACAGTGATGTGGCTTTACAGTCCTGCACACAGCAATACTGATCCTCAGGGGCATTTTTCACTTATTGGCACCGACACCGATGTCAAACTGTGCGTTCATTATCCAGGCATGGAAATGATCACTGTGACAAGGGAGAGTAGGGCGCGAGAAGTCAATATCGTAATGCTTCCCAAGCATAGTGCCTCGGTGGCTCCACCGCGTCGTGCTGCGCAAGCCACGCGCTGGTATGATCCACAAAACCCTGCTACAAGCACATATTGCAACCCATTGAATATCAGTTACAACTATGAGCCGTGGAACAACAATACTAAGAACGGTGGCTCGTTTCGTTCGTCAGCCGACCCTATGGGGTTGACGTATAAAGGAGAATATTACTTGTTCTCGACCAATCAGGGCGGATTTCACTATTCGCACAATTTGAGCGACTGGAACTTTACCGTGGCATCGTTTCAGCGGCATCCTGCCGACGACGATGAATGTGCACCGGCTGCATGGGTGGTCGGCGACACATTATATTACACTGGCTCAACTTATGAAGGTCTTCCTATCTGGTATAGTACCGACCCCAAGAACGGACGTTGGCGCAGGGCTGTGGAACGCAACACATTGCCCACATGGGATCCTTATGTATTCCTTGATGATGACGGCAAACTCTACGAGTATTACGGCTCCAGCAACGAGTATCCCGTGAAAGGCGTCCAGATTAGTCGTGACGATTTCACTCCTATCAGCAAAATTCATGACCTAGTACTGCTTCAGCCTAAGCAGCATGGTTGGGAGCGCTTCGGAATGAATAATGACGATGAAGTTACCCTCAAGCCTTTTATGGAAGGTGCCTTTATGACCAAGCACAATGGTAAATACTATTTCCAGTATGGTGCTCCTGGTACCGAATTCAAGATTTATGCCGATGGGGTATATGTGGGCGATAATCCCCTGGGCCCATTCACCTATCAACAGCATAACCCCATGAGTTACAAGCCTGGTGGCTTTGTGCAAGGGGTAGGGCATGGAGGCACTTTTGCCGACTTGAAAGGCAATTATTGGCATGTGGGCACGTGTATGCTTTCCTTAAAGTATAAGTTTGAACGCCGCATTGGAATTTATCCCACCGCATTTGATGCAGATGGCGTTATGTACTGCATAACGGCATTTGGTGACTATCCATGTTGGAACGCCGACAGCGATATAAAGAATCCTGCTGAGCGCTTCTCGGGGTGGATGCTTCTCTCTTACGGGAAACCTTGTACGGTGTCAAGCACCGATAGCACGTTGGTGGCTGCAAGCCTTACCGATGAGAACATGCGCACCTATTGGAGTGCAGCCAGTGGTGGCACCGACGAATGGGTGCAGATTGACCTGGAGGGAGAACGCACCGTGAGAGCCATTCAACTCAATTACTACGACCACCACACCGTGCAACACAATCGTGCCAATGATATCTATTACCAGTATCGCATTTTGGCTAGTAATGATGGCGAGCACTGGACTTTGGTGGTGGACAAGAGCGACAACGACCGCGATGTGCCACATGACTATATCGAACTTCGTGAGCCTCTCAACACGCGATTCCTGCGCGTGGAAAACCTGCATATGCCTTCGGGTGGAAACTTCTGTTTGAGTGAGTTGCGTGTGTTCGGAAAGGCAGAGGGTGAGATTCCCAGTGCCGTGAAGAAATTCACCGTCAAACGTGACAAAAAAGATCCGCGCAATGCCATGATAACCTGGGCTGCCGTCGAAGGAGCCTATGGCTACAACATTTATTATGGCACTGCTCCGCAAAAAATGTATCACTGTATCACTGTGAATGATGACACAGAATATGACTTCCGTGGACTCGACCTGGGTACCGACTATTATTTCGCTATTGAGGCTCTTGCCGAGACGGGTCGCGGTCCTTTATCCTCTCTAATAAAACGATAAATAAATCTTATGAAACCATTGCTAATTTGCTTGACTATTGCCTCATTGACAGTTTTTGGTGCTTGCAAGACCGAGAATAAGACTGCTGGTGAAGAACCGTCTTCAGTCAGCGAGCAGCGGCCTGCATCTTTTGCCAGTGATGACGCTTTGCTTGATTATATAGAGAAAGTTAATTTCAATTATATGTGGGATGGGGCAGAGCCAACTTCTGGAATGGCCTGTGAACGCATACACCTTGACGGACAGTATCCTGATAATGACCAGAATGTGGTGACTACTGGCGGCAGTGGCTTTGGCATTGCCGGACTGGTGGTGGCTATGGAACGTGGCTTTATTACGCGTGACGAAGGTGTGGCGCGGCTAACGAAGATTGTTGACTTCCTTGAACGCGCCGACCGTTTCCACGGAGTGTGGCCGCATTGGTTGTATGGGCCGACGGGAAAGGTAAAGCCCTTCGGTCAGAAAGATAATGGCGGCGATCTGGTGGAGAGTTGTTTCTTGATGCAGGGACTGCTTTGCGCTAGACAATATATGAATTCCCAAAACGAGAAAGAACAAAAACTAATAGAGCGCATCAACGCCCTGTGGCATGACATGGAATTCGACTGGTACACACGTGGCGGACAAGATGTGATTTACTGGCACTGGTCACCTGATTATGAGTGGGAAATGAATTTCCCATTGGAAGGTTACAACGAGTGTCTTATAGTATATGTACTGGCTGCCGCTTCACCCACCCACTCGGTGCCGGCATCTGCCTACCACAAAGGGTGGGCACGAAGTGGCGGGATCACCACCGATGCCGCTCCCTATGGCTATCGACTGGAATTGAAGCATAATGGTGCCGAAGCAACCGGAGGACCTCTTTTCTGGGCGCATTACAGTTGGATTGGACTTGACCCGCGTGGGCTCAAGGACCAGTATGCCGACTACTGGAATGTTGTGCGCAACCATGCTATGAGCGACTATGAGTATTGCATTGAGAACCCCAAGCACTACTCTGGTTACGGCCCCGACTGTTGGGGACTGACAGCCAGCTATTCAACCAATGGCTATTCTGCTCACTGTCCAAGCAATGACCTTGGTGTGATTACTCCCACCGCGGCACTGTCGTCATTCCCATATACGCCCGAACAATCGATGGCTGCCCTTAAGGGTTTCTATGCACGAGGCGAAAGCATCTGGGGAAAATACGGTTTCTACGATGCCTTCAGCCCGGTGTCGGGCTGGACGTTGCCACGTTATCTGGCCATAGACCAGTGTACCATAGTGCCCATGATTGAAAATTATCGCACTGGACTGCTTTGGAATCTGTTCATGAGTTGTCCCGAAGTGCAGCAAGGCCTCCAGAAACTAGGATTTACTATTTCGAAATAATTGATTAATTTAGCTTTTGAAATTTCAAAAACCGCACAAATATGACATTTAAGAGAATCATTTCAGCAATTCTGGTCGTGGCATGCGCCATGATGGCCAGCGCGTCTAACGATGCGAAGATGGACAAGTTCATCGACAACTTGATGAGTCGAATGACGTTACAGGAAAAAATTGGCCAACTTAACCTGCCTGTCACAGGTGATATTATTACCGGCAGTTCGGTCAGTGGCGATGTCGTAGGGCGAATTGAGAAAGGACAGGTAGGCGGTCTGTTCAATATGAAAGGAGTTGCCAATATTCGCGCCCTTCAAGAGGTTGCCGTAAAGAAAAGCCGTTTGGGTATTCCTCTGATTTTTGGTATGGACGTTATTCACGGCTATGAGACGGTGTTTCCCATTCCCTTTGCCCTGTCGATGAGTTGGGACATGGATGCAATACGCAATTCGGCGCGCATTGCATCAATCGAAGCAACCGCCGATGGCATTTGCTGGACATTCAGCCCGATGGTTGACGTTTGCAGAGAGCCTCGCTGGGGACGAATGAGCGAAGGCAACGGAGAAGACCCATATCTGGGCTCTGAGATTTGCCGAGCCATGATCGAAGGTTATCAGGGACAGAATCTTGCCGACCCAACGACAATGATGTCATGCGTAAAGCACTTTGCCCTCTATGGCGCTCCCGAGGCTGGACGTGACTACAATACGGTGGATATGAGCCGCTTGCGCATGTTCAATGAGTATTTTCCACCTTACAAAGCCGGTGTGGAGGCTGGAGCGGGTAGTTATATGACTTCGTTCAATACGATTGACTACATTCCCGCTACGGGAAACCGATGGTTACTCACCGAGGTGCTGCGCGACAAGTGGGGCTTCGACGGATTTGTCGTGACCGACTATACCGCCATCAGCGAGATGATAAACCATGGTATGGGTGATTTGCAGACCGTTTCCGCTCTTGCTCTGAATGCCGGAACCGATATGGATATGGTGGCCGACGGATTCCTGGGTACCCTTGAACAGTCGCTCAATGAGGGCAAGGTCAATATGGAAGCTATCGACCAGGCTTGCCGTCGCATACTTGAAGCAAAGTACAAATTAGGTCTTTTCGATGACCCATATCGTTATCTTGATGCTAAACGTGCAAAGAAAGAAATCTATACCGATGCCAACCGTGCTGAGGCACGACGCATTGCTACCGAGACATTTGTCCTGCTCAAGAATGACGACCATGTGTTGCCTCTCAAGCGAGAAGGCAAGATTGCGCTTGTCGGACCACTGGCCAATACTCGCGCAAATATGCCCGGCACTTGGAGTGTGGCTGCAGCCAGCGACCGTTACAGCACTCTGTTAGAAGCCATGCAGCGCGCCACAGCCGGCAAGGCCGAGGTGATGTATGCCAAGGGATGTAATGTGTGCTATGACGAAGAACTGGAGAAAAACTCCACTATGTTTGGCCGAGAGATGCGTGACCCGCGTGATGCCACTGCCATGCGCGACGAGGCAGTCCGTCTGGCACAACAGTGTGACGTGATTGTGGCAGCCATGGGAGAGCCAAGCGAGATGAGTGGCGAGAGCAGTTCACGCAGCAGCCTCACTATCCTCGACGCCCAGAAAGACCTACTTGAAGCACTCAAGAAGACAGGCAAACCCATTGTGTTGCTCAATTTCTCTGGACGTACCACAGTGATGGACTGGGAAGTGGAGAATCTCAGCACAATCTTGAATGTGTGGTTCGGAGGCAGCGAAGCAGCCGACGCAATCTGTGACGTAGTCTTTGGAGATGTGGCACCAAGTGGAAAACTCTCTGCGACCATGCCACGCAACGAAGGCCAGATACCATTGTACTACAACCACCTTAACACAGGCCGCCCCAATCCCAAATGGTTCACAAAGTTCACTACCAATTACTTAGATGTCCCTAACGATCCCTTGTTCCCATTTGGATTTGGACTCAGCTACACCACATTCAGTTACGGACCCCTCACGCTGAGCAGCAACTCAATGACCCAAGCAGGTAGTATCACTGCCAGCGTGACCGTTACCAACACTGGCGATTATGCCGGTGACGAAGTGGTGCAACTCTACATTCGCGACATGGTAGGAAGCATTGCCCGTCCAGTGCAAGAACTGAAAGACTTCGCGCGCATCCACTTGCAGCCAGGTGAAAGCCGCACCGTTACCTTCAGTATAACCCCCGACAAACTCAAGTTCTATAACTCAGACTACGACTTCGTACTTGAGCCAGGTGACTTCGAAGTAATGGTAGGCACCGACAGCCACCACGTCCAGCGCCTCCCCTTCACAGTAAACTAATAACTGACCAAATAACGATAGAGTCCTGCGGTGTCATTCACCGTAGGACTCTATTTATTGCTTGATAGTGATGAAACAATATAGACTTATTAGTGGTAAAGTATAATTTTCTTGTCTTGCTCGATAGATACAAATATTATTACTATCTTTGCAGAAACTTACTGATTGAACAAAAAGATTAAGGATTTCATTGTATTAGCAATATTTTCATTATGAGAAAGATTATACTAATGCTGGCAGTGCTGCTGAGCGTGATGGCTTGCAACAGTGCCAATAATAATACTGCTAAAGAATCGGCTGTGGCAGCAGAGAATTCGCAACCCGAAGTGGTTGTCGGTGGCGCGCGGACTGATATTTATGTGCCGTTGCTGAAAGAAAAACGCCTTGCATTGCTTAGCAATCAGACAGGTATTGTCGGCGATAAGCACGTCCTCGACATTATGCTTGAGAACGGCTTGAACGTGGTGACTATCTTCTCGCCTGAACACGGCTTTCGTGGCACTGCCGATGCAGGCGAACACGTGAGCAGCAGCGTGGATGAGAAAACGGGCATTCCCATCGCATCTCTCTATGATGGGAAGACAAAGTATCCCAGCAAGGAGACGATGGACAAGTTCGACGTAATCGTCATCGACTTGCAGGACGTAGGGCTGCGTTTCTATACCTATTATGTGACGATGATTAACTTGATGGATGCTGCGGTAATCTATGACAAGCAAGTAGTGGTGTTTGACCGCCCCAATCCTAACATCATGACCGTTGATGGTCCAATCCTTGACATGAATCTGAAGAGTGGCGTTGGACGGTTACCCATTCCCACTGTTTATGGCATGACAATGGGAGAACTGGCAAAGATGGCCGTGGGAGAACACTGGCTCGTTGATGGTAAGTCGTGCAACCTTACTGTGGTGCCGTGTGACAACTACACCCGCCAGACTCGCTATTCATTGCCGGTGGCACCTTCTCCCAATCTGCCAAACATGCTTTCCATATATCTCTATCCCTCAACTTGTTTCTTCGAGGGCACGCCAGTGAGTCTGGGTCGAGGAACCGACTGGCCATTCCAGGTCTATGGTCATCCCGACATGACCGGCTATGACTTCTCGTTCACACCACGAAGCCGTTTTGGAGCCAAGAACCCTCCTTGTCTCGACCAACTATGTCATGGCGTGGACTTGCATGAGATGGATCCAGAGGAGGCTATTGCTCAAGGCATTAACCTGGAATACGTTATTGATGCCTACAATAATCTGAATATCGGCGAGAAGTTTTTCACGAAATTTTTTGACTTGCTTATGGGCCGAAAAGATATAAAACAGATGATTATGGACGGCAAGAGTGCTGCCGAAATAAAGGCAACATGGGCTGCCGATGTGGAAGCATTCAAGCAGCAACGTGAACCATATCTAATTTACAAATAACCAAGCATATATTTTTTACCCCTGACTCTTTTAACTTAATAACTTAATAAAATGACCCCTTGGATAGTTCTTGCAACCATAGTTGCTTATTTTGCTCTCCTTTTTTTGATTTCGTGGGCTGTGTCCCGTAACAGTGACAATAATGCTGCACTAACCGGCGGACGTGAGGCTCCGTGGTTCATCGTAGCCATCGCCATGATTGGCGCTCCAATTTCAGGTGTGACATTTGTCTCGGTACCAGGCATGGTTGTAGCCAAGAGTTACAGCTACCTGCAGATGGTGCTGGGATTCGTGATAGGTTATTTTGCCATTGCTTATGTGTTGATACCGTTGTTCTACAAGCGCAAGCTGGTTTCTATATATGGCTATCTTGAGCAGCGATTTGGAGCTGGCACCCACAAGACCGGGGCATGGTTCTTCTTCGTGAGCAAGATGCTCGGTGCTGCCGTCCGTTTCTATGTTGTGTGTGTTACACTGCAGTTGTTGGTGTTCGGCCCGTTAGGCATTCCATTTATCATCAATGTCATAGCCACTATTGCGCTGATTTTTCTCTATACGTTGCAAGGAGGGGTGAAAACTGTGATATGGACCGATACTCTCAAGTCGTTCTGTCTCGTGATGTCGGTGGTGCTGTGTATAGTGTTTATCGCTCGCGGGTTGGGTTATGACTTTATTGGAATGTGCAAGGCAATAGGCGCTGACGACACTTCGCGCATGTTCTTCTTCGATAATCCAAAGGAAGGCACCTACTTCTGGAAACAGTTCATAGCAGGCATCTTCATGGTTATTGCCACAACAGGACTTGATCAGGACTTGATGCAACGCACGCTGGCAAGCAAGAATGCTAATGAATCCAAGAAGGGCCTCATAGTAAGCGGAATAACTCAGTTCTTTGTCATAGCACTGTTTCTTATTTTAGGTACACTTCTGGCAATGCATGTCAAGGCTAATGGAATGGCAATGCCCGAGAAAAGCGATGAACTGTTTGGGGCAGTGGCTTTCTCCAATGGCATGCCAATTATAGTAGGAATCTTGTTCATACTGGGACTGATAGCTGCGGCATATTCGGCTGCGGGTTCGGCACTGACGTCACTCACCACTTCTTTTACGGTTGATATACTAAATGCCGACAAGCGAAAAGACGATGATATATTGGCACGTACGCGCAAGTTAGTACACATAGGCATGGCAGTGTGCATGGGCATAGTTATCTTGGTATTTTACGCCATCAGCAACAGCGATGCCATCAGTGCAGTATATACGCTCGCAAGCTACACCTACGGTCCTATTCTCGGCCTGTTTGCCTATGGCATGATGTGTCGTACAGCAGTGCGTGACCGTCTGGTGCCGGAAGTATGTGTGGCGGCTCCCATAATAAGCTTCTTTATTCAGATGTGGCTCGAACGTCAGTATGGTTATACTTTGGGCTTCGAATTGCTCCTGCTCAATGCAGCTCTCACGATGATAGGCCTGCTGATATTGCGTAAGAAGCAGGTCGCTGTTGATTAATCTGTTTGATATGCGCAATTCTGTTAACGGATATATCTGGCTTGTTGACACGATTCGCCGATATGGGCGGATAACTCTGTCGAAGTTGAGTGATTTGTGGGAGGAGTCACCCTATGGCAATGGCAAGCCTTTGCCTCGCCGTACATTCCACACTTATCGAAATGCAGCTGAACGATTGCTTGATGTGAACATCAATTGCGATCGGTCCACTTTCGAATACTACATTGCCGAGGAGGGATTCACGGGTAGCTCGTTGCATGAATGGCTGCTTGACTCCATGGCGGTGAACGATACGCTTCGCGATGTGGGAAATGTGTCGAACCGGGTTGTCCTTGAAAACGTGCCGAGTGCCCGTGAACATCTGCCTGTCATTATCAATGCCATGAAAAAGAATGGCGTGATACGTTTTTCCTATAAGTCTTACACTCGCTCGCAACGCATTTCGGGAATTATTCTCGAACCCTATTTCGTAAAGATTTTCAAGCAGCTTTGGTATGTGATAGGGTATAACCGGAAAGATAAAAAAATAAAAACCTATGCGCTCGACCGTATGAGCGATCTTATTCTCGTTGCTGGCGAGTCTTTTACGATGCCTGATAATTTTAGTCCACAGGAGTTTTTCAAAGACTGCTTTGGAATCATAACTAACCAGAATGATGCAAAGCATATTGTTTTGCGTGTGGACCCCATTCAGGCTAAGTATTTCCGGGCGCTGCCACTTCATCATTCGCAGCGCGAGGAACTTCACGACAAGTATTCGGTTTTCCATTATAACATGCGCATTACCTACGACTTGCGCGAGGAAATCATGTCGCATGGAAGTGCTGTTGAGGTGTTGCAGCCTCAGGAACTGAAGACTATTATCCGCGAAGAGTTGCGGCGAACATTGGATTTGTATAAGTAATGTATTAACAATAAAACTATTAAAAATGAAGAAAGTCTATATTTCAATTATTGCAGCGTTGGCGCTTATTGCATCAAGTTGCGGACAGATGTTGGGAACTACAGGCTCTACATCTGGTGGTGGACTGGGTGATGTCATTGGTAATGTGCTGGGCTCACTGGGCAGTGCAACAACTGGCAACAGCCTTCTTAACATGGTGATCGGTTATATCAAGATTGATCAGAGTGAACTGATTGGTACTTGGAATTACACTGCTCCAGGATGTGCTTTTACCAGCGAGAAGTTGCTTGCTAAAGCTGGCGGTGCCGTTGCAGCTGGACAGGTTCAGGAAAAACTGCAGCCAGTGTATAATAGTATTGGTATCAAGTCTTCTAATACCTATTTTACTTTTACTCAGGATAATAAATTCCAGGCAAAGGTTAATGGTATCCCATTTAGTGGAACATATACCTATGACAAGGAAAGTGCTTCGCTGAAGATGAACACGGTGCTGCTAAGCCTTACAGGCTATTTGACACGTACCACAAACGGCATGGCACTGACTTTCGAGTCTAAGAAGTTGCTTACAGTTTTGCAGACAGTAAGTGCCCTGAGTGGCAACAGTACTATTCAGACCGTAGGAGATTTGAGCAAGCAGTTCGATGGCGTGCGCGTGGGCTTCGAACTGGCTAAGTAACACATTACGACATTTGGTTAAAAAACTAGCCTTCGGCATTTCAATGTCGAAGGCTAGTTGGTTTCTTACTCTTATGTTGGCCCTGGATTCATTTTGGAATCCAGACATACTTGTCAGAACTCGGTGGGAAGTATGTGCAAGCGGAATGCGTTGCCGATGAGCTCTGCAACGTTATGCGATGCAGTCTTACGCAATAACTGTTTCCGGTGGTACTCTACCGTGTTGGGAGAAATGTACAGCTTTTCAGCTATGGCTTTGCTGTTTAGCCCAAACGATAATAACTCCAGCACCTCAAGTTCTCTTGCCGTTAGGTCAATGTTGGGGTTGCTCATAAATATAACAGTTGAGTATGTATTTTTCTAATAAATATTTGTTTTGCAAATGTACTTTATTATATAAATTATATCCAAATATTTGACCCATAAAATTGGTTTATATTCCTCAAAACTACTTGTTTCGGTATGACGAAAGCGCCTTTTGCTTAATATTTTTGCTGTACTTTTGTAATGCCGATTAAAAACGTGCTGATTTTTGCTATTTTTTTGTTAGGTTAATTAAGGAACAGTTTATGTCAGTTTATTGCCAAAAATAGTGGTGGTACGGCTGGATTAGTAATTCAAGTTGAAAAGCAGTTGTATTTTTATTAATTAAATTTGATTTCTATGATACAACATTTTTACATAAAAATGAATAAAAATGCATTTATACGTTTTGAGTATTTGGCTGACAATAATAATGGATAAATCCGTCTTTGTTTTTGTCGGTGAAATCAGAGGGATTTTCGACGATAATAGCCCTTATGTAGATTCTTTTTGCAAAGGTCTTTAATGATTGTTATCTTTGCACTTGGAATACTATCAAAAATAATAAGTATGAGGAATAAGTTAATATTTGCGTTATTACTGGCAGCGATGTCGGTCTCAATGCAAGCGCAGGATACCACAGCCGTTAGTGGTGGTCCGTGGACTCTGCAGCAATGTATTGAACGAGCCAAGCAAGAAAACCTCACTTTGCGCCGAGGCCGCATCAATGTCAAGCAGGCTGAAGAAAGTGTGCTGGATGCACGCGACAGCCGACTGCCAACTGTGTCGTTCTCATCAAGTCAGGGGCTTAACTATCGCCCGTTCCGTGAGAATGCATTTAGTGTGAACGGATCTGGAGCCAGTTCCTCATCGAGGCCATCATGATCAGCGTGACTGGCGGTCTGATAGGCGTGTTGCTGGGCGTGGGTGCTTCGATGGCTGTCAAGTTTCTAGCAAATTGGCCCATCAGCATCGAAGCCTGGACGGTGGCATTGTCGTTCATCGTGTGTACAATTACGGGTATCTTCTTTGGCTGGTATCCAGCCAAGAAAGCTGCCAACCTCGACCCCATCGAGGCCTTACGATATGAGTAATTGACAAATAATAATTTGAGGCGTTCACTCGTTTTATTTATAACCTGTAAATGAACAATATGACCAAGATTAATAAACGCGAGCTGATAATCCATGTGCTCTGTTGGGGAATAGTGCTTTTCTTCCCATTGCTGTTCTATCATCCCAATGATACCAACCAGATGGCCATGACCCGTTTCTTGCGAGGAATGGGCGGACCGGTGAGCTGCATGGTGCTGTTCTATGTCAACTACTTGTGGCTGATACCGAAGTTCTATTTTCGTGAGAAGAAAAAGGAGTTCTATTTGATTAACATCATTGCTATAGTACTCTGTATGGGACTTATGGTGGGTTGGTGGCAAGTGGTTAACAATTTCCTGGACGAACCTGTGGCTGAAATTGGCAAGCGATTCGGTGGGCGAAAACCTCCCCGCTATCCCATGTTCTTCTACAACTTCTTGTCGATGGTACTCGTCGTGGGACTGAGCCTTGCAGTGAGCATGACTAGCCGATGGCAGCACATCGAAGACGCGCGCAAGGAAGCTGAGCAGAACCGCACAAAGGCGGAGCTGGCCAACTTGCGAAACCAACTGAATCCGCACTTCCTGCTCAACACCCTTAATAACATCTATGCACTCATTGCTTTCGATTCCGACAAGGCTCAGACTGCCGTCGAGGAACTGAGTCGCTTGCTGCGGCATGTGCTTTATGACAACCAGCAACAGTACGTACCTCTGTACAAGGAAGTAGAGTTCATGCACAACTACTTGGAACTGATGAAGATCCGTGTCACTAAGGGCGTGACCATTACTACCGACATCAACGTAGAACCCGATGATTCCACTCCCATTGCGCCGCTAATTTTCATCTCACTGCTCGAAAATGCCTTCAAGCACGGCATATCGCCTTCAGGCAGCGGCAGCATCGACTTGCAGCTTAGCCAGAACGATGGTGTGGTGACATGCTGCATTACCAACACCAACTATCCCAAGCGCGACAACGACAAGAGCGGCAGCGGCATTGGCCTCGAACAGGTGAGCAAGCGCCTCGAACTCATGTATCCCGACCGCTACCAGTGGGAGCGCGGCACGCGCGACAATGACTCAATCTATTACTCCAAAATAACTATCGACACTCATGACAAAGATTAAATGCTCTATAGTCGACGACGAGCCACTGGCAGTCGAACTGCTGGCAAGCTATGTAAAGAAAATCCCCTTCATGGAGCTTGTGGGCAAGTACTCCAATGCCACCGATGCTCTGCGCGGAGTGACCGACAACCCCGTTGACCTGTTGTTCCTCGACATTCAGATGCCGGAACTCAACGGCATGGAACTGTCGCGCATGCTCCCCGAGAGCACTCGCATCGTTTTCACCACCGCTTTCGAGCAGTATGCACTCGATGGCTATCGCATCAACGCACTCGACTACCTGCTCAAGCCTATCACATATCCCACTTTCCTCGAAGCTTGCAACAAGGCGCTCAAGTGGTTCAACCTCACACGCCAGTCTGAGAATGCCTCCGAACCACAAACCGAAGAAGTGGATTCGATTTTTGTCAAGAGCGAGTATAAGTTGCTGCAAATCAAGCTTGATGATATCCGCTATGTCGAGGGATTGAAAGACTATGTGAAGATATATACCGAACAGTCGCCTCGCCCCATACTCTCGCTGATGAACATGAAAGCAATGGAGCAGATGCTGCCTGCATCACGCTTCATGCGCGTGCACCGCTCGTTTATCGTTTCCAAGGAGAAAATACGCGAGATAGATCGTGGCCGCATAGTCTTTGGCGACGTCTATATTCCCATCGGCGACAGCTACAAAGCCGCCTTCCAGGCCTTCATTGCCTCCCGCTCGTAGCTACAGAAAAAACAGTCGCGGCGGGATTATTTTGCCCCGCCGCAACTCTTTTTCTGGAAATTATATATTTGTTGTCCCCAAATCAGACCTTGAAGAGGTCAAGCGGGTCGAGACCCGATTTCGTGTTTAAGACCATGCCAGAGGGTCGAAGACCCTCGCAGCTTGGTCTAAGACGAAAGCAATGGAAGTGCCTCGATGAGGAACTTCATCAGAAGGGACAACAGGTATATAAGTCCTAAAATTAAAGCTTCAAAATGATATTGATAATAGCATTTACGTCCTCGACGTCAATTATGCCATCACCGTTCATGTCGGAAATGGAATTTGAGTCATCGAGCTTGAGGATCATATTAATGACTCTGTTCACGTCTTCCACGTCAATAATGCAGTCGTGGTTCACGTCGCCCATGGGGAATGCGTCGCAATTAACCTCGAGAATTTCCCAGAACTGTCCCCACCATTCATCATTTTGGTATCGTTGCAGGCTTCCACGTGGCACGAGCAGCGTCGTGGTGATGAACACGTTGTTGTTCGATATAAATGGATGCCAAGTTGGCGGCACCGGATGATTGATGCCAAGTGTGTCAAGGGCCGTGTAGTACATGGGGTTCTTGATGTAGCCGTTTTCATTGAAATCGATGTACTTTCCAATTTTGAACACTTTTGGGTTCTGGTCTCCCAGGACATTGTCACTCGTGATGTGCCAGATAATGCTGCCGCCATCGACCTCGGTGTGTTCGGGCTGGAAATTGAAGTCTCGTCCAAGATACAGTCCCTTCAACCAGTTTATGGTATACATACCTACATCGCTGAAGTCGCTGAATAGGCATCCTGCGGTAAGCGGCTCATCGCTGTCTTCGATAATCAACTCGTCTAGAGTCAACGTTCCTTTGCCAAAGGCATATTCCTTGATTGCAGTTACCGAAGCAGGCACGATCAGTCCTTTCAGATATCCGGAGAAATACTTATTGTCGATTACAGGAAAACTTTCCGGCCACCGTACGACGGTATTTATATTGCATTGTGAGAAATACGGCATCTTTTTCAGCGAGGTCGGCAAAGAAAGCTGCTGGACAGTGATGTTCTGGAATGAGCATTTGACTTCTTCAACGCCTTCGGGAATGATCAGCTGGCCTTGTGTCAGGTTCTTGTATAATCCTCCATAAAGTATCGTATGGTCGTTGTTCATCACCCAGTCGTTCACCACAGTTATGTACGGATTGTCGGGTGACACTTCTATGGTTTCCATCTTGTCGCTGCCAATGATGCCCACGCTCTGTACTGTAGAGGGCAGGTAGATGGACTCCAACCCTGTGGCCTTTCGAAACGTGCCATTGCCAATCACCTCAATTCCTTCGGGAATCTCAATTTCTGTAAGCAACGGACAGTTGCATTCTCCACTTAAAGATTTCTGTGTGCGTGGTAATTGAATGTGCTGAAGCTGCTGGCAGTTGTCAGGAAGATTGCTGAGAGTTACGCTGTCTTCAATTGTCAGTGAGGTAATGCTGCTGTTTCTAAATGCATCTTGTTCAATTCTAGTAACCACAATGTCCTTGGAGTGATATGTGATGTGGCGTTTAATGTTGATATCTCCGGTATAATTGCCATGTTTCACGATGGCAGTCTGATTATCGGCATCTATTTCGTAGTTGATGCCGTCAACTTCAACAACCGTGGCGGCACTAATTGTCGTCAATCCTATCATGACGAGCGCAGCAGTCAGTAATTTTCTTGAAGTCTTCATAATGATTGATTTTAGGATTATAACATAGATTTTTGCAAATATACAAATATATACAATGCCTTGTTCTACCCCCCCATTTTTAACTATGCTTAACTATTTTAAACAGGTCTTGACGGCATGAGTATCCCTATTCATTGATTGCTGGTTGAAGGCAAACAGGAACTGTATTGCCTTTTCAATACTAGTTGCATTATACTTATTTAACCACAATCTTCTTTCCGTCGCGCACATAGATGCCGGGCTGGCTGGGCTCTGCCACGCGACGGCCCTGCATGTCGTAGTACGCTCCGTCACCGGCAACGGGGACAGCATTCATATCATCAATTGATGAATAATAGTTTATCTCTTCTATATGCTTGAATTTTTTCCACTGGTTCGCATTCTTATATAATTGAACAGAGCCTTTCGGGACGTACAGCACACAAGTCTCAATAGGTATTCCCGACCATTCGTTATACATGCCTTCACTGCCAAATACGTCTAAACCGAGAGTAATGTCGTTTGGGTTGGGATTGTTTACCGTGATCTTTTCCAACTGAGTGCAATAGCGGAAGGCATCAGACTCAATCTTGCTTATTGAAGACGGAAGATTGATTTCCTTGGCTGTGAGGTTCGCAAGGAATGCCCTGCTTGAAATAGCGGTCACTGATGTTGGAATATCAGTTGTCGAACACGCCAGTACAAGAGTGTTGTCGGCAGTACGCACCACGCCGTTGCAGCCTTCCCTGGAATCATAATAAGGGTTGTCCTCAGCAACAGTCACGGCATTAAGCTCTTCGCATGAATAGAAAGCGAAACCATCAATGTCTCTTACCGATGAGGGAATATGGAGAGAACGAATCTTGGCCCCAATCATGAATGGATATGGAAGTGTCTCCACATCTTCACCGATAATTAAAGTTTCTACATCGACAGTGTTAAGTCCTGCCACGCCTCTTTCAATACTGCGCTCACCCATTGACATGCGATTAATAGGTGCTGCAGTAATTATATCATAAACAAAACAGTTCTTTGCATTCCAAATCACATGCTTTACCGTTCCACATTCAACGAATGAACCCATATAGATATACTGCAAGTGGCGCCCAAAATAAATATCATCTAATTCGACTTCCTGAGACCAGGTGTAATCAACGTCTATTACGGGATAGCTGACATCGTTATAGACGACGTAATCGGGTATTACAAAGTTCTTGAGTGTATCCAGGTCGCCGACAAACCCGTTTAGTGTTAGTGTCTTACCATCACTGTTAATTCTATATGCATTGCCATCAGCCACGAAGTCATAAGCCAGGCATTGAAGTGCCATAATTATGGCTATTGATGAAATAAATACTCTTCTTGCTCTCATAGTTGTATGATTTTATCTGTTAATGTTTGAATACGTCAGTCACTATAGCTCGTAGCTTATAGCTCGTAACTCGCTGCTTGTCTACTCGTTTACTTGTCTACTTGTCTACTCGTTTACTCGTTTATTTTCAAAATGATATTTATGATTGCGTTCACGTCTTCAACGTCGATGTAGCCGTTGCCGTCCATGTCACCGTTACCAGGATAGTCACTGATGGTTTTCAGCTTCAAAATTATGTTTATGGCGGCATTAACGTCTTCCACGTCCACGATTCCACTGCTGTCAATGTCACCTTTCAAAGGGTCGCTAGTGTAGGCGCGGCCGTAGTAGATGATATTGCCGTCGGCATCCTCCATGTGGTGAAGGCCAGTTTCGCTTCGATAACTGCATGAGCAAAATGCAGAATAATAAAAAGGCGTAAGTAAGTCTCCATATGCATCGCTGTCAAAGCCCACTCCCTCAACAAATTTTCCGTAATATGAATTATCGAAATAACCATCTGCATGTTTTGAATGGAATGAGTACTCCTCACTTTGTTGGTTTAGAAAACTTCTATATCCTTCAAAATGGAAGTTGTTATTCACATTGAACTCATATAGCCTGGGGGTTTTTACGGCAATCCAATAATCCAAGTCCCAATATGAGAAATCTTCCATTATACAACTAAAAACTTTATAATCTAATCCATATATTATCCTACCTTCTTCACGCAGCAGCGCATAAGGTTCGGTCTTAGAGCATGGAATGACGAAATCCTCATCCCAATCAACATCAGAATAGCGATAGCACTTCTTGTAAGTAGCACCATCAATCACTGTGTCACCTTTAACTTCGATAGTGTAAAAACGAGTTCCAAATTCTTCTTCATAAATACCAAATTTTGATTCAAGGCACACCCATTTCACACCCTCACGCAACAGTGGGACATATTTATCAGCTGTTTCAATCCATGAGTCATAATCAGAGTTGTGATAAACTTCAATTCCATTATCGACAATGGAATACATTCCGCATGTCATCACGACACAACTTGACCACATATCCGAAGATTTATAATAAGGATCGAGAAGATAATCATGCTTGTCGCCAATAATGCCATAACCCTCAACTAAAACTCCCGAGAAACCCGGCTCCACGACAGTATATGAAGGACATGTGCTGTGTCCAATTATGACTGGTGATGTGATATTACATTCAAAACCTTTATATATCAAGCCACCCGTTGTATAGAACATATATTGGGGCATCTGGGCATAGAAACCAGAAACCTCATTGAAGTCATACACCAACCACTCATCAGGGTTTTCTCCTGCAAGGCCTGGAGCAGTGTGAGTCGTGCTGTCATGGCTGAGCAGGATGGCATAGACCCTCTTGTCATTCTCTCTTACGTAGGCCAACAGTTCAGCGGGATCCTCAGTAGGCTTGCCATTTCTATCAAGATATTGGCGCCAGCATTTCTTGTAACGCAAACCGTTGACTTCTGCTTCTCCGCTGAATTCTACAGAGAAACATTTCAATTCATCTTCATTCTTTGGAGAATAGGCATATATCCATTTCACGCCTTCGCGCACCAGAGGCTGGTATTCATCAGGTAATTGAAGTAAATCAGATTGTTCAAATATTATCTGTCCATTAATCTCACAACTTATGAGTATATCGTGGTTACCCGACAAGCCAAAATTCCAATTACCTAATGGGCCAAGTTCACTGCCGACACCTTCAATCCACCACCCTGATTTGAAATCATAACCATAATCCATGGAGTCGCAAATTTTAACGTGGAGAGCCTTTCGTTCAGCACCTTGAATACTAATGACTCCGTCTTCAATTATCTTTATTTTAACAGCACCGGGAAATTCTGCAATTATTCCAGCGACGTTAAATTCATTGCCTTTTTGAACACCGAAGTCATAGAGTAAAGTCTTTTCGTTGGATCGCGGCGGAAAGACATATACTTTCTTGTTGTTTTCGTAGAGTGCCATTTTATAGGCCTTGACACCATTATTGTACTCATTAATACTATACACCTTTTTTGCTGCTATTCCATTGATAAGGGTATCACCTTGAATGAAGTAATCAAAATCATAAGTACAATTAGGAAAAGCCCTGTCCACCTCATGATGCATGTGCCACACTTTACCATCTTCAACAAGCGGTCGGTAATCATCTGCGTAAGTGGCCAATCCTGTCATCAGTGCAATCAACACTATGGTAAAATATCGTTTCATAGCTGTAAAATTTAATTGTAAATAAATATCTTTTTATTGTTGTAAAATCTCTTCGTAGTTACTTCGTATGGGAAGGCTGTACTTCCCATGCTGTGTGCCACTTCGTGGTACCGGCATGTGGTTACAGAAATCATAGCCCCTTTATGGCACGTGCGACTCAGACGCCATCTTAATTTTGGTCAGCACTACTTCGAAATTATTTTAAGGTTAATCATGTGTTGGTGTATGCAAATACGTAGAGTGTGTCGTATTGTGACCTATCTGTCAATTTTTGTGCAAAGATACAATATTGAGTCAATACCCTCCAAATATTTTTGCAAAAATAAAGCGCTGATGGACAGCGCTTTATAAAATTTTTAAGGCTCAAAAAAATCAAGTCGATACTTTGGTCAGGAAATTGACTCGATCAGCTCGTTCCAGGTCGATTTTTCGCCCAGTACTTTGTGGGCTATTTTTTGCTTGAGGTTTGCTATGGTCTGCTTCCTGTACGGAAGGCATAATTCAGCCATGTTGTTGCTGCCGCCGCAGTAGCTGATGCAGAACAGCCTCACCTCGTTCTCTGAGCATCCGTATTTCTCTGACAATTCCGTCACGAATCCGTCAAGCATGACATCCAACGATGAGCACAGCCGTTGCCATTGTTCGTCGCTAATCGTGACTTTACGCAAGTCGGATTTGATGCTTGATGACTTTTGTGGTGCAGCATACATAATGCTGTCGAAGAATTTCCTGATACTTGCCTGCTGCTCGTAATATGCCTTGCGTTTTTTGTCGTTGGAATTTGCAAGTGTTTCTACATGGGATATTATTTTGTTGTATTCTGCCTCCATTTTGTGTTTTCGGCTATTGATGATAAAGGCATAAATGCAGAAGAAGGTCAAAATTACAACAAGAGTCAGAATATAATACGAACTTTTATTGTGCTGTGTTTCATGCTCAATCTGGACTTGATGCTCTATTTGTATCAATGCATTGCCTTTCTCATTTGATATTATGTCATCTGAAAGATTGTTGCTCTGTTTCTCATATTTCAAAGCATATTCATAGTTGCCTTGATTCTTATTCAGTTCTTGTAAAATTTCGAAGTAGAATATGGAATCTTTTAAGGTCGCTGGATTGGGCATACG
>JAGCCU010000049.1 GCA_017651515.1 Muribaculaceae bacterium | reverse complement strand
TCTGGGCTGACTAAAACCCGTAATCACTAACTTGAACCATTAATTTTCAATTACATTTCACACTATGCAACGTTTAAGAAGAACAATGATGTTCGTTCCTGGCAACAACCCGGGAATGATGCAGGACGCATTCATCTATGGTCCTGACTCAATCATGCTCGACCTGGAAGACTCCGTAACAATGGCCGAGAAGGACACTGCGCGACTGCTTGTCCACAACGCCCTGAAAACAATAGATTATGGCAACACCGAGATGGTGGTTCGCATCAACCCATTGAGCACCCCTTACGGCAAGAAGGATGTTGAGGCAGTGGTAAAGGCTGGCGTTCACGTCATCCGTATGCCTAAGACCGAAACCGCCGAAGAGGTTAAGGAACTCGAGCAGGAAATCATCAAGATAGAAACCGAGTTGGGTTGTGTGGGACGCACTCAGATTATGGCTGCCATTGAGAGCACGCTGGGTGTAATCAATGCCTACGCCATCGCCACCGCCAGCAAGCGTATGATGGGTATCGCCCTAGGTGCCGAGGACTACTGTGCTAACCTAAAGGCTCAACGCACCTCTGGTGACTCGCCCAATTTCGGCATGGAATTGCTCATGGCTCGCCAGACAATCGTGACAGCTGCTCGTGCTGCTGGCATCGACGCTCTGGACACTGTGTTCAGCAACCTTAACGATATGGACACCTTCAAACGTGAAGTGGAGATGATCAAGGCCATGGGCTTTGATGGCAAGTCAATCATCAACCCTCGTCAAATTGAGGTTGTCAACGAAATATTTGCTCCCAAGGAGAAAGACATACAGAAAGCCCTCACCATCCTTGCCGCTATCAAGGAGGCCGAACAACGCGGCAGCGGCGTGATTGCCGTAAACGGCAAGATGGTTGACCGACCGGTAGTTATCAGAGCACAACGTACTATAGACCTGGCCATTGCGTCGGGCATCATGACAAAGGAGGACATAGCATGAACAGTATAAAAGACAGAGCAGCCCTCATCGCACAGGCCGCTGCACGCATGAACAAAGAGACTTTCAAGGGTACACTTCCTAAGAACCCCACTGCCCGCACCGAGCTCCAGCACCAAAGCGCAAAGGTGGTAACCCTCGAAGATGCCATTCGCAAGACAGGACTCAAGGATGGTATGACAATATCGTTCCACCACCATTTCCGTGGCGGTGACAAGGTTATCAACCTCGTTGTTGCAAAATTGGCTGAGATGGGCTTCAAAAATCTCCATCTGGCTTCTTCTAGCCTCATCGATGTGCATGAACCACTAATTGAGCACATTCGCAATGGTGTAATCACCAAGATTTCCACTTCGGGTCTCCGCGGAAAACTCGCCAATGAGATTTCGCACGGCTTGATGGAAGAACCAGTCGTATTCCGCTCTCATGGTGGTCGCGGCAGCGCAATCGCTAATGGTGACATTCATATCGACGTAGCATTCCTTGGGGCTTCTTCTTGCGACCCAATGGGTAACGCTTGCGGTTTCAGCCGTTCAGAGAACGCAAAGTCTATCTGCGGATCGCTGGGTTATGCCCTGCCCGATGCACAGTATGCCGACAAGGTAGTCATCCTAACCGACGACCTGGTTGCTTACCCCAACACTCCAAATGCAATCAGCGAGCGCAATGTTGACTACGTAGTAGTTGTTGACTCGGTTGGTGATTCAAGCAAAATTTCTTCGGGCGCTATCCGCGACACCAAGAATCCACGTGACATTCTCCTCGCCCAGCAGGCTGCCAAAGTCATCATCAACAGTGGATACTTCAAGCAGGGATTCTCTATCCAGACTGGTTCTGGTGGTGCATCGCTTGCAGCTGTGAAGTTCATCCGTCAAAGCATGATTGACCAGGGTATCACTGCCAGTTTCGCTCTAGGTGGCATCACTGCCCATATGGTGAAGATGCACGAAGAGGGACTTATCGAGCGCCTCATCGACGTTCAGTCGTTTGACAAGGTAGCAGCCGAAAGTCTTAAGAATGACCCAATGCACAAGGAAGTCAGTGCCAACGAATATGCCAGCTATGATGAGCCAGGCTCTGCTACCCACAACCTTGACATCGTTATTCTGTCGGCTCTTGAAGTTGACGTTAACTTCAATGTCAATGTACTCGTAGGTAGCGACGGTATCATCCGTGGTGCTATCGGAGGACACCCTGACACTGCAGCCGACTCGGCTCTGTCGATCATCGTTTGTCCGTTGCTTCGCGGCCGCATACCTTGCGTTGTTGACGAGGTGACAACTCACATCACTCCAGGCTCAACCGTTGATGTTGTGGTAACTGAGTATGGTATTGCAGTCAATCCTGGTCGCCCAGAGCTCAAAGAGCGTCTGGAAAAGGCCGGCCTTAAGATTGTTGATATCCATTCGCTCAAGGACCGCGCAAAGAGTATCATCGGTGATGCAGCTCCACTGCCCTTCGGCGACAAGGTGGTAGGTATCGTGATGAACCGCGACGGTAGCGTGATGGACGTTATCAAGAACATCACAGAGTAAATACAGAAAAACAGTGAGGGCCAAGGTGCCCGTATAATCCCTTGGCCTTCACTTTCCATAATCACACCATTAACCTGAAGAATGGAAATTACGCTTGACCAGTTACTGGCTAGCCGTGAAAATCGTCATGAAAAGCAGATGGCTCTACTTAGCGACCATCCTGCCCTTACGCTCGTATGCCTCACAGTAATCATGCCTGGCGAGGTGAAACGTAATTCTCATTCTCTCATTGTTGCTAACGCTGCCATGACGGCAGTGTTAGAGTGTTTTAAAGACACACTGGTTTATGCGCAGGCATCAGACCTTGTCACAGGTTATGAAGCTTATTTCCTTATCAGTCTTAACCGACAGCAAGCCAAATTGTTAACGTGCAAGGTCGAAGACGAGCATCCCTTGGGACGACTGTTTGATATCGATGTAATCAAACCCGACGGGACTCCTATTTCTCGACAAGAAGTTGGACTACCGCCTCGTCGATGCTTGCTCTGTGAGAATGAAGCCCGCTATTGCATGCGCAATCACAGTCACACTCTTGAAGAGTTGCAAGACTGCATCCGACAGATGATTGACCGTTATGTACAGTGAGTATGAAATACGCAGTATTCCGCTCTCGTTGAAGCCTGTACGGCTGAAAGTAGAACGGTTCCTCGCCGACAGTGGGCTGAGGCTTGATGACGTAGATTATTACGCCGTGGTCTCGCGCATCGACAGCGAAGACATTCTGGCGGGTGGTGGACTGAAGCGTGACCTAATCAAGTGCCTTGCCGTGAGCGAAGAACTGCGCGGAACTGGCATGATGCAGCGACTCATTTCACACCTGATCAGTGAGGCCCATGCTCAAGGACACGACTGCATAAAAGTTTTCACTAAACCTGAAAACCGTGATATTTTCGAAAGTCTGGGATTCTCAACTCTTGCCACTGCGCCTAAAGCCATTTTCATGGAAAACGGATTGCGCGGGCTTGATGCTTATTGCAGCTATCTGAAAGGACTGGCAGCTAAACATAAAGGTCAAAATGGAGTCATTGTCATGAATGCCAACCCGTTCACCATAGGTCACAAGGCTCTGGTTGAATGGGCTGCGGCACAAGTCGATACTCTGTTTGTGATTGCCGTAAAGGAAAACCTGTCGCTTTTCACAAGCGATGAACGACTGGAGATGATTGAGCGTGGATGCGAGCATCTTAGTAATGTGGTTGTTTGCCACGGAAGTGACTATGCTATTTCGGCTGGTACTTTCCCAACATACTTCCTTAAGAAACTCAATGATGCCACCGACACTCACATCACTCTCGACCTCGACCTCTTTGCTCGTCACATTGCCCCGGCATTAAAAGCCACAATTAGATTCGTTGGCAGTGAACCCAATGATGTCGTAACTGCTCGCTACGTAGAATTGATGCAGGAACTTCTTCCCCAACACAATATTGATGTAAGAGTCATGCCTCGCATCAAGCATGGAGATACTACCGTGAGCGCGACAATCGTTCGCAAACATATTGGAGAAAATCACCTTCAGCCAGCAGCAGAGTTGGTACCATCAACCTCCGTGCCAGAACTCTTGGGTCACTTGGCTTCAAATGCCCTCCAACTCGAACTTGACACGACTCCCAAACCAGGACTCGTTGACAAACAAGATAACGGTGCCCATTCCGACATGGACTATTCGACAATGAAGCGCAGCATCGATGCCTTGATTCCCTATTTTGACGAACTGGCCAAAATGGGAAATCATGAGGAATTGCCTTCGGCCGATAGTATCAAGTCGCAGGGATTGCGTGGCGAAGACTTAATGCTCAATGCTACTCATGGTGTGAATACTCACAAAGGAGCAATTTTCGCTCTAGGACTGATTGACACGGCAGCTGCCCATGCCATGCACGAACACGGATATATTACGGCTGAGTGGCTCCAGAACGATATTATCAAGCTTGCTAAACCTCTGGCCTCTGCTGAGCATACTCACGGCAATGATGCTGTGAACCAATATCACGTTGACGGAGCCTTGGCAATCGCCAAGGACGGCTACAAGCAATTATTCAAAGAATGGTTGCCCTTTTATCGTTCGCTCGAAGGAGACCAATGGCAGAGGCACAAGACCCTGTTATTCATTATGGCCACTCTCGACGATACAAACGTAATTCATCGTGTGGGTTACGAGCGAGCCCAAAAAGTCAAGGCCGAAGCGAAGGCGCTGCTCGACAATTTCAGCATTGAGAAACTCGAAGAGATGAACCACGAGTTTATCTCAGAGAACATTTCACCAGGAGGGGCTGCCGACATGCTTTCACTCACAATATTCGTGAGTTCTTTACTACAAGACAATAATGTAAATAATTATCAATAAATTAATCTTCTTTTTTAATTAAACAATCTTTCATTATGGTAGAACTTATCAAACAAGGAGTTTATCTACTGAACGGAACAGAAATTCGCACCGACGGTGCTGGTCTACCAACACCCGACGAAGCGCGTGAGAACACAATCACCTACGGTATTCTGCGCAGCCACGATGTGGACGGCAGCAAGGGTAAAAAAATGCGCATCCGCTTTGATGCCATGATGTCGCACGATATTACTTACGTGGGAATTATCCAGACAGCTCGTGCCAGCGGTCTTGAAAAGTTCCCCCTGCCCTATGCAATGACCAACTGCCACAACTCACTGTGCGCCGTGGGAGGTACCATTAACGAAGACGACCACGTATTCGGTCTGTCGGCTGCCAAAAAGTATGGCGGCATCTACGTACCTGCCAACCAAGCCGTTATCCACCAGTATGCCCGCGAGGCAATGGTGAAGTGCGGCAATATGATTCTGGGTAGCGACAGCCACACCCGTTATGGCTCTCTAGGCAATATGGGCGTTGGTGAAGGTGGTGGCGAACTCGTGAAACAGCTTCTCAAGAACACCTGGGACATCAACGCTCCCGAAGTGGTGCTTGTATGGCTGGAAGGCGCTCCCCGCAAGGGTGTAGGTCCCCACGATGTGGCCATCTCGCTTGTGAAGGCTACATTTGAATCTGGTTTTGTTAAGAACAAAGTTCTTGAGTTTGCCGGTCCTGGTGTAAAGAATCTGCCAATCGACTTCCGTAATGGCATTGATATCATGACCACCGAGACTACTTGCCTCAGCTCAATCTGGGTAACCGACGATGAGGTGAAGCATCACTATGAGATCCACAAACGTCCACAAGACTATAAGGAGCTGAAGCCAGGCGAAGTAGCTTACTACGATGCAATGATCCGCATCGATCTAAGCAAACAAGAGTCTATGATTGCTCTCCCATTCCACCCCAGCAATGCCTTCACTATCCATGAGTTGCAAGCCAACCCCGTTGAGATTCTCAAGGCTGTAGAAGAGGATACCCGCAAGCGCTTCGGCGATAAAGTGCAGGTTGACCTCGTTGACAAGGTGGTCAATGGCAAGGTGATGGCCGACCAAGGTATCATCGCTGGCTGCTCGGGAGGTACCTACGACAACCTGAGCGCTGCTGCTGCCATCATGAAGGACCAGAGCATTGGAAACGACTATTTCACCATGTCGGCATATCCCCAGTCGGTTCCCGTCTATATGGCTGCCACCCGCGCAGGCATTACTGAGGAGCTGCTTGAGACCGGTTGCGTTATCAAACCCGCTTTCTGCGGTCCTTGCTTCGGTGCCGGCGACGTCCCCTCGAACAATGGTCTGAGTATTCGTCACACAACCCGTAACTTCCCCAACCGTGAAGGTTCGAAGCCCGGCCAAGGTCAGATTTCGCTGGTTGCCCTTATGGATGCCCGCTCAATTGCAGCAACTGCTGCCAATGGCGGTGTCATCACTGCAGCAACCGATGTTGACTACAACGACACTCACAAGCCTTATGACTTCGATGAGCGCATCTACGAGCGCCGTGTTTACAACGGATACGACAAAGCCGACCTGTCGGTTGACTTGAAGTATGGTCCAAACATCAAGGACTGGCCAAAGATGTACCCAATGGAGGACAATATGCTCGTTGAGCTGGCTGCCGTAATCCACGATCCAGTGACCACTACCGACGAACTCATTCCTTCGGGCGAGACTTCTAGTTACCGCAGCAACCCGCTCAAGCTCTCTGAGTTCGCACTCTCTCGCCGCGTTCCCGAATACGTAGGCATCAGCAAACGCATCCAGGCTCAAGACCTCGAGCGCCGTGCTGGCAAGTGTCCACAGAACGTGCTCGATGCCTTAGCCAAAGTTGGTGCAAGCGCCGATAACACTTCGTTCGGCTCGTGCGTATTCGCTAACCGTCCTGGCGACGGTTCTGCCCGTGAGCAGGCTGCTTCTTGCCAGAAGGTGCTGGGCGGTGACGCCAACATCTGCTACGAATATGCTACCAAGCGCTATCGCAGCAACTGCATCAACTGGGGTATCGTTCCCTTCACCATCGCAGCTGGTACTGAGTTCAATTATGAGCCAGGTGACTTCGTATTCGTTCCCGGTCTGCGCGAGGCCATCCTCGGAGGCAAGGAAGAAATCGACGCCAAGGTGATTACCAAGGACGGCGTAAAGGACATCCACCTGTTCTTCCAAAACCTCACTGCCGACGAGCGTCAGATTCTCTCCGAAGGCTGTCTGATGAACTACTACGCAGCTCAGAACAAATAATAAATCAATTTAACCTTTTTATAACGTGGGCGGCGAGCCCATCTCCGCCCACACAATTTTTAAACAAGAAATGGAAAAAATTAAAATGACCACCCCCATCGTCGAGATGGATGGTGACGAGATGACCCGCATCCTGTGGAAGATGATCAAGGACGAACTTATCCTCCCGTTTGTTGACTTGAAGAGTGAATATTACGACCTTGGCCTGCCACGTCGCGACGAGACCGGCGACCAAATTACCATCGACGCTGCCGAAGCAACCAAGAAATACGGTGTGGCCGTAAAGTGCGCCACAATCACTCCCAACCTTAAACGAATGGACGAGTACAAGCTGCACGAGATGTGGAAGAGTCCAAACGGACCTATCCGTTCGATTCTCGACCGCACCGTAGTCCGCGCCCCCATCACATTGCCAAGCATCAAGCCTGCAGTACGTAACTGGGAAAAGCCCATCACCATCGCTCGTCACGCTTATGGCGACGTTTACAAGAGCGTTGAGTTGCGTGCCGATGAGCCCGGTGTGGCAAAACTCGTCTTCGACGGTGAGAGTGGCAAGCATGAGGAAGTCGTAATCCACAACTTTAAGGGGGCCGGCGTGCTTCAGGGCATGCACAACCTCGACAAGTCAATACGCTCTTTTGCTCACAGCTGCTTCAAGTTCGCTATCGACACCAAGCAGGACCTCTGGTTCTCTACCAAGGACACCATCAGCAAGAAATATGACGCACAGTTCCGCATTATCTTCGAAGAAGTGTATGAGGAGAACTACAAAGCTGACTTCGAACGTCTCGGACTGGAGTACTTCTACACTCTTATCGATGATGCTGTGGCTCGCGTAATTCGCAGCAAGGGCGGTTACATTTGGGCTTGCAAAAATTACGACGGCGATGTGATGAGCGATATGGTCTCGACCGCTTTCGGCTCTCTGGCAATGATGACCAGCGTGCTCGTAAGCCCCGATGGCAACTATGAGTATGAGGCTGCCCACGGCACGGTCACCCGCCACTACTACAAGTATCTTGCTGGCGAGGAAACTTCGACTAACCCCATCGCTACGATCTTCGCATGGAGCGGCGCTCTGCGAAAACGTGGTGAGAAGGACGGCATCCAAGAACTCATGAACTTCGGCGACCAGCTCGAAGGCGCTTGCTTTGATACCCTGAACACAGGTACAGTCACCAAGGACCTCGTGAACCTAATGGAGGGCGTTGAAGCTCACGCTGTCAACAGTTCCGAGTTCATCAAGGCCATCCGTGCCAACCTCGAGAAGCGCCTCGGTTGCTAATTCTCAAAAACAAATAAGTCCGTATCCGAGCCATTGTCCTAAGACAGTGGCTCGTTTTATATCCCACAAAAAACTTGAAAACTTAGGCTAGAACATAGCAGCAATGCCTATTGTGCCCCAAATAATCGCAGCATAGCGCAATACCTTACCTATAATCATTGAAACCATGACAGGAAGCCATCCAGCACGCATATAGCCCAACGCAACTGTAATTGCCGTACCAAGAATGGGAATAAATGCAAAGAATCCCATACATGCACCACGCCCCTGAATGAAACGTTCAGCACGCTCTAGCTTCTCTTTCTTTACATGCGCATACCGTTCAATCCATTCCAAGTTACCTTTCGTGCCCAACCAGTAGCAGGTCATACCACCAGAAACATTGCCAATCGTTGCCGCCAACAGGCAGAACCATGGATTCATGTGAAACGGACCCACACACGCAACTACTATGGCTTCGCTGCTAAGCGGAACCACACTTCCGGCAATAAACGAACCTACGAGCAAGCCCAGATATCCCCATTGAAGAAAAAAAGCGGCAAATGCATCCATATCAATTCACACGACATTCTTACAGATTGCAAAAGTAATACCATTCATCCTGTATTCAGGCAATATTCACATTTTTTACATAAAAAATCAGAGGACGAAGCGCATAGCCACGTCCTCTGACATTATAAATTCATCTAATAAAATCTTAATTCTTTTCGCAAGCACCTGACTTCTTGCAATCGCCTTCATGCTTCTCACATTTTCCTTCGTGCTTGTCGCAGTTTCCTTCGTGCTTGTCGCAATTTCCTTCGTGCTTGTCGCAATTTCCTTCGTGCTTGCCACAATTTCCCTCATGCTTGTCGCAATTTCCTTCGTGTTGCTCGCATACGACTTCAGGTTTTTCACATTTGCCTTCGTGCTTGCTACAGTTGCCTTCATGTTGCTTCTTCATTCTGCCATCAGGCCTCCCAAATTTATTACCGTCCATTTTACCATTTTTCATCATGTGATGATTTCCATGATGACCTTGTGGCATTTCGCTTTTCATCTTAGCATAGATTTCCTTCTGCTCAGGTGTTAAAAGAGATTCTAACTTTTGATTCATTTTTTCATGATTCTCCTGCATCTCTTTACCACACGATTCCATGTTTGCTTGGGATTCTTTCTGTAATTCACGCATCTTCTCATGATTCTTCATCATGGTCTTTGCCTCTTCAGTGAAAAGGTCCGTGATCTGCTGCTTCTGCTCAGCAGTCAGGTTCAACTCTTTGTCAAGACGTTCAACCCTCATCTTAACCATCTTCTCTGGAGACATATCATGGCGTGGGCCTCCGGGGTGACGAGGTGCCAAGTCTTGAGCCTGTACTGCGAATGCCATTGTCAGTGCAATCGCCATTGTAAACATTGTCTTTTTCATTGTGTTTCTAATTAAAAAAGTTAGTAAATTGTCTTTGATAATACTTGCAATTCATGTTGTCGCTTTCTGTGATATTCTTGACGTTCCATCACAAAAGCTTCGAGATTTCATCTGTTACTGTAACCCACCACCTTGTACTGAACGCCAGAACTCGTCCGCTCTGCCCTGTAATATACGCCGCCAACTTCATAGATGGTCTCTCCATTAACTTTGAGTGTGCGGGGATTCTTCACGCCAAGCGATCGAACCATGGTGCCCATCTGTGGACGTACATATCCACTGTGACCATGGTTATAACCGTCGTGATTACGGTAATCATCGGGTTTACCATAATAGTTGCCATGTTCGTCGTTGTACCATTTACCGTAACGGTCATAGGGAGGTGGCAACGGACGTCCGTCACGGTCAACCCTCTCATTGCCATATCTGCCATGATAGTCATCATTATTGTTTATATTGTATAATGATGAACAAGCAGTCAATGAAACTACTGCAGGAAGCAAAAATAGAACGAACTTTGTCATTGCTTTATAATTTGACGGTTAATAAACATTCCTTTTTGTCACGATGCAAAATTAGCACCAATTATTAAATCATGCAAGTGGCTAAAGCTCTGTTCGTGACTAATAAACAGCTCTTACCGACAAAAACACGGATTGCATAGACTAAAAGTCATTTCAAAATTTGCACTGGGAAAGTAAAATAGGTGTCAGGATATGGCTCATTCTTCAACCTAAAGTGCCACCATTCTGTGTCGATGGGCATAAATCCATGACGCATCATCGCATCACGCAACACCATACGGTTACGGTATTGCTCTACTGTAATGCCCTTCGTGTAGTCTGGATGACTCTCTTCGCCGAAAAAGTCAAATGTGCCACCCATATCCACCTCTTTTTCAGTAACCATGTCGAATAGCGTCAAATCCACTGTCGATCCTCGGGTATGACCGCTCCGATACGCAATGTATTCCTGGTCAAACAGCACACTCTTGTCTAAACGAGGATAGAAATAAGGCTTCATCAACGTGTCGGGTATATCTTTTGCCCAGCGAGCAAAATGATCAACACCACACTGGGGACGATAAGCATCGTAAATCTTCAATCTGTAGCCACGTGCTTTCAGTTCGTCACTCACCACACGCAGGCTGTCGGCCGCCTGGCGTGTTAGCAATGCCACTGGTGCAAGATAACCGTCAATGCGAGTACCAACAAAATTATATGTGCCGAAATAACGCATTTCCAAAATCACATCAGGCACTACGTCGGTCACCATCACGAAACCACTGCTGTCATTGGGGTCAACAGTCTTTTTGCCACGAGAAAGGGCTGCCGGGAAAAAGCAGCACACTATCACGGCCATTACAATTAGTTTCTTTGCCATAGTCTATATATTTTTCATTATTATAATCAATCTGCAAATATAGCATCTTTTCGTGAAAACTTTGTCATCTCACCATTAGAATTATTACTCCGCCAATGTCAAATCAAACGATCAAACAGCCTTTTCAAATCGCATATATACACTATGTAATGTTCTCCTCCCTATTTATACTAAGCGGTTAGCAGATGTTAAAAGGAAACGTTTTTTACTTAAAAATTCACCATGCAAATGACAAAAATTAGAAAATCTCGAAGATTTTTCGTAACTTTGCATGATATAAAATCTAGAAACACTATCGCAATGGAGTTGAAAAAAGTATTATTCGTTTCACAGGAAATGGCGCCATATCTGCCAGAAACTGAAATGTCGCTGTTATGTCGTACATTGGCCGAACACATTCACGACCACGGGGCCGAAGTCAGAGCGTTTATGCCAAAATATGGCATGATCAACGAGCGCAGGTACCAACTTCACGAAGCGCAGAGACTGACTGGAATGAACATCGTTATTGATGACTGTGACCACCCTCTCATCATCAAAGTAGCAACTCTGCAGCCAGCTCGCATACAGGTTTACTTCATCTTCAGCGATGACTACTACACCCACACTCTTGCTAAGGAACTTGAAACTGTTTCTCATCCTAATGAAAATGATGAGAGAGGTATCTTCTACATGAGAGCGGTAATCGAAACAGTCAGGAAGATGAGATGGTACCCCGATGTGATTCAGTGCAGCGGATGGATTACTGCACTCGCTCCTTTATATATGCGAGAAGTATTTGCCGAAGACCCTGCATTCCGTTCAGCTAAAATCGTCTATGCTCTCTTTGACAATGACTTTGAACAGCCTTTTGACTCTCGTTTTGCTGAAAAACTCGTTATGGACGAAATTCCAGAAGAATTCGTAAAAGCCATTGAAGGAAAACAGGTCGACATCCTAGACCTCACTAGGCTAGCTCTTCAACACTGCGATGCTGTGGTTCAATGCAGCCCCAACGTCAAGCCCGAAGTTCTCGAACTCGTCAAAGAATCAGGGCTGCCTTTCCTGCCTTATCAGAAAGGTAACCAACCAGAACCTGAACCCGAGGTTGAAACCAACAAGAACGAGAATGACGAGGAACAGCCCAAGCCTTTGCGGCTGAACATCAATCTCGATGCTTACAGAGAGTTCTACGAGTCACTTTAACACTGAAAACAATTCTGGTCAATTCATAATTACAGGATATCCCTTAATTCATGAAGATGAAATTCAAGATTAAATTACTACTTATAGTTATAACTATTTTTGGTCTTTATTCCTGCACCGATGACACCATTGGTTCATCGCTTATTGACACTCGCAATGCCATAATCGAAGACTCCTCTTTTGTAATTACTGGACATTCGGTTGAAAACATGCGATTGCAGGCAAGAACCAGCACACAACTGCTCGGTTTGATAAAAAGCAATGGATACGGCACGCTTTCTTCACAAGTCGTCACACAGTTCATGCCCGCCAACTCCATCGATACAATGGGCGTGACCGAAGACCTTATTGACTCCTGCAAACTCGTTCTTCGTATTGCCAACGGAGGTTTTACAGGCAACGAACTCGTGCCGATGCGAATGAGCGTTTATCGCTTGAATAAGCAGCTGGAAAGTCCTTTGTTTAGCGACTTTGACCCGAGCGGCTACTATGACCCAGAAGACCTGATGGGCGAGACCCCCTACTCTCCTCAGTCGGCAACTATTGTCTACCTCAGTACTCAGTCCACACAAAGCTATCTTGAGACCTACGTTCCTATGGACGTGGAATTTGCACGGGAACTGTTCCGAGAATTCAAGAACAATCCTCAGACATTCAACTCGCCTTCCAATTTCCAGAAGTTCTTCCCAGGTATGTTCATAACCAACAGTTTCGGCAGTGGAAGAATGATGAACTTCGACTATACAGAACTTCAGGTGTTCTACCGCAAGAAATTGACGACTCTCGATGGCAACGATTCAATTTCAAGCACCAATAGCCGCACATATATGGCTGCGACACCTGAAGTGTTGAGCAATAACATTCTCAAACTTGACGTTGACCCGACCGTCAAAACTATGATTGACAACGGCGATGCAATTGTTATGGCTCCTGGAGGATATGAGGTGAAAGTAAAGTTCCCTATCCAGGATATCATCAACAGCTTCAACGCAAACACATCGGGAGACCTTGCCGTAATCAACAAGTTGTCTCTCTCTATACCCATAGAGAACATCAACACCGAATACGACATCAATCCGCCTAAATACCTGTTGATGGTCAAGAGTTCAATGAAAGACCAGTTCATTGAAGGTGATAGTCTAACAAACAACAAAGACTCATTCTATGCCGAATATAACAGCGAAAATAAATGCTATACATTCGACGGATTGAGAGACTATGTGCTGAACATCATTAACAATAAAGGAGGCATAGCTGAGGCCGATGATATCGACTTGACTATTACGCCTGTAGATGTTACTACCTACACCACACAATCAACATACTATACGACAAGTTCGACTATAGTGACGAAAATATCGCCACAGGTGTCGGTTCCAGCTATTACAAAGCTAAGACTCGACAAAGCCAAAGTAAAAATCACCTACAGCAAGCAATCGGTGTTATAACACACCTGATACATAACTAACAAACGTGGCGCACGGACTTAAAAAACATAGCTCGTACGCCACGAACATTTAGAAGAGCATGGCAAAGGAAATTAAAAAGTGGGACACTCTCGAAAGTCGCTACATCATACAGCGACCCTGGCTCACTGCACGCGTAGATAAAGTACGGCTGCCCGACGGCACCATTAATCCCGAACACTATGTACTCGAATACCCGGACTGGGTGAACATAATTGCCATTACACGCGACAACAACTTCGTAATGATTCGCCAGTACCGGCATGCCATGGATCAGGTGATGATAGAATTATGCGCGGGAATGTGTGAAGAAGGCGAGACTCCGCTGCAAAGTGCACAAAGGGAACTACTGGAAGAAACAGGCTTTGGAGGTGGACAATGGGCCGAAATCATGACAATAGGACAAAATCCCAGCATTTGTGACAACATCACACACTGCTTCCTTGCTCAAGGTGTCAAGAAAATTGACGAACAGCACCTTGATCAGAGCGAAGACATCGAAGTCCTCATCATGACCAGACAGGAAGTGTACGACATGCTGTCCAACAATCAAATGCTTCAAGCTCTCATGGCAGCTCCTTTGTGGAGATATTTCGCCACCCACGATCTGACAGATTGACTACATGCACTATATGGCATATCAAAGAAACAGGGACGAAGTTCGACTTCGCCCCTGTTATATTTAGCGCTACCTTAGGCCTACTCCTCGGGCAACGTACGGAATCCTTCGCCCAATATCTCAGAGCTCTCCATGATATTGACAAACGCATTGGGGTCGATGTTGTGAAGCTCAGAACGCAACTTAACCATGTCACGACGGTCAAGCGATACATACAGCATCTTACGTTCATTACCTTTATACAAACCACTACCAGTTAAGCACGTGCCTCCACGCTGCAGCGTATTGATCACGTAATCGCGGATTGGCTCCGGATCATCAGTGATGATAAACATAGTGCGATAACTCTTCATTCCGTCAACCACCAAGTTGATAACCTTGCCCTCGATGAAGATGACAAGAATAGAATATATGGGCAGACGGATGTTGCCGAAGGCGATGAACGTACTCAGCGTGATTATACCATCGACAATCATCACCAGCGTACCAAGAGAAATCTTGGTGAACTTGTGGAATATCATGCAGATGATATCAGATCCACCGCTAGTGGCACCAGAACGGAAAATGGTGCCTATGGCTATACCGTAGATGATACCGGCAAGTACTGTATTGAGGAAATAGTCGGGAACAAACCAACCACCGTTATTAGGTATCTGCACCATGCCATGACCCTGGACTGCGCTTATATCACCGTCGTGAATCACCGGATCATACCCCCACCAGCTCTCGAGAATGAAAGTAAACAAGAATATCAAAATGGTCGAGACTACGGTCTTCACTCCAAAACGAGGACCAAGAATCCATGTGCCTATCAATAGCAGTGGTATATCCATGCAGATGGCGTAGAAAGAAATCTTCCAAGGCCACAATGTGTTCAGCACGTTACTCAAACCATAGGTGCCACCTGGCGCCATGAGATAGGGGTTGACAAACATCACATCGCCCATTGCAAAGAGCACGCAGCCAACAGTCAGGAGAAAGTAAGAAAAAATCTCACGCTTGATCTTCTGCATTTTCTCGTTACTAATCATAAAAATTCAAGATATTTTGTTGTATAGTCAATTCAAGATGCAAAATTACACAATATTTCAATAACTACCGAAAGCAGCGCAACATAAAAAACAAAGGTGGCTCAGCAAACTGAGCCACCTGAATATTTTGATATAAATCAATAACCGATCTATACATATCACATCTGTGGGGCGAAAGTCTCAAAACGACCGTCACTATAAAACACCATAATGCTCACCACACGACTTTCAACGGAATCTCGACCTTTAGCACGTATCTGCTGTGTGCCTTGAGTCATCCTAGCCATTCGCTGCATTGCCTCGGCCATGGCATTCTGAGAGAATCCATTTGAAGACTTTGCAGGGATTCGTCTCTCTATATCATCACTATTGCCGAAATCAATGGTTTTTGACTGTGATAATACAGACGAGCGGGCTGCAGAATTTGAATTCTCAGACGATTGAGGTAACACAAATGAAGATTCAGAGTTCGCATTTGGAACAAGCATGTCACCATCACCGAACATAAGCCACATGATATTCAGGGCAGGATAAGCACGATGAATTTTAGCTATTACTTCATCGCTCACCTTTTTATTTCGACCATTTAGGAGCTGCGAAAGAGTAGGGCGTGGGATCTCACAATTATCAGCAAACTGTGAGTTGGCAATTCCACTTTCATTCAAAAATCGCTTCAGTCTAGAAACTATATCCATAATAGTAAAAATTAGTCGCTTCAATAAATTGAAAGATGATTTTTCCAGGTTGTCAATATTCGACAAATTTTTCAGGAGAATTTTATTGATTTTTGCTGACGAAAAAACATGAATTTACGAGCAAAAAATCGACTCTAAAATACTAAACATGAAAAAATGAGCGAAATTATCAATGTGAAAAATCAAACAGGCAATTAACAAATTTGAATTATTCAATTGCAAATTTAAAACGACCTATTGAGATATGCAAATTTCCCACAAGAAATTTTGCGATTTACAATTAAAATTCTCAAATTTGCTAAATATTGACAAATTTATTAATGAGAATAAATATATTGAATAATTACTTTAATATTTCATTATATATATCTTATAATTAAGTGATTACAATCTAACTTTAGGTATAAAATTCATGCCTGTGGAACATTGCCTGTTTTTATTAATCAAACACTTTAATAATTTTGATTATTCTATTGTGTTTCAATCTATTATATAAAATTAAAACAAGTGTTAAAGTGTAATTTTAATTCAAATCCAAATTCCGTAAACCCAAATTCACAAATTTAACCTCTTGTCGGTTTCTGTCAATAGAAAAATGCAAAAGTACATTGTCATGAATCAAACGAATATATCCTCTTTGCAATCTTCAATAGGATGGTGCATTTGCGAATTCAAATTCCAAAACACTGCGTGGTATTGTTACCATTTTAAGGGTGAACTCGATTTCCAGACACCAAAAATCGCATTCCTCTTGGTGTATTAAAGTCATTCCGCTCTCAGCGAATTAAATCCAGCGATTTTTAACCATATATTATTAGTAATTAGACACATACATCACGTATAAACCTCACTGCCCCACTCTATCTAAAAAACCAGAAAATGCCTTTTTTCGGGATTTTTTAGAGCAAAAATCCATGCAAAAATCATTTTTCAGTCAAAAAATTGCTTTTCAATTGCATTTTTAGGGGCAAAAAAATCGTGGTAACCGTTTTTTGAGGCATTTTGAGCGCAAAAAATAGAAGGTGTACGATTACTGAAGCATCAATATCATAACGAAAAATACAATGTCCTACCCTTCCCTCTTGCCAGGGAATGGAGTAAAAAATCACCGAATAGTATGGATTACTTAAGCTCCTTTTTCAGGTAGTGCGCGGTGATGGATCGGCGTGAACGGGCTACCTTTTCTGGCGTGCCACAGGCAACTACTTCTCCTCCACCCCGCCCGCCATCGGGACCCATGTCAATAATGTAGTCGGCACTTTTTATCACATCCAGGTTATGTTCGATTACTATGACAGTATTTCCTTTTTGGACCAATTTATTGAGTACACCCAAAAGCACCTTGATATCTTCGAAATGTAAGCCCGTAGTTGGCTCGTCTAGGATATAAACCGTGCTTCCCGTGTCACGCTTCGAAAGTTCGGCGGCAAGTTTCACTCGCTGACTTTCTCCTCCAGAAAGTGTACTAGATGGTTGTCCGAGTTTTATATACCCCAACCCTACGTCTTGAAGTACTTTTATCTTGTTGAGAATCGATGGAATGGCTTCAAAAAATTCTACGGCTTGATTAATCGTCATGTCGAGGACTTCAGCAATAGACTTCCCTTTATACTTAACTTCCAGTGTTTCACGGTTATAGCGTTTTCCTTGGCAAGTTTCGCATGGAACGAGCACATCAGGTAAGAAGTTCATTTCCACCACTTTATAGCCATTTCCTTTACAAGCCTCACAACGGCCTCCGCTGGTATTGAAAGAGAAACGTCCAGGCTTGTAACCACGGATTTTTGCTTCGGGCAGATTGACGAAGAGTTTACGAATGTCAGCGAAGACTCCTGTGTAAGTTGCAGCGTTGCTGCGTGGCGTTCGTCCCAACGGAGCTTGATCCACGGTAACTACTTTATCGACATTTTCAAGCCCTTCTATGGCATCATATGGCAGCGGCTCGGTAAGTGAGCGGTAGAAACGCTGGCTCAGGATGGGCTGCAGGGTGGCATTGATGAGCGACGACTTGCCGCTGCCGCTGACACCCGTAACACATACCAACATTCCAAGCGGAATACTGACATCAATGTTTTTCAGATTATTTCCCCTACAGCCTTTCAGTGTGATGAACTGCCCATTGCCTTCACGTCGTTGCGTGGGTACGTCTATACTGGCCGTACCATTAAGGTAGTCGGCAGTAATTGTGTGCTGCATCAACATCTCGCTGGGAGTACCTGCAAACACCACATTACCACCCCTGCGACCAGCCTTTGGGCCTATATCGACGATGTAATCAGCTTCAAGCATCATCTCGCGGTCGTGCTCCACCACGATTATAGTGTTGTCGGCATCGCGAAGGCGCTTGAGTGAGTCTATCAAACGCTTATTGTCGCGCTGATGCAAACCTATGCTGGGTTCATCTAATATATAGAGTACATTTACAAGCTGAGAACCTATCTGCGTAGCAAGTCTGATGCGCTGGCTCTCGCCGCCCGACAGCGATGCCGATGAGCGGTTCAGCGATACATAGTCAAGCCCAACGTCAAGCATGAACTGAAGTCGCGACGATATTTCCTTGACTATCTCGGAGGCTATGACCCATTGTTGTTTCGACACATGATTGTGGAGGTCATTCACCCAGTCACGCAGTTCATCTATGTCCATCGTCGCCAACTCCGCAATGTTCTTTCCTGCCAAACGATAGTGCAGAGCCTCTCGATTCAGGCGATGACCATGGCACTCGGGACACGTTTTCTGGGAATAGAACTGCCCTGCCCACTTCTGAGCCTGAGTAGTGGCGGTGTCGTCCTGTTGCATCTCTATATACTTTATCAGGCCCTCGTATGACATGAAATAGTTGCTCGTACTCATTGTCTCAGTACGGATATTCAGGCGTTCATCAGTGCCGTTTAGAATGTCGTCCAAAGCCTCTTCGGGAAGTTCGTTTAACGGAGTATCTAACGTACATCCATACTTCTCACAAATGGCCTGTATCTGCCAAAACACCAGCGAATTCTTGTACTTTCCCAGAGGCTCAATGCCACCAGAACGAATCGACAGGCTCATGTCGGGCATGATTTTGTCACGATCCACAAGGTTGACATATCCAAGGCCCTTGCAACGAGGACAAGCTCCAAGTGGCGAGTTGAATGAGAAATTGTGAGGCGCAGGCTCCGAGTAACTCAGGCCGGTGACAGGATCCATGAGCGACTTGCTGTAAAAGGCCATTTCTTCACTATCCATGTCCATAACCATCATCTGGTCGCCGCCCTGCTTGAATGTATTTTCAATTGATTCCAGCAGCCGCTGAGCGTCTTTCGGCGCCACCTTGAGCCTATCCACCACAAGTTCCACGCTATGGTTCTTGTAGCGGTCGAGCTTCATGCCGAAGGTGATTTCGCGCAGTTCGCCGTCAATGCGCACGTTGATGAATCCTTTCTTGCGAAGGTTCTCAAACAGCTCTTTATAGTGTCCTTTGCGATTCTTGACCACGGGAGCGAGCAGATAGATGCGACGACCGTCAAACTTATCGAGAATTAGCTGTTGAATCTTTTCAACGGTGTATTTCACCATGCGCTCGCCCGAGAGATAACTGTAAGCCTCTCCTGCACGAGCATAGAGCAATCGCAGATAGTCGTACACTTCGGTCGTGGTTCCCACAGTGCTGCGGGGGTTCTTGTTCACTGTCTTCTGCCCTATCGATATTACCGGGCTCAGGCCGGTTATCTTGTCCACGGCAGGGCGTTCGAGCACACCGAGCATGTTGCGCGCATAGGCCGAAAAGGTCTCCAGATAGCGACGCTGACCTTCGGCAAAGATAGTGTCGAAGGCAAGCGACGACTTACCGCTGCCACTAAGTCCTGTAATCACGGTGAGTTTGTAGTGCGGTATATCAACGTCTATATTCTTCAGGTTATGCACGCGTGCTCCAAGCACGCTCACGCTATCATCCATTTTAAATCAGTGAATAGTTAATAATGAATAGTGAATAGTTTGAATCAGAAGTAAAAGATTATTTGTCAAAGTATGCTCTCGTTGTTTTTGCAATGAAATCATTACGACTTATTCCATAAAGAGCCTCAGACAGATTAGCTCCAATTGATGTTCCACTACGCAAAATCTGCTTTGACAATACTCGTTCATGTTTTACTTCATGCAAATACTTATATAAGTTTACAATTCTTATTGCAAACGCTTTACTTTTCATCAAAGTCACATTTCTTTCTTCCATAGTGAACTGAAACTATAAACTATTAACTATTAACTTTTCACTATTCACTATTAATCAACTGCCCATTTAGGATTATACAGAATCGTGCGTCGTTTGCTGCGGGATAAATCCTCTTTGACGGGAATGCGCACGCGATACGTCTTTCCGCTTGTGTTGGTCAACTTGGTGCTGCGTATCCATGGATTGGCATCGCGCAGCTGGGCATACGTCAGTCCGTGCTGTTTCGCCCAATCAACCCAACTCGCCACCGAGGTGTCAACTTGCTCTTCGGTGTAACGCATAGGGTGATATAGCTGGCTGCGTTTAAGCCTATAGCCATAGGCCTGTGGATTCTCCATAATCAGCTTGTAGGCCAGAATGCGGAACACATATCGTGATGTCTCTTGAGTTAGATATAGGTTAAACGACGAACTCTGCCCTTGCTTGCTCAGTTCACCGCTTATCTTCCCCATGCCGGCATTATAGCTTGCCGCAGCGGTAGCCCAGTCACCATATTTATTATATGCCGATTTGAGGTATTTGCAAGCAGCCACGGCGCTCTTTTCGGGGTCGTACCGTTCATCAACCTCGTCGTTCACCTCCAGGCCGTACTGACGTCCGGTCTCGGCCAGCAACTGCCACATTCCGGCTGCTTTCGCCGAAGAATAGGCCAACGGATCAAGTACGCTCTCGGTGCATGCCAGATAAAGGAAGTCAGTAGGAACGCCTTGGTCGCGCAAGATTTTCTCCAACGGACCAAAGTAACGGTTGGCGCGTTTCAGACAAAGCAGCATACTCGTCTGCCCATATACGATGGCAGCGAGCTCGCGGTCCATACGCTCAGCCATGTCAATGCGGTCTAAGTCGATTTTTTTGCCCGCAAATGTCATGCTGTTCGGTACTTCGGGAGTAGTAACTGTGAGCAGTGAACCAGTCTGCGTTTGAGACTTGTTCTTGGGCATATATTCAGGCTTTAGCTGCGCAGTGGACGGAAGTACCGTCATTGCCGCCAGCACTGCCACGAATAGAAGTCTATACAATTTCATAGCTATTTACTTTTCATCATTTCATTGCAAATTTACGATTTAACGGGCGCAATGCAAAATGAAAAGCAAAGAATTAATTATTTTTATTACGAGACGCTGCCCCGGAAAATCAGCCGGGATCAACCACCGAGGTACCACTGTCGTCTGAGCCGCTGATTACGTGGCGGTAACGGATGATGTTGATGTCGCCATCCATATTATACACATGACCGTCGCTGCCACGAGCCTTGATAACATAGTAATACACGCCGGCTGGCACGAGCTTGCCGCGATAGGTACCGTCCCAACCCTGGCCAGGGTCGTCAAACTCTATGATCTTGTTCCCCCAGCGGTTGAAGATAGCGCAGTGAAACTCGATAATCGAGCGGAAAGAAACCTTCCACACATCGTTCACTCCCTCGCTGCTGCCAGGAGTGAACACGTTAGGACATACCAGCTCGCTCTCCCCGATGTTCACCGTATACGTTTCACTGTAGCTCTCGCAGTTGCCTTCAGCATTAGATCCTATGAAACGCCAGTAAGTAGTGCCAGCCTCATCAAAGGTCTCGTCCACCTCATCTGTATTCAGTCGAAGCACTATGTTATTGAAATCCTGATCAAGCGCCATCTGCCACTCCTTGTGCACTACTGCATCGGTATAATAGGCCGTAAACGTGATGTGGCACGGCGCCGATCCTCCAAGAACTCCCTCTGTCCCGCTCTTCTTCTCATTGTCGTTTTCACGCTGTTCCTGCACGGCTGTGGTGTGCACCTCCACCGCCTGAGTGACATAAACGTTGCTTTCCACGGCCTTAACTTTACTCCAGAATTCCATAAATCGGTCTCCACTCAACGTGAACGTAGTGTTGCAATACGGAGCGGGAATGACTATCGTGTGCTTGAACCCTTTCTGCGGTTCAGTGACCAGTTCCTGCTGATAGTGAGTGGTGTCATTCCACAAGAGATTATAGTAGTTCAATTTCATATCACGCGAAAGGACATTGCGAACTCCGGTGATTGAGTAAAACGGAATGTCTTCACCACTGCCTTCAACGTGCAGCGTCGCTGTGCCGCAGTCTCCATCGTTATCTACCGTCAGAGAGGTTAGCTGCAACGGAAACTTGGAGTAGTCGGTAACCCAAACATACCTGCGAGATGTGCCCTCTTCAATGATATAGCCCTTGTTGCCTTCCACCTGCGCTATGCTGCTCAAGAACGGATTTTCACGGTCATCAATCACATCGAATATTTCCTGCGAATAGGCGCCACCTTGCTCGCCGTATGACAACCACGTCACGGGATTCATCGTCGTGGCAGTGTAGCTCATTCCCACGCCTTCGGTGCCGTTAAGAACGTATATCTTGTTAAGGCCTGTGCTTGGATCAGGAGTGATTTCCATCACCTCACTAGTATTGCCAGTGAAGGCAATCTGAGCACTGGCCACGACACAGCTAATCAATGCAGCCAGCGCAAATAAATATCGTCTGTTATACATAGTCTAAAAAAACTAAAAAATCCCGACTTTGCAGCCATTAGACATAAAGTGTCATTAAGTATCAATCAATAAAACGGAATAACTCCCTTTAAAATTGCATAACTTGCGCACTAATTCAGCAGAAAAAACACTATAATCCATTATGTAATGTTCATTCCACGAATTACTACAAATATGCAAGGTCGTCATCGCCGCCTCATCAATTGGTTGATGCGCGCCAACTGATTGGGGATGCGAATCTGCTGCGGGCATTTTGACAGGCAGTTTTCACAATCCACGCACTGATTGGCCCGATTTTCAGCAGTGAGTGTCATTCGGTATTCTGTTACCAGCCGCTCATGCCGAGTTGTATAGTCTGGCGCAGCAGTTTCGGGTAGCGGCAACAGTCCGTTGTTCACGGCCTCATTGTAGAAACTGAAGTTTCCTGGAATATCCACACCATAAGGGCACGGCATACAATAAGCGCATGAAGTGCATGGGATGACTGGGATGCCAGCCATACCGTCGGCAATTTTCTCCAGCAATTCGTTCTCAGCCTCGGTACACAATTCTAACGGAGAATGTGTAGCGACATTCTCAATCAGATGTTCCATCTGGTTCATTCCACTCAGCGTAGTGAGGATATTTGGATGAGAGCCCACCCAACGGAAAGCCCACTGCGACACCGGAGCATCAGGACGAACTGAGTTGAGTTGACTGCTGTATTCTTCAGGCATTCGTGTCAGTGAACCGCCACGCAACGGCTCCATCACAACAACCTGAATTCCATTTTTATCCAGTTTGTTATACAGATACTCAGCATCAGCATCCTGCTTCCAGCCGCCTTTGCTGAGTGAAGCGTGCCTCCAGTCCAGGAAGTTCATCTGTATCTGCACAAAGTCCCAGTGATACTTGTCGTTATTATCAATGAGCCAGTCAAACACCTCGACATCGCCATGATAGGAGAATCCCAGGTGACGGATCCGGCCAGCCTCACGCTCGGCGACTAGAAAGTCGAGCAGCCCGTTGTCGAGGAACCTGCCACGCAGGTTATCCATGCCACCCTGGCCCACACCGTGAAGCAGGTAGTAGTCGATGTGGTCAACGCATAAATCCTTGAACGAGTTTTCGTACATTTTCTTCGACTCCTCCAGCGGCCATGTGCGCTTGTCGTAGTTCGACATCTTCGTCGCAACAAAATAGCTGCTGCGAGGATGACGGCTAAGGGCCTTACCGGTAATGCCCTCATTAAGTCCGCCACCATACATCGGCGCAGTGTCAAAATAGTTCACTCCATGAGCTATGGCATAGTCCACAAGTTGGTTGACAAGTTCCTGATTGTCGCGAGGCAGGCGCATCATTCCGAATCCCAGAAGCGAGATCTGCTCACCCGTGCCGTGCTGCACTCGATAGGTCATGCGGTTATCACCCTCGCCATTCAACACAGGTGTGCTATCATTTGCAAACACCTTGAACGGTTCCAAGGCCATCATGGCAAATGCAGAACCGGTGGTAATGCCCAGTTGCTTTATGAATTTACGTCGTTTAGCATCCATATTAAGTCATATTTATGATAAATGTAATAATTCTTTTATCTTCATTCTACAAAGTTACGAATAAGTGGGCAAAAATATAAAAAAAATTGTGATTATCCGAATGTGAGAAACTTAGAATGCGAATAATGGGAACAGAATCAATAATTATAATCTCTCATTAACTGCGGCATAAATAAATCAACAGGGAAAAGACAATTGACGTCCTCTCCCTGTTAATGACCACTATAATATTAACGTAAAGTTCGGATTCCTAAAACTCACTGAAGCGACATCGGCCAATTATTAACACCAATGCTAATTAACTTATTAATCCAACTTGAGGATGATATTTATTATCGAATTGACGTCTTCTACGTCGATCATGCCATTGTCGTCCATGTCACCGTTGCCAGGATAATCAGCTTGAGTGTTGAGTTTGAGGATGATGTTGATAGCAGCATTCACGTCTTCAACATCAATAATGCCACTACCGTCAAGGTCCCCTTTGAATTCTGAAGAGCCTTGAGCTATAGCTACAAACTGGAATTCCGCGAGCTGGAAGACGTAGTTATTAGGATTCCAACCGTCTTTTCCGCGAATTTCACTCACCTCGAAGCGGAAATATTGATATTTCGTGTTTACTCCATTGACGTTGAAACTATAGTCGGTAGTACTGTTTGTACCAAGCCCGGCAACATCGCCATCGTTGACCTCTACGATTGTAGTCCACTGGTCGTTCACCTTAGCCTTGGCATATATTTTCCACTTCTTAGGATTGCGCCCAGTGAAATAGTATGTGTCGTTGCCGGTGGTAAAGATGTATTTGTCGGGGATAAACGCCACATTGCTCTTGAAGTCAACCCAGATGGTTTCCCACGCTCCCGAGGTGTTGACCACGCACCACTTAGTGTTGCGGTTTTTGTCGAACATCTTGTCATATCCCTCAATGCTTTGATCAGCATCATTATGAGGTGTGTATGCTTCGGTAGGAGTGAGTGTAAGTTCAACCGGATCAGGGCCAGGTCCAGGGCCGGTATTTTCCAGTTTGGGAATGGTAAGTTGTGTTGTGACAGTACTCATCTCCTTGCCTTGTTCCTGTGCCGTGGCAGTTACATTAATAACCTGATCTTCATCAGTACGCAAAATTGAGTACGGATTCTCAACATTTGAACCATTGACATAGAGTTTGACTGTACCATCACCTGTTGCTGAAACTACACAGTATGTCTCATAAGTATCAAGTGAAATCACGGGGTCGGCTGTTACAACAACTGGCTGTTCGACAAAAGCCTCAGTCACTGTAAAATAGGAATCTTTGCCCATTGTAGTGTAAAAACCGTTTGAATTACTATAGCAAAGATAGTTCTTTATAACGTTTGAAGTACCGAAGACCGTAAAATTACAATAGATATAAAAATTGTTTCCAGAACCTGCCTCAAAATAGTCAAATGGATCAAATTCTCCCATGAAAGGACCGGCATACAGATAAGACTGTGTCGCTCGGTTGTAAATTCTGTAACCTGAAGTAGAATTGCCCACAAAGCACCATAGATATGAATCGGAGTTCGTAGTTGATGAACTCACATATATGTCAGAATCGGCCATTCCCGTTGGATCGGGTGAAGCATAAACGTACTTATTACCCGTTTTCAAATAATACCAATGAATGGGCAATGTATTCGGACTTGTAGTAGGGACAAATGGCAGTGCCTGGGCAACAACAGGAAATAATAATGCTAAAAGAGATAATAACTTTTTCATATTTTCTATCAAATTATAATTATCAATGTGGATAACTTACAATGGCAGCAAGGTCATCATTGCTAACTACAGAATGAGTTTGTAAAACGTTTCAAAATTTATAATAGCAAAATTTATATAGAAGCTAATATTTACCCCACAAAGTTAAACAAGATTTTATTCTTAACCAATTCTTAATTATTTTTTTAAGAAGATAGTATATATTTTTAAGTTGACGAATAAAAAAGCGGTTAGCTGGCTCAGTGGTCGCAGAGAACTCAGAAGTTGACGCTGAGGCTGACGCCTCGAAGTTACTCACGTTCGGAAAATTGCAAAATAATTTGCATTTTCGCTCACTTATTCGGAACGTTGAGGCTGTCGCCTCGAAGTTACTCACGTTCGGAAAATTGCAAAATAATTTGCATT
>JAGCCU010000048.1 GCA_017651515.1 Muribaculaceae bacterium | reverse complement strand
TCAGAGAGAGTTTTTCGCCGATGGATTGCAGAGACTTGCCCTGCATACGCATTTCGGCAGCTTCTTCGCACTTTCTTTGTCTTAATCTCTTGTCCATTTCTTGACTCTTTTTATGAGTCAACTTTTTTCAGGCAAAGACAACTGTAACTTATGGAATCGCTGGAAACTGTTCACTAACCACTAATAACTGAAAACTGTAAACTGATAACTGATAACTATACACGGGGTTGTTAATAACTTTATTTGGGCGGTTACTTGTGGGTGAATAATAAATGTAGTAATTTTACAAACTAGTTTCAGGCTTATTTCCAGCTTAAAAAACCAACGACACTGTAAACAAGTAAACGAGCAATTAGCTACAAGTTACGAATTACAAGTGGGCTGAAGTCTGAAAACTGAAAACCGATAACTGATAACTCCAATGATACCGTTCACTCATTTACACGTACACTCACAATATTCAATCCTTGACGGTCAAGCTCCGATTACGAGTCTGGTTGACAAGGCCATTGCCAACGGCATGCACGGTATGGCTCTCACCGACCATGGAAACATGTTCGGCATCAAGGAGCTGCATGACTACTGCAACAAGAAAAACAGTGATTATAACAAGGCAATCAAGGATCTCGACAAACAAATAAAGGCTGAGAATGAAAAGCCGGAAGGTGACCGAGACAAGGACCTGTTAGCATCACTCGAGACTCAGAAGAAAGAAGCCGAGAATAAGATTTTCAAGCCAATCTTCGGTTGCGAGGCATACGTAGCAAAGACGACGAAAGAGGATCAGGCCGACAAGCGTGACTACGGTCGCCATCTGATACTTCTGGCAAAGAACTACACAGGGTATAAAAACCTTATTAAATTAGTGTCTCGAGCTTGGACCGATGGCTTCTACTATCATCCTCGTACCGACCATGCCGATCTTGAAAAGTATCACGAGGGTATCATTTGCTGCTCGGCCTGTCTTGGCGGTGAACTGCCTCAGCTAATAATGAATGGAGAGCTTGAGAAAGCCCGTGAAACCGCCAAGTGGTTCAAGAGCGTGTTTGGCGAGGATTATTATCTGGAACTGCAACGCCACAAAGCCACAGTGCCAAATGCCAACCATGAAACATTCCAGAAGCAGCAAGAAGTGAATGCTGAACTTATCAAGATATCAAAAGAACTTGGCATAAAGCTCGTATGCACAAACGACTCACACTTCGTCAACGAAGAAGATGCAGATGCACATGAGCACCTTATATGCGTGTCAACGGGCAAGAAGATTACCGACCCCACAATCATGCGCTATTCAAAGCAGGAATGGTTCAAGACTCAGGAAGAAATGAACGAACTGTTTGCCGATGTCCCCGAGGCACTACAGAACACCGGCGAAATACTCGACAAGGTGGAAGTTTATTCTATTAACCATGCCCCTATCCTGCCCGATTTCCCATTGCCAGACGGATTTGACAACGAGGATGACTATCTGCGCTATCTAGTTTATGAAGGAGCCAAGGAGCGTTGGCCAGAACTTGACGATGAAAAACGAGAACGCCTCGACTTTGAACTTGAGACCATCAAGAACATGGGATTCCCAGGTTACTTCCTCATCGTTCAGGACTATATAAAGGCGGCACCATCGTTGGGATGCAAAGTGGGACCAGGCCGTGGATCAGCAGCCGGCTCGGCAGTAGCCTATTGCTTAGGCATCACTCAGATTGACCCGATGAAATACGACCTGCTGTTTGAACGTTTCCTCAATCCCGACCGTATCTCGCTACCTGATATAGATGTTGACTTCGACGATGACGGACGTGCGGCTGTGCTGAAATATGTAACCGAAAAATACGGAGCAGAGAAGGTGGCGCACATCATCACTTACGGCACCATGGCTGCCAAGATGGCCATCAAGGATGTGGCTCGTGTCGAAGACCTGCCGATTTCCGACAGCGAACGGCTGGCAAAGATGATTCCCAGCAGTCCTAACGGAATGCCAGAAAAGGAGCCGGGCAAAAGATATAAAATCAGTATTAAAAACTGCCTCAAATGCTTCCCCGAATTTGCAGCCGAGCGCGACAGCGACAATCCTAAGATTGCCAACACAATCCGTTATGCCGAGAAACTGGAAGGCAACGTACGCAGCACCGGCATGCATGCATGCGGCGTAATCATCGGCCATGACCCAATCTCCGACTGGGTACCGGTGAGCACGGCTACCGATAAGGACGGTGAAAAGATGATCGTGACACAATATGAAGGCAGTGTAATTGAAGACACAGGACTTATAAAGATGGACTTCCTGGGACTGAAGACCCTGTCAATCATCATGGAGGCACTGAACAACATCAAGCAGACTCATGGCATAGACCTCGACATAGAAAAAATCCCTATCGACGACCCAAAGACATATAAACTCTATTGCGAAGGAAAAACTACAGGCACGTTCCAGTTTGAATCGAACGGTATGCAGAAATACCTCATCGAGCTACAGCCAAGCACTTTTGAAGACCTCATTGCTATGAATGCGCTTTACCGACCCGGCCCAATGGACTACATCCCGCAGTTCATCAAGCGCAAACATGGCGATGAGCCAATCGTATATGACATCCCCTGCATGGAGAAATACCTCAAGGACACCTACGGTATCACTGTCTATCAGGAGCAGGTGATGTTACTTTCACGACAACTGGCAGGCTTTACACGAGGCCAGAGCGACACTCTGCGCAAAGCCATGGGCAAAAAGCAGATTGACAAGATGAATCACTTGGAGCATCTGTTCTACGAAGGTGGTGAGAAGAACGGCTATGACCACAAGGTGCTCAACAAGATCTGGGAAGACTGGAAGAAGTTTGCTTCATACGCCTTTAACAAGTCACACGCCACCTGCTATAGCTGGGTGGCATACCAGACTGCTTATCTCAAGGCCAACTACCCTAGCGAATACATGGCTGCCGTGCTAAGCCGCAACCTGAACGATGTGGACAAGCTCTCGAAGTTCATGGATGAGTGTAAGGCAATGGGAATCGAGGTGAAAGGCCCCGACATCAACGAGAGTTTCAAAACTTTCAGTGCCAACAAGCAAGGCGATATCCGCTTTGGCCTTGGAGGCATCAAGGGTGTTGGAAACAATACAGTTGATGCCATCATAGAGGAACGTGAAAAGAACGGCCCATTCAAGGATATCTACGATGTAGTAGAACGCATCAACCTGAGCGCTTGCAACCGCCGTGCACTGGAATCGTTCGCCCTGTCGGGAACGTTCGACTCTCTGCCGGGCATCACCCGCGAAGCATTCTTCGAGAAGAACCTTCGCGATGAGCCTTTCAGCGATGTGCTGATGCGTTTCGGACAGCGTTTCCAGTCAGGACAATCAGAGATGCAGAACTCACTCTTCGGCGACATCGAGCCTCTGGAAATTGCCAAACCACCCATTCCACAGGCAGAACCTTGGAACATACTTGACCGCCTCAACAAAGAGAAAGAACTTGTGGGTATGTACCTCTCGGCGCATCCGCTCGACCCATATTTCATCGAGATAAACTATGGGTGCAACACACAGTTGAAAGACATGGCCGACCAAGCTGAACATCTTGACCGCGAACTTACCATAGGTGGACTCGTAGTGGACTATAACACACGAATGGGCAAGCGAGGACAGTTCGGCATCCTAAAAATCGAGGATTACACAGGCTCATTCGAGATGATGCTCTTTGGACAGAACTTTATTGATTATGCTAAGTATGGCGTGAAGGGTACTCCTATTATTGTGCGCGGTGCTTACAATAAGCGTCAATACGGCGACGGCCTGGCATTTAACATCCACTCCATCACCTTGCTCGAAGATCTCAAGGGGAAAATGGTACATAACATATGCATCTTGGTAGATGACAGTGACATTGAGAAGCTGGAAGCTCTAAAACCGTTCTTGACCGAAAAAGGGCACGATTCTTGCAATCTGTTCTTCCGCATACGTGACGTGAACAGTTCGCGGCATGTGGATTTGAAGTCAAAAAAACGCGTCATTATAAACAAGGCATTGATTGACACAATCCACAGCTTGGAACTCGACTTCACGACAAATATCCGAGAAAACTAAAAACTAACAACTTATAAAACAACACAATTATGGCATTTATTTTTAACGACGACAATTTCAAACAAGAGATTCAATCGGGAAAACCCGTAGTAGTAGATTTTTGGGCAACTTGGTGCGGACCGTGCCGAGTAGTGAGTCCTATCGTTGATGAACTCGCAGAAACTTACGAAGGACGCGTGCTTGTTGGCAAATATGATGTGGACGAAGGTGGCGACATGGCTGTGGAATACAGCGTGCGCAACATCCCCACTATTCTCTTCTTCAAGGATGGCAAACTGGTTGACCGCCACGTAGGCTCAATTACCCGCGAAGCTCTTGCAGCCAAGCTCGACGCTTTGCTGTAAAGAATTCACTCCACACACTACTACCCAATAGGTGGGTCATATAAATTACCATGCCATGTCAAGGATTTATATAACCCACCTTTTTTCCTAACCAAATACTCGTAGTGAGATGAAATACGGAATGCTTTTATTCCTACTGCTGCCGATAGCAGGACAAGTGTATGCTTCGTGGCGTGTATGGCATATACTGCCTGCCCCAACATGGGTAAAGGTCATTGCTGTTGCGCTGATGACACTTGCCCTGGCATGCCTAGTGCTGAATTTCATACTGCACTCCGAGAATTTGCCGTTATGGCTATCACAGTGCATCTATGAGATTGGAACAAGCTGGCCCATCATACTGCTTTACATGGTAATGCCATTCATAGTGCTAGACTTGGGACGGCTCCTCCACATTATTAATAGTAGTTTCGTCATCAACAGCGTATCTGGCACAGTTGCGGTGGCGGCACTGCTGATTGCTATATTCACTTATGGCAACATACATTACCACAACAAAGTGCGTCAGCCACTCACATTGGCATCCAATGGCAAATTATCAAAACCAATAAAAGTGGTGATGATGAGCGATCTGCATCTGGGGTTCCACAACCGCCGTGCAGATTTTGCTAAGTGGGTGGATATGATCAATGCTGAAAATCCCGACCTGATTCTAATAGCCGGCGACATCGTAGATATCAACGTCGATCCACTTCTTCGCGAAAACGTAGCGAGCGAGTGGCAACGGTTGAATGCCCCCGTCTATGCGTGCATTGGCAATCACGAATACTTTGCTCAGGAGGAAAAGGCCCGACAGTTCATTTCTGCAGCAGGAATCAGTCTTTTGAAAGACTCAACTGCAGTAGTAGGCAACCTGTGCATCATAGGCCGGGACGATGCCACAAATCGCCGGCGGATGCCTTTGAACTCTCTCATCGAAAAAGCCGACATGGGCAAATATACCATATTGCTCGACCATCAGCCGCATCATCTGGAACAAGCCGAGAAAGCCGGCATTGACTTTCAGTTCAGCGGACACACTCACCACGGACAGGTGTGGCCCATTAGCTGGATTACCGAAAGGATGTATGAAGTCGCTCATGGCCAGTGGCAACGAGGTAACACACGATATTACATCAGTTCTGGTATTGGTATATGGGGAGGCAAGTTCCGAATCGGCACCCGTTCGGAATACGTGGTTGCCACCATCGAGTAGAGAATCAGAGAATTCCACGGGCACTTAAGTAGTCCCAAGCACCCATCACAAGGCCATAAAGTGAGAGCAGCAGCAGGATGCTGCCCATGATGCGGTTGATGAGCCACATACTGTTGATATTGAAGTGTGTGCGTACCTTGTCAACCGAATATGTTATCACCGTCCACCACAGCATAGCTCCCAACACGATACATATGTAGCCTAATATGATATCAATATAGTAGAATCGAGGGTCGGGAATCGGAAAACCAAATCGAGCGAAGAGCGGAATGACAAGGAAAATAATCAACGGATTGGAAAGAGTGAACAGAAATCCGGTCACCATGTCACGCGTGCGGTCATCTTTGTCAGTATTGGTATCCTTGACAGTACTCACAGGATTGTGGATAATCATGTAGATGGCATAAACCATAAGGATTATGCTGCCACCAACCTGCAAGATGCTCATGTTTGCCTTGATGAGATCGGTGACGAACGAGAGGCCAAGACCAGTGAGAAGGCAATAGAACAAGTCGCTGATTGCAGCCCCCATACCAGTGTATAAACCTGACAAACGCCCTTTATTCAAAGTGCGTTGCACGCATAATATACCAATGGGGCCCATAGGTGCCGACAAAATGATACCTATGGAAATGCAACCTATAATGACCGAGATAATGGTTCCCAAAGCTTTGTTCTCTTTTTAGTTCATATGTTTTGACCAAGTCAAAGAGAGGTCAGGCCAAAACATAGTGACTGCAAAGTTACACAAAAATTAAGAAATTCACACCATACTTTTGGAATATTTTCTTAACATCGGTTTTTATTGGTAATAGAAATAGAAAATTCAACTATTTATTGTAAATTTGCAGCTATGTAAAAAAATTGACCTTTATAACAAAATCAAGACACATGGAACCATTGTTTGAAAAGCTGCGTGACCAGGCTATTGCCAAGCGTCAACGCATCATCCTTCCTGAGAGTACAGAACCCCGCACTTTGCGTGCTGCCGACCGACTGTTGGCAGATGGCGTAGCTGATATCTATCTCATTGGCAATAAAGATGAAATCATGGCCAAGGCGCAAGAATTGGCATTGTCCAATATTGGCAAAGCCACCTTCATCAACCCTGCCGACAGTCAAGCCATTGAGCCTTACGCACAGCTGTTCTACGAATTGCGCAAAAACAAAGGCATTACAATTGAAGAAGCTAGAAAGAAGGCTCAAGACCCATTATATCTGGGATGCCTCATTATCAAGAATGGTGATGCCGACGGTCAAGTGGCAGGAGCTATGAACACTACCGGCAATGTGCTGCGTGCAGCTTTCCAAGTACTGAAGACTGCTCCAGGCATAAAGGTGGTGAGTGGAGCATTCATCATGCTCTTACCCGAAGGATCTCCTTATGGCGACAATGGTATCATGGTCTTTGCTGACTGCGCCGTGCTCCCCGACCCCAACGCCGAGGAACTGGCACAGATTGCAGTTTCGACCGAAAAGACCGCCCGCGATATCGCAGGTATCGACCCACGCGTGGCAATGCTGAGTTTCTCTACTAAAGGCAGTGCTAAGCACGAAAGAGTTGACAAGGTAGTTAAGGCCACTCAATTGGCAAAAGAAATGAATCCCGACATGAAGATTGACGGTGAACTGCAGGCCGATGCTGCACTCGTACCAAGCGTAGGCGCAAGCAAGGCTCCAGGTAGCGAAATCGCCGGCAAGGCCAACGTACTTGTATTCCCCGATCTGGGCGTGGGCAATATTGCATACAAGCTTGTTCAACGCTTAGCCGGTGCAACTGCAGTAGGTCCTGTACTGCAAGGCTTAGGTGCTCCCGTCAACGATCTCTCTCGCGGATGCAATGAAGAAGACATATACAAGACCGTCATCCTCACTTGCAATCAGGCAATAGCTCGCAAACAATAATCCATAAACCCATAAAATCAACAAAATGAACATATTAGTATTAAATTGCGGTAGCAGTTCCGCTAAATATAAGCTGATTGAAATAAAGGAGAACAAGACTCTTGCCGAAGGTGGCGTGGAAAAAATCGGTCTGCCCGATGCTTTCATCAAGGTTAAACTCAATGATGGCTCAAAGAAGGAAATTCCACTGAATATCAGCGACCACATAGGTGCTATCAAGTCAATCCTTGACATCCTCACCAGTCACGACTACGGTTGCATCAAGAGCTTCGATGAGATTGACGCCGTAGGCCATCGTGTAGTGCATGGAGGCGAGAAATTCAGCAAGAGCGTGCTCATCACCCCCGAGGTGAAGGATATGATTAAAGAGTGCTACTCCATTGCTCCGCTTCACAACCCAGTGAACATGATGGGCATTGAGGCCATCGACAAGATTCTTCCCAACGTGCCTCAGGTGGCTGTGTTCGACACAGCGTTCCACCAGACCATGCCGGCACGCTCGTATATGTATCCGCTGCCCATGAAGTTCTACACCGAAGACCACGTGCGCCGCTACGGCTTCCACGGCACTAGCCACCGCTATGTGTCGCGTCGTGTGTGTGAATTGCTCGGCGTTCCCTACAAGGAGCAGAAAATCATCAGCTGTCACATTGGTAACGGTGCCAGTATAACCGCAGTAATGAACGGCAAGAGTATCGACACCACCATGGGCCTCACTCCCGTTGAAGGTCTGATGATGGGAACACGTGCCGGTGACGTCGATCCGGGTGCAATCTTCTTCCTGATGGAAAAACACGGCCTCACAGCACAGGAGATGAGCAACATCGTCAACAAGAAAAGCGGTATGCTGGGTATATCGGGGATTTCGAGTGATATGCGCGAGGTGGATTCAGCCATCGAACAAGGTAATGAACGCGCTAAATTAGGTCTGGATATGTACCAGCACCGCATCCTGAAAACCATTGGCGCCTTTGCTGCCGAAATGAACGGCGTGGACATCATCGTCTTCACTGGTGGTGTGGGTGAAAACCAAGGCGTCACTCGCGAGGGTGTTTGCCGCAACCTGGAGTTCCTCGGAGTGAAATTCGACCACGAAGCCAATAAGCAGATGATTCGCGGTCGCGAAGGCCTCATCAGTGCCCCCGACAGTCGCGTTAAGGTGGCAGTCGTTCCCACAGACGAAGAATACATGATTGCTCGCGATACCGAGGCAATAGTCGAAGGACACGAAATCACCGACTAAACACATATTAATAAAATTCCAGGTCGTCACAATGATTGTGACGACCTTATTTTATGTTGTAAAGCATAAAAACAGGTATGGAAAGTGCCTTTTTACACAGCTTGAAAACATTTATGGAAATTTACCTTTAATTATTTTGCCACCTGCAAAATTATACCTAATTTTGAACGTTTTTGAAAAAGCATAGCTTTTTTCAGTTAGTTTTCTGAAGATGCTATAAATGCCATTAACTATGACGTTTTTATTAACCTAATTATTAAATAAAAATCTTTTCTAATGGAAATCAAGAATGCTGCTGCCGGAACACTGGAATCCGGCGATATTCTGATTCAGATCGCACCCGCCACAGAGGCTGGACTGCACATCGACCTCGACAGCACCGTAGCCTACCAGTTCGGTGCTCAAATCAAGAAAGTCATTACGGAAACACTGACCGGCCTCGGACTGGAGAATGCCGACGTTAAGGCAACCGACAAGGGCGCCCTCGACTGCACTATCCGCGCACGCGCCACAGCCGCCTTTTTTCGTGCAACCGGCAAGGACGTCTGGGCTGACTAAAACCCGTAATCACTAACTTGAACCATTAATTTTCAATTACATTTCACACTATGCAACGTTTAAGAAGAACAATGATGTTCGTTCCCGGCAACAACCCGGGAATGATGCAGGACGCATTCATCTATGGTCCTGACTCAATCATGCTCGACCTGGAAGACTCCGTAACAATGGCCGAAAAGGACACGGCGCGACTGCTTGTACACAACGCCCTGAAAACAATAGACTATGGTAACACTGAGATGGTGGTTCGCATCAACCCGTTGAGCACCCCTTACGGCAAGAAGGATGTTGAGGCAGTGGTAAAGGCTGGCGTTCACGTCATCCGTATGCCTAAGACCG
>JAGCCU010000007.1 GCA_017651515.1 Muribaculaceae bacterium | reverse complement strand
CACAACCAAAACGGCATTGGTAGTTGCTGTTGCAGGAGTAAAGGTGAAAGTGAAAGTACCATCCTTGGGGATATACAGGTTCGCATAGCTTCCGTTAGGGAACAAATTAATATTTTTGCCAAGTAACTGGACTGTAATCCAATACAGATTGCTACCCTCAGCACCATACCAAGTATTGACAGGATTAGGATCGTTATCGCCGTCCTGGACTTTCTTCACAATCTTGAACTCACTGAAAGCAGCCATGTCTTGGTCAGCAAGAACATAATTGTCACCGCTTTGATTCATTTTAACCCAGTTCTCGCTCTCCCATCTGTCAGAGCCTTCAGGCGTTATGCCCCAAACCACCCAGTAGCTTACATCAAGTTTACGGAAGGTTGCCGATACAACAACGTTATCGTTAGGCATTGTGAAGGTGTAAGAATTATTATTTACTAGGTCAATTACATCCGCTCCATCAACTATGAGGCTCTCAAGCGCATAGTCCTCTGCTGGAGTTGCAGTAAGAGTAACCGACTCTCCATAATGAGCAGTAGCGACACTGGAGGTCACATTACCATTTGCACCTTGAGTAATGTTAATTGCGTAATCAGCCAGCAAGAAGGTGACAACTACATCAACGTTTTGAGCAGGCATATCGAAATCAACAGAGTAACGATGCTGTCCTGTTTCTGATGGCAATAGTGATTGTATAGTATTGACGGGAACCTCTTCACCACCAACAGTGAGAGAACCAATCACATAACCAAGATCGGCTGTGAAGGTGACCACAACATGAGTGCCCTCTTCACAGCTTGAGGGATTGGCAACCACGGTACCATGCTCGGTCTCAGCAATGTTTACATAGAAAATACCTTGTATAATATCAAAGTACAAAACAACTTCACCTTTATACTTGCCTATACCAGTAATAGTTACGATACCAGCATGCTGTCCTGGGCCAACGTTTTCTCCATACTCAACAGTGTAGTCAGTGCCAAGCACAAGATTGTAGCCCTCGACACATACAACAGCCGGAGTTATCTGAGCTCCAGTTAAGTCCTGTTCACCAATTGGTTGGAACATTGCTTCGGTTATAGAGATGCGAGCCTGGAACTCAGCACTTACCTGAGCTCCATAGGGGCTTTCGGGCATTGCAAAAGTGAAGGTGTTTGCGGCTTCACCAGCCTGGATGTCTGTAATAAATTGTCCCACCCCAGGACTGGTGGCATTAAATTGAGCGGAGCCACCACTGATGGTCTTTTCAACCGTGATATTACCAACCTCAATGTAGTGGTCTTCGTCAGGAGTAGCAGTAATAGTCACTGTCTGAGCAGGAATAGCTTGTGTAGGATTAACAGTGACTGTGCCATTGGCAATGCCATCTTTCACTGTCACAGGAGCCTGAGCACCCATACGCAACTTCTTTGTGTTAGAATCAAAAAGAAGGGTGTAGGTGCCAGCGACACTTACGTAAAGGTTTTGGTTGTCTACAACCATCTGCATCTCTGCGCCAGTGTTTAGTTTATCGGCGGTTACCCAGTATTCGCCAGTGGCTTCCATGCCATACCAGGTGTCATCCACTATAATCTTGAACGTCTCCCCCTCAGCAAAAGCCTTGGTAATAGTCCAAACTCCATTGCCGGCATCCTCCATCTCTATTTTCCCATTCTGCCAATTAGTAGCAGAACCAGCAAGATAGCATGTAGCATTAGCCGACAGCGAAGTCAACATTGTCAGAATCATCACTGTGATGATTCCGAACAGTCTTCGTGTAAGTTTGCTAATCATAATTAAAATTTTAGGTTAATATAATAAATAAGTTATTTCCATTGGGCTCCAACACTGCCCCTCTCCAATCGGAGGGGAGCAGCAGGGGCTATATAAATTGTTATTTCACCACTTTCTTTCCATCGCTGGTAATAAAGATACCACGCATGCCGTTGAGGCTCTTGCCGATGCAACGACCAGTGAGGTCGTAATACATCACATCGCCCGTATTGGCTGGAAGCACATCCTCAATACCAGTAACAACAGCACCGGTACTAATTCTGAGCTTAGAAGGTGCGCCAGTGCTTGTGCCAGTGACATTGTCGATTGGCAAGTAGCATCGGTGAGCACCAATAGTAGTGCCGTTCTGAGCCAGGATGAACTGGTTGTTGTAAAGCACATAGGCATTGTTCACCGCCTTAGGCTCCAAAGTACCTTCGAGCTTGTTTACAGCGATTTGTTCTCCGGCTTCGCATTCAATAACGCTCACACTCTCCTTAGCTGTTTCGCAATTGAGCAGCACAGCAGTATTGGCAGGGATGTAATTGACTGACTGAACCACGGCTTCGTCGCCATCAACGCCAGTCACTATATATGCCGTCACATCACCGCCTTCAGGCAAAGCATAGTTCGCATCACCATACCAGGATGCCCAATGACGATCAGTTGTAAATGTCACTCCATCAAGTTCAACAGGCATATTGACCTTTTCAATACTAATTACATTCAATTGTGCATTTCCTTGGTAAATAGCAACAATGCCTATTACATTGTACAAATTCCCTTCTACCGACTCTGGCAATTCGATGTTAAACTTATTATAGCCTGCGCACGTACTATTGTCATCAGAAATCGTAATGTTTTTACCATCAATACTCAACGAAACGCCATTAAGCTGATAATAAGCATGCTCGGCATCAGTCTTAACATCTTCAACAGCCTTAATCTCAGGAGAAGCATCAGCAGTCTCAGAAGCAACATTCAATCTTAAAGGATTTATAATTTCTATAGTAGAGTTATTATACAATGACTTCTCACCTGTCCATCCAGATGGAATAACATCTCCATTTTCATATTCAGGAACATCGGAAGAATAAAACAAGGCATAACCAGTATTATCTTTTATCCATGTATTTTCTCCATTCTGGTAAGTCACCACTGCATTGCCAGTAAACATAAACATTTTATTGTAAGTTTCAAGCGCAATATAATCCGCAATCGTGGCTACCCTTGGAACCATTTCAAACGTCATAGTGGCAATTTCTGAACTTTCATTATCCTCATTGTAAGCTATCGCCTTAACCGTTGTTGTCTCAGTTAACGTGAATGGTTCACTATATAGGGTTGACTGATTTGTCGGTTCATCACCATTGAGAGTGTAATATATTGAAGCTCCTTCTGTAGAACAGGTGATTGTAATCTCTGTACTATTCAAGAATGGAGTCTCACCGCTAATTACAGGTGTAAACACTTCTCCTGCTTCAACTTGCCTATAAAAAGCAATACCTTTTTGAGTTCCAGTATAACCAGAAAAACGTTCTTGGCCATTATTAGAATTATACTGCAAATACCTACTAGTATTATAATTATTATGAACAATCTTTGCAGTCTCACTCAAATCAATTTTCCAAGTAGCTCCATTAGAAGAAGCATCAGTTACCAACCACAAATAATTATTACTAGTCGTTGTACTGCTTGTATATGCCAGATAACCACTGCCATTATTGAACGTCCAAGCATCAGTAGAACCACCAAGAGTTATCACAGTTGTTTCACAACCATCCTTAAGTGTAATAATCTTATTCTCACTATCGTATATGAAGTTATCAGTAACTCGTGATGCATATTGCTTGCCTGAATCTCCAATAAGATCACCTATTAATGCTGTCCCATCAAGGTTAGCTATCAAATATTTTTTTCCTGACACAAAATCACTTGCACTGGTAACAAGGCGATATACCTTGCTCTCGGGCAAAGCCACCTTGAAGGTAGCGCTAACGGTGACATTTCCGGCAGGCATGGTAAATTGGTTGTTCTCGACCGCCACAACGGCTTCACCTGCCATTACAGTGAGTTCGTCGAGTTCATAACCTTCTTCAGGAGTTATGGTTAATGTAACACTCTCACCAACCAATGCTTCAGCCTTATCGGCAGCGACACTACCATTCTCATCATTGTTGTTTACAGTAATTCCGTAATAACCTTTAACTATAACATTTGTAAAACTACTGTTAACTGTAAACAAGTATTTGCCTGCATTGACAATCGAGAAGTTTCCACCTGAGGTGCTCATCGACAATTCCTGACCTTGATTTTGAGTTGTGACCGCAACGCCGCCACCATACCACTTGTTATAGTCATCAACTATCTTAAATTCAGCATTATCTGCTACCTCTTTTGTAATTGTATAGATGCCATTTGAATATGCCATTTTCTCACCTGACCAATTGTTAAATGAACCTGCGATGTATGCATCTGACGTCCAATTGGTATCCCAACCTGTGATAGAAAGCTTTTCATCTGAATTTATAGTAAAAGTGAGGTCGCCACGGCCAATTATTTTGAAATCCTTACCTGTACTACTTAATTCAATATCAGTACACCAATCTTTGTGTACACCATAATTATCATCATCGGTATTACCGCCAAGCCAAGTTTCAGTTCCGCCTTCTACTTTAATAATTTTGAATGTAGTACCATTAATCATGGGTTTTCCTGCAAGTTTATAACCTCCAGCAGCAAGTTTTGTAAACTTGTAATCCGGATCTTGTTCAATCCAAGCACTTCCATTCATATTGAACGAACCCGCAAGGTAATAAGTGGGGCCAGAAGTCTCAGCAGGCTCAAAGCTAATCGGTAAAAACTGAGGATAAGCTTCACCATTGTTTGGCTTGTAGTAGCCGCAAACACCAATCACGTCGTATGCGGCGCCATCGGTGGGGATATTGCTATTGAATGTGGTGTGATAAGCGATTGTCTGACCACCAGCAGTGATGGTCTTGGCACTGGTATCAAAACCAGCGTTTTTTATGATTGCATAGCGGCCGAAGTTAGCTAGGTTCACCTCATTTGGTGTAAGCTCCACTGGAGTCAAATCTACATTATTAGTTGAAGCAGTAAAACCATCAGGGTTTTTCATCTCAGGCGCGCCATTGAATTCAGCTCTTGTTCCAGTGAAACCGCCTGGAATTTCATCGCCAAGTTGATAAGTCTGACCCAAAGTGCCATAAATCAACATACCCTTAGAGCCATCTTGTACATAGTGGTTATTGCCACCTGAGTTAGAAATAATATACACAAGATTGTCGCCTGTGTACTTGAAATTATCATTTTCTGAAAGCTCATTAAACTCAGCAATACTCGAAACAGTGAGATTTGCAGTAAAAGTCCTAAAAGCAACATTACTTGTCTCGCCATTTAAAGCAGCGATAGCCTTAACAGTAGTTGTCTCCGTAATAGTGAACGGAGTGCTGTAGAGCGTGCTCGAAGTAGTTGGATCAGTACCATCTGTTGTGTAATAAATCGAAGCTCCATTAGTCTCGCAACTAATCGAAACTTGTGTACTTCCATAAAATGGCGTGGTACCGCTAATCACAGGAGTAGCTATGTCAGAGACACTTTCAGTTTTCTTATAAAAAGCAACCACAGAAGCACTAATGTTGTTATTAATTGAAGTGTAACAACGCCAATCTTGATTATTATAAACACCTATGTAACGACTGGTTGCAGTATTCAATAGAAACGGGACACCGCTATTATTGAAAATCGTGAAAGCATTATTGCTATTAGTACCAACACGCACACCAGAATTTGAATTGGTGCAATAAAGATAATTCTGAGTGCCACTAACACCAAATTTATAGGTGCCATTATTTACTTCAACAACCCATTGAAGTTTTTCAGCCACATCACTTGTGATTTCTGTTTTTCCTGAACTCAGGGTAACTGCAGTTGCAGTTGGAGAGCTTGAAGTCCCATTATTGTTTGGCATAGCCATTAATGATGTCTTATCGACAATCACAACAACATCACCCGTTGTTAAACTACCTGCGGCAGTTTCCACCCAAGTAGTTTCTGCCCAGCCTACACCGACGGCGAGGATGAACGTCATTAAAAAAGTTAGAAGTTTTTTCATTGTAAAAATAGTTTGATAAGTTATTTATTAATTTTGATTTCCCTTAATCAGTCAGTTTTCTGAACATTCTTGCTTCTCGCAAGCCATTTTAAAAAACAACGTGGCGGAGGAGTGTGTCAACTATCGCCTAATTGTCACACGTCTCCGCCACGTCATGGCACCCCATCCTGTTTAGTGGAAGGGACGCCAACATTCTCAGTATTAGGGTAAAACTTCATTTCATTCACGTAGTTTTAGCCAGATAATTTTACTGATTATTTTTATTGCCACAAAATTACCAAATAATTATCATTACAACAACCTCTTTTTATTATTTTTTTCAAAAAAATTTTTAGACCTTTCCTCAAGTCAGAATTAATCCTCAAATCAATAACGAATCCCACTAGACTAAAAGGGATTCTGTGCGCCTAATTAGGATGTTGATTATGATTTATGCAAACTATTACCGAGTGGCTTACATCCTGAATAGAAACGCCTTCGAGACAATGCCTGTCCGTGTTAACCTTTAATTGACGTAGCACATTATTTGGTATATCTGCAATCTTTTCTTACTTTTGTATTCATCTTTCACAAAATCCATGTATTATGAGTAAAATAAAAAACATTACACTTTTTTGGGTGCTACTCGTGTTGCCAATAAACTTGTGGGCACAATTCAACTTGCCCTATTCCATTCAAAATGGCACCATAATAACAAAGGTGCCTGAGCGGCCAACTGGGCAGCAGTCGGCTTTAGGGCTCGCAGTTGAGAAAATTCCTGTTGTGAGAGTTGCGTTTGTTGGATTGGGCATGCGCGGCCCTGACGCAGTGGAACGTTGGACATATATTCCAGGCATAGAAGTGAAAGCTTTGTGCGACTACGAGCGTGACCGCGCCGAGGCTTGCCAAGAGATACTGCGCAAGGCTTCAATGCCCCCAGCCGATGTCTACTATGGAGAAAATGGATATAAAGACCTGTGTCGACGCAACGACATCGACCTAGTGTATATTGCCACCGACTGGATCCACCACTATCTAGTTGCCACCGAAGCGCTTAACCATGGTCATCATGTGGCAATCGAGGTTCCATCGGCAATGAATCTAAACGAAATTTGGTCGCTCATCAACTTGAGCGAGAGCAAGCGCCTGCATGTGATGATGCTCGAGAATTGCTGCTACGACTTTTTCGAGCTCAACTCACTTCACATGGCCCAACAGGGTTTACTAGGAGAGGTGATCTACGTTCAAGGCGCTTACCGACACGAGTTGTCGCCATATTGGGACCATTATTGGAAACGTGGCGATGACGACAAGTTGGGATGGCGATTGGATTATAACAGCAAGTTCCGTGGCGATCTTTATCCAACACATGGGCTGGGTCCCATTGCACAAGTGCTTAACATCCACCGTGGCGACCGTATGAAGACACTCGTCGCCATGGATACCCGTTCGTTCAACGGCAAGCAATTGGTAGAGGAACGCACTGGTAATGAATGCGACGACTTCAGAAACGGCGACCATACAACCACGCTCATCTCCACCCAAAACGGCAAGGTCATTGAAGTTCACCACAATGTGATGACACCACAACCCTATAACCGCATGTACCAACTCACAGGGACTCTGGGATTTGTCAACAAATATCCCATTGAGGGATATGCGCTGGCTAGCGATGTGATGGCCAAAGCTGGATTAGCATCAATGAGCAAGAACTATACTGGCCACTCCTATCTGAGCAAAGAGGACACCCAGATACTGCTGGAATCCTACACATCTCCTCTCATTACTGAATATGGCGAGAAAGCAAAAGAAGTTGGCGGACATGGAGGAATGGATTTCATCATGGATTCTCGACTAGTATATTGCCTGCAAAATGGGTTGCCTCTCGATATTGATGTATATGACTTGGCCGAGTGGTGTTGCCTGGCCGAATTGGGCAGTCTCTCGATGGACAATGGCAATTTGCCAGTACAAGTGCCTGACTTCACTCGTGGTGAATGGAATAAAACAAATCGATATCGTCATGCATTTGCTGAGCCCAAGGACGAGGCGCAAGCAATAGCTAAAGCTTTAGCATTTACCGATCAGTTGAAAGCCAAAGGGAAAAAATACTGGGAAAATCATGGGAAAAAGTAACCTCGCAAGTATCCTCTCACACTTTCAAATTGAGGGGCAGGTCATCGACATAAAGCCTCTGGGCAACGGACTAATCAATGACACCTATCATGTTGTCACCCAAGCCGACACAAGCCCCGACTTTGTGCTACAGCGCATCAATAACGCTATTTTTCAAGACGTCGACTTGTTACAGCACAACATAGAGGTGGTAACCGCACACTTGCGACGCAAGTTGGAAGGCATGGGTGTTGAGGACATCGACCGCCGTGTGCTGCAATTTGTAAAGAGTGATGAAGGCAAAACCTACTATCATGACCAGGATGGAGGTTATTGGCGCGTTATGATGTTCATCCCCGACTCTTTCACTCATGAAGCCGTGACACCCGAGAGCGCCCTTGATGCCGGCAGGGCTTTTGGCAATTTTGAATGCATGCTGGTGGATGTGCCGGAACAGTTAGGAGAGACTATCCCCGACTTTCACAATATGGAATTGCGTATGCGCCAATTGGCTGAAGCCGTCAAAGACGATAAGGCCGGTCGCCTCCATCAGGTACAGGATATCGTCGCCATGTTAGAGCGCGATGCTAACGAGATGTGCCAGGCCGAGCAACTATATCGCGAAGGCAAATTACCCAAGCGCATATGCCATTGCGACACCAAGGTCAACAATATGCTGTTCGACAGCGAAGGACAAGTGTTGTGCGTAATTGACCTCGACACGGTGATGCCATCATTCATTTTTTCAGATTATGGCGATTTCCTGCGAACCGGCGCTAATTTCACAGCCGAAGACGACCCCGACCTTTCACATGTGGGTTTCAACGAGGCCATTTTCAAATCCTTTACAATGGGCTATCTTGAAGCAACGCACAGTTTCCTCACTCCCCTTGAGATTAAATTGCTGCCATTTGCAGTGGCTTTATTCCCGTTCATGCAGTGCACTCGTTTTCTCACCGACTACATCAACGGCGACACATATTACAAGATAAAATATGACACTCACAACCTCGACCGCGCCCGTAATCAGCTTGCCCTCTATCACGACGTACGCAAGCATTATGCAGCTATGGAGAGTTTCATCCTTGAAGCGCTAGGCGAGCAACACAGTACTTAGCTTCTCTACATTGTCCAGACCAACATGCCGACGCAGATTATGACACCGGTGACAAGAAGATCGATGAGGCAGTAGCCCATGATATCCTTGGCGTTAAGGCGAGCTATAGCCAAGGCTGGGAGCGCCCAAAATGGTTGAATGAGATTAGTCCATGCATCGCCCCATGAAATAGCCATGCCCGTCAAGCCAGGATCCACACCGAGGTTGGCACCGGCGGTGAACATAACCGGAGCTTGCACAGCCCAATGACCGCCACCACTTGGCACAAACAGGTTGAGTATTGCTGCGCAAAGAAAGGTGAACAATGGATAGGTGACGGAATTGCTGATTCGTACGCAAGCTTCGGCAGTGACGACTCCTAGGCTGATGCCGCTGATGCCGATACCTGTAACGATGCCCATGATGCCGGCATAGAAGGGGAACTGCAATATGATGCCGGCAGCACCGGTGGTCGCTTTTCCGAAGGCACGCACGTAGTCAACTGGTGTAGGATGCAGCAAGAGTCCCAGCGCGAGGAATATCATTATTACCCCACCAAGGTCTAAACCGGCACCGCGCACGAAGAGATGAATCACGAGATAGGTCACGAGCATCAGCGCCACAAGCCACGAAAGTATTTTGCTCTGCTCCAGCTGCTGTGCAGGCGTCTTGTCCGAAGAGGAAACGACGGTCTCTATATCTTCATCGTCCTTTAGAAGCGCGGGATCGATGGTGAGGATGCCTTGCTTGGGGTGCATCAAGGTGTTAGCAATAGTGATGCCGATTATCACAAACAGCACCATTACCAGATTGTGCCAGTCGAAGATGGTTTGGGCCAATGGCACAGGGTCGGTCAGCGCACCATCGGTAGCCAATGCAAGCGCCTCGCCAGGTGTAGCCATCGTGAGGGGAATGGAGCCGGAGATGCCTGCATGCCACACTACGAAGCCGCTGTAAGCCGATGCGATAAGAAGTCGATAGTCAACATCAGAACGCTGACGTGCTATTGCCTTAGCAAACACGACACCAACAATAAGGCCAAAGCCCCAGTTGAGCCAGCAGGATAATGCCGACACGACAGTCACCAGAGCTATTGCAGATGGCGCACTCTGGGGCATGCGAGCCATTGCATTGATGGCTCGTTTGATAATCGGTGCTGAAGCCAAGGTCGTACCACATACAAGAACCAGAGCCATCTGCATGGCAAACGCCAACAAATTCCATACGCCGCCACCCCAATGCTCAACCACTTCGAGGGGTGTCTGGTCACACAACAGCATCGCCAGCAACGCTGCTACGAAGGTGAGCAGTATGGCGAATATAAAGGGTTCTGGCAACCAACGTTGCACTAATCGTACGCAGAATTTAATCATTTGAGACCATTTATTTAATTAAAAGCTCTGAGCTAAATCAATTGCGGGTGCAAAGATAGTGCTTTTTTTTGAAAACACATTCTTTAATTCACACTGTTCATCGTTGTTCAAAAAGGGAACAAAAACAAAGAAAGACAACTATGACATTTGATTGTCAATTTGTTGTCTCTCTCGTTTGTGCGCCTGAAAGGACTCGAACCTTCACATCTTACGATACTAGATCCTAAGTCTAGCGCGTCTACCAATTCCGCCACAGGCGCGTGGCTTTTTCATTTGCGGCTGCAAAAGTACTAAATTATTTTGAATTATTAATCAATAATCGTGATTTTCTGATTAAGCTCCTTAGAAAACACTAAAAAATGAGCCACTCAATGCGAGTGACTCATTCTTGTTATTCCTCCGTCGTAGAATTCTTACTCTTCGTCACGACGTTCGTTACGGCGGTCATTCATGCGACGGTTGTCACGGCGTGGAGGACGGTTTCCGTCGCGACGGCGGCCATTGCCACCGTTGCGGTTGCCACCACCATTATTGCCGTTATTTCCGTTGCCACCATTGCCGCGTGGACGATTGTTGCGGCGCTGCTCCTCGTAGCCCTCGGGCTTCTCCTGGAGTGCGCGCATCGACAGGCGATACTTGCCGGTCTTCTTGTCAATCTCGATGAGCTTGACAGTGACCTCGTCACCTTCGTGCAGACCGCTGGCCTCCATGTCGGCAAGGCGTTCCCAGCTGATTTCGCTGATGTGCAGCAGACCGTCGCGGCCCGGCATGAACTCAACGAAAGCACCGAACTCAAGGATTGAGCGCACGGTGCCGGTATATACCGAACCTTCTTCGGGAACTGCGATGATGGCGTTGATGCGGTCGAGTGCAGCCTGGATGCTGTCGGCGTTGGCAGCCGAGATCTCGATCTCGCCGCGGCCGTCAATCTCGTCGATGGTGATAACGGCGCCGGTCTCCTCCTGGATGCCTTGGATGACTTCACCACCCTTGCCGATGATAGCACCGATGAATTCCTTGTCAACCGACATGGTAACGATGCGAGGCACGTGAGGCTTATAGTCTTCGCGAGGCTCAGGAATTGCCTCGTTGATGAGGTTCAGGATGTGCATGCGGCCGTCGCGAGCCTGACGCAGAGCCTGCTCCAAAATCTCGTAGGGAAGGCCGTCGCACTTGATGTCCATCTGGGTGGCGGTAATACCATCGGCAGTACCTGTCACCTTGAAGTCCATGTCGCCCAGGTGGTCTTCGTCGCCGAGGATGTCGCTCAGCACGGCGTGCTTCACGTTGCCCTCGTCTGTAATCAGACCCATTGCAATACCTGCCACGGGCTTCTTCAGCTTAACACCTGCATCGAGCAGTGCCATGCAGCCGGCACATACGGTTGCCATCGACGATGAGCCGTTAGACTCCAGAATGTCGCTCACGATGCGTGTGCAATATGGGAAATCATCAGGAATCATGCGCTTCAGTGCGCGGTGTGCCAAGTTACCATGACCTATCTCACGACGGCTCACGCCACGTGGTGCACGGGCCTCGCCGGTAGAGAATGATGGGAAGTTGTAGTGCAGCAGGAAGCGCTCGTTCTCGTGACGCAGCACGTCGTCGATGAGCTTCTCATCGAGCTTGGTGCCCAACGTAACGGTTGCCAACGCCTGGGTCTCGCCACGTGTGAACAGTGCCGATCCGTGGGGATAAGGCAGATAGTCGGGGGTGCAGGTGATGGGACGAATCTCGTCCATCTTGCGACCGTCCAGACGGATATGCTCGTCGAGGATGCAACGGCGCACTGCATCGCGCTGCACGTCGTGGAAGTAGCGACTGATCATCGGCATCTTCTCTTCGCGCTCCTCTTCGGGAATAGTCTCTACGAACTCCTCCAGAGCCTTGTCGAACTGCTCGTTGCGCCACTGCTTGTCGGCGCTGCCGGCCTTGGCCACAGCGTAGCACTTGGGATAGCATTCCTCGCGCAGACGGGTCTTGATCTCCTCGTCGTCCACCTCGTGGCAGTACTCGCGCTTCACGACGCCAAGCTCCTTGGCCAGCTCCTTCTGGATAAGGCACATGGGCTTGATAGCCTCGTGTGCAGCCTTCAGGGCGGCAATAAGTTCGTCTTCGCTCACTTCGTCCATCTCGCCTTCGACCATCATAATGTTATCATACGTCGCACCTACCATCAGTTCCATGTCAGCTTGCTTGATTTGGTCGAAAGTCGGGTCGATAATGAACTTTCCGTCAACGCGTGCTACGCGCACCTCGGAAATTGGCTCTTCGAATGGGATATCACTTACAGCAATTGCAGCCGAGGCGGCCAGACCGGCCAGTGCATCGGGTGCATCCACGCCATCGCTCGAGAACAGCAATATGTGAACGATTGTGTTGGCGTGATAGTTAGAGGGGAACAGTGGCCTGAGCACGCGGTCAACAAGACGTGCAGTCAGGATCTCGTAGTCGCTCGCGCGACCTTCGCGCTTGGTGAAGCCACCAGGGAATCGGCCGAATGCCGAAAATTTCTCCTTATATTCAACGGTGAGGGGCATAAAGTCAACGCCCTCGTCGGCCTCCTTGGCCGATACGACTGTGGCAAGAATCATCGTGTTGCCCAGCCTCAATTCAACAGCTCCATCGGCTTGCTTTGCAAGCTTACCCGTTTCGAGGGTGATCTCACGTCCGTCACCCAGGGCGATGGTTTTCTTAGTAGGT
>JAGCCU010000047.1 GCA_017651515.1 Muribaculaceae bacterium | reverse complement strand
CGTTTCGGATTGGAACACCAGCAATGTTACCGACATGTTCGGAGTGTTCTGGGATTGCAGGAGCTTGACCACGCTCGACCTCTCTAATTGGGACACCGGCAATGCCACCGACATGATGAGGATGTTCCTCGACTGCCATAACTTAACCACCATCTACGTTGGCGCAGATTGGAACACTGCTAAGGTCACCAGGTCAGATGAAATGTTCGAAGACTGCACCAATCTGGTGGGCGGCATGGGCACCACCTACGATCAGAACCATATTGATAAGGAATATGCCCGCATCGATGGCGGCCCCGAGTGTCCAGGCTACTTCACCGCCGCGCCGCAAGTCGTAATAGGCGACGTGACCGGCGAGGGAGACGTTGACGTGAGTGACGTGAACGCAGTGATCAACATCATCCTGCACAAGAAGACTGAGGCTGATTATCCCGGCAATGCCGACATTACCGGTGAAGGCAACATCGACGTGAGCGACGTGAATGCCATCATTAATATCATTTTGAATTGATAATAAACAAGTTAACGAGTAGACAAGTTAACGAGTAGACAAGTTAACGAGTAGACAAGCGTTTTCCCCCTCTAATATAGAGGGTGGCAGGGGGAGTATGAATCCTCAGTTCTTGGCTCTCGGTTCTCGGCTCTTCAAATGCCAGTATTAAACTTTCTTAATGGAGCAATGAAGTCGCTTAATAGACTATTCTTTTTAATGAAATCTCGGAATATATTGTAAAATGGCTAAAAAATCAGGCGAGTTTTTTACTAATATTAAGGTTTTATTTTGTAATTTTGCAGCCTGCATAGTAAGCGCTCGCTTGCCATGCACACATGACAAGAAATCAAATTATTAAAAATGAAGCTATTACAACAAAAGCTAGCTAAATACGAAGAGCCGCAGAAAGCGAAGGCAGCCGGAGTGTATCCCTATTTTCGTGCTATCTCGAGCGAGCAGGACACCGAAGTGATTATCAACGGCAAGAAAGTGCTGATGTTCGGTTCGAATTGCTACAGCGGACTGGTAAATCACCCGAAAATCAAGGAAGCTGCCATCGAAGCTATCAAGAAGTACGGTACGGGTTGTGCCGGCTCCCCATTCCTTAATGGTACGCTTGACATCCACAAGGCTCTGGAGCGTCGTCTTGCCGCTTATGTGGGCAAGGAAGATGCGATGATTTACAGCACCGGCTTTGGCGTGAACCTTGGTGTGGTATCGACACTCACTGGTCGTGAGGACTATGTAATATGGGATGAACAGGATCATGCCTCTATTATCGAGGGTCGTCGCCTCTCATTTTCGCAGTCGCTCAAGTATAAGCACAACGATATGGCATCGTTGGAGAAGCAGCTCCAGCGCTGTGAGCCTGACCGCGTGAAGCTCATCGTTACCGACGGTGTGTTCTCGATGGAAGGTGACGTTTGCAAGTTGCCCGACATCGTTGACCTGGCTCGCAAGTATGATGCCTCGGTAATGGTCGATGAGGCTCACGGCATAGGAGTGTTCGGCAAAGGCGGTCGCGGTGTGTGCGATCATTTTGGCCTTGCCGACGAGGTGGACTTGATCATGGGAACCTTCTCTAAGTCGTTCGCTTCGCTGGGTGGATTCATTGCTACTGATGAGGTTATCACCAATTTCCTTCGTCACCACTCACGCAGCTATATCTTTACTGCAAGCATTACTCCAGCTTCGACAGCTGCCGTGGATGCAGCACTCGACATCATGGAGAGCGAACCTGAGCGCCAACAGCACCTGTGGGACATCACTCGCTATGCTCTGGAAGGCTTCCGTGAGATGGGGTGTGAGATAGGTCATACCGAGACTCCAATCATACCTTTATATATACGCGACAACTACAAGACCTTTGCAATTACGCGCGACTTGCTCGACGAGGGCATTTTTGTCAATCCAGTTGTATCGCCAGCAGTGGCACCACAGGATACGCTTATTCGTTTCAGCCTGATGGCTACTCATACGAAAGAGCAGGTAACCATTGCTCTGGAGAAAATCCAGAAAGTGTTCCGAAACCACAATTTGATTCCATAAAGAGCGTTTTTGCTTGTTGAATGAATATGGCGTGCCACAATACTTCGTGGCGCGCCTCGTTTTTTTGTAATCATAGATAAAAAAAATCATGATTTTGTATTGCACATTAATTTTTTTAGTAATTTCGCACCGTAGATTAATCCTAAACCGAATTAATACTTGAATTGAAATATGATTTATAAATTTGTTATAGGGTCAGAAGAATCGGAGAATTTCAAACTCGAAATCGCCATTGATGCTGAGGATACCTTTTTGCGTCTGCGTAACACAATACTCGAAGCTGCAGGCTACGACAAAGAGCAGATAGACTCGTTCTACATCTGTGATGATGAATGGAACAAGGAGAAAGAGGTGACCTATGCCGATATGGGGATTGATGAGAGCGACGAGGATGTGTGGATTATGGAAGATACCCACCTCGATGAGCTCATTGAGGATGAAGGACAGAAACTGAAATTTGTCTTTGACTACATGACTGAACGTTACTTTTTCATGAAACTCAAGGAGACAATTCCAGGCAAGAACCTACACGATCCATTGTGTCAACGCAAGGAAGGTAAAGCTCCGAAAGAGTTTGTTGACCTAGATGCATTTGTTGCTCCCATTCCCAAGATCCCTGATGCTTCCAATATTGAGGAACTTGATGCCGAATTCTACGGTGACGAGGACTTCAACGAAGAAGAGGTGGAAGACTATGGTGAGATTGAGAGCAGCGACCTGTAGTTTTTATTTATTAACTGTGACAACTTGTGTTTAATGATATAAGACCTTGACGCATTTGATGTGTTGAGGTCTTTTTTGTTGAGATGCAATCGTTTTGGCAATCATTGACGATATATAAAAATGAAGAAGTGTTTTTAAGCAATTTGTCTTGTGATTGTATTTTGTATTTACTAACTTTGTCGTCTAATTATATTTAATATAAAAATGAGCAACAGTAATAATGTAACAAAGCTTTTCAGGTTTGTTTTCGGTATCTTTATGGTTATTGTATATCTTGGAATGGCATATCTGCTTGCAGTGAATTTTTTCGATTGGGCAGATACCACGTTGTGGAATACTATAAGATGGACCATGGCGGTTATCTTCGGGCTGTATGGTTTGTATCGTTGTTACCGTCAAGTGACCGGTATTGACTATTACCGCGTGAACCAGGATCAGAATAATTAATACTTACATTTTAATATAATGAAAAAGATTTCAGCAATAGTGTGTTCATGTCTGCTTGTACTTTCAGCGTGCAACGGCAAAAAGGCTACGAACACCAGTACGTCGGGCATAGCCAAGATTTCGTGTGATGAGTCGTTCCGCAACATAATGGACCAGGAGGTTGAAGTGTTTGAGTATAGCTATCCCAATGCCAGTATAATGGTAAATTATACTACCGAAGCTGCAGCACTAGACTCGCTCATGCATCGAAGTGTGGATTTGATAATCACGTCTAAGGACTTGACTGATGCTCAACGCGACATTCTCAAGAAGCAGGGACGTGCCTTCCGTTCGCGAAAGATTGCCGTTGATGCTGTGGCAATTATTGTCAACAAGGAAAATGATATTGACGAGCTGTCGATGAGTGACCTGCGAGACATATTCTCGGGAAAGGTTATGCGATGGGGCGAAGTGTTTCCTACACGACTTAAACGGGATTCCATTCGAGTGGTATTCGACAATTCCGGTTCGGGAGTAATGCACTATGTGAAAGAAAAATTCTTGGATGGAGGTTCTTTTGGCAAGAATGTCTTTGCCCAGCATTCGACCGACGACGTGTTCAGAGCAGTACAGTCGAACAAAAATGCTATTGGCTTCGTGGGGGTCAGCTGGATAACCGCCGATATGAAATCTAACGAGCGCACTATAGAAGAAAAGGTTACCGACTTACAAACTAAAAATGATGTGAGTGTAATAGATTTCACCGACAAGATTAAAGTGATGTCGATACGACCAGACGATCAGCCTCAAGGCTGCAAACCTTATCAGGCTTACATCAACGACGGAAGCTATCCACTGTTCCGAACTATCTGGGCAATTGATGCCAGTGCCGGGGGTACGTTAGACCATGGATTCTTCAGTTTCCTCACAGGAGTAATAGGACAAAAGATTATCTTGCAGACTGGTATCCTTCCAGCAGCTGAACCAGTGCGCTATGTAGAAACTGTGAAATAACGTCAAAATGATGTTTTTTTGCCTTTTCTGATGCATAATTGACAATAATTGCCTAATTTTGCAGAAATCTTGCTGTGGTTTTGGCACGGATTTTGCTTAACGAACTCCAGCGAGAGAATTATCACGAACATTAATCATTAAATTATACTACAATGAAAAGAAAATTCTTTATCGCAGCTTTACTGCTTGCAGGTGTATCAATGAGTAGTTTTGCTCAAGGATACAGAGATGGTATTGAGTACTACAAGATTGATCAGCTTGACAATGCCAAGGAATTGCTTGAGCGTAACCTTGATGCCGCTTCAACCAACAAGAGCGAAGCATATTACTATCTTGGCATGATTGCTCTTAAACAAGGTAACAAGAGTGAGGCAAAATCGTTCTTCGAAAAGGGTGTTGCTGCCAATGCCAACAATCCATACAACCTTGTTGGATTAGGCGCACTCGATCTCAAGAGCGGTGGTAATGCTAAGGCCAATTTCGAGGCTGCTCGTAAGCTGTCGAAAAAGGATCCTAAGCTTGAGATGGCCATTGCACGTGCATACTATGCCGCCAATGCAACTACCTATGCAAAGGATATTGAAAAGTGCATCAAGAATGCTCGTAAGTGGAATGTCAATGACCCCGATTCGTATATCTTCGAGGCCGATACATATGCCGATAAACGCGACTGGGGCGCAGCTGCAGGCAACTATGAACTTGCTTTCACCAACGACCCAAACAACGTTGAAGCATATGTAAAATATGCCAACACCTATTTCAATGTGAATCCTGAAATGGCTATCGACCGTCTGAAAGAGCTTCTTGCCAAGCAGCCAAATTCTGCACTTGTGCAGCGTCAGCTCGCCGAGAAGTACTATGAGGACAACCTGGGTAGCAAGGCTGCCGAGCAATATGGCGAATACATCAAGAACCCCAATCACTTTGCACAGGATGAGGTCCGCTATGTACAGCTGTTGTTCTTCGGAGGCAAATATCAGGAATCTTATGACCTGGCAACAAGCCTTGTCAACAAACTCAGTGCTAATGATGATAAGGTGTTCTACATGCGTCGCATGCAACTTTACAACCTTGTGCAACTCGACAAGTGGCAGGAAGCAATGGAAGCTGGACAGACATTCTTCGGAATGGCAAAGCCTGCTGATGCAACCTACGAAGTTCGTGACTACACCGATTATGGTAAAGCATTACAAGAAACTGGTCAGCCCGAGGCTGCACTCGAGGCATATAATAAAGCCATCGAGCTTAATCCCCAAAACACTGACCTGATTCGTAACATGGGTGACACTTATGCAGATGCAGGTAACTATGCAAAGGCAGTATCTTACTATCAGAATCTGTATGATACTCAGCAGAACACCTCAAACGACATCTTCATGCTGTCTAACTACTATTACGGATTGGCAACTACAACTGAAGGCGCCGAGAAGGCTGATGCAATCGCAAAGTCTCAGAAGTACCTGACTGAAGTAGATGAAAAGGTTCCTGGAAACGTGCAGATTGTAAACCAGAAGGCAAAGCTTGCAAAGCTCATCGAAGGTGACGAGATTACAGGAAAGGCTGTTCCCGCCTACAAAGAGCTTATCAGGATTCTTGATGCCAAGGAGGACAAGTCGGGTTATGACCGCTACTACAAGTATGCTTATAACTACCTTGCAAACTATGAGTTCACCAAGGGCGACAAGAACCTTGCCAAGGAATACTATCGCAAATGGCTTGAGCACGATCCCGATAACGACGCTCTTCGCCAATATGTTGAACAGATGAAGTAAATTCCTTAATTATATAGTTTTGATTGGGTGGCCGCACATTAGTGACGGTCGCCCAATTTTTTTCATCGAAGTCATGGTTCAAGAATACTTATACTATGTTTGATGTTGCATTCGCCTAGTACTATATTTGGCTTCGTCTTAATTTTTACGCGACTTAGCAAAGAAATATTTATTTTCTTTTGCTTTCGCTGCTCAAAATTTTGACTTTTTCTTCGCTTATTCGTAACGTTGGCTACGCCGAAATTACTATCGCTCGGCAGACAAAATGAAAAAACTTGTTTTTCATTTTGTTCTGCTCTCACTTATTAGTAACGTTGACCTTCGGTCAAAGTTACTCTTGCTCGGAAAAGTCCAAATAAATTTGACTTTTCGCTCGCTTATTCGTAACTTGGCAGCTCATTTGTTTAAAGATTTCAATAATACATAAGTAAAATACTGATTATCAACAATGAACGTAAAATTTGAAAGAATCGACAATGTGAACGCTACTCTCACAGTATCGTTTGTCGAAGATGATTACAAAGACGAAGTAAAGAAACAACTTAATGAACTTGGTCGCACCCGTCCTATTAAGGGATTCCGTCCCGGCCATGTTCCTGCAGCAATATTACAGAAGATGTATGGCAATCAGGTCCTGACGCAGGTCATCGACAACAAGGTTAGCCGTGAAATGTCTAAATACATAGTAGAAAACAAGATTAACGTATTGGGTGAACCCATGCTTAACAAGGACACTCACGTTGACTTGAACAATGAAAAGGACTTTGAGTTTAAGTTTGACTTGGGCATTGCTCCTGATTTTGATGTCAAGTTGTCGAAAAAAATAAAGGTGCCTTATTACAACATTCAGGTTAGCCAAGAGATGATTGACAATCAGAATGCTGAATATCGTAAGCGCTTCGGACGCCAGGTTCCTGGAGAAGTAGTTGCTGAAGACTCACTCGTGCGCGGCGCAATGGCCGAATTGAACGAAGATGGAAGCATTAAAGAAGATGGTATTAAGGTTGAGCGAACCGTTATAATGCCCCGTTATCTGAAAGATGAAGAACAGAAGGCAAAGTTTATTGGAGCTAAGCTCAACGACAATGTCGTATTCAACCCATATAAAGGAGCCGATGGTAACCTCACCGAGTTGTCTTCAATGTTGAATGTTGACAAAGAAAATGCGGAAATTCACAGCGATTTCCAAATGCAGATTGAGGAGATTCTAGTCAATAAGGACGCCGATTTAGATCAAGAGTTCTTCGACAATGTCCTCGGACATGATCAGGCAAAAGACGAGGGCGAATATTTCGACAAACTGAAACAGATGCTTGCCAACCAGCTGAAGAACGACAGCAACTACCGCTTTACCATTGATGCAGAAAAAGTCATTAAGGGTGTCGTGGGCGATCTTGAATTGCCTGATGAGTTCCTTAAGCGATATCTGCTTGCACGAAATGAAAATGGTGATGAAAAGAAAATTGAAGAGGATTACCCACATACTAAATCACAGCTTCAGTGGCAGCTTATCAAGGAAAAAATTGCCCATAATCTTGAGGTGAAGATTGATGCTGACGATAAGATGCGCTTGGCTCGTTTCCTGGCCGCCCAGCAGTTTGCGCAGTATGGCATGAGCAACCTTCCCGATGACGTCATTGACAATTATGCACGCAAGCTGATGGAAGATGAGCGTTACAGCAGCGATATCGAAAACCGCGCTTTTGAGGATAAGGTATTTGCAGCAATTAAAGAAAACGTTTCGCTCGACGAACATGATGTAACCGTTGATGAGTTTAACAAACTCTTTGAGAAATCAGAATAAGAGTTTTTTATCTTAATTCGAGATAGAGAGGGTTGTGCCTGTTTTATGGTGCAACTCTTTTTTTGATATAGGAGAATATTTTTTTCTTGAAAATGCTTAAAATGCTTTCTAGTATTCGATTTTTTTTGTAATTTTGAAAAATAAAACCGAATATTTAAATGTAAAAACAATGAAAAACGATTTTCGTAACTATGCAGTGCATCATCTTGGCATGAATGGCCTTGCACTCGACCAGTATTCCAACATGATGATGAATAACTATATCTCGCCTACTATCATGGAGGAACGTAAACTTAATGTGACGCAGTTGGATGTGTTTTCACGTCTCATGATGGATCGCATTATATTTTTGGGTACCCAAGTCGATGACTATACGGCAAATGTGATACAGGCTCAGTTGCTGTATCTTGACTCTGCAGATACCGGCAAGGACATATCGTTGTATATCAATTCGCCTGGTGGTTCGGTTTATGCCGGATTGGGAATTTATGATACCATGCAGTACATTCAAAGTGACGTGTCCACAATCTGCACTGGTATGGCTGCATCGATGGCCGCCGTACTGCTTGTGGCTGGAGAAAAGGACAAGCGGTTTGCGCTCAAACACTCACGTGTGATGATACACCAGCCCATGGGTGGAATTCAGGGACAGGCTTCGGATATTGAGATAACTTCGCGTGAGATTCTGAAACTCAAGAAGGAACTTTATACAATTATCAGTGATCATTCTGGGCAACCATATGATAAAGTGTATTCTGACAGCGACCGTGATTATTGGATGACATCGGAGGAAGCTCTGGCCTATGGAATGATCGATAAAGTGTTGACTCGCGAAAAGAAATAGTATACTCATAATATGGCAAAGAAACAGAACCCGCCTCTTCATTGTGATTTTTGCGGTAGAAGTGAACGTGAAGTTGAATTATTGCTTCCAGGGCTAAATTCTTGTATCTGTAATGAATGTGCAGAGCGAGCTTCAGAAATTGCCAAGGAATATCTTCATCATACATCTACTGCAAAGGTTGATGATTTAAACCTAGACGATCTGCCGAAACCGGTTGAGATTAAGGAATTTCTTGACCAGTATGTAATAGGTCAGGATCAGGCAAAACAATATTTGTCGGTGGCTGTGTACAACCACTACAAGCGTCTTGCTCAAAAAGTGAGCGATGACGTTGAGATTGAAAAATCAAATATTATTATTGTCGGTCCTACGGGTACGGGCAAAACCTTGCTGGCTAAGACCATTGCCAAGATGCTTAAGGTGCCATTTGCCATTGTTGATGCTACTGTTCTCACTGAGGCGGGATATGTTGGTGAAGATATTGAGAGCCTGTTAACACGCTTACTCGCTGCGTGTGACTATAATGTGGAATTGGCACAACGGGGTATCGTTTTCATCGATGAAATTGACAAGATAGCAAGAAAAGGCGACAATCCGTCGATTACTCGCGATGTGAGTGGCGAGGGTGTACAGCAAGGATTGCTAAAGTTGCTCGAAGGGTCGGTGGTTAATGTTCCACCTCAGGGTGGTCGCAAGCATCCTGAACAGAAGATGATTGCAATAGACACAAAGAACATACTGTTTATTTGTGGCGGGGCCTTTGAGGGCATAGAACAGAAAATTGCTCAGCGACTAAATACTCACGTGGTGGGTTTTGGAGCAGATAAGCATGTTAGCAAGGAGAAAAGAGAACAGTTGCTCCATTTTGTTGCTCCGCAAGATTTAAGGTCGTATGGACTCATTCCGGAAATAATTGGCCGTCTGCCCATATTGACTAATTTGGAGCCGCTTGACCGAAATGCGTTGCTCAAGATACTTACCGAGCCCAAAAATGCCATAACCAAGCAATATTGCAAGTTGCTTGAAATGGATGGTGTGAAACTTACTATCGATGACGACGTGCTTGAATATGTCGTGGACAAGGCTATAGAATTCAAATTGGGAGCTCGCGGCTTGAGGTCAATATTCGAGACTATCATGATTGATGTGATGTATAATGTGCCATCTATGAAAGAAAAGACATATGAACTCACCAAGGAATATGCCCAGAAGCAACTAGAGAAGTCTAATTTCGAATTGCTGGCAAATGCTGTTTGATTACACCGAAAGTATTTTTACCTTTTGCACTTATGAAAAAATACATGAGATCGATAAAAAATTTGAGTACATGACAAATAAAATATTTGTTTTACACGAAATTTTATCATAACTTTGTAAGCGCATTATTAACTCTTACCTGAAAAATTGATGTACGATAAAAGTCAACTATCGGCAGAAGTCAAGAAATTCTTTGGATTTGACACCTTCAAGGGCAATCAGGAGGATATAATCATGAATCTGCTCAATGAGCAGGATACATTTGTCCTTATGCCTACGGGTGGCGGCAAATCTCTATGTTATCAGTTGCCTTCTCTTTTGATGGAGGGAACGGCAATTGTTATTTCTCCACTTATAGCCTTGATGAAAAATCAGGTGGATGCGATGCGGAATTATAGCGAGGAGGATGGAATAGCACATTTCCTCAATTCTTCATTGAATAAACAAGCGATTGAACAGGTCAAGGATGACGTAATAAAAGGAAAGACTAAATTGCTTTACGTAGCACCTGAATCGCTTACAAAGGAAGATAATATTGAATTTCTTAAGTCGGTTAAAATATCATTTTATGCAGTAGATGAAGCTCACTGTATATCGGAATGGGGACATGATTTCCGTCCTGAATATAGACGCATAAGACCTATTATTAATGAGATAGGAACGCGTCCAATTATTGCCCTCACAGCTACTGCAACCCCAAAGGTTCAGAGCGATATACAAAAGAACCTTGCGATGACTGAGGCTAAAGTGTTCAAGTCATCGTTCAACCGTGAAAATCTTTATTATGAAGTTCGTCCTAAAACAAAGGATGTTGACCGTGATATCATACGTTTCATAAAGGCAAATGAGGGCAAGTCGGGTATTATATATTGCTTGAGCCGCAAGAAAGTGGAGGAGCTGGCTGCACTTCTTCAGGTCAATGGTATTAAAGCTTTGCCTTATCATGCTGGCATGGACAGCGTTACTCGTTCGGCTAATCAAGACGCGTTCTTGCTCGAGGACGTGGATGTAATTGTTGCCACCATTGCATTCGGTATGGGAATTGACAAGCCGGACGTACGTTTCGTAATTCATTATGATATTCCTAAGAGCCTAGAAGGTTACTATCAGGAGACTGGCCGTGCCGGTCGTGATGGTGGAGAAGGAAAATGCATTACTTTTTATTCGAAGAAAGACCTCGATAAGCTCGAGAACTTCATGAAAAGTAAGCCTCTGGTAGAACAGGATATTGGTAAACAGCTGTTAGTAGAAACGGCAAGTTATGCCGAATCTTGTATTTGTCGCCGACAGCAGTTGTTGCATTATTTCGGAGAGGAATATGATAAGGATAATTGCGGCAATTGTGACAACTGTCTCCATCCAAGGAAGAGGGTAGAGGCGCACGAAGAGCTTTGTGCATGCCTTGAGGTAATACTGGCCCTAAAGGAACGTTACAAGATTGACTGCGTGGCTGATGTCGTGGCCGGTAATATGTCACCAGATGTCAATAGTTATCGCCATTATGAACTGGACTTTTTCGGTATTTGTTCTGATTCGGATCCAAAGTTCATAAAGGCAGTCATACGTCAAGGTATTATTTCTGACTATATTGTAAAGGATATTGAGAACTACGGTGAGTTGCACGTGACAAAGCGCGGTAAAAAATTCCTTGAACATCCTACCGACTTCATGGTGGTTGAAGATGCCGATTATTCAGAAAGTGACGAAATCGATATACCGTCCGGAGGAGCAGGCGCTATTGACCCTGAATTGTTCAGTATGTTGAAAGACTTGCGCAAGCAGGTTGCCCGTCATCATAATCTTCCTCCATATGTGATTTTCCAGGATCCGTCTCTTGAAGCAATGGCGACAACTTATCCCATAACCCTTGATGAACTTAAGTTGATACCAGGTGTCGGTGATGGTAAAGCAAAACGTTATGGTAAGGACTTCATTGAGCTGATAAAGAGACATGTGGACCAGAATGAGATTGAACGTCCTGAGGACTTCCGCATGCGCGCGATGCCAAACAAAAGCAATGCAAAGATTTATCTCATTCAGGGAATTGACCGCAAGACAGACTTGAGCTCTCTTGCAGAATCAAGAGATATGGACTTTGATGAGTTGCTCGATGAACTTGAGTCTATTGTTTATAGTGGTTACAAGATTAATATTGATTATTATATTAACGAGGTAGTCGATCAAGATATTCAAGACGATATATTCGATTATTTCCGGAATAGTGAGACTGATGATTTGCAGACTGCATTTGATGAGCTCGGACTTGAAGATTATAAGGAAGAAGAAATACGTCTTGTGCGGATTAAGTTTTTGAGTGAGATGGGCAACTAACCTTGAAGTTATGACACATGGTCGATAATAACGAGGGAGTATCAATACAATTATAGTATCGGCTTGCATGAGTGGGCTGATACTCTTGTTTTAAAGAGAGATGACAAAGTTAATAACTCGTATCTTATATGTGCTGTTATTTTCCATGACGGTATTAATGCCTGGTATTGTGCTCGGACAAATTTCTGCAAGTACAAAGTTAGAGTTATACAATAGGCAAGCTGACAAACCATGTGCAATCCGTTCAAATCAGAATTCCCAGTTGATGAGATGTTTTGTCACTGTGGACTGCGATGATGTGGTCAAGACATTGAAGGAATTTGGAGTGAAAATCAATTCATCTTTCAATGATTATTTAGTAGCACAAGTTCCTTATGACAAGATAGAAGCTATTGCAGGGCTGAACGGAGTTAAATCGATTTCACTATCGATGCCCATGGAACTTTGTAATGACAGTGCCCGTTTTTATGGCAATGTAGATGCTGTTCTTAATGGCGAAGGATTACCATCTTTATTTACAGGCCGTGATGTGATTATTGGAATTATAGACACCGGCATTGATTTCAATCACATTAATTTTAAGGGATTTGATGGCAAAAGTCGTGTCAAGCGGGTTTATATGCCTCAAGATAGCACGGGCGTTTCGCCTGTGATTGATGGCGACACATTGCCTGGAAGCCATTATGTGTCTCCAGAACAGATAGCCCTGCTGACCACTGATACCCCTAATGCGACACATGGAACACATACGACCGGTACGGCCGCTGGGGGATATATTGCCAATGGTCTACATGGTGTTGCACCGGAAGCCGAACTCGTACTTTGCGGAATGACTTCGTTGTACGATACCGATATAGCATGTTCAATCAAATATATACAAGACTATGCACGAAAAGTGGGAAAACCATCGGTAATCAGCATGAGTTTCTCATCTCAGGAGGGTGCTCATGATGGTACTTCGCCATTGTGCAGGTTATTTGATGAAAGGTCGTCAGCAGGGAATGTCTTGGTTATCTCATCTGGTAATAATGCTCGTGAACGTGTATATCTCTCCAAAACATTCAGTGGCACTGCAAACGACACGTTGCGCACATATATTGATAACTACGGTTCAAAAAGTGTCTATAAAGGATTTGTTTCGTCGTGGTCTGAGACATCTGAACCGCACTTTGTTGGAATTACGGTAGTCGACAAAACGACTCATTCCGAAGTGTTGTCAATGCCTATGTTCACTGTTTCCGACAGCGTACTGGTTATTACTGTTGATTCAATTCCGGCACTGCAGCCTTATATGACGGGTGAACTGCTATATGCATCGGCAGTCGAAGACAATGACAGGTTTCATAGTATTGTACAGATGAAAGTGACACCCACGCAGTCTCGTTATAGAATAGGACTAAAATATATTAGCAACAGTATGCAGATGATGAGAGCCTGGAGTAGCGGTATTATCATGATTAACGATGCATCGGTGCCTGGATATACGTCTGCGGTGCGAGAAAGTTGCATCAGCGACTTGGCAACAGGAGACCAGGCTATTTCGGTGGGAGCCTATTGCACTAAACGCTACACACCTTCGCTTAGCAATGGCATAAATGACAATTCTCGCGTAACTCCTTTAGACATAGCATATTTTTCTTCTTATGGTCCTGATGCCCGTGGCATAAGTCGTCCAGATATATGTGCGCCAGGAGCTGCTTTGGTCTCGTCTGGTAACAGGTATAATGAAAACTGGTCTTCTTCCTTGTCGTTTTATGTCCTTTATGGAGGTGAAAAATATCCTTATTACAGTTCGATGGGTACGTCGATGTCGGCACCATATGTAGCTGGAGTAATCGCATTATGGTTGCAGCATAGTCCACGTCTTACACCCAATGATATTCGTGACATTATGTCGCATACGTCCATTTGTGACGATTATGTTACGAATGGGAATAGCGAACTATGGGGATATGGTAAAATTGATGCATTTGCAGGAATGCAGTATGTGATTGACAATTACCCCAATGGAGTCAAAGGAGATTTAAATAACGATGGGATGGTAGACGTAGAAGATGTCAATATGATGATTAACATCATCCTGCATAGGGAATACTTTTTGAATACACCTTAAAATTATTTGTGGGTGCGGTGCCAAAATTGTAATTTTGCACTTTATTTTGAAATTCAGGCTTTATGATTGAATATATTAAAGGTTCTGTTGCTGAATTGACACCGACGTTTGTAGTGTTGGAAAACAATGGTATAGGATATATGGTGAATATATCCCTGTCAACTTATGATGTGATAGCGCGAACCCAGAAAGATGAAGTGGTGCGAGTCTATGTCTATGAGGCTATCCGTGAGGATTCTCACACGCTTTTTGGTTTTGCAGCAAAGCGCGAGAGAGACATGTTTCTTCAGCTGATTGGTGTGTCTGGGGTTGGCACCAATACTGCCCGAATGATTTTGTCATCAGCTACTGTTGAGCAGATAGAGCAGAGCATAGCAACCAACAATGTGGCACTGCTGAAATCCGTGAAGGGTGTGGGGGCAAAAACTGCTCAAAGAATAATTGTTGACCTCAAGGATAAAATAAAAGTGGGTGATTCTGCGTTAATAGAAAAAACTGGAGTTGCTGCCACTGCTGTATTCGATGAGGCTCTTGCTGCGCTGATGATGCTGGGCTTTACTCAGCAACAATCTAGTAAGGTGCTAAAGAAACTTTTACAGCAGCACACGGAACTTAATGTTGAGCAGGCCATCAAGATGTCGTTGAAAATGATGTAATGCATGCTCAATCATTGTGCTACATGATTGTGTGGCAGCTGCTTAAGATTGACTGGACTTTATGAGACTTAATAAAATTCTCATCGCTGTAATAATAGGTTGTGTGATTGGTTTTCTGGCTGGAAACGATACCGCACTGGCGCAATATGTAACATCTAAACTTGCTCCACCGCCACCTCCTCCAGTGACTCCGACTATTAATACTCAGCCTAAATCTAAAAAGGCTGCCGCACTCGATACTGTCAATGTTGAATTCAATGTTCATCCAACCATACCTTCAGGTTACGATGACATTCAAGAATTGAATGAATATTCGCTCGACCTTAAGTCTCCATCTAACATTACTACCGAGGCTGAATATGATCCCGAAACTGGTTGCTATGTAGTTCACACCCGCGTTGGGGATAACGATATTGTCACCCCATTCATTCTCAGCGCCAGCGAGTATAACAACTTGGCTATGCGCCAGTCGATGTTTGAATATTATCGACAAAAGAATGCTGAGAGTGCAGAGGAAAAATCTAAGAATCCTCTCAATTTCCTTGATTTACAGTTTGGCCTCGGGCCATTGGAAAAGATTTTCGGCCCTGGCGGTGTTCAGTTAAAGACACAAGGTTCGGTAAAAATTAATATGGGTGTCAAGAGCAATAAGACTGACAATCCAGCTTTGTCGGTATCTGCTCGCCGAAAAACCTATTTTGACTTCGAAAACAAGATTCAAGCTACTGTTTCAGCTTCGGTAGGAGATAAGATGAAGTTTAACATGACTTACAATACCGATGCTACATTCGAGTTCGATAATAAGAACCTTAAATTGGCCTACGAAGGAAAAGAAGATGAGATAATCAAGAATATTGAAGCCGGAAATGTGAGTATGACTACAGGGTCGTCACTCATTCGTGGTAGTGCTGCATTATTCGGTATAAAGACTAAACTTCAGTTTGGTAAATTAACGGCAACTGCACTTGTTTCCCAGCAGAATAGTGAAACTCAGACTGTTAATACAAGGGGTGGCTCACAAACGTCATCGTTCTATATTACTGCAGACAAATATGACCAGAACCGAAACTTCTTCCTCTCACATTTTTTCCGTGACAACTATGATAGTTGGTGCAGCAAGTTACCACTAATTTCATCGGGTGTGAATGTGACACGCGTTGAGGTTTGGATAACAAATAAACGAGGTAATTATAATGAGTCGCGAAACATCATGGCGTTTATGGATGTGGGTGAAAATACACATCTGTTGAATGATCACTGGATTGGCAATAACGCGGAAAACAATCCCAGTAACTCATCTAATAACCTCTTGGATGAAATAAAGAGTACTTATCCTGATGCTCGTTATATGAGTCAGGCTGCGACGGCTTTGGCTCCTCTTCAGGCATATGATTTCGAGGGTGGTCGCGACTACGAGAAGATTGAAAGTGCAAGATTGCTCTCTTCTTCCGAATATACACTTAATCCGAGTCTAGGTTATATTCAGCTCAAAACTACACTCAACCCCGATGAGGTAATTGCCGTTGCTTACCAGTATACCTATCGCGGTAATACCTATCAGGTTGGCGAATTTGCAGGTGATGTTCCAAGCACTGAACAGTCGATTTATGTTAAGATGTTGAAAGGTACCACTTCATCTCCCAATTATCCTTGTTGGGACTTGATGATGAAGAACATCTACTCAATTGGTGCCTATCAGATGACGAAGAAAAACTTCAAGATGAATATCAAGTATCTGAGCGACACAACAGGTACTGAACTGACATACATTCCGGCTGGCATCATTAATGGAAAGCCTCTGCTTCAGGTGATGAATCTCGATCGTTTGGATGCAAATAATGAGACTAATATCGATGGACGATTCGACTATGTTGAGGGTTATACAGTGAACAGCTCGCAAGGAAAGATTATATTCCCGGTCGTTGAACCTTTTGGCTCTCATCTGAGAAAGATGATGAACAATGATGCGTTAGCTGATAAATATGTATATCAGGAACTGTACGACTCAACACTTACTGTGGCACGACAGGCACAGGACAAAAACAAGTTTGTGCTTGTAGGTGAGTATCAAGGCTCAGAATCAGGTAGTGTGATTCGACTTAATGCCATGAATGTGCCTCGTGGCTCCGTCGTGGTTACTGCTGGTGGTGTCCCTCTTACTGAAAACAGTGACTATACCGTCGATTATACTATGGGTACAGTGACAATCACCAACCAGAGTATTATAGACGCAGGAACTAACATCAGCGTATCGATGGAAAACCAGTCCACTTTCAGTATGCAACGAAAGACATTGTTAGGATTGGATCTTGACTATGCATTCAACAAGAACTTCCATCTTGGTGCAACGTTGATGCATTATGGCGAAAAGGCACTGACTGAAAAGGTCGGCATTGGAGATGAATTGGTGAATAATACCATCTGGGGTGTGAACCTGGCATATAACACAAAGTTTATGTGGCTCACCAACTTATTGAACAAGATACCTACAGTGAATGCTACTGCGCCTTCTACACTGACGTTCAAAGGTGAGTTTGCACAATTATTGCCGCATCAGGCAAAGACTGGTTCTAACCGAGGTAGCTCATATATTGATGACTTCGAATCTACCCAGTCGGGCATCGACCTGCGTTCGCCTTATTCATGGTTCCTGGCTTCTACACCTTATGACAATGCGGGTGATGCACTCTTCCCTGAAGCCAGCCGGAGCGATAGCGTTTCCTATGGTATGAACCGTTCGTTGTTGTCGTGGTATTATATTGACCGCCTGTTCACCCAACGTAATTCGAGCTATGTGCCAGGTTATATTAAGAATGACCTTGATCAGCTTTCTAATCCATACGTGAGGGAGGTTCCTTATAGCGAAGTGTTCCCAGGTCGCGAACTGAACTATGGTGAATCATCGAGCGTGCAGACACTCAACTTGTCATTCTATCCCAAGGAGCGTGGCCCATACAACCTTGATGCTGATAATGTGGATTCCGATGGCTATTTGTTGAATCCCGAGAAACGCTGGGGTGGAATCATGCGCAAACTTGATAATACAGACTTTGAACAATCGAATATTGAGTACATTCAGTTCTGGATGCTGGACCCATTCCTTGATGAGAACAACCCCAACTATGATGGCGGATATCTCTACTTCAACCTTGGTGAGGTGAGCGAGGATATTCTCAAGGATGGTCTGAAGTCGTATGAGAACGGTATAGGTGATAATGTTGATCCTAGCTACATGAAGGAAACTGTTTGGGGTAAGGTTAATACTCAGACTTCGCTCACCTATGCTTTCGATACATCAAATGGTCCCCGTATTTCTCAGGATGTCGGACTTAATGGACTGTCTACCACTCAGGAGAAGTCATTTGCTACATATAAGAATTTCGTCACGAAGTTGCGTACAAAGTTGTCAGCTGAAGCTATTTCACGCATGGAGCAGGATCAGTTCTCTCCTCTGAATGACCCGGCAACTGATAACTATCATTTCTATCGTGGCTATGACTATGATGAACAGCGTTTGGGAATTCTTGATAGATACAAGCATTATAACGGTGTAGAAGGTAACTCGCTTGGTCAGGAAGATGCCAGTGATGGTTTGTATCAGAGTTCACGAAGCGTGCCAGATGTTGAAGATATTAATCAGGACAATACTCTTAACGAATATGAGCGTTACTTCCAGTACCGTGTCGCGATACATCCAGATTCGCTCGATGTAGGAAAGAATTATATTATCGACAAGCGGAACGCTGTAGTCACTACACGCAACGGTCAGCGACAGGAAGTGACGTGGTATCAGTTCAGCATTCCATTACGCAGCTATGAACGCAAGGTGGGTAGTATCAACGACTTCTCAACCATTCGTTTCATACGTATGTTCATGACTGGTTTTAAAGAGACGACCCATTTACGATTTGCTACGCTCGAACTTATGCGTGGTGAATGGAGAAACTACGACTACAACCTGAATATGCGAGGTGACGCTCCAGCGACTGGTTCTGTCAATGTTAATACCGTAAACATTGAAGAAAATGCTTCTCGTGAACCAGTGAACTATGTACTGCCTCCTGGCGTGACCCGTATTATAGACTCAGGACAATCACAAATCACACAGCTCAACGAGCAGTCTATGCAGATGACTATCGATGGCCTGCAGCAGGGCGATGCAAGAGGTGTATATCGCAATACTACATTAGACCTGCGTATCTACAAGCGTCTGCAGATGTTCCTCCATGCAGAGGCTGAGGTAGGAGATAACATCCTTCGAAATGGAGATGTGTCGGCTTTCGTAAGGTTGGGTACTGATATCAAGAACAACTATTATGAATATGAAATTCCTCTTGACCTGACCGAACCTGGACGATATAACACAAACAGCAGCTCTGATCGTTTGAAAGTTTGGCCTGAACAGAATATGCTAGATGTGGATATGGATGTTTTCACCATGGTGAAGAAAGCGCGTAATGCTGCTAAATTGGCGGGTGAAAACGGTGTGTCCTATACACAGCGATATACCATGCAGGATCCAAATTCACCTAACCATAGAGTTACCGTGCAAGGAAATCCATCACTGGGAGATGTTCGTGTAATGATGATTGGTGTGCGTAATAACGCCAATTCACCTCGCAGCTGTGTCGTCTGGGCCGATGAGTTGCGTGTGACCGACTTTGACAATGATGGTGGTTGGGCTGCAAAAGCCAACATGGTTCTCAACATGAGCGATATTGCTACCGTGAATGTTGGTTTCCACAAGGAGACTTACGGTTTCGGATCGGTAGACCAGTCTCTAAGTCAGAGACGTCTGGATGACTATGACCAGTATAATGTAGCAGTGCAGACTGATTTGGGACGCTTCTTGCCTGAGAAAGTGAAATTGAATGCTCCTATCTATTATTCTTATAGCAATGAGAAGACTACTCCAAAGTACAATCCTCTGGATCAGGACATCTTGCTGCAAGAAGCCATTGATGCTTGTTCTAACGACCACCAGCGAGATTCAATTAATGATTTCGCTATAACGCAACGCACTGCCAAGAGCTTTAGTATCTCTGGGTTGAAATTTAACGTAAAAAGCAAGAACCCAATGCCTTGGGATCCAGCTAACTTTACATTTAGTTACTCGTTCAACAAGCAGCATTTGAGTGATCCCGACAATGTGTATGAAAACACTAATGATACAAGAGGCAGTTTCCAGTATAGTTGGACACCATATGTCAAGCCTTTCACTCCCTTCAAGTCTTTCATTGATGCAAAGAACAAGAACATGAAGTTTTTCCGTGAATGGGAGATTCATTGGTTACCGGCGAATATTGCTTTCAACAGTAATATTTCACGTTACTACTACGAACAGCAGACTCGTAATGAGACAGGTATTGACGTAGAACTGCCTGTTGCGGTAAGTAAGAATTTCCTCTGGGATCGTCAGTTCGCTATTTCATGGAACTTTACCAAGTCGCTCAGTGCTTCTTTCAACAGCAACACACAGGCTCATATACTTGAACCGGTAGGGCAGGTTAACAAGAAACTCTTCCCCGATGCTTATCGCGACTGGCGAGATTCAGTATGGCGAAGCATTAAGGATTTGGGAACTCCTTGGAGTTATAACCAATCGTTTACGGCAAGCTATAAGGCTCCGTTCAGCGCAATTCCTATTCTGAGCTTCATCACTGCTTCAGCCAATTATAATGCAACGTATAATTGGAACCGAGGCACCGTGGTCGATGATGTGTCATCGGGTAACACCATTGCCAATCAGTCGTCATTCAGCGTTGAAACGAGACTTACTTTGGAACAGTTATACAACAAGATTCCGTATCTACAGGAAGTTAACAAGCGTTTCTCTGGAACTTCCAGTAATCAGAACTCAAAGTCTAAACCCAAACCCAAGAAGTTCAATCGCACTTTCAAGCTAAATCCCGACTCTTCGACGGTAATCAAGCACAACATGAACGTGAAGAACGTCAAGGTGACGGCAACCACGACGAAGGACAAGCCATTCCCGGTTCAATTCAAGGTTATTGACAATAATTCTGTGGAAATCCTTACACATGGTGATGATAACATAAAGTTCACTATCACTGAGGTGCAGAAAGAACATAAAGGATTCCTATGGGAACTTGGGCAGTATACGGCAAGACTTGCCATGAGCGTAAGGAGTGTAAATGTACGTTGGCGGAAGACTCAGCAGCTCTCTATACCACAGTTTATACCTGATGTGGGTGATCTCTTCGGACAAAACACTCACTATGATGTAATGGCTCCTGGATTAGACTTTGCTTTTGGTTTCGTTGACGAAAGTTATATCGATAAGGCTAAGTCTAGAGGATGGCTCATGGGCGACCAGACTCAAACATCACCAGCATTGTATTCCAAAACCGATGAATTCACTGCCGAGGTTCAGCTTGAGCCAATCAAGGGTCTAAAGATTACTCTCACAGGTAACCGAACAGATAATCGCACCAACCAAGTGCAATTTATGTATGATGACATGGCTACTATTTATGCTGGTAGCTATACTAAGACTCACGTTGCAATAAAGACGGCATTGCATGGTGTGAGTGCCGATGACGGATACCATAGTCAGGCATTTGACGACTTCCTTGCCAATATACCTATTGTTGCTAATCGTATTCAGGAACAATATTATGGGCAGACATACCCTGAGAGGGGTTTCTTAAGAGGGTCAGTTCTAGTAGGAAAGGAATTTAATCCCGAGACAAGTCCGGTTAATATGTCAAGCAGTGATGTTTTGATTCCTGCATTCATGGCAGCATATTCGGGCAAAAATGCTTCATCGGTAACGCTCAATCCATTCCCATCGCTTAAAGAGATTCTACCTAACTGGCGTGTCACTTATGACGGCTTAACCAAGATGGAAGCGTTCAAGAAGTGGTTCAAGGCATTCACGCTCACTCATGCTTATCAATGTACATATCAGGTCGGTTCGTTCAATTCATTCACCGACTGGATTGACATAGGCAATGGATTGGGATTCACTCAAGACCAACTCACGGGGAATCCAATACCTTCGTCTCCATATAACATTTCTTCGGTCACTTTAACCGAGAAGTTTGCTCCGCTCATTGGTGTAAATTTGACCTTAAAGAACGAAATGACATTCAACTGCGAGTATCGTGATACTCGTACTTTAACCCTCAACTCTGCTGCTGGACAGCTCGTGGAGGCCCTCACCAAGTCATTCGTTCTAGGTGCGGGGTATAAGATTGCCAATTTCAACTCTGTACTTAAGATTAAAGGTCAACAAAAGGGTGTGAGCAATGACCTCACCATGAATCTCAATGTGCAGCTCAATAACAATACTGCACTTATCCGAAAGATGGATGTAAATACCACTCAGGCAACCAGTGGCACTCGCACCTTGGGTATAAACTTCACTGCCAACTATCAGATGAGCAAACGTGTGACACTTGGAGCTTATTTCGACTATCAGGTTAATACACCGCTAGTTTCGGCAACGGCATATCCAACCACAAACAGCAACTTCGGACTCTCTCTCAACCTGAACCTCGCCAAGTAAAATCAGCAACGGTAGTAGAATGTGATTTCTACGAAAATAAGTAGATTATAAACAGCTCCTCCTGTAAAGCAGAGGGAGCTGTCACTAAATATAAACCTAGGTCAGTGTATTTTATTAGATATTTGGGCGTACTACACCTCGTTTGCTTGCTCTAACAAACTCGGTGATAATATCCCTCTCAGGCAATGCGGCAATCTCAGCTTCTATTTTGGCTAAGGCCTCTGCCGTGTTCAGCTTGGAGAAGAACAAAGTGCGATAGACGTTCTGAATTACATCTACTTGTTCGTCAGTAAACCCACGACGGCGTAGGCCGATAGCATTGACGCCTTCGAAAGCCAAGGGAATGCGTCCAGCCATGACGTATGGTGGAACATCCTTATTTACATGAGAACCGCCTTGTATCATTACATGTTGTCCGATGAGCGAGAACTGATGGATTAGCGTTCCACCTCCAATTACGGCATAATCTCCGACGATGACCTCACCAGCAATCTGCACGGCATTGGACATGATTATGTTATCGCCCAACGTGCAATCGTGAGCCACATGGCTATAAGCCATGATAAGGCAGTTTTTGCCGATAACGGTCTTACCTTTGGAGGCAGTACCACGATGAATGGTAACGAACTCGCGGATTGATGTACCGTCACCTATGATGGCGATGGAATCTTCTCCCTTGAACTTCAGGTCCTGGGGAATTCCGCTCACCACGGCTCCAGAGTGGATATGACAATTCCGGCCGATGCGAGCCCCGCCATGAATAACGGCATTACTGTCAATTATGCAGCCGTCACCAATTTCAACATTAACATCAATGGTAACAAACGGTCCAATCTTTACGTCTTTGCCAATGATGGCGTTTGGACTGATGCTTGCTAACGGTTGTATATTCTGATAGTTGTTCATCTCGTGAAAATATTGTTATTTGTTTTTGATTATCTGTGCCATAAATTCGGCTTCACTTACCACTTTTTCTCCAACAAAAGCATATCCTCTCATCATTGCGACACCTCGGCGTATGGGGGAGAGCAATTGCATATGGAACACCAGCGTATCGCCAGGTACAACCTTTTGACGGAACTTCACATTGTCAATCTTCATGAAATATGTCGAGTAACGCTCAGGATCTTCTACCGTACTGAGAACAAGAATGCCGCCGGTCTGTGCCATGGCTTCTACTTGTAGCACGCCGGGCATGACGGGCTCGTCAGGGAAGTGACCTTGAAAGAATGGCTCGTTGGCAGTAACGTTCTTAACACCCACGATATGGTCGTTGTTAATCTCAATGATTTTGTCCACTAATTGCATAGGGTAGCGATGTGGAAGCATCTTACGAATTTGATTAACATCATATAGGGGTTCTTTGTTTGGATCGTAGATGGGTGCCTGAACATTCTGACGACGAAGTTCCTGTCGTATTTTCTTAGATAACTGAGTATTCAGACTGTGGCCAGGACGAGTTGCAACGATGCGGCCCTTAAGCGGTCGTCCTATAAGGGCCAGATCGCCTAATACATCGAGCAGCTTGTGACGAGCTGGCTCGTTGTTGAAAAGAAGGGGCTTATTGTTGATGTATCCCAACTCAGCAGCAGGCTTGTGAGGCACCTTCATTACATCAGCGAGTTTGTCTAGCTCTTCTTGAGCCATAGGTGTGTCATATATGACGATGGCATTGTCAAGGTCACCACCCTTAATCAGATTCATCTGAAGCAGTGGCATTACTTCCCTGACAAAGACGAAGGTGCGGCATGCTGCAATCTGATCCTTGAAATCAGCCATGTTATTAAGCGATGCAAACTGGTTGCTTAGTACAGGAGAGTTAAATTCAATCATCGTATCGATTGAGAAGTCGTCATCAGGCAATACGATGAGTGATGAACCAGATTTTGGATCAACTACCTTGATGCGTTGTTTGACTACATAGTAGTCCTTTTCGGCATCTTGTTCAACATAGCCCAATTCTTCAATCTTTGTTGCATATATAATTGCACTGCCGTCAAGAATGGGCAGCTCAGGTGCGTTTACCTCTATAATGCAGTTATCTATGCCAGCCGCGTATAATGCTGCCATAGCATGTTCTATGGTACTGACTTTGACATCTTTATTGCTGCGACTGGCAATCACAGTGCCGCGTTTTGTCTCGATGACATTCTCGGCTACGGCTTCGATAGTGGGACAGCCTTCGAGGTCGATTCGCCGGAATAAATAGCCTGTATTTATATCAGCGGACTTAAAAGTTGCCTCAATTTGCAATCCTGTGTGCAGTCCTTTTCCAGTTAGCGTGAATTCCTGCTTTAATGTTCGCTGTTTCATTATATGCCTTTCAATAAATTATTCTTTGTTCTCAGTTAGAGCTTTGATTTGTTTTTGCAATGTGCGAATGTCATCACTCATTTGGCCTAACCTTTTGAAATATACGTTTTGTCGTGCAAAGTCGAGAGCGTTGATAGCTGGTGATCCCAGTACGCGTAGTCCACTGCCTATGCTGTTTGGAATACCACTCTGTGCGCCGATGCCGTTGTTGTCCCCAATTGTAATATGTCCAGCGAAACCAACCTGTCCGCCAACCATATTGTGTTTGCCAATCTTTGTGGAACCTGCAACACCAACTTGGGCTGCCATGACTGTGTCTTCGCCTATTTCAACATTATGTGCCACTTGGATAAGGTTGTCGAGTTTAACACCTCGATGGATTACGGTAGCGCCCATTGTGGCACGGTCTATTGTCGTATTGGCACCAATTTCCACATCGTCTTCAAGGATGACGATGCCGATTTGGGAGATTTTCTCGTATGTGCCGTCTTCTTTTGGAGCAAAGCCGAATCCGTCGCTGCCTATTACACTACCAGCATGGATGGTACAGCGGTTGCCAATCTTGCATCCATGATATATTTTCACTCCTGGATAAATTGTAACATCATCACACAGAGTGACGTTGTCGCCAATGTAAGCTTGGGGATATATCTTCACGTTCTTGCCAATAGAGACATTGTGGCCAATATAGGCAAAAGCACCAACGTATGTGTCTTCTGGGATTGTCACGCCTTCACTGATGAATGATGGATTCTCTACACCTCGTTTAGTCGGAGTGGTCTGGCTGTTGACGAAGTTAAGTAAGTCAGCAAGAGTCTTGTAGGGGTCTTCTACTCGAATCAGAGTAGTAGCTATATCATGCTCTGGCTGAAAATCATTCTTTACAAGTACTGCCGAAGCCTTTGTAGTGTAAATGTGGTGTGTATATTTAGGATTGGCAAGGAATGTGAGACATCCTTGTGTTGCTTCTTCAATCTTTGAATAATTGTTGATGATTACATTCTCATCACCTTCTACTGTGCCATGAACCATGGCTGCCAATTGCTGGGCAGTAATTTCCATTATAGTATATGTAAATTAATTATTCTGCAAATTTCGGAATAATCGACGTAATAGCCAACTTTACAAGCTAAAAAAACCTAAATGGTTTATCTCAGAAAAGCCTTATGTGAGAAAAAGTACATATATTAAGAAAAAACGAACACTTTATCTGTATGTGCGTAATGAAGGACGGAAAGCATCAGGAATATAGTTGATTTTATAGTTTTCTGGTGAGCCGATTATGGTTATGACATCATATTGAATGCCAAACTTTAACTGATAGTATCTGACATATCCGTTTGCAGCATTTATCAAGTTTGTACGTTTGCGATGGTTGATGGCGGCCATTGGGTCATAATGGTCGTCTGATGAACGAGTCTTTACCTCTACAATGTGCAAAAGTGCTTTGTCTGTATCTTCGGCAACCAGATCTATTTCCAAGTGATTCATACGCCAATTTTGTTCACGGATAATCATGCCTTTGGAAATCAGAAAGTCTCGTGCAATACTTTCGCCAAGTTTGCCCAATTCATTATGTGATGCCATATTGATTATTTATTTGTTTGAAAGAATCCGTGAAGATGAGCAGTAGAACGCATCTTCACGGATTGTAGCTTGTTTGTTGTTACTAGTGATTAAAACTTGTAGTTTGCGCCAATAGAGAATACGCCTTGGTCAATGTCCTTCAAGATAGTGTGGCGATATTCCAGCGACAGACCGATTTTCTCGGTAATGCGATATTCGGCGCCGGCGCCAAGATTTAGACCGAAGCGGTTGATATCTTCGTGCTTTACACCGGGGTCAACTCCATATTCCTTGGCAAACCCTTTTTCATCAAAGCTAAGTGAAGAGAAATTAAGGCCCACGATTGGATAGAGATACAGTTTCTCTTGATAGACGTTGATCAAGTAATGAGCATTGAGATTAGCGTCCCACATCGACTCAAAATTCTTTTTGAAGAAGTAGTTAAATCCCACTTCGGCACGCACGTGGTCTATAATTGTGTATTGAAACTTTGCTCCAAGACCTAAGTTTTCAATCTTACTTCCATAGTTGAGGTTTATACCTGCGGCGACATCGCCTTTATAGGCTTGTGCGGAAGCTGCTGTAATGCCAAGCAAAACGGTGCATACTAATGCTAAAATCTTTTTCATGATTAAAATTTTTATTATTAAAACGTGCGAAATTACTAAATAAAATCAACATGTTGCATTTTATGAGCATAATTTTTCTCTTATATGCCGAAAAATAGTAATTTTACAAGCTATAAAATGGATTTCAAGTGAAAGATATATTTTCTTCAAGTGGCGCTCTGAACGTTTTTCTTACATCGATTAACGACTTTTTGTGGACGTACATATTGATAGCTGCATTAGTGGTTTGTGGCTTGTATTTCACGTGGCGCACGCGCTTTGTGCAGTTTAGAATGATAGGCGAGATGATTCGTATGCTGGTAGACTCGTCTTCATCTAAAGTGAAGGAGAAGAATCATGTTTCATCGTTTCAGGTCTTTGCCGTGTCGGTAGCAACACGAGTAGGTACGGGTAACTTGGCTGGTGTGGCAACGGCCATCGCTTTGGGTGGTCCAGGTGCAATTTTCTGGATGTGGGTAATAGCATTGATAGGCTCGGCAACGGCATTTGTCGAGAGTACACTGGCGCAGTTGTTCAAACGCAAGACCAAAGACGGTTGGTTCATAGGCGGTCCTGCTTATTATATCCTTTATGGTATGCGAAGCAAGTGGATGTCAGCTTTGTTTGCCGTATTGATGACCCTTACTTTCGGATTGTCGTACAATTCAATTCAAAGCAATACCATTTGTGATGCAATGCATGAGGCTTTTGGATTCAATCAGATGATTGTAGGTGTCGTTATTGCCATCATTGCGTTGGTAATTGTGTTTGGTGGCATTCGTCGCATTGCCAAGGTGAGCAGCGTACTCGTGCCAATAATGGCGATTGGATATTTCATTTTGGCCGTTGTCGTGCTTTTAATGAATATCTCACTTATACCGCAGATGTTCAAATTGATATTTGAGAGTGCATTCGGCATGGGACAGTTTGCTGGTGGAGCCATTGGCGCTACGATGATGATGGGAATCAAGCGTGGTCTCTTTAGTAACGAGGCCGGCGAAGGTTCTGCACCTAATGTGGCTGCCGCAGCCCATGTCAGCCACCCTGTGAAGCAGGGGTTGGTCCAGGCCTTGGGGGTTTTTACCGATACTTTGCTAGTTTGCAGTTGCACTGCTTTTATTATTTTAATCAGTGGTGTGTATGCTTCTACTGGGTTGAATGGTATTGTGCTTACACAAGCTTCGCTCAAGACCCAGATTGGTGGTGCGGGAACGCTGTTTGTGGCAATTGCTATATTGCTATTTGCTTTTAGTAGTATAATAGGCAATTATTACTATGGTGAAGCCAACGTGAGATTCCTCACCGACCGCAAGTGGGTGCTGATGGTTTATAGAATATTTTCAGGAGGATTGATGGTGCTTTTCGGTGCGGTGGCAAGCCTTGATTTAGTGTGGAGCCTTGGTGATGTATTTATGGCACTGCTTACAGCGTGCAACCTTGTGGCAATAGTATTCCTAAGTCGTTATGCATTTAAACTTCTGGATGACTATAGAAAACAGAAGCGAGAAGGCAACTCAAGCCCCGAATTTTCCAAATCTTTATTCCCTGAACTTTCATCGCGACTTGATGCTTGGTAAGGGTGATACATCTCTAAATGTTAATAGTATAAAATAAAATTTGTAAGTTGGTACTAGTTAGATAAATTAATAGTAACTTTGAGAGTGAAAAATTACAAACAACGAATCAATAATTTTTTAAGCGATGAAAGAAAGAATTAAGTCACTGTTTAACAGTCGTTTTGGAACGAATGGAGTGTTATATGCCTCGGCTGGTCGTATCAATTTGATTGGTGAGCACACTGATTATAACGGAGGCTTCGTCTTCCCGGGCGCGATAGACAAGTGTATCATGGCCGAGATTAATATCAATGGAACCGACAGGGTGCGTGTGTATAGTGCCGATTTGGATGCCTATTGTGAATTTGGTTTGAAGGAAGAGGATGCTCCTGCTGAACAATGGGCGCGGTATATATTCGGCGTTTGTCGCGAGATAATCAAGCGTGGCTTTGTGGTTAATGGCTTTGACACGGTGTTTGCTGGAAATGTACCTCTGGGTGCAGGCTTGTCATCAAGTGCTGCATTGGAGTCTTGCTTTGCGTTCGCACTGAACGACTTATTCAATGACAATAAGATAGAAAAGTTTGAGTTGGCTCTTATTGGCCAGTCAACAGAGCATAACTACTGCGGCGTGAACTGTGGCATCATGGATCAGTTTGCCTCAGTATTTGGCAAGAAGGACCACCTTATGCGTCTTGATTGCCGTTCATTGGAATATGAGTATTATCCATTCGATGCAAAAGGCTACAAATTGGTGCTTCTTGACTCGAAGGTGAAGCATGAGCTTGTTGACTCTCCTTATAACAAGCGTCGGGAATCTTGTGAGCGCGTAGCTCGCACCTTAGGTGTGGAGACCCTGCGCGATGCCGATATGGCAATGCTCGATGCCGCTTGCGACCGCATTAGCGACGAAGACTTTATGCGTGCCCGTTACGTGATAGGCGAGAAGCAGCGTGTGCTCGACGTGTGCGATGCTCTTCAGCGCGGCGACTTCGAGACAGTTGGCCGTTGCATGTATGAGACACACAATGGACTTTCACATGATTATGAAGTGAGCTGCGTGGAACTTGACTACCTGAACGACATTGCCCGCGAATGTGGTGTTACAGGATCTCGCATAATGGGTGGCGGTTTCGGTGGCTGCACCATCAATCTGGTGAAAGATGAGTTGTATGACAATTTCATTGCAACAGCAAAGAAGAAATTTAACGAGAAATATGGACACGAGCCCGTCGTCTATCCAGTTGTAATCAGCGACGGCGCTCACAAGTGTGAAGAATAAATGAAGTTTTATATTGAAACAGCCGATTCGCCCAAAGGCGAGATTACGCTGTATAAACTTGAAAACGAGAGTGGCGCAAGCGTGACGCTCTCGTCGCTTGGTGCAGGCATAACATCTATAATAGTGCCTGACTGTGACGGAAACCTCGATGATGTGGTGCTTGGTTACAAGAATCCCGCAGATTATCTCTATGACGGACCTTGTGCTGGTAAAGTGCCAGGCCGTTATGCCAACCGCATAGCAGCTGGCCACCTTGAGATTAATGGAAAAGTTTACCAGTTGGCTATCAATAATGGTCCAAATGCATTGCATGGCGGTCCTGAAGGCTTTCAGAACCAGATATGGGACCCTGAGATGCAAGGTAACGACAGGGTGGTGTTCTCTTTGGTGAGTTCCGATGGTGACGAGCATTATCCTGGCGAGCTCCAGGCTCGTGTGGCGTATACATGGACCGAAGACAATGTGCTTCGCATTGAGTTGAGTGCAGTCAGTGATGCAGATACTGTGGTAAATCTTACTAATCACACCTATTTCAACCTCGCTAATGAGAGTGCTGGCTCAGTGCTTGACCAAGAGTTGAAGCTTAATGCTTCTACCTATCTGCCTACTGATGATACGTTAATTCCGACGGGTGAGATGGACGCAGTAGCGGGTACTCCTATGGACTTTACCTCATTCAAGCCACTGGGGCGTGACATCAAACAAAACTTTCCGGCTCTTAACTATGGTAAGGGCTATGATAACTGTTGGGTTATCGACGGTGCGGCAGATATGAAGTTGCACACAGCAGCAATCTTGCGTAATAGGGTCAATGGTCGTGTTCTTGAGATTGTGACCGATCAGCCTGCTGTGCAGGTATATACCGGCAATTGGCTTTCCGGTTCTCCAATGGGCAAGAGTGGCCGTTCCTACGAAGACTATGATGGCGTGGCAATAGAGTGTCAAGGAATGCCCGATGCACCCAATAAGCCACAGTTCCCATCACAGCTGCTCAAAGTCGGAGAAGAGTATAACAGATTGATTTTCTTCGATTTTTCAACAATGCCTAAAGATTAACTTTATATTTGATTATAACTATGAAACCAACACTGTTTGTATTGGCTGCAGGAATGGGCAGCCGTTATGGTGGTCTTAAACAACTTGATGGCTTAGGCCCTCACGGAGAGACTATTATGGACTATTCGATATACGATGCCATAAAGAGTGGCTTCGGCAAGGTGGTATTTGTTATCCGTAAGGATTTTGAAGCCGATTTCCGTGAAAAGATTCTCTCAAAATACGAAGGACATATCCCAGTCGAGGTGGTCTATCAGGCCGTTACCGATCTTCCCGAAGGATTTTCATGCCCACCAGAGCGCGTGAAGCCATGGGGAACCAACCATGCTGTGTTAATGGGCAAAGACGTAATAAACGAGCCGTTTGCAATTATCAACAGTGACGACTACTATGGACGCAATAGTTTCGAGGTGATGGCTGCCGAACTGTCAGCTCTGCCCGAAGGTTCAGTTGACCACTATAGTATGGTAGGATTCAAGGTGGGCAACACCATGAGCGAGAGTGGAACTGTGTCGCGCGGTGTCTGTGAGACAAAAGATGGCAATCTTACAAGTGTTGTCGAGCGTACTGCAATTGGTTATGATGAGAATCATGATATCACTTTCAGCGATGAGAATGGGGTGGTGCAGCACCTGACGTTCGACACTCCCGTGTCGATGAACTTCTGGGGCTTTACACCTGATTATTTCAAGTATAGTGAGGAGTTTTTCGTGGAATTTCTTAAAGAGAATATCAATAAGCCCAAAGCTGAGTTCTATATTCCAACGCTGGTGAACGAGCTGGTGAAGAGTGGCCAGTCGCAGGTCAAGGTGCTCACCACTGAGTCGAAGTGGTTTGGAGTGACCTATTCTGCCGATCGACAGGGTGTGGTGGATAAGTTTGCCGAGCTCCATCGCACCGGTGTGTATCCTGAGAAACTTTTCTAAGTTACAATCTCAAAGGTGGAAATAAAGTTAAGGCGCTAACCTGTTGGTTAACGCCTTAATAATTTGTTGAGCGTGACGATTAAGCTTCAGCGGGAGCTTCCTCAGCTGCGGGAGCAGCTTCTTCAGCAGGTGCCTCTTGTGCAGCTTGCTCAGCAGCAGCGGCATCCTGAGCGGCCTTGATAGCCTCAGCCTCGGCAGCAGCCTTGGCGGCGGCGATTTCGGCGCGTTTCTTAGCTACGGCCTCAGCCTTAGCTTCGTTCTTCTTGGTCTCCTCTTCAAGAGCTTTCTTTGCGGCGGCCTTCTTGCCTTCGCGCTCTTCGTTCTTGATGGCCTCGAGCTTTGCAGCCTTTTCAGCCTTCCAAGCATTGAAGCGACGTTCAGCCTCAGCCTCGTCAAATGCACCCTTCTTCACACCGCCTTGGAGGTGCTTCATGAGCATCACGCCTTCGCGGCTGAGAATGTTACGAACTGTGTCGGTGGGTTGAGCACCAACATTGATCCAATAGAGTGCGCGCTCGAAATTTAAACTTATTGTAGCAGGATTAGTATTGGGGTTATAAGAACCAATCCTTTCAATAAATTTACCATCTCGTGGTGCCCTGCTATCGGCGATGACAATTGGATAGAACGCATAGTCCTTGTGACCGTGACGTTGTAATCTGATTTTTACTGCCATGTTAGATAATTAGTTTAAATTTATAAGTTTGTGTAATTCGACACTAAAAGTGACCGCGTTCTACGGTCACTTAGTGCTTTGTTGTCCTGGTAGGATTCGAACCCACGCAAACGGAACCAGAATCCGGTGTGCTACCGTTACACCACAGGACAATTTCCAAATGCGCTGCAAAATTACTGCTTTTTTCTGAACCTGCAAGCGTTTTTTGAATTTTTTTTCCTGTTGTAAATGTTTTTCCGATTAAAACTAAAAGCAGAATGATGTGTACAAGGTTCAGTTATGTAATGGTAACAATGCAGTCAGATTCGTTTTCAGAATCCATGATTCTTCAAATGATGTGCAACAGTGTGTATTTTGGCAAATCAATTATTTAGTGCTTGCTACTCGATGTTTGCGGCGTCATTTTAGACCATTAAATTGGTGCTATGAAAGAAAATTAATGGTTTATAGCAGTAGTGTGAAAAATATTAAGTAAATTTGCAAGTTGAAGCGTAACTAATTAAAACTTGATAAGGTATTATGTCACAATTGTGTTATAATTCAAGAGATGAATTAGTTGTAATCGACTTAGATAAAGTCGCATACATTCAGGCAGGAGGCAACTATTCTCTTATTGTGTACATAACAGGACAGAAAACCACCATTACAGCTGGAATTACGAAAATAGAACGCATGATCTCCCTATCCTATGAGAAGGGTGTATCAAGCCCATTTATAAGACTTGGCAGAAGTGTGATTCTTAATCAGTGTTACCTTCGCCGCATTAACGTTTTAAAGCAAAGTGTGATGTTGAGCGACTTAGAGCATTCTCCATTGATACTGTCAATACCCAAGTCGCTTATTAGAGGCTACAAGGAACATGTAGAAAAACAATTTCGTCATAACAGCGGTGAGTGAATGATAGATTTTATTGATTATGGCAATGACAGAATTTATACTAGGCCGTGAATGCGAGGAGCCTTTTGTGATACCAAAAGGTGCAACAGCCGTCAGCCGCCAGCACGCGCGTATAATCATTGACGATAAAAAATGGACTTTAGAGGATTTGGGCTCTCCCAATGGAACTTATGTTCGTGGTGATGATGGAAAGTTGGTAAGAGTTAGTCGTGTCTCGATTTCTCCCGATACGTTTATCGTCCTTGGCGGAGAGACTGTTAAAGGTTGTTCTTTCTATGCTCGGCACATTCTTTCACCATCTAATTTCCTAGACGATTTCTATTATATTAGAGATAAGAAAAATGAATTCGATGAAAGGCTGAAACGCCAGGAACGTAAAGCAAAGTATATTAAATGGGGGACAACAGGTCTCTCGGCTTTAGCTTTAATAGGCTCTATGTTCTTTACTGATCCAGCAGGCACAATTCTTTTTCTTAGATTGTCTAGCCTTGTGACGGTGATTACAGGTCTTGCATATGACCCTATTAACGCACGTAAAAGCATTAAGGAACAAGAAGCGCTGTTCATGCAATGCCCTAATCCATCATGCCACAATATACTATCAGCTAATGATGTTAAGAATATGCATTGTCCTCGCTGCAAAGCGCAATAGAATTATATGATTTTTAGTTTCAAGAAGCTATTTCCAATGTTTCGTCAAAAAACCTGCATGGTTCAAACAACATGGTCGTAAAAATTTGCATACCCTGAAATGCCCCTTTAAATTTGCAGCGTAAACAAAAGCATTACTAACTATTAAATTTTTAAAATTATGGATACTCAAACAACACAAGCGTTCGGAAACGAGAGCAAGAACCAAGACGAGAACAAGAATTCAAAGTGGGCCAAAGCTGCCAAGGTAGCAGGTGTTGCTGCCGCTGTTGCTGGAGTAGGGGGTGTTGCTGCATCTATACTTGGAGACAATGAAGATAGCACCGTGGTAGAGGAGGAAATGGTCGCTCATGTAACAGCTGAAGACATACAGGCTCAGCAAGAAGCGGTTGAGTCTCAGTCGGCAGCAACAGGGTCAGAAGTGTCAGTAGATGCTGCGTCTAGTTCACCGGCCTTTACTGCTTCACCTCGTGGCTCACATGCTGCCTCTCAGCCTCGTGAGGTCCATCATTCTGTCTCACAAGAACCAGTGCATAATGATGTAGTTGAACAGACTGCTACTGTAGAAACTGCAACTCACCCCGAGTTTGCTACAGATGAGCACGGTATTCCTGTAGATACTCAGTGGCTTGCTGATGATGTCAATCCTGGAGAAACTGTTCCATCTACAGATGATTCAACAGTGGACTCAGGCAATGCTTCGACACTCAATGAAGGTGTTCCCCCCATTTCCCAATCAGCAATGAATATATTGACTAACACTGTAGGTGATGATCTGACCGATACAGTAAATGTTAGCCCAGAAATCTTCATGTCAATGATGGGTCTGAAACCAACAGATATGATTCAAACTGAACTTAATGGTGACGGTCAAGTACATATGGCTACATTGCTTGCAAACGATAATGGTGAATATATGATGTTGGTTGACAGCGATGGTGATGGTTTCTTAGATACTCTTACCGATATCTCTGGTAATGAATATGCTATGTTTAGCGAGGGCATTCATTTTGAGGTGAATATTGGTGAAATGCAGGCATTCGTCAATGAAATCAATCCTGAAACCCTTGTTGATACTCCCATGTACGCAAGCGCTGGTGCAGAGATTGCCGGAATTGAAGGAGATGGTACTGGTGATGAGGTGGCCTTTGTTGATGAAAATGACATTATGGACACACCAGACGATGACGAGCTCTTGTCTGATGAGTCGCTTGAAACGGCAGATGTCATGATTGATGAAGACCTTGATGAGTTTGATATCGATGAAGAGTTGGCTGCCAATGACGATCTTTCTTCACACATTGATGACATAAATACTGATCTTGTTGGATTTGACGATAGTTCATTAGCTTAAATATTTTTATTTATGAGTGAACAGAATTCATATAATAAACTAGGACAACTATCTAGAGTAAATATCGTGGCGCATGCTGGACAAGAGGTGAAATTTTCTTGTCCAGCCTGTGGCTGCGAAAATCCATATCGGGTACTAAGAGCTGGAAATGCCATTATTTCTTGCCGCGAATGTAAATCCCCGTTATTATTGCGTATCCAATCTCAGCAACAAAATGCTGAAATCAGTCAGCCTGCCGCTACTCCGGTTAACAAATCAGGACTGAATCCGGTTCCTAACCCAAACCCCGCGCCTCAGAAGAATCCCGCTGCAGTGCAGAATGCATCATTGCTGGGGTTGGCTGTTCCTACAAGTGATGGCAGCTACATTATACATGAACATGCAGTGTTGGGCATTCCAGTGCGAATAAAGTGTGGGCATTGCGGTAAGATGCATGTGCTTAAACCCAGTTCGGCAGGGCGTAAGACAATTTCATGTGTTGCTTGCAGTTCACCTATTATTTTTAATGTTGACGATCCCAACTCATCAATAAAGGTGGCAACAGCTAAAGTTGCAAGTGAACCTCAAGTAACTGTCGCATTGAGAGGCAGAGATAGGCAACAGTCAATGGGTGCTATTAGTTTCGGTGGTTTTATGGGAATTAACCGCAAAGCCATAAGATTGCGTGTCGGGCAGAATACTATTGGACGTATTGACGATGAAAAGCCCAGTAGCATATCATTTAATGATAGCTTTATGAGTCGCCAGTCGGTAATGATTGATGTGATGCCAGCTGATGATGCAAGAGCAGGATATCGTTTTTTGTTCAAGGTTCTTAATGCTGCTAATCCAGTATATGTCAACAAGCAACAGTACGCAGTGGGGGATTCTGTGTATCTGAATTATGGCGATACTATTAAGCTTGGACGAACCACAGTGCGTTTTGTTCGCGTAAAATGAAAAATAGAGATTATGATTATTCATTTGCGACAATCTTATTCGTTTATTCTTCAGGGCAAAAGAGAAAATCAAGAAGATAGTCGTTTCCCTGATAAAGATATGCCTGATGCATCGCAGAGGTTTTTTATTGTCTGCGATGGTGTAGGCGGTCATTCTAAGGGTGAAGTGGCCAGCAGGCTTGTCGCTAATTCCATGGGTTCACTGCTGTCTAAATTTGATTGGAAAGAGAATTTTTCTAATGCTGATTTCAGACATGTATTGGATGTTGCTTATAACGAATTGGATGCTAATGCAGTATCAGCAAATCGTGACATGGCTACGACACTTGTTCTTGCGGCCTTTCATGATGGCGGTATGACCTTGTCTCATATAGGTGACAGCAGGGTGTATCACATTAGGCCTAATGAAGGCATTATATATCGTAGTGATGACCACTCAATGGTCAATACTATGGTTCATAATGGAATGATTACGCCCGATGAGGCTACAATAGACAATCGCAGACATATTATCACACGATATATGTCGCCCACCGATGCCGATCAAACTCGATGTATGGCTACCGTGCTTCGTACTGCCGATGTTCAGGACGGAGATTATGTTTTTTTATGCTCCGATGGGGTATTGCAATGCATTGATGATGATGCCCTTCTTGATATCCTTAGCCGTAACAATGATGACAGAATTGTTATTGAAGAAATAAAACGTCGTTGTATCGACAGCAGCGACAACTCGACGGCTACGTTGATTCATATAGATAAGGTGGAGCAAGGTTTGCCATTGTATCATCAGTTACCTCTCGATGATAACAATACAGCGTATTATAATCACAATGAAGATGGAGTTGTGAATATTGCATCCACAATGCGCGCAAGAAAGAAATCCAATGGTTTGATTTCTTTTCTTAAAGGACTGTTTAACTGATTTATTATAGATAAGATGTACGAACTTGCTAAAGGCACTGTTTTGAACGGGAAAAACAAGTATGTTATTGAAAGTGTACTTGGTCAAGGCGGCTTTGGCTTCACTTATCTGGTTTCGTCAATAATAATGAACCAGAACATTCCCGTGAAGACTCAATTTGCTGTGAAAGAGTTCTTCTTGAAGTCTCATTGCATGCGAAATGAAGATGATGGCTGTACTATGACTTATGCCGAGGTCTCTCGTGCCGAGGTCATAAGATGTCAGCAGGATTTCAAGGCTGAGGCTGGCAGGCTGGTAAATATATGTTCTGCCAATCGCAAACTTGGGAATGAAGCAGCCATAACAAATCATCATATTGTGCCTGTGAATGAGTGCTTTGATGCTAATGGTACATCTTATTTTGTGATGGAATTTCTCAATGGTGGAAGTTTGCGCTCACGAGTAAAGGACAATGGTGTTATGAGTGAAGTGCAGGCGTTGTCTTTCATTAGGCCTATTGTTGATGCTGTTGAGTTTATTCATAATCATAAAGTACTCCATTTGGACATTAAGCCTGAGAATATTGTCATGCGAAGCGGTGGCGACAGTCAACCCGACGTGCCTATGCTTATCGACTTTGGTATTTCTCTGCATTTTGACGATAAGGGTGCACGAACAACCTTGTCCAACTCCAGTGGACTGACTCCTGGTTATTCGCCTATGGAACAGGCTCAACCAATAACATCGTTTGATCCACGCATCGATGTTTATTCGTTGGCCGCTACTACTTTCTATTTGCTTACTGGTCAAGACCCTATCAATTCTGCCGATGTAAATGAAAATTATATTAGATCAGCTTTGCCCCCAACGGTAAGTGACCGTACGCGTAATGCCATCGTCCACGCTATGCAGCCATTAAGGCAGTTTAGAACTCCGTCGGCAGCTGATTTTCTCCGTGAATTGGCAGCTAGTTATACTTTGCCGGTGGGGTATGTTCTGGAGGGGCCATTTGATAATTACCGCATTACTCGAATATTGGACGATTGTGGCGGCTACATTCGATATGAGGCACGCCGTGCATCGGAAACTCATATAACTGCCGATTTGCATGCCACGCAGCCTGAAAAAGGCAAAGTATCATCATATAAAAAACAGTCAATCATTGTATTAGAACAATTTGTGAACGGTGTTTCAAATCGTAATGATGATGATACCGTGACTCTTGGTCTAATTGATGAAACTTATAAAGATCAGTTCAATACTGCTGTAGCAACTATAACTGGTTTGACTGACTTGCAGTCGTTACCAGCTTTAGCTCGAGGAAAAGGGGGAATGATAGAGGCCATGTGTTTCGAGGCTAATGGTACTTGTTACTGCGTGGCTAATTCGTTGTTCAAGCCGCAGTCGGCAATTGTTAAGTCTATCAACAATGTTGCCGACGGTGCTACTCAGGTGGTGGGTGAAGTATCTCATCAAGTTAAGTCTAATTACAAGATGATAGCCGGTATAATATTTGCCGGTATATTAATTGGTGCTGCGGCCGTGTACATGCCTAAATTGTTTAATAGTTGTAGCCGTACAACAAATGTAGTGTCAGATTCTATTGTTGTTGATAATGATACAAACAAGGTAATAGAAATTGAAACCGAGGAGTTGGACAAAGAGAAACCTGTAGTAATTCCTAGTCAGGAAAATACTGAAAAACAGGAAAAAGAAGATTTAAAGAAAGATGTTATTAACACAACTGTTCCAACATCAAACAAAGAGGATATAAAACCGACACAATCTGAAGTCTCCAAGTCTGATACTAAGCCTGTGCAACAAGCCACTCAGGTAAAGAAAGAAACTCCGAAAGTAGATAATAAACCTACTCCAGCTGTGACTTCTCAGAGTCAAGCCGATAAACAGGCTATGGCATTATTGTCAAAATTAAACTCATCAGGCACAATGCCTTCGGCGGCAGATATGCGGCGCTTGAATTCATTGAAGGCCAGTGCAAGCCCTGATGTCCAAAGGCGTATCGAGGCTTTTAATGCTAAATGGGATTGGTAATACATTAAGATATGAATAAAACTAAATACATATTTCTATTGTTGATTTCGATATCAGCGTTAATAGTAAGTGCTCAGGTGCGTTATTCAGCTGAATTGGAGAACAATGCAGCTAGTGGCGATAGTAAGGCTTTAAGATCTTTGGGGTATTGCTATCAATACGGAAATGGAGTGAAAACAAGCTATACAAAAGCTCTGGAATACTATAAGAAAGCGGCAGGCAAGGGCATGGCGACAGCATATAATGATATTGGATGGTGTCTAATGCACGGATATGGTGCGGTGGCTGATACTGTTGAGGCGTTGAAGTCTTACCAGCAAGCAGCCAAAATGGGTGATCCATACGCAATGCTGAACATGGCTTTATGTGTGCGTCATGGGTTGGGTGTTAAGAAGAATCTTGAAAATTCCAGAAAGATGCTTCTTGCAGCCATTAATAATGGCAATCCTCTGGCTTCACTCTATGAGGCATATTATCAATTGGCTATTGAAAAGAACGGAGATAAAGCAAAAGAATTAGTAGAAAAGGCCGCGCAGTCTGGACTTGCTGAAGCGCTTTATGCTTTGGGCTGTCTTAATTATCAAGGAGTTGCAATGCCTCAAGATCATAATAAGGCCGTAACGCTATGGCAACAAGCTGCACAGCAAGGATATGTTGAAGCATTTTTCAATTTGGGTTGGTGCTACGAACATGGAGATGCATTAGAACGTAGCTACCCAAAAGCTATAGAAATGTACACTAAGGCAGCCGATGCCGGTGAGGCTGACGCTCAGTATCGTTTAGGTTGTTTCTATTATTATGGAAATGACGTTGTCAAACAGAATTATTCCGAGGCAGTTAAATGGTTTGGTCGTGCTTTGAATAATGGCAACTTGGGCGGTGCTGCTCGCATCGGTGAATGTTTTTATCGTGGACAAGGTGTTCCTCGAGATTATGACCAGGCTTTTGAGTGGCTCACACGTGCAGTGGAAGATGAAGAAGGTTATGTTAATCCTACCGCCATGCGATTGCTCTCGGCTTGTTATCGCTATGGCCGTGGTACTGATGAGAATCCCGAACTCGCCGAAAAATGGTTGAAACTGGCGGCTGAAAAGGGTGATACTACTGCTCAAGAGAGCCTTAATGTTGAAGGTTCGGTTTTCCGTGATAAACCTCATTCTTTACCTTGGCTGCCTATCGCGAAGCTTCTTGATGATTACGATCAGCCTGAAAGAGCAATAGGCCTATATCGCCTTGCTGCTCAGGCAGGCAATGCTGAGGCTCAGTTTTTACTGGGTCAGGCCTACTTTAATGGTCGTGGAACAAAACGAGTCTATAGCATGGCAGCAAGATGGTATCGTTTGTCGGCAATGCAGCATTATCCAGAAGCACAACATGCACTTGCTCTGTGTTATATGAATGCTCGAGGAGTACCACGCAATTATCAGCGAGCACAACAATTGTTTACAGCTGCTTCTGTAGCTGGTTACAGACCGTCACAATATGAACTTGCCACTATGTACGAGAGGGGTGAAGTGATAGACCGTAATCCTACTGAAGCTGCTCGTTAGCGTGAACAAGCATCTAAAGGTGTGATAATAGACACGCCAAATGAGTCTCACCCTCAAATTGATAATTCTAGCTATCAAATGAAGTGATTATATAATTCATAAATATGATATTAAGATGAAGAAATGGTTTATAATTATATCGCTGCTGGTTTCCATATCGGCTTTATCTGCTCCTAAAATTGATAAAGCACAGGCCGATAGCGCGCTGTTTGTGTTATTGAGCAGTGATATGTCGGCTGAAGAATTGAATATTCCTAAAACAGCGACACTCGAACGTAATGGAAGATCCCGTGGGTCTGTCTTCATGGTTAAAGGGTCATTTTTTCAAGTAAAAAGCCTTAGAAATGACGTGTATTACATTACGGGTAGGAATAAAGCTTTACCAATTAATGATTCACGTTATCCCATGGAAACGATGAATAATCTCTTGCTTGGTGTCATTGCTGGTGGAAACCGTGATGTCACGGTACATCATCACCAGTATGGTGGACAGAATGCAACATTGTATATGCCATATGATGAGTTGCGTACGAAACTAGAGCCTGGCATGAAGGTATATTGTTCTATTACTTCTGTGACTCAATCTGTTGTTGAAGGAGTTGCTGTCTATCATGACGTAAAGAAGAATATAATTCACATGTTGCAGGTTTCTTCTCCAATAGCTACAATCACAACTGGAGTGGGGGAAATGGAAGTAGAACTTTACTCAAATATTCCCCAAGAGAATATTAGCAATTTATTCGGAGTTGAAGATGAACTCGACAGCCCAGTTATTAACACGTTCAAAAGAAAATAAATACCATTATGATGATTACTTATACTGACTTGTTGAAACGATTATTGGTGGTCCTGGCCTTAATCTTTGGTGGAACAACGTTATCTGCCCAAAATCAATTTTCAATTTATGAAGGATTGGATGAAGGCGGGTTGAAGACAACTATTGAAAACAATGTAAACTCTTTCATCAATGCGATGTCGGATGCAGCCGAGAGGCAGCAGAAGAAAGTGAGATTGAATGAATCTCAGTTCACTCAACAGGCTATTGAAGACGTAAAGATGATGTGGAAAAACAGCCCGATGAGTTGTCCGCCATTGAAAATCCGCTCTCGTTGCCTTAATACTTCCAGTGGTTATCAGGTTCGCGGTATTCCTGTTGATATCCTCAATGCAGACGAGAATAATTCACGTCAGGAGCTTACTATAGACTTTACCCGAGATGGGCAAATATCAAATGTTGCTATTGCAATCGAAATGCACAGGTATGACCAGATTATGGCAGAAAACCGCTCGGCTCTAGATTATGCACGCCGACAAAAGGTTGTCGAATTTATTGAGAATTTCCGTACAGCATATAACCGTAGAGACTTACCATATATTTCCAGTGTTTATGGCGATAATGCTCTTATAATTACAGGGCGTGTAATTAAAGAAGTCCCTAGTACTAATGATGGGACTCTTACTACGTTAACTAACAAAGTGGTATATACTCGCCAGAACAAGACCGAGTATATAAATAAGCTTCGCACTATTTTCAAGAGAAACAGTTATGTCAATGTGCAATTTGAGGACATAGAAGTCGTAGAGTCGAGGAAATATGACAATATTTATGGCGTTACTCTCAAGCAATATTGGCATACAGCTCCCACTGCCAAGATGAAAGGGTATAGCGACATCGGTTACTTATTTTTAATAATTGACTTTACGAATAGTGATAATCCTTTGGTTCAGGTTCGTACTTGGCAACCGTATCTTGATGAATATGGAAATATTGTAACTACGCCTGATCAGGTTTATCATTTGGGAATGTTCAGACTTGCTAGATAATTATTAACTAATTAACAATAAATTAAATAAGTATGAAAAAATTATTACTTTTTGTTCTGCTAGCGACTACAGTAGCGGGAACACAGGCTCAAAAAATTCTGCAAGTAACAGAAGTACCTAACACTTTGGGAAGTGCGTATATGAATCAGCCGGGAGAGTATCGTGCCCGCGTTGATATTAAGTGTCCGACTTCAATTCCCTTGGAATTTGAAACACAGTGCGACAAAATTGAAGACATGCGACTCGTTTCTGAGGACGATGGGGCTACTACCACCTATACTATGTATCTAGACGTTGACCCTTCGGTTCGTGAATACAGCACTCGTATTTTGACAATTGCTTCTCCATCTTATGATGATGTTTATTACAATTTGTCTTTCCTGAAGTCTGGGCAGTGGTGCATACTTAGCGTAAGTGACCCGAATGCCACCGTGGGAACTGGCTGTTATAATGAACATCATAACAAGGCCATGCAGGAAATAAAGAATATGAACTATGCTGAAGCACGTCGGCAACTTACTCTTGCAGGTTCATGTGCCGAAGCCAATGAAACAGAAAACAATTACAACTTAGCCATCGTTGACTCTCTGATGCTATATCGCATTCAGGCTGACAATGCTCTGAAATTGCTTGACTATCGCACCGCATCTGAATATTTCGAAAAGATGATCGGTCTTAATGCCTACGACTCTTATGCTCTTGAGCAAAACAGCCGTTGTATAGCCAATTTCAAGAGTGAGTGTGATGTCCTGTTCAATCGTGCCGAGTGGCTTTATAACGAAAGGGATTATGACAAAGCAAAAGAAATCTACAATCAGGTGATTGGCCGTAAGTGTCCTTATGAGTCACAGGCCAATTCACGCTTGCAGAGCATTGAGAGCAATGCTCGCAGTCGCAAGAACCACAGTCACGTTCTTACCTATGAGTGGCGTAAGGATGTTCCTATCGGCATTCAGATTGGTAAGTACAATATGCATAAGGCTGGCGGTTTCTTCCAGTTGGATTTCAATCCGGCAGTATTCGATGCAATTCGTGGTGAGTGCCATTACGAAGATCCTGCGACCAATCCTAAATATCCTGAAATTAATATGGCATTTGGTTGGACCATAAAAATCAAGAATCCAGTTTGGGTACATTTTGGCCCCGGTTTCACCGGCAAATTCTATTATGGTAAGTACTTAGACAAGAATTATCCATATTACAAGGACAGTCAGGTAGAATCCACTACATTAGATCCTAATGGAGATGACTACAAGCATTTTAATTTTGCTCCGGCAATTTCTCCCGTTGTGGGTTTGACCATCAAGTACAGTTACTTTGCTATCCGTGGTACTTACCAATATCGCTTCACCTTGAAGAAGGGCCTTCAGGACTTTATGGGTCAGCACCGAATCTCTGTAGGTGTCGGTGTGGCATTCTAATGTAGCTCATACGTTTGTCTCAAGTGCTGCCAAGTCTTTTTTCAGCAGCACTTGAGACATTCCTGACTTTTCGTATTTTTGTAACTATTTTATCAAGACTATGAAGATTTCTTTTAAAAGTATTCTTGCCATTATCTGTCTGTTGATGACGCTCAGCTCTTTCGCAGAGTCAAAGCTGACATATGATACACGGGAATGGCTCACTGTGAATTCTTCGGCTGTTCAGATGATGAATAATGACCGGTCGGGAAATGTTATTCCTTTTAAGCCGTGTGCGATTACCAACGATTTTGTGGCAGCAAAATGCAAAATCGTTGAGTATTATGACTGTGCGGTTTATTTTGATCCTGACAAGCGTGCTGTGATTTTTGTTGACGACAGTGCCCGTGCCGACTATTATATTATTTTTGCCGATGCAACCAACGTCAACATGGGTGCTGGCAAGTACGAGCTGTTCATCGAGTGTAACGTGTCACCAACTAAATCTTACGACTTGGTTTATAATGTGAAGACCAATATGGCTCGCAAGTTGGCCGATGGTGACGTTGCCATAATTAGCAGGTTTGCAAGGCGTGTGCCGCACATTTGCTATAAAAATCCCCACGACAAGATTTCTAAGCTTTTACACGATTATTTCAAGTGGCTCTCGGCCGGTGATTATGCCGAAGCTCAGAAGGCCCGTAATAAAATAATCCTAAAGTCAAATCAGGATCAGGGAATCGACAGCGATGTACTTAACTGGGACAATGCCACCATTTTTAACTGCTATCCTTTGATGGAACTTGGAGAGGCTTTAATGATGAGTTATCCTGCCAAGTATCGTGAACGTGATGCTTTGAACGTGCCGCGTGATCCTTTCAGGGGATATCAGTATGTCAAGCAAGTTTATCGTCGTGATACATTGCTGAATGATGCCAATTCGCTTTTGCTCAGCGGTGACATTAGGCTTTCGGTGGACATGATCAAGAAAAACATTGAGAACGAGTTGCTCAATTATGCCCGATGGGAAGGCACCGAAGAGGCCTACGACCGTGTTTTGATGACTCTGTATAATAGTCCGATACGTAATGAAGCTAGAAGTGAGCAGGAAAAGTTTGTCTATTCCAAGGTTGCAGCTTCGGGTTCTGTTGATGATTATCTCACATACTTGAATAAATTCCGTGGTGTAGATGAGGGGCATTTCAACTTTGTCGAGCAGCGTCTGTTCCAAATGGCTTATGAGCAGATGCCTGCCACTGCAGCTGGGTGTCGTGAATATCTTAAGAACTATCCACTGTCTCCATTAGCCAGTGAAGTACGAGCTAAAGTTTCAGAGTATGCTTATCAAGAGTTGCAGCCAACGTCTGAATCATGTCGTGATTTCCTTAAGAATTATCCCAATTCGCCCCATGCGCAGGAAGTTTGGTACAAGTTATATGAAGTTGCATACGATGAAATCGGTGACGACCTGGAAAAATGTGTAAAGTATCTTAATGACTACCCAAATTCTCAGTACTGCGACCAAGTCCAACGCAAAATGTTGAAAATCAAGTATGACAAGGCTGTGACGGCAGGCACTGTGGCTGCCTATGATGTTTTCTTGAATGAAAATCCTTATAATACTTATACCGATGATATCAAGAATCGTAGGGCAGCTGTGATGGGTAATAATTATGGCAGTACCTCACATGTAACCTCCATTGATGTTGTGAATCGTGAATCTACGCCTGTTTCTACATCTCACTCTGGGCAGGTTGTTCAATCTTCTGCACAGCAACAACAAAAGGTTGCTACTAATGTTCAGAATCATTCAGTGCAACAGCAGCCTCAGACCTCTCAATCCGAGCCGAAACAAAAAGCAAAAGAGCCTGAAAAGCAGAATGCTAATAAGAATAATTCAAGCAATACTTCAACAGGCACTTTGTGGGAACTAGACTTCTGATTTTGTCGGCATAATTGCATGATAGGGTGTCGTTTCGATGAGATGACACCCTAATTTGTCTGATGACCGTAATCCTAAAAAGCTGTAGTTAAATCATAAATTATGTTTAAGAAATGCGTTTTGTTATGTATTTGTTTTTTGCTGTGGAATATTTGTAATATTTTTGTAAGTTGTAGGTGCAGAATTAGACACTCAGACATAATTCAATATCTCGATGATACTAAAAAAATATTCAATTGCTATCCTTGCCCTTGCGCTGTGCTTTGTCACGGTTCAGGCACAGGAATTTACGGCTTCGCAGGTCGATGCCGTAACGAGAGTCGTGGAAGCCAGTAAACCTGCGTTGATGGAGATTGGTACACTCAAGGTGTTGTCGGTAACGACACAAGAAGATGATGTTATCGTTGACCTTAGTGAGAACTACGGTGATGTGCCCTTCACTCGCGCTTCAATCGATCAGCTGAAGAAAGACATCGGGCTTGCTTTGGGAACACCTTATAAGAATAATGACATTGTTCTTAAGATTGCGGGAAATGACATAGAACAATATTTTACAACCTACGACAGTTCCTATCGGCGATCTCATGCTCCGTTTATCAGCGAGCTTGACCCCAACCGTCATTACAAAAAGGCGCTGGACGGCAACATCGTTGCCTTGTGGCCCAGCCATGGCTGGTATTTTGAACCATACCTCAACCGTTGGGAATGGCAACGCGCCCGCATGTTCCAGACTGTGGAAGACATGTATACCCATAGCTACATCATTCCGTTTTTGATACCGATGTTGGAGAATGCCGGAGCCTACGTGTGGGATGCTCGCGAACGCGATACTCACAACTTTGGTGTGGTGGTTGACAATGATGGAGGCGAAGCCCAGAAGGGCTATGCCGAGCATAACGGCAAGAAGAAATGGGAGAGCGGTAAGACTGAAGGCTTTGCATTTGCACGTGCTACTTATAAGGATTTCGAGAATCCTTTTTCCGAAGGTACTTATCGCCAAGTTGAAGGAGTTAAAGAAAAAGATAAAAAGAAACTGTCAACTGCTTCATGGGACATCGATATGCCCGAAGCAGGAACCTATGCCTTGTATATTTCTTATAAGTCGTTGCCAAATAGCGTGAATGATGCTCTATATACCGTGAATTCGCTGGATGGTTCAAAACAATATAAGGTTGACCAGACAATGGGCGGTGGAGTATGGGTTTATCTCGGTTCGTTCACTTTGGCTAAAGGACACAACAAAGATGTGGTTGTATTGTCAAACTATAGTGAGATGAAAAACGGTGTGGTTACAGCCGATGCTATCCGCGTGGGTGGTGGAAAAGGCAATATTGTACGCCGTGTAGCTCTGCCGACTGAAGAAAACAAAAGACTTGCTGCAGAACAGGAGAATGAGAAATACTTGGGCAAGGAGGGCATTGACTACAAGTATGTTGGTAGCGGTGACCATCCGTGGTTCCATTTAGGTTCCCGCTATTTCTTGCAGTGGGCCGGTTTCCCGCATGAGGTTTATAGTACCAGCAACGGCATCAATGACTATGTGGACGATTACCGCAGCCGTGGTGCGTGGGTTAACTGGCTGGCCGGCGGCAGCGATGTGCTACCAGGAAAACCCGGCCTGAAGATTCCTGTTGATGTATCGTTCTGCCTTCATACCGATGCTGGGACAACGCCTAACGATGACATAATCGGAACTTTGCTTATCTATTGCACTCGAAGCAATGGCAAAGACTTCGGGAAATATGAAAACGGCACTCCCCGAGAGATTTCCCGTCAGTATGCCAACTTGGTGTCGACTGAGGTCGTGAATGACATCCGCCGAAAGTATGAGCCAAACTGGACTCGTCGCGGCATGTGGGACAAGTCATACTATGAAGCCCGGGTTCCTGAAGTACCGGCGCTGCTCATGGAGCTGCTCTCGCACCAGAACTATGCCGACATGAAATATGGCCTAGATCCGATGTTCCGCTTCGATGTAAGTCGCTCAATCTATAAAGGTATGCTGAAGTTCATTGCTCAGCGAGACCATCGCGACTATGAGGTGCAGCCCCTGCCTGTTAATTCGTTTAGTATAGCCAAGGCCTCAATGCCTGGTTCATTCCTGCTGACGTGGAAGCCGACGCATGACGACCTATGCGACAGAGCTGAAGCAAAGAAATATATCGTGTGCGAACGAGTTGAAAATGGCGGATTTGTTGAAATAGCCGTAACTCCCGACCCGCGATATGTTGTGAATATTACTGATAACAAGATTCACAGCTACCGCATCATAGCCATGAATGATGGCGGACGCAGTTTCCCCAGCGAAACGCTGTCGCTAGGCATTGCTCCTGGTAGCAAGGAAACCGTGATGGTCGTGAACGGGTTTACCCGCATCAGCGGGCCCGACTGGTTCGACGGCGATTCGATAGCTGGATTCTACGACAGCAAGGACCATGGAGTTCCCTATATGGAACAGATTAACTATCTGGGTTCACAGCATGAGTTCCGCCGTCATCTAGATTGGCGCGATGATGATGCGCCGGGCTTCGGTGCCTGTCGCAGCAATCATGAGACAGAAGTGATAGCCGGTAATACATTTGACTACACTAAGGTGCATGGTGAAGCATTGATGGCTGCAGGATATAGCTTCGTTTCGACAAGTCTTGCAGCAGTAGAGAATAATCCTGGCGAACTAAGTGGCTTTGCAACCGTTGACCTGATTCTCGGTAAGCAGAAGGAAGTCAAGGTTGGCCGTGGTGCCGTTCCTTCACGCTACAGGACATTCACCCCAGCATTGCGAGATGCATTAAAGGAATTCACTCAGGCTGGCGGCAATGTCTTTGTGTCGGGAGCCTATGTAGGGACTGATATCTGGGATAAGTCTAATGCATCGGATGCTGAAATTTCCTTTGCAAAGAACGTGCTTGGTTATCAGTGGGTGGATCGCTGTGCCACATTGCGGGGTGAGGTATATACTGTGCCTACTCAGTTTAAACAATTCACTGATGGCGACAAGATCAAGTTCTGCAATGAACTGAACTCCAAGCTCTATGCCGTTGAGTCACCCGATGCCATCAAGGCCAGCGACGATCTAGGTGCAACACTGATGCGTTACAGTGAAAACAACATCCCAGCTGCAATAGCCAGCAACCGATATGGATACCGTACGGTGGTCATGGGATTCCCATTTGAGGTGATTACTTCTGATGGTGAGCGTAATGCCCTCATGCGCCAGATTATGGATTTCTTTGCAAAATAAAAGTTGACAAATAATTAACATGAAAATATAATTTTGATATGGGAAGAATTGATTGCTTTATTCCGTTTGCAACAGCACAGCAGGCGGCATCCACGATTGAGAACCTGAAAGCCGACACTCTAGTCGATAAAATCTATTTATTGGCAAATGATGATGTTAATGATAAAGTTGACGGTTGCGAAATTATAAGAATAAAAGGTCTTACGGCATCATCGACTATTCACGCCATTGCTCAGAAAGCCAAAGCTGATTATGTGTTGCTTTACACAAAATATGACACACTCAAATTTGCACCTTTTGCTCTTGAGAGATTTGTCAAGTTGGCAGACGACAGTCAGAGCGGAATGATGTATGCCGACCATTACAATGTGACTGAAAAGGGCGCCGACAAGGCTCCAGTGATTGACTATCAGTTCGGGTCGTTACGAGATGATTTTGACTTTGGCTCTGTGCTTCTGTTCTGCGGATGTTGTTTCAAGAAAGCTACTGAAGCGATGAAGGCAGACTATGAATTTGCCGGTTTGTATGACCTTCGACTGAAACTGAGCCAGTTTGCAGCTATTACTCATATAAATGAATTCCTTTACAGTGATGTGGAACTGGATACCCGCAAAAGTGGCGAAAAGATTTTCGACTATGTGGATCCACGCAATCGTGGCCGTCAGATTGAAATGGAGCAGGCATGTACCGAACATCTGAAAGAGATAGGTGGCTATCTTGCTCCTGAGAAGGAAGTTGAAGGCAAGAAGGTTCCCAATTTCAAGCATATTGAATTTGGTGAGGACAGTTTTGAGGTTGAAGCTACTGTGATGATTCCTGTTCGCAATCGCATTCGCACGATTCGTGACGCCATCGATTCTGTGCTGAAACAAAAAACTGATTTCAAGTTCAATCTCATGGTCGTGGATAACTTCTCTACTGATGGAACTCGTGAGGCAATAGCTGAATATACCGACCCCCGTCTTATTCACATTATTGCCGATTATTATGATATGGGAATTGGTGGTTACTGGAATCTTGCTGCCCATCATGAGAAGGCTGGAAAATTCATTGTCCAACTTGATAGTGATGACATGTATAAGGATGAAAATACCCTGCAGACAATGGTCAATGCGTTCTATGAGCAGAATGTGGCTATGGTTGTCGGGACTTATATGATGACCGACATCAATCTGAATATGATTGCACCGGGTATTATCGACCATAAGGAGTGGACTCCGGAGAATGGCCGAAACAATGCCCTGCGAATCAATGGTCTGGGCGCTCCACGAGCTTTCTACACCCCAGTTCTTCGCGATGTTAAGATACCAAATACAAGCTATGGAGAAGACTATGCTCTTGGTCTGAATATTTCACGCACCTATCAGATTGGCCGAGTATACGAACCCGTCTATCTGTGTCGCCGCTGGGACGACAACAGCGATGCCAGCCTGGATGTGGAAAAGATGAATCGAAATAATCTTTATAAAGACCGCATCCGTACCTGGGAACTTCAGGCGCGTATAGCCTTGAACAAAAAGTTATTCTCATGAATGAGACACCCATAGCCCAAAAAGTGGAGCAGCTGTTCCAGCAGCAAATGTTGGATTGGCCTCTTATCCGCGACAATTATTCGGCTCTTGAAAATGCTCAAGTTCGAGAATTGGCATTGGGTGACAGTCTCATAATTCTACAGCACAATCCTGAGCGACTCCGTTCGTCAGCCGCTAGGATTGATGCTGCCTCGATTGCTTCACGTCCCTGTTTCCTGTGTGATGAAAACCAGCCAAAGGAGCAGAAAGCTTTGTTGTGGGATTGTGGAAGGTATAAGATACAGGTAAATCCGTATCCTATTTTCCTAAGACACTTTACAATAGCGTCAAACGAACATATTCCACAGAGTATTTCCAATCCAGCACGTGTTGATGATTTACTCAAACTTGCCCACGAATTACCTGATTATGTTCTGTTCTATAATGGAGCAAAATGCGGGGCTTCAGCTCCAGATCATTTTCATTTTCAGGCAGGCTTGCGACAGATGTTGCCGCTGTGTGCCGAAGTGATTAATCCAATTCAGTGGCCTGATGAATCGATTTTAGAATCGGATGCCGATGGTTTCATTGGCTTCAATCAGCGTTTGGGACGATTTATGTTTTTGATTAAAACCACTGAGCCTGTTTTGGCTGGATTGTATTTTGCTAGATTGCAACTTGCAATGATGGGCGCTCTTGGAATTAATGAAGAACCAAAGCAGAATTTGCTGTGTTGGTACGAAGACGGAGATTATTATATTGTAGTGATACCACGCCTGAAGCATCGTCCTTCTTGTTATGGCGATGGTGAAAATCAGTTTGTTCTAAGTCCGGCGAGTGTGGATATGGGTGGATTATGGACCGTGCCTGTAAAGACCGACTTCGACAAGCTCGATGCGACCTCAATAAAGGCCATTTATGATGAATTGTGCCTTGATAATGCCACGGCAGTGAGTATTATAGATTGCTATCTATTTGATAAAGAGTAATTTAGTTACATAATTTACGACATGTATTATGAGTGAGAATGTTCCAGTGGTGCGTGTGGGTATCTTGAATAGTGCTGAAATAGAGTTCGCCTTCCATGGGGTTTATTCAATTAATGGTATCAGCATTGAAGGAAATCAAGAGGCTAAGTGCGTTGACGGAAAAATTGATTGGAACGGCAATTCCTACGAAAAACTGGTGTTTATACCAACTGATGCCGTTTCAAATTCGTTCACGCTTAAAGACGTGGTGATAGGAGTGAGTTTCCACTGGCGTCGTAAAGAGGACCAGACTTTCAAAGGCTCTCTTGAATTGATTGTCGAAAACAATCAACTCACTGCTATTAATATTTTGTCAGTTGAAGACTATCTTCTTAGTGTCATATCCAGTGAAATGAGTGCTAATGCTTCACTTGAACTTCTGAAAGCTCATGCTGTAATTTCACGCAGTTGGCTATTGGCGCAGATGGAGAAATCTAAGCAAGAAAACATTTCAAGCGGATTGGATGTTCTTGGTCAGGCAGCTCCAGTGATTAATTCATCTAGTGATACTTCTGAAGAACTAATAAGGTGGTGGGACCGTGACGATCATGTTAACTATGATGTATGTGCCGATGACCATTGCCAGCGATATCAGGGCATAACGCGTGCCACTACTGTAGCTGTGGAAAAAGCTATCGAAGCCACCTGGGGTCAAGTTCTCACATATTCAGGGCAGTTATGTGATGCTCGTTTCAGCAAGTCTTGCGGAGGAGTATATGAAGAGTTTGAGAATTGTTGGGAAGACAAGCATCATCCATACCTGGTTGCTCGTCGCGATGCAGAAGATGAAATGGATTTCCCAAATTTGAGCCATGAGGCTGATGCCGAAGAGTGGATTCTTACTTCGCCCAAAGCATTTTGTAATACCAACGACAAGGAAATTTTGTCGCAGGTATTGAATGATTATGATCAAGAGACAACCGATTTCTATCGTTGGCAAGTGGAATATACACAAGAGCAATTGTCCGACCTCATTCGGCGTCGCACTGGCGATGACTATGGTCGCATTCGCGATCTGCAACCGATAGCTCGTGGAACGAGTGGTCGTCTTTATAAAATGAAGATTGTAGGAGAAAAAATGTCCAAAACCATTGGAAAAGAACTTGCAATCCGTTATGCATTGAGCGAGAGTGCACTTTATAGTTCTGCTTTCGTGGTTGAGCGCCACGATATAGACAAAGATGGATATCCATGTAAGTTTGTGCTGCGTGGTGCAGGCTGGGGTCATGGCGTTGGACTTTGTCAGATAGGGGCTGCCGTTATGGGTGCCAAAGGGTATAATTATAAGCAAATCTTGCTTCACTACTTCATAGGAGCTCAAATTGAATCAAAATATTAATACAATGGATAAAAACGAAAAACTGACCAATCGTACACCATGGTGGTGGGTGCCCACACTTTATTTCGCTGAGGGCGTGCCTTATTTTGTTGTTAACAACATCTCTGTGATGATGTTCACGAAGATGGGAGTGCCTAATGGCGATATGTCCTTCTTTACGACATTGCTTTATTTCCCTTGGTTCCTTAAGGGAATATGGAGTCCTATTGTTGATGTGGTTAAAACAAAGAGATGGTGGATTATTGCCATGCAAATACTTATGACGGCAATGATGATATTGCTGACCCTCACCTTGCCACATCCATCAAGTGATGTTGTTGCTGGCGGTCACACACCTATCAGCATGTTTACAATCACTTTGATTTTGTTTATTGTTGCTGCTTTTGCATCGGCTACTCACGATATAGCAGCTGATGGCTTCTATATGTTAGCTCATAGCCCAAGCAGTCAAGCGGCTTTCATTGGCATACGCAGTGTTTTCTATCGTGTTGCTTCGGTTTTTGGTCAGGGCGTATTGGTGCTTATAGCAGGTCTGATTGAGCGTAAGACAGGCAACATCCCCATGTCGTGGCAAATTACTCTTGGTGTCTCGGCAGTCATCTTCTTCCTCATAACATTGTATCACACATTTGCCTTGCCACATTCGTCAGAAGACAAGCCTCGCATAGATACAGCAACGAGTACGACTGGAGATAATATGCGTGAGTTGGCAAATTCGTTCATGACATTTATCAAGAAACCCGGCGTATTGCTCGCTATTGCGTTCATGCTTCTGTATAGGTTGCCAGAAGGCTTTCTTATCAAGTTGTGTCAACCATTCTTGGTTCATCCGATAGAAGATGGAGGTTTAGGCTTGCCAACCGATTTGGTCGGTACTGTTTATGGTTTCTTTGGAGTCATTGCACTTTTGTTAGGTGGCATTCTAGGAGGAATCTATTCCTCGCGTGTAGGACTGAAGAAATCATTGTGGCTCATGGCTGCATGTATGACTCTTCCATGTCTAACTTTTGTTTATTTAGCTATCGCTCAGCCGTCTAACGTAGTTATTATTACCATTGCGCTGTGTATCGAACAGTTTGGCTATGGTTTTGGCTTCACGGCATATATGCTTTATATGATGTATTTCTCAGAAGGAGAATTCAAGACATCTCATTATGCCATCTGCACTGCTTTCATGGCTCTGAGTATGATGCTTCCAGGTTTTGTGGCAGGTTATATACAAGAGGCTATTGGATACGTTAATTTCTTCTGGATGGTCATGGTGTGCTGTATTGCGACACTTCTTGTTACGTATTTTGTCGATAAGAAAATTGATCCGAACTACGGTCGTAAATAATAATAGAGAGATGAAAAAGCTATTCATAATATTATTGTCGTTTGCCGCTCTTGTCGCTAATGCTGTGGTTAAGCCAGGCGTAGAAGTGCTTCGTGAGGGCGGATTTGCACAACTGCATGGAAAACGTGTGGGGCTAGTGACCAATCCAAGTGGCATTGACAATAATTTGAAGTCAACCGTCGATATTCTCAATGAGGCTCCAGGTGTTAAGTTGGTCGCGTTATTTGGTCCCGAACATGGAGTACGCGGCAATGCCCATGCTGGTGATGCAGTAGGCGACGAAGTGGATACCAAGACTGGAGTGAAAATGTATTCACTTTATGGCAAGACGCATAAGCCGACTCCTGAAATGCTTCGTGATATCGATGTGCTTGTTTATGATATTCAGGACATCGGTTGCCGAAGTTACACCTTCTATGCCACGATGGGTGTATGCATGGAAGCCTGTGCAGAAAATGGAAAAGAATTTATGGTTCTTGACCGTCCTAATCCATTGGGAGGCAATAAGGTGGAAGGAAATCTCGTTGAAGATGGGTATTTTTCCTTTGTTAGCAAGTATCGCATTCCTTATGTCTATGGACTCACTCCTGGTGAACTTGCCACCCTTCTTAATGAGGAACACCACATCAAGGGACATGCCAAACTTACGGTAATTCCTATGGAAGGCTGGACACGTGACATGAAATTCCGTGATACTGGTATGCCTTGGGTGTTGCCATCGCCTCAGATTCCCACACCAGAAAGTGCTTTCTTCTATCCACTGAGTGGCATAATTGGTGAATTGTATATCTTCAACACCGGCATAGGCTATACTTTGCCGTTCCAGCTGTTCTGCGCCACTTGGGCAGATGCCGATAGGGTATGTGATGCTATGAATGCTCTCAATCTAACTGGGCTAATGTTTCGTCCCATCAACGTGAAACCGTTTTTTGTGACCAGTGTAGATGTAAATCAAGAAAAGAAAGAAGTACATGGCGTGCAGACCTATATTACCGATGTTGACAAGGCAAATCTCACGCTTACTCAGTTCTATTTCCTTCAGGTGATGCACGAACTATATCCCGATGTGAAAATCTTTGAGCAGAATCCTAAGAGATATGCTATGTTTGACAAGGTGTGTGGAACAAAAGAAATTCGCGAGCGTTTTATTAAACGCTATCGTGTTGAAGACATTGCCGATTATTGGAATAAAGACGTTGAATCGTTCAAGGAACTGTCTTCAAAGTATTATATTTATAAATAAGTGAAATGGATTCTCGCTATCAACAATATGTGAGCCGCATTGGAGAGTATATCTCTGTTGAGCGCATCTATACCGACGACTTGAGGTGTCTGGCTTGGGGTACCGATGCTGGTTTTTACCGACACTTGCCGCAAGTGGTGGTGCGCAGTAAGAATGAGCAGGAGGTTAGCAGATTGCTTGCCTTGGCTCATGAAATGCGTTTACCTGTGACCTTCCGCGCGGCTGGAACCAGTCTGAGCGGGCAGACGGTCACCGACTCAATATTGATTGTAGCTGGAAAGAATTGGGAAAAGTATTCAATTTCTGATGATGCTTCTACAATTAAGTTACAGCCAGGCATAGTTGGTAGCGAGGTTGATAAAATTTTAGCTCCTTTAGGGCGCACATTTACTCCAGACCCTGCTTCCAAAAATTCTGCCATGGTTGGAGGAATTGTAATTAACAATGCCTCGGGCATGAGTTGCGGAACCCATGCCAATAGCGACCGAATGATGCTCTCCATGCGAATCGTGTTGGCCGACGGCACCGTCCTTGACACTGGAGATGAGGAAAGTAAGACGAAATTCAGGCAAACTCATCCAGATTTTATCAAGTCAATTGAAGATCTTCGTGATAAGGTCTGTTCTGATGGTCAGCTTGTAGACCGCATCAAGAAAAAGTACAGTATCAAAAATGTTACTGGACTGAACATTTCTCCATTTATAAAATATACCGACCCCTTTGACATCATTACCCATATAATGGTGGGCAGTGAGGGCACATTGGCTTTTGCCAGCGAGTTTACGATGAAGACTGGTCACTTGTCACCGTTCAGGGCAAGTGCGATGCTTTATTTCCAGGAGATGCGCAAGGCGTGTGAGGCTGTGGTGGCAATGAAAAAAGCACCTGTACACTGTGCCGAAATTTTGGACCGCAAGTCGCTTGCCAGTGTTGATGACAAAACCGGTGAAAATTTGACCGCAGTTCTGATACAGACTTTTGCCGACAGTCAGGCAGAGCTTGATGCCAATATTTCTAAAATCATGCAGGTTTTGAGTGCCTTTGAGCTATATGTGCCTGCGAGATTTACCAGTAATCCGAAAGAATATGGTAAATATTGGGCCATCCGTTCAGGAATTTTCCCAAGTGTAGGTGGTACACGCCCATTGGGAACAACTGTGATAATTGAGGACGTGGCATTCCACATCGAAGACCTGCCGGATGCAACTGTTGATCTTGCCAATATGTTGATTGAGCATGGCTATGACGACAGCTGCATCTACGGACATGCTCTTGAAGGAAATTATCACTTCATTATTTCACAGTCATTTGACACCGATGAGGAAGTGGCTCGATACCGTAATTTGATGAACGAAACCGTTATGCTTGTAATTGAAAAGTATGACGGCTCATTGAAGGCAGAGCATGGTACCGGTCGAAACATGGCTCCATTCGTTCGCAAGGAGTGGGGTGATAAGGCCTATGACGTGATGCAAGAGGTGAAGCGTATTTTTGATCCTGATGGAATTCTTAATCCCGGGGTTATATTCAATGAAGATGCCGACTCTTTCGTTCAAGATGTCAAGCCGATGCCTCTTACTGACGACGAAGTGAACCGATGCATTGAATGTGGTTTCTGTGAGGTGAATTGCGTGAGCAGTGGCTATACCTTGTCAAGTCGTCAGCGAATTATCGTGCAGCGCGAGATTTCCAGGTTGCGTTCAATTGGCGAAGACCCAGAAAGACTTTCTCGCCTTGAGAAACAGTATAAATATCTTGGCGAGCAGACGTGTGCTGCCGACGGCTTGTGCAGCACTTCCTGTCCTATGGGAATAAACGTGGGCGAAATGACCCATCATATTCGTCAGCATGCGAATGGAAGTTTTGTTCGTTCGTTGGGCAATTTCAGTGCCAACCATTTTGCTGAAATAAAAGGCGGGCTGAAATCACTGCTTTATGCTGCAAATGCAGCCAGTGCCGTGTTGGGCGACAAGGGCGTTACAGCCGTAGGACGGGCATTTCATAGCTTGGGAGCTCCACTGTGGACTCCGTCATTGCCAAAGCCTCACAGAGCCTCAAAACAGGTAAGTCAGAATGTTAATGCCGAACGGACTGTGGTTTATTTTCCAAGTTGTCTGAATCAGACTATGGGCAAAAGCAAAGGCGGTGAGAATACAGACCTTGTGGATAAAGTCGTTGGCTTTCTCAATAAGGCAGGCTGGAATGTCATCTTCCCCGAAAATATGTCCGGTTTATGCTGTGGAATGATATGGGAAAGCAAGGGCATGCCTGACATTGCCGACCGCAAGACTGCCGAACTTGAGGCTGCCATGCTGAAAGCCAGTGAGAACGGACGATTCCCAGTGGTGTGCGACCAGAGTCCATGCCTTCATCGTATGAAACAGCATATGACTCAAGTCAAACCACTTGAACTAATGGAGTTTATCCATGATTTTGTGGCAGATGACCTAATTTTTAAGCCCATAGACGAACCGATAGCCCTGCACCTCACTTGTTCTACAAAGTTGATGAAGATAGACGACAAGGTCCTTGACTTGGCTCGTCGTTGCTCTAATCATGTCGTAGTTCCCGATGGTGTTGGCTGCTGCGCATTTGCCGGAGATAAAGGCTTCACTCATCCCGAACTCAATGCCTATGCCTTGCGAAAGTTGCGTCCTGTTATCGAACGAGAGGGCATAAAACGTGGTTTTTCCAATAGTCGTACCTGCGAGATTGGTCTTACCACTCATAGTGGAGTTCCTTATCAATCTCTTGTATATCTGATTGACGAATGTACAACAAAGAAATAATATAGAAATGAAAGAAAATAAACGATTACTGGCACTGGATATTCTTCGCGGAATTACCATCGCGGGAATGTTGCTGGTGAATAATCCTGGCTCATGGAGCCATCTGTATGCTCCTCTCAAGCACGCCGAATGGATTGGGCTTACACCTACAGATTTGGTCTTCCCGTTCTTTGTTTTCGTGATGGGTGTGGCTATGTATTTCTCATTGCGAAAATATTATTTCAAACCCAGCCGTGAGCTGCTATTCAAGATAGTGCGCCGCACAGTGGTATTGTTCCTTATTGGTTGGGCTGTGCAGTGGTTTGGAATGTGGCTACGTGGACTTTATAATCCAGAGGCTCATTTCTGGGCCGATATGTTCGGCAAGTTGCGCATCCTTGGCGTTTTCCAGCGTCTTGCGCTAGTCTATTTCTTTGGCTCGTTGATTGCCATAATTTTCAAGCACAAGTTCCTGCCTTGGCTGATTGCTATTATACTGATTGTCTATGCCTTCATTCTCGGCCTTAACGATGGCTATGAATTCTCGTTGAATAACATTCTGTCACGTATTGACATTGCCTGGTTGGGTGAAGACCACATGTACCATGAGAGCGCTTTCGGAGAGAAGCTGGCTCTTGACCCCGAAGGCATTCTCAGCACACTTCCGTGCATTGCACATGTGTTGATTGGCTTCATTGTGGGTAAATGTCTTTCAACCATTCACGACAATCGCGACCGCATTGTCCAATTGGCTGTCTGGGGTGGGGTGATGCTCCTTGTGGGCTGGCTCTTTCAATATGGCATCCCTTGCAGCAAAAAAGCCTGGACTTCTTCTTATGTGTTGATAACCTGCGGAATGGCTTCGTGCATACTGGCCATGCTGGTCTATTTCATCGATGTTAAAGGCCATAAGCGTTGGTGTCGCTTTTTCCAGTCTTTCGGTGTCAACCCGTTGTTCTGCTATCTTGTGGGCACGGTATTGGCCATCGCATTCGGCGCCGTGCGCTTCGGCATGGACGATATGGACAAGCCCATAACGCTTCATTCCCTTATCTATGACGGATGCTGTGCCGTGCTGGTGAACGAAGAGGCAGCGTCCTGTGCCTATGCCATCATTTTCGTGCTAATTACGTGGTGTTTGGGATATGTGTTATACAAGAAAAAAATATTCATAAAGATATAAACCTGATTATTAACCAAATAACAAAAACGATATGATTTTAATAGCTGATTGCGGCTCCACCAAGATTGATTGGTGTCTGCTTAACGGAAAAGAAAAAGTTGCACAGATTTTCACGACCGGTATGAATGCCCTGCTGCTCACTCAGGAAGAGATGACCAAGTGCATTCATGACGAATTGTTGCCACACATCGTGAGTTATCGAGTTGACGAGATTTATTATTATGGTGCCGGCATCATCAGTGAAGAGATAAAGAATCATGTTAAAGGTGCTCTTAAGACCAATATCCCCAGTGCTCAGAAGATTGAAGTGGAGAGCGACCTGCTCGCGGCAGCACGCGCGCTTTGTGGGCGTGAACCGGGCATTGCCTGCATTCTTGGAACAGGTTCCAATTCCTGTTATTACGATGGCGAGAAGGTGGTGGATAATGTCTCTCCGCTGGGTTATATCCTTGGCGATGAGGGCAGTGGTGCCGTGATGGGTAAGCTTCTTGTGGGCGATGTTCTAAAGAAGCAGTTGCCCGAGCATCTGTGCGAGAAATTCCTCAAGGAGTATGACACCGACCGCAACCAGATCATCAATGCCGTCTATCGTCAGCCGGCAGCCAACCGCTATCTGGCTCATTTTGCTCCGTTCTTGCAGAAGAACATATCCGAGCCGGCAATCCACGACTTGGTGTTCCGTTCTCTCACGTCGTTCTTCGTGCGTAATGTGGAGAGTTATGCTAACTATAAGGAACTGCCAGTCAACTTTGTGGGTTCTATAGCCTATGTGCAGAAAGCCGTTCTGCTTGAGGCTGCCGAGGCCCGAGGCATCAAGGTGGGAACGATTATCCAGAACCCGATGGAAGGACTCATCAAGTATCACAGTGTCCCCTGTTGATCTGGAATTAAGAACCAATGATTCATACTCCCCCAACCCCCTCTATCTTTGAGGGGGAGCTGCTGGCGAGAATATGAATCAGGAACCAAGAATCAAGAATCAAGAACCAAGCATTGTAGCTTGTAACTCGTAACTAAAAACAATATGGCTTTCGTAAAAATCAGTGAACAACCATCGTTATATAACGACTTGGAAAAGAAGTCGGTGCATGAGCTTCTTGTGGAGATAAACCGTGAGGACCACAAGGTGGCCGATGCCGTTGAGCAGGCGATTCCGCAGATTGAGCGGCTGGTCAACGGCATTGTTGAGCGCATGAGGCGTGGTGGTCGCATATTCTATATGGGCGCAGGCACTTCAGGACGTCTTGGCGTGCTCGATGCCAGCGAGATTCCCCCCACGTTCGGCATGGACCCCGGCTGGATTATCGGCTTGATAGCCGGTGGCGACATTGCCCTTCGCAATGCCGTAGAGAATGCCGAGGACGATACCGAGCAGGGGTGGAAAGACCTGCAGCAATACAATATCACGACCAACGACACGGTGATTGGAATTGCCGCATCGGGTACCACGCCCTACGTTATAGGAGCATTGCGCGACGCCCGTGCCTTCGGATGTCTCACAGCAGCAATCACCAGCAATCCCGATGCTCCGGTAAGCCAGGTAGCTGAAATCCCCATCGAGATGATTGTGGGACCGGAATATGTCACCGGCAGCTCACGCATGAAGAGTGGTACAGGTCAGAAACTGATCTGCAACATGATTTCCACCAGCGTGATGATCCAGATGGGGCGTGTGAAAGGCAACAAGATGGTGAACATGCAGCTCACTAACCAGAAACTCGTCGACCGTGGCACACGGTGGCTCGTGGAGATGCTCGGATTGTCGTATGACGAGGCCAAGCGTCTGCTGCTCCTTCATGGCTCGGTAAAGCGTGCCGAGGAGGCTTATCGCCAGAGGCGGTAGGTAGTTGTCTGTTATCAGTATTCAGTTTTCAGTTGTCAGTATTCGTAGTTTGAAACTAAACGCTTGTTTACTAGTCTACTCGTTAACTTGTTAACTTATTAACTTGTAAATTATGAAACGCATATTTTTAATTATTGCTTCGATTTTAGTTGCCGTCATTGTCTTTGCTCAGGCCAATCAGGATGTGTATTATGCACGTCGGGCAACACATTTTGCCGACTTGCCGGTAGGCAAGAAAGACATCATCATGCTGGGCAACAGTCTCACCGACGGTGCCGAGTGGAACGAACTGTTCAACAACTCCCACGTTAAGAACCGCGGCATCATCGGCGACATCGTCCAGGGACTGTACGAACGCATGGAGCCGATCTTGAAGGGGCAGCCAAAGAAGATTTTTATCCTCAGCGGCGTGAACGATGTCTCGCATGGCGTGACGGGCGATAGCATCGGCAGGGCAATGGAGAAGCTCATCGTGCTCATCAAGACCCGCAGTCCACGCACTAAGATCTATTTGCAGTCCATGCTGCCGTTCAACAATGATGTGCGCGAATGGAAACTGCTCAAGGACCGTGAGCAGGTCGTCATCGACGGCAACCGTGCAATGCAGCAGGTGGCACGCCGTCAGGGAGTGACGTGGATCGACCTCTATCCGCTGTTTGTCGACGACAACGGGCATCTTAAAGCCGAGCTGACCAACGACGGGCTCCACCTTATGGGCCCCGGCTATCTTATCTGGCGCGACGCTATAAAGAAATATGTGAAGTAGTTTTCAGTTCTTAGTTCTCAGTTTTCAGAGGCGAGACGCTTGACACCGATGGGCTGAAATCAAATCAGGATTACATCTATTTTCTACGATCATGCCGGCAGATTTCAAGTTTGCCGGCTTTTTTATAACATCTGCTACAAATTTTCCGTTTTTTCCGATTTTTCCATAGTGCGTGTAAAAGAATTGTGGCTATCTTCACAGACGGCCACAATAAAAACACAACACGGTGTTTCGCCTTTTTCTTTTCAGAACCTCGCTGGTCACTGGGAAATCCACTGCAGCCATAGGCTGCCCGTTTTTCTTTTCTTCCTTGACCTCGCCGATGAGCGAGAAGAAGAGTTTCAAGAGCTGGACGATGAAGGAGATCACTGCTCCCCAATCCTTGATAGCATCGATACTGGTTTTTTCTTTTGCCATTGTTGTAAATTTTTGATAGTTAATAAATTAAGTTGGGTTTATGGTTTTTCCGTTTTTTTCCGTTTTTTCCGCTTTTATATATAAGCGGAAAAAAAAACGGAAAAAACGGAAAAACTAAATCTTAAACTGATTAGTCACTTTTGTCATTTGAAATCAGATTTTCCAGAGTATATTTCTCTGCGTCCTCACGAGCGATTTCACGAGTGCTTGAATCACCAAATGCCACGGGTGCATAGTAAGATGCGCTGCCGCCCCAATAGCCTTGAATTTTCATTACTTTCCACCGGAAAGGCTTTTCCATTGTTGCATAGCAAGGCTCAACAGTAATGTACATGCCATTGTCGGAAAGTTTTTTATTTGTTTCTTCTCTAGTCATTTTCAATCTCCTTTCATCCGCTTGAATCTACATTAGATGTAAAGTAATCTGACGGGTCATCGTTACATTATATAAAAGTGTTCGCTCTTCGAGGGACACTCTTTTGAACGCCATAGGCTGGCACTCACAATGTGTTTGGATAAAACGAGCTACGAGTTGCTAGAATCTGTTCTCCGTTCTTGTCATTCTCACGCATACTGTGGAAAAATCGGAAAAAGTGGAAAAACAATTTATTTGCTGCTAAAAATTTTGTATTGCGCTGAACTTGCAGTAATGTTGGATAAATCAGGCTGCACCTCAACAATAAAAACAAAAAACAAGTTTTTTATTTTGTATTGTGTTCGATTTGCACTAATTTTGCTTGTTTTAAGGTAAATAGATTGTTAATGAAAAGACTGAATTTCATAAAGGTTCTCGTAATTGCGCTTTTTACAGTCCATTGCGCGACCATGGTAGCTCAAGATGAGGTCCCTGCTCTGTTCAGCTATCCGCAGGCCCCCGACACGTGTACGTCGCTGGAGAGCCGGTCGAACTATGTGATGATGCATTTCTGGGATGGTTTCGACTTGACAAAGCCCATCACCAACGATGCATCGCTTGTGAAGACGTTCCGCGACTATGTCGATGTGTTTAGGTTCGGACATCGCACGGTGGTGCTGTCGAGCGTGCGTGACTTCATGTTCAAGCTGCGCAGCAATGCGGAGAACCTGAGCAAGGTGGGTCGCATAGCTGAGGCGGTGCTCTATGGCCCGTATGCCGACTACTGGAGCGACGAGGTGTATGTGGAGTTTGCCCGCTCGCTGGCCGCAGCCACGGTGCTGAAGAAGGAAGAACGTGAGTATTACCAGCAGCAGATAGGCCGCATGACCGCCTGTCAGGAGGGCATGACCCTTGAACTGGATTACGTGGATGCCGTGACCGATCAGAAGATGAAGCTGATGGATGTGCCGGTGAGCAACGTGCTGCTGCTCGTGTTCATGGATTCAAGCGTTGACAGCAGCATAGGCCGTACCCGTCTGGCAACCGACGTGAACCTGGCCCGCCTGATGGATGAAGGGCAGGTGAGGGTTATGTGCATCTACGACGGAAAGCCTTCGAGCGATTGGGCGGCATCGTTGCCCGATGGCTGGGTGAAAGGCTATTCCTCGAATCTGACATCAAAACTTGACGTGCGCATGATGCCGTCATGCTATATGCTTGATGCCGAACATAAGATTATGAACAAGAACATCACTATTGCCGAGTTTAAACAGGCGATAGAGTAAGAGCCAAGAACCAAGAACCGAGAATCAAGAGCTGAGCCTCGTAACTTGTAACGAAATGCTTGTTTACTTGTCTACTCGTTTACTTGTAACTGAAAACTGAAAACTGATAACTATACAACCATGTGGAAGAAACTGTTTTTTTACTGTGTAGGTTACACATATAGCAATCTGTCGCGCCTGTTCCTGCGCCTTTTCACAGGGGTTATGTTTCTGGAGCTGTGCATTCGTCAGATGCTTCACTTTGAGGAAATCGTACCGGCATTCCATGGCTTCATGGGACTTTCGCCCGAGGCATCGATGTCGGTGCTGATGGTGATTGAGCTGCTGTGCGCCACGTTCATCATTCTCGGGTTGCTCATGCGTCTGGCAATATTGCCCCCGTTGGTGATCATGTGTGTTGCAGAGAGTGTAATCCTGTCGTCGCAAGGCAATGTTGCTAATCCGTTCTTTAATTTCCAGCCTGGTTATCCGGTGATGTTCATAGGCATATTCATCTACCTGCTGCTTGCCGGACCTGGAAAGATTTCGCTTGATTATATAATCAGCGCACACCTGATTGACGACAATGCCGACGATGAGGTGCTGGAGAAAGCGTGATAGGCGAGAACCAAGAACCAAGCCTCGTAACTTGTAACTAAACGCTTGTTTACTTGTCTACTTGTTTACTTGTAACTGAAAAACTGAAAACTGAGAACTGAGAACTGAGAAGATGGCAATAGCTGTATTGATATCAGGAGGCGTCGACAGTGCCGTGGTGGTGCACCGTCTGGTGGAGCAGGGCGAAGACTTGCACTTGTTCTACATCCGCATCGGCCTCGACATTGACGAGGGAGACTGCTCGGCCGATGAAGACATAGAGATGTGCACTCTAATTGCGCGCAAATATGGATTGCCCTTTGACGTTGTCTCTCTGCATGAAGAATACTGGGACAACGTGATGGAATATGCCTTGCGCACAGTGAAAGCGGGATTGACGCCAAATCCCGATATGATGTGCAACCGCATGATTAAATTTGGCTATTTCGAGCAGCGCTGGGGCAAGGAATTTGACCTGACGGCAACCGGACACTATGCCACTACAGATATCATAGATGGACGAAAGTATTTAGCCACTGCAATAGACCCCGTAAAGGATCAGACCGACTTCCTCGCCCAGATTACTCAAGAGCAACTCAACCACTTGATTTTCCCAATCGGCAACTTGCCAAAGGAGGAGGTGCGGCGCATAGCACAGGAAGTACGCCTGCCAAATGCCTCTCGCAAAGACAGTCAGGGAATTTGCTTCCTAGGACAGATAAACTATAATGATTTTATCCGCCGCTATCTGGGGGAGCGACGAGGTCCGATTATAGAAATCGAGACCGGCAGGAAACTCGGCGAACATCGAGGTTACTGGTTCCATACTATAGGCCAGCGCAAGGGGCTTGGTCTGAGCGGGGGACCGTGGTATGTGGTTAAAAAGAATGTGGAAGAGAACATAATTTATGTCTCGGGAGGGTATGGCACAGAAAAGCAATATGGACGTACATTACATCTCGATGAAATGCATTTCATAGGCGGATGTCCATGGGATGATGTGACTTCGCTGGTAAAGGTGACTTTCAAGAATCGCCATACGCCAGTATTCATGAATGCCAACTTTACCCGCATTTCCGATCGTGAATGGTTGCTCGAAAGCGAGAGTGATGTTCAGGGAATTGCTCCAGGTCAATATGCTGTAATTTACGATGAAAACCGACACCTGTGTTTCGGAAGCGGAATGATTGTCGGTTCAAAATAAAGGAAAAACCAACCTTAAAGAAAAGATTTAATGACTAACACGGATTTAGTTGAATTGGAAGTACTTGGCATTACAAGAAATGCGTATTCCCACAATGCCTATGCCCTTCTGTTGAAAGAGAAGAATGGCGAGCGAATAGTGCCGCTGGTGGTTGGCACTACCGAAGCTCAGGCGATAGCAATGCGGCTGGAGGGAGTCATCCCGCCTCGTCCCATCACTCATGATTTGTTCCGAAGTGTTCTTCAGGCTTTCCGCATAATGCCCGAACGTGTAGAAATATATAAATTCGACAATGGAGTGTTCTTCTCTCGTTTGCATCTGAGCAGTGAGGCCGTCTCTACCGAACTTGACTGCCGCACAAGTGATGCCGTTGCCATTGCGCTTCGCACGGGAGCTCCTATTTTTGCTCATGAGCAGATTGTAGAAAAGGCCGGATACGTTGCCGGAGATGACGGAGAGCCCATCAGAACAGCCGATTCCCACAATGATGAGGAGTTGTCTATTGAGCGTCTGCAAGAGCGTCTTCAGCACTACGTGGACAGTGAAGAATATGAGCGTGCAGCCGAAATTCAAAAAATAATTGCCTCAAAAATGGCAAAACATTAAGAAAATTCGTACCTTTGTGGCCAAATTGCCGATATTGAATTTAAAATGATATAAAAGATACTTGTTATGAAGAACATTAAGCTAAGACTGATAGTGATGAACTTCCTGGAGTTTGCTGTCTGGGGAGCTTACCTCACCTGCATGGGAAACTATTTGGGACGTGCCGGCATGGGGGCCGAAATTTCATGGTTCTATGCCATTCAGGGCATCGTGTCGATTTTCATGCCCACGCTCATGGGTATTGTTGCTGACAAATATATTCAGCCGCAGCGCTTGCTGGGCATCTGCCATTTGGTTGCAGGTACGGCAATGATAGCTCTGGCCTACATGGGCATGACTAACCCCATGCCAGACAAAGTGGCGTTCATTACTATCTATACGCTTAGTGTGGCTTTCTATATGCCCACGCTGGCTTTGTCGAACACGACGGCGTTCACTATCCTCAAAGACAACGGCTTGGATACCGAGAAGGATTTTCCGCCTATCCGTGTGTTCGGCACCATCGGCTTCATCTGCACGATGTGGTTTGTAAACTGCGCTGTTTTTGACGACGGCGGTCTTGGCTTTACTTTGGGCGAAAATGCCGACAAGTTCCAATACACCTACATGCAGTTCATGGTGTCGGGATTGTTGAGCATTATCTTGTTCTTGTACTGCTTGACCTTGCCGCAGTGTAAACTTGTGAAGAAGGAATCGCAGTCTTTGGCCGAGCAGTTGGGTTTAAGCGCCTTCAAGCTTTTCAAAACCAAAAAGATGGCAATGTTCTTTATATTCTCGGCTATGCTGGGTATGTCGCTGCAAGTAACCAACGGTTTTGCCACTCCATATCTGACACATTTTAAGAGTGATCCCGCGATGGCCGATACCTTCGGTGCTAATAACGCCACCATGCTGGTTTCTCTGTCTCAGATTGCCGAGGCCCTGTGCATCTTGTTGATTCCGTTCTTCCTCAAGCGTTATGGAATTAAGGTCGTGATGCTGATTGCCATGTTTGCTTGGGTATTAAGATTCGGATTCTTCGGTGCTGGCAACCCCGCCTTCCCGGGTGTTATACTTATTGTTCTGTCTTGCCTGGTTTATGGTGTTGCGTTTGACTTCTTCAATGTCTCAGGCGGCATCTTTGTAGATAAAGAATGCGCTCCAGATGTCAAGGCATCGGCCCAGGGTCTGTTCATGTTGATGACCAATGGCTTGGGTGCCACAATCGGAACCTTGGCTGCAGGAGCTATTGTCAACAGCCTGTGCCACTGGACCGATGACGGCTTCCTGGTGGGTAACACTCCGACTAGCTGGAGCACTGCATGGTACATCTTTGCAAGCTTTGCTCTGGTGGTTGCCGTTTCGTTCATGTTCCTGTTCAAGTATAAGCACGTGAGAGAGAAATAATGAACCGTTTCTATTGCCCCGATATTGCTCAGACCTTGAAACTCACCGAAGATGAGTCGAATCATTGTGTGCGTGTTCTTCGACTTGGTGAAGGTGATATGATTCAGGTTGTTGATGGAAAAGGTAAGTGTTTTGATTGTCAAATTACCTTTGCCAGCAATAAAGGGTGCTCGGTAGATATAGTTAACGTTCGAGAAGAAAGACCTAGCTGGGGTCATCGCATTGCGATTGCTGTTGCTCCAACTAAACATACCGACCGCACCGAGTGGCTGTTGGAAAAATGTACCGAGATAGGGGTAGACCGCATTATTCCCTTGTCTTGTCATAATGGAGAACGTAAACAGTTCAGGAGTGAGCGGCTAAGAAAAATCATGGTCTCAGCCATGAAGCAGTCGTTGAAGGCTACACTTCCGCAACTTGATGAACTGACGCCAATAGCTGGTTTCCTCAATGAGCCGAATAATGGTCAGCGGTTTATAGCTTATTGCGATCCTACGTTGCCATGTGATGAGCGCGTGGATCTTGCCAAAGCCTATACACCCGGAAGTGATGTGACCATTCTGATAGGACCTGAAGGCGATTTCTCGCAGGAGGAAATCAATCAGGCAAAGGCCGTGGGATATATTCCTGTTACATTTGGGGCATCCAGATTGCGCACCGAGACTGCTGCAATGGTGGCTTGTTCGATTATTCATGCAATTGATGCTTCTGCATCGAAATAATGATGATAAAGAGAATGATAGATACACTTAAATCGGCAAATGGACAATTCTTCCTTATCGCAGGACCTTGCGTAATCGAGGGAGAGGAAATGGCCATGCGAATAGCCCAGCATGTGACTGAGATCACGCGGCGGCTGGGCATTCCGTACGTGTTTAAGGGTAGCTATCGGAAGGCTAACCGTTCGAGGCTTGATTCGTTTACTGGAATTGGAGACCAGAAAGCCTTGAACATCTTGAAAAAAGTAGGAACGGAGTTTGGAATACCCGTTCTTACCGATATACATACTCCTGATGAAGCCGATATGGCAGCTCAATTTGTGGATATACTACAGATTCCAGCGTTCCTTTGCAGACAGACCGATTTACTTGTTGCTGCAGCTAAGACTGGCCGAATGATTAATATTAAGAAAGGACAATTTCTTTCTCCTCAAGCCATGGAACATGCCGTCAACAAGGTGCGAAGCGCAGGTGGAAGTGACGTGACTATTACTGAGCGTGGTTCTATGTTTGGCTATCAGGATTTGGTGGTTGATTTCCGCAGCATAAAAGTAATGCAGAAATATGCTCCAGTCATCGTAGATGTTACACACTCTCTGCAACAGCCAAACCAAACAGCAGGAGTTACAGGAGGAAAACCGGAGTTTATTGAGACCATTGCCCGCGCTGCGATTGCTGTAGGTGCCGATGGGTTGTTTATTGAGACTCATGAAAATCCTCTCATCGCCAAGAGTGACGGTGCAAATATGCTGAGGCTCGATTTGATGGAATCGCTATTGACTAGATTGGCAGAACTTAAACTGACTATAAATAAAATTGATAAGATATGATGAGAAAATTGTTTTCTTTTAAATGCGTAGTGCTGGTTATGCTGTTGGTAACTCCAATGGTGATGAAAGCACAGTTGTCTGACGATGATATTCGCGTCAGAAATCGCATAAATGAAGCAGTGATGGGTGTATACAACAAGGCTCTTGACAAAGATCCGAGTGACTACAACACCCGTTTTGCCCGTGCTAACCAACTTTATTACAATGGTGAATATGACAAAGCCATTGAGGATGCTAAGATGGTGATTGCAGCAATTCCCAATAAGGAAAAAGAACTGCGTTACGACAGCTACATGCTTCTGGCTACTCTCTATGATGCTAAGGCTGAATATCAGAATGAGTTAGAGGCTTTGCGGCAGGCTCTTCTGCTTAACGAAAACTCGATGCCAACTATCGACATGTTAGCCAAGGCAAGTTACAAAGTAGGAGATCTTACAGCGGCCGAACGTAACTATGCAATCATTCTGCGAGACAATCCTCTCAGTTATGATGCCATGTATGGTATGGCTCAGATTGAAGTGTCTCGTAATAACTATGAGAAGGCTGCAGGCTATGTTGATCGGGCAGTAGAGCTCTTCACAGCAGAGCCTCAAGTTTATATCAATCGTTCAAATGTGCTTATGATGATGGAGCAGTATGAACCCGCAGCCCAAGACCTTATCTCGGCTTTGAGCGTTGGAACTGACAGCAATGATGCACTGAATGCATTGGTGGAAATGAGTGACACTCATTATGACGCAGTCATGGATGCTCTTGCAAACAGCTACGATAAGGCTCCAAGAGTTGGAACATTCTACTATGTCCGTGCCATGATTGCAATGCGGCACCAGCACTATGGACAGGCTTTGAAGGATTTGAAGAGTATCATTTTGAACAATCTTTATGACTATCATTCTATTTACTACTATGCCGCAAAGTGCCAGCATGAACTCACTCAGTGGGATGATGCCCTCAGCAATATAAACAAGGCTATTGCTCTCGCTCCCGATGAAATGGATTATTACGCTCTTAAGGCCGATATTATTCAGTACCGTGGAAGAGGCAATAACTTTGACGATGCCATAGCTGTGTTGAATGAGGCGTTGGCAAAGAATTTATCAAATACTGCTGTTTTACTTACTAAAGCTCGCATTTTGTTGAAGCAGCATAAAGATAATGATGCAGTTTCTTGTGTAAATTCTGCACTCATGGCAAATTCCTCTAATCCCGAAGCTTTGCTTCTGCGTGGATGGATTAATAAGTACCGCTTGAACATGTCTGCCTTGGCTCTTGCTGATTTTGAGAAAGTTGTCTTGTCGGGAAGTGACATGTATAGCTTGAAAGGTTTTGCTTTGCATGAGATTGGACGGGATGAAGAAGCTCGCGCTTGGGCTAAGCAGATAATTCAAGATGGAATACTTCCAGGAGGCTTGACTTATTATTATGCAGCAGCACTCATGAGCGATATTGGCACAGATGAAGATGCCAAGATGGCTGTTGAATACCTGCGCAGTGCTTTGGCTAATGGTTATGGAAGCCTTTATGAAATGAATATCAACGAGGATCCTTATGTAAATCTTAAACTCCTTCGTAGATATCCTGAATTTAAAACAATCTTAGACCAAAATCAGACTAATTTCCAGGAACGTCGATAAATGTCTTTTCGTGATATACATAGCCGTCACACCGCTACACGTGTGGCGGCTATTGTAACTTTTTTATCATTCATCCTATTGCTGGCGGCTTGTTCCAGTACGAGGCATGTGCCGCAGGGAAAACTCTTGCTTGACAGGGTGCGTATCAACCTGCCCGATACTGTGCAGAATATCGTGAAAGCCGACTTGTTTAATTATTTGCGGCAGACCGAAAATCACAGGGTTTTGGGTGGTTTGAAGCTTCAACTGGCTCTTTATAATATGAGCGGGCATGATTCCACTAAATGGTTGAACCGATGGATACAACGCATTGGGACTGCGCCGGTGATTTACGATTCTACGCTTACTGAGTCCAGCGCCCATCAGCTGCATTCTGCTCTTCGAAACCGTGGCTACATGAATAATGTGGTGACCTATCGAGTAGATGCCGATTCTGCCAAGAAAAAAGCTAGGGTTGACTACGACATTTCTCTTGGGGAGCCTTACTATATTTTATCAATAAGTTACGATATACCTGACGACACTCTGAGACATGAGGTGCTTGCCGATTCTGCTTCTTTCCCTATAAAAGTGGGCAATTTGCTTGATCATAATAAGCTTGATGCTTGGCGTCAGACGATTACTGATAATTTGAGAAACCGTGGATATTATGCTTTTTCCAAAGAGTATATAACATTTATTGCCGACACTGCCCAAGGGAGCCGCGCTGTAGATATAACATTGAACACACGTGATCCATATCAGACTGAGCGGATGCCATATTACACATCTCATAAACCGTTTTATGTCAGGAATGTAACTTACGTTACCAATTATGACCCAATTGAAATGCGTGATACATACTCGGCTCCTGATACTACCTACTATGGAGACCTGATTATTCTTTCCGACTCAAATGACCATTATTTACGCTGTAGCGAGATTGATGAATGTAATTATATTAGAAGTGGTTCTGTCTATAGCGCTGAAGACGTTAACAGGACTTACAGAGCATTAGGACGATTGGGTATAGTGAAATTCATCAACATTGATATTCAGCCGGTTGGACTTGTTGATGACAAGATTTGGCTCGATGCTTATGTCCTTCTTCAACGTGACCGCTCACAGGCTGTCAGTGTTTCTCTTGAAGGTACAAATAGTGAAGGAGATCTTGGATTTGGTATTGGGCTTGATTATAAGCACCGTAATCTTTTCAAGGGTTCGGAATTGCTTAATGCTAAGTTCAGGATGAGTTACGAGCGCCTGTCAGGAGATCTCAGTGGACTTATTAATAACAACTATTCGGAATATGCAGGAGAAGTGGGTATTACTTTCCCTAAATTCAAGTTTCCTTTCCTGAAGAGTGACTTCAAGAAGAAAATTTTGGCAAGTACTGAGTTGGCTACAAGCTTTAACTATCAGGAGCGCCCCGAATATACGCGCATCATTGCAGGTGCTGCTTGGAGATATGTTTGGAGTGAAAGGCAGAATACTATGCGGCATACATTCAACCTGATTGACATGAATTATGTCTATTTGCCTAAAAGTCGCTCTAATTTCCTTGACAGTATTGCTAATCCTCTGTTGCGGTATTCCTATGAAGACCACTTCATTATGCGCATGGGATACAGCTTCTACAAGACTAATAAGCATCCTAGTACATTGCTATCTTCCAGCTTCCAGCGAAATGTCTACACTTGGCGTGCAGCGGCCGAGACTGCCGGTAACTTACTTTATGGTATCTCAAAAATGTCTGGACAGCATCATGAAGCTGACGATAGCTATAAAGTATTTGGTATTCGTTATTCACAATATGTGAAAGCCGAAGGAGACTATTCTCTCACACATTATTTTGACTCACGAAGTTCAATCGCTTTCCATGTGGGTGCTGGTATTGCCATTCCTTATGGTAATAGTACGGTGCTTCCATTTGAGAAACGTTTTTATGCTGGTGGAGCAAATGGTGTGAGAGGGTGGGGGGTGCGCTCTCTTGGGCCAGGCAGTTTCGATGCTTCTGCCTCTATGAACAGCTTTATCTATCAGTGCGGAGATATAAGGTTTGATGCCAATGTTGAATTCAGGGCAAAGTTGTTCTGGGTAATTGAGTTTGGTGCTTTCATTGACGTTGGTAATATTTGGACTATACGATCCTATGAGGATCAGCCTGGTGGCGTGTTTAAGTTCAACAAGTTTTACGAACAACTTGCAGCTGCTTATGGCTTGGGTATCCGACTCGACTTCACCTATTTCCTGCTGAGAGTAGATATGGGTATGAAGGCCCATAATCCAGCCAGCGGACAAGAACATTGGCCTTTAATTAATCCTCGTTTCTCGCGTGACAGTGAGTTTCATTTCTCTGTTGGTTATCCATTCTGATTAATCCTGTATATATGAAGAAATTGGTTATATTTGATTTGGATGGCACTTTGCTCAATACTATTGAGGACCTTGGGCATGCTGCCAACTATGCTCTTGAGAAGAATGGCTTTGCTACTCATTCCATTGCTAGTTATCGGTTTTTTGTGGGTAATGGTGTAAGGAAACTCATTTCCCGAATTATTCCGGAAGAGCATCGCAACGATGAAGTCATCACTAAGTTGCTTAAGGATTTTCGCAGTTATTATGACGAGCACAATTGCGATTGCACGAAGCCTTACGATGGCATTATGGAAATTCTGAATGATCTTACCGATCAAAATATCAGCATAGCGGTTGCTTCCAATAAGTATCAGGATGCTACAGAGGCTATTATTTCGCATTTTTTCCCCGATTTCAACTTTGTTGCAGTTGAAGGTCAGCGAGAAGGAGTGAATGTCAAGCCTGACCCATCGATTGTCTTTGCCATTCTTGCCAAGGCGCGCGTACCGAAGGCACAGGTAATCTATGTCGGAGATTCGGGCGTAGACATGGAGACTGCCCGTCGAGCATGTGTCGATTCAGTGGGTGTCACTTGGGGTTTCCGTCCCGAGAAGGAACTCGTTGAGTATCATGCGGGCACGATTATTCATAATCCGCTCGATTTGTTGAATTTAATTTGAATTTCATTATGGACTGGCTCATCGAATTGTTCACAGGGAATGGGGTCGCTCATGCCATTTTCATTTATTCGTTGGTAATAGCAATTGGAGTAATACTTGGCAAAGTGAAATTTGCGGGTATCTCTCTAGGTGCCACCTTCGTGTTGTTTGTTGGCATTCTCGCTGGTCATCTGGGCTTGTCTATTGATCATAATACATTAAAGTTCATCCAGGAACTGGGACTAATCTTGTTCATTTTTTCTATCGGTCTGCAGGTGGGTCCTTCGTTCTTCTCGTCGTTCAAGGAGGGTGGCCTGGTTCTAAATGGCTTGGCAGTACTCCTGATTGTGTTGAACGTTGCTGTCGCCTTGGCAGTTTATTTCACTGCGGGCAATGTGTCGATTACCGATATTGTGGGAATCATGTCGGGAGCTGTTACAAATACCCCTGGCCTCGGTGCGGCACAACAGACCCTCATTGAAACCCATGGCGAGTCGGCTAATATGCTCAACGAGTCGATGGCTATGGGTTATGCCGCTGCCTACCCGTTGGGTGTTGTGGGCATTATTCTGTCTATGATAGTGGTGAAGGCCATTTTCCGCATTAATGTGGAGAAAGAGGCAAAATCCATTGAGGACGACAACAACCAATCATTGCTTCAGCCTCATGTGGTCACTTATAGGGTTACCAATAAGCTCATCGTTGACCGGTCTATACGCCGCTTGCATGCTATTATCGACCATAATTTCGTAATCTCACGCATCAAGAGAGCCAATGGGGATGTGATTATTCCCAAGAGCGAGACCCTCATTGAAGAGAATGACCTGTTGCTGATAGTGATGTCGGTACAGGACGAAGAAGTGTTTGATGCTTTCGTAGGGCCGCAGGTCGACATGAACTGGGAAGCCGACCCTGCGCCCGTGGTCAGTCGCCGCATCCTTGTCACCAAGAGTGAGTTTTCCGGACGCAAGTTGGGGTCGATGCGGCTGCGCAAGGGCTTCAAGTTGAATGTGACGCGCGTGAACCGCGCCGGCCTCGACCTGATGGCAAGCCCCAATTTGGCGTTGCAGGTCGGTGACCGCCTTACTGTCGTGGGCAACATTGACGACATAAACCGCTTGGCCGAAAAACTCGGAAACTCGATGAGGCGTCTTGACGAGCCTAATCTGTTCACGATGTTTATCGGAATTTTCGTGGGTATTCTTCTCGGATGCATTCCTTTGGCAATTCCGGGAATATCGGTGCCGGTGAAACTGGGACTTGCAGGAGGACCGCTTATTGTGGCTATTCTGCTTGGTCGTTATGGATACAAGTTGAAGCTTGTCACCTATACAAGTTCAAGCGCCAACCTTCTCTTGCGTGAACTGGGCATTTGCCTGTTCCTCGCCTCTGTGGGTATCGCTGCTGGCGCAGACTTTGCTGCCTCGGTGCTGAATGCGCGGGGATTGCAATGGGTGCTGTATGGATTTCTGATTACTTTCGTGCCGCTTATGATTGTAGTCACTCTTGGTAGAGGAAAGTTCAAGCTCAACTACTGCATCCTTATGGGGCTTATTGCCGGTTCCAATACCGATCCGCCCGCATTGGCTTATGCCAACCGGACTTCTGGGAACGATGCACCGTCGGTAGCCTACTCAACGGTCTATCCGTTGACTATGTTCTTACGCGTTGTCGTGGCACAGGTCCTCATTCTCGCTTTCGCTTAGCCTGTCGGCAATGTCGAGAACCATCTTTTCCACTGTTGTAGGCTCGAAGCCCAACGCCATTGCATAGAGCTTGCACATTGCCAGCTCCTGGTCGTTGAGTTCACCGTCAATCATCATGAGCCCAACCATGTCCTCCAGGTAAAGAAGTTTCTGTCCCTCATCTTCGGGTAGATGGATTTTTACTTTGTCGGGGTGTTCGAGCAGGTCATCAAGTTCTTCCTGTGTGAGTTCTTCTCGCGAGGCAATCGAGGCAATCACAGCCAGTTCGCTCTCCGAGGCTTTACCGTCGGCAAGTGCCAACATGATGAGGTTCTTTATCTGTCCAAGTCGTTCTGTATTCATGTTGTTCTTTTTTTAGTTGCATATTTATTTCTGTTGCAAAGGTAACTATTATTTCACCGATTTTGCCTAATTTTGCAATCAAATTTTCATGTATCATGGCTGACTTTTCAGATATCAAGACAATGATTGAGCAATGCCGGCTCAACGAGGCGATTGGCGCGCTCGACGATTTGACTGCTCATTCCACCGATTCGCTCGTCCTCGCTCATGCTTTTTACCTTCGTGGAAATGCTTATCGGCAGCTGGGAAACTTTCGACAGGCTCTCAACAGCTACCTGCAGGCAATCGAATTGGAGCCAGACGGGCCAGCAGCGCTTGCTTATCGCAACGTTCAGCAGATTCTCGATTTCTACGACCACGACCTATACAATCCCTGATTGCCAGAGTTTTTATTTGGAATTCTTCCCGACAATAGGATGTTTCTCGCTGAGTACTAATAAACAGCGGGATTCGTTATTATCAATAAAAATAGTTGTGACCTTTTAAATTGTGACGTGGGTCGCAGTAACCTTTTCGCCTGTGAATATGCTGGCTGTATGCGAGAAGCGCTCTGCATCCTCGGTGGTCAGATATCGGCATGAACCGTTGGTTGAAAGCCGTGCCGCCATTTCACTATGCCTGTGGAGATAGTCGTCGAGGCTTTCGGCTACGATATTGCCCTGTGAAATGAGCTTGATGTGCGAAGGCAAATACTCCTTTATCTTGTGTACAAGAAAGGGATAATGTGTACAGCCTAGAATAACTGTGTCAATATCAGAATCTTGGGCAAGAAGTGCATCGATGTCTTTTCTGACAAAGTAGTCGGCTCCCGGACTGTCAAATTCTCTGTTTTCCACCAATGGCACCCACATGGGGCAGGCATGGCCGAATACTTTGTATTCGGGATGTAGTTTGTTGATTTCTATCTCATAGGATCGGCTCTGTATGGTGCCGGGTGTTCCAAAGACGCCAATGTGTCCGGTGTGGGTGATTGGTTCTACTGCTTCGACAGTGGGGCGTATGACACCCAGCACGCGTCTTGATGCATCCATTAGCGGTAAGTCACGTTGCTGAATGTTGCGTAATGCCTTGGCGCTGGCAGTGTTGCAGGCAAGGATCACCAAAGGGCAACCTTGTGCAAACAAGTACTTAACGGCTTCGAGCGTAAACTCATAGACAAGTTGGAATGACCGCACTCCATAAGGAGCACGAGCATTGTCGCCGAGAAAAATGTAGTCGTACTGTGGCAGGTGCCGGCGGATGTCGCGCAGGATTGACAGTCCTCCGAATCCCGAATCGAAAACGCCTATTGGTGAAAAGCTGTTGTCGTTCATATGCTTATTATTTCTTTGCCACATAGTTCATGTGCACCTTTTCCAGTTCGACGGCTCCTTCCTTGTCGATTTTCACGCGCACGAGGTAGTCGCCTGGATTTGGGCTGTTTCGCTCGCTCATCGAGTCAAGAGTAAGGAAGTATACCGCGTTGAAAATTTGCTCATCCCATTTGTGCACATGTCCGCAGAATACAATCGACGCATTCCATTCGTCGAACTGTTTAAGCAGGAAGTAAGCTTCCTCGCGTGGGAATGTGGATGCAAACTGCATATTTTGTGGCAGGAAGATATTGGTGTGGCTGAAGATGAATGTGTGGCGGTAATTTAAATAGTTTTTACCATCAAGCACACCTTGTTCAATAAGGTCAACCTGCAGCTTTCCAAGCGTGCCGCTGGCTGTGTCGAGGAAGATGAAATGATCGTATACTGATTCTCCGTTATCATCATCTCCAACATATATGTCAAACTCGTAGAACGATGAGCCAAAGATGTTGCTCCATAGAGCCCAGCCGTTATGAGTGAGATCGTGGTTGCCTACCACTGGAAAGAATGGGAATTGGATGTCTTGATACTCTTTAGGGAGCGGGTATTTGGCGTCCTTGCGGTAGTACTCTCTCGTATCCTCATCAAAGTAGTAATACTTCTCTACATATTTTGCTTTGGCTTCAAAAATGCAATTCTGAAGATTAATGTAGTATTCGGGCTTAGTGTCGGCGATGTCGCCTAAATGGCAAAAGAAAAGGTCGTCATTGTCAAGACCTATCTGGAACATCTCGTTCATGCGTCCCAGGTCGGTGGTGACGTGACTGTCGGCTCCAACTAGGAATGAGTATCCATCTTCGGTAAAATCCTGCAGATCATAGTCGAACTTCTGCTCCATGTTGTTTTCCCTATAATATTTGTAGGACATTTCCACGCGATCCTCAACAGCAGTGTTGCCCATGAGCACACCTTGGGGGCTAACTTTCTCGCATGAGGAGTTGAGCATTGCCACAGCAGCCAAAGCTGCGATAAATATATATTTAGCTTTCATAGTTATTGTTACCATTTATATTTCAAACCTAGTTTTACAGAACCCTCATATTTACTAGCCAGCTGGCTCAAACTACCGGCGGGGCGAATATTGAACTCTCCAAAGAGATTCCAACGCTGCTTAACCTTGGCATACCAACGGATGCCCCAGTTGATGTTCCAGTTTTCGTAATAGAAATCGTCGTAGTTACGGAAGAACAATCCCAAGTTCCAGGGATTGTTGCGATGACGTATGTTCGCTCCAAAGCCAAAGGTGAGCAGAGGAGTCTCTGTATATCCCCATCCCATGCCCCACACGTGGCTGTGGTAGTGGACCAGTGTCTCGCCAAGGCGAAAGTCAACGTAGGCGCTCTCCCAAGTAGCTGAGAGGTTATAGGACATCTCATGGAATCCAAACTTGTGATAGAAATTGTACATAACTTTAGCATCGAAAGAGATGTTTCCATATTTTACAGGTAGTCGGTAGCCACCTTGAACATCGATGGAAAACAGCTCCTTGCCAAATTGCATTTGGGCATCTCCGCCCACATGCCAGCGTGGAGTTAAGTGACGCATGTAAGAAACCTCAAGTCCTCCAAATGCATCGGTAACAACGTTGTTGCCACCCATCACATAACCCGAAATCTCGTTTTTGTGTTCACCGTCGTAGGTCTTATACGGGATATAGCTGTTTTGCCCCCATCCCATAGTGAAAACTGTTGCGATGACAACTAATGAAATTAATCTTTTAATCATATAATCTAGTTTAATTGTTATCAGTTAGAAAGAAAAGCAAAGAGCTCCACCCAGCACCCACTGGTGCAGCGACTTTTTGACACTCGAAACGGCTGGCTGTGTCATGTCCCAGCCAAATATTTGCATCAGCGTTATCATATCGGGGGATAAACCTTCTATTAGTCCCAATGGATGATAGGTGGCAGTAAATGTCTTGCGAGAGTAGTCATAGTCGCAGAACACACGCCACGAGAAATTATTCTTGTGGGCATAGGTGACTGATAGCCCGGAACCAAATTTAAAAGAGTCACTGGCACCCACATTTATGTAGTCCCACTTATGCTCAATGACATTGCCGTTAGGGACAAACATTCCTTCGTCATCATCACTTTCAAAGTTGAACTCCATCTGTTCACCTTTATAGGTGGCACTGATTTCAATATCATCCATCACACTGCGACCAAAAAGCAACTTCGAACCGATGGCGAAGCGTGACGATAATGGCAGGCTAAAATAGACACCCGCATCGGCGGCAAACTCAGTGATGTGATCACTTTCAATGGTGGCTTGTATGCTACGCACAGCATTGTCGAGCATTGGGTCTTTAAAGAACTCCTGCATTTCTTGCTCCTCACTCAAGGCAAATGCGCTCCATCCATTGATTGGGGTAGCTTTGACACGCAGACGGCCACCGATACCCACATATGGATTGAAGAAATATGCACCCTCTGCACCAACTACAGTGGCTGAGCGGAACTTAAGGTGAAGTGGAACGTCTTCGTCATTGATGTCTTCACCGTCAAAGATTTCAGAGGGTATGTCGAATTTAAATGCCGGCAAATAAAGATTCTTGTTGCCAAGACCGATTCCCATCGAAATAGCAAAAAATGAAGGATTGGTGCGTAAATCAGGATAAACACTCATATCGCCACGTTGAAGACCGCGATTCTTGAATAGCAAGTCCATAAGGCCATATCCAAGCTCTACCGACATTATTCCTATGCCGGCTCCCGAGAGCACATCACTGATCCAGTGACGATTGTTAAGAACGCGCATCACACCCGTGGCTGTGGCAAGGGTGTAGGCTCCAACTGAAAACCATGGTGAACGCGTCATGCCGTATTCCTTGTGCAATATCGTGGCCGCCATGAATGCAGTTGCTGTGTGGCCGCTTGGCCAAGAGTTGCGTGTAGAGCCGTCGGGGCGCATCTCACTGGCAGTATATTTGATGCCGTTCACAAATCCTGCCATGATGGCTGCCGAGGTTGCTGCCGACGCCCAGAATCTGGGCCAGTCGCTGCGACTCTCATAGCCGCCCATCTTCAGGCCGATGGTGAGTGCCAGTGGTACGTACTGGGTGTAGTTGTCTATCTCATTGTGAAAATTATACTTGATAAGACGTATTTTTGTATTTGGATTGTTGTAGTCTTGACGGAAAGCAGTCTTTTCACTTTTTGCAATAAGGCCTGAAAGGAACACGGGAATACCTACCCACGTCTGATCGTCTAGGAACTTGTAGGGCTTTACTGCTGGATTGGTGCGGCTTTTCATGAAATTTACGTCAAAACCGTGAGGAGGCTCATAAGTTGATTCGGGTGAGGAATTAAGACTTAGTGTTGGTAGGGGGGCTTCATCTGTAATTTCATCACTAATTACACTTGAAGAATCTGATTCAGTTACTATTATTTCATCAATGGACTCCTGTGCGAAACACACGTTGCCCCAAAAATATATTGTCACTACAGTAAGTGCAAGTGCTATTTTTCTCATTGAAAATATATTTATCATTATAAATTGCTGCAAAGTTACAATTTAAATCCGAATTGGTCATCATTAAATAGATAGAGAATACAAGCACTATGGATTTCGGCTTGTGAATTTGCTTTGGATTATTGGCTGGGAACTTGTATCACCAGCTTGGTGAAAGTCTCGTTAGCCCAAACTACATAGTTACCCAAAGAGTCTGCCGTAATGGTCATAATACCGAGATCCTGATGAGTGTCGGACAATTGTTTTACTCTCTCCGTTCCCATGACCATGCAGGCAGTGGCCCAGGCATCGGCCGTCATGCAGTCGGGTGCTACGATAGTGGCGCTGAGAAGATTGCTCTGGCTGCTCAGTCCAGTTTTCGGGTCAATGATGTGTGACACCTTCTTGCCATCAACAATCTTGAATTTGCGATAGTTCCCGCTTGTGGCTACGGCTCGTTTGCTAAGCCCAAGGATCAGGGTGGGCTGGTGGCTGACTGCGCTGTCTTCGTCTTGTGGTAAATCTACTGAAACGTGCCAGGTTTCGCCTCGGCTGTTTACACCGTAAGCAACCACTTCTCCGCCTATCTCGATGACAAAATTCGAAGCTCCGTTTCGCTTGAGCATTCTCCCTATTTCATCACATGCAAACCCTTTAGCAATGCTGCTGAAATCGAACTGGATACGTGGGTCTTCTTTTATAATAGTTTTTTCTTTAAGATGAGTCTTGGTGATTCCCACAAAAGTCAGCAGACTGTCAATCTGTCTTTGAGAAGGAAGAGAACCGGTCTTGTAGCCAAAGCCCCAAGCATTTACAAGCGGCATCACTGTAGGATCAAATGATCCTTGACTGCCTGAATTGATAGCAAGCGAAACATTGTATAATTTGCAGAACAGAGAGTCTGCTTCTTGGGTCGTATTGTTGTTGATCCGAGTAATAAGTGACTCTTTGTTATATGGAGATACGCTGTTGTCGATAGCAGTTAAAATAGCCGTTATTGAATCGGTAAGTTGCCGGTTAGACTCGTAGGTTATATGATACTCGGTTGTCCATATAATGCCTTCATCGGTCCAGAACCTCTTTCGCTCACGCGAACAGAACATTATAACAAGGGCTATGGCCAGAGCAATGATAATTGCTATATAACGTCTGGAATGAAACACACTGTTGCTCATATTTTCTAAAATATTTCAGCAAAGTTACATCATTTTGTCAAAAAAATAATTAAATGTGCCGATTTTTGACTGTTTGTTGAGTGAAAACCCCGAATAATTCAAAATTTATAGTTAGTTTTGACGTCTGAAATATAAAATGAGAAAATGAAAAGGAAATTAATCATAGCAATCACGCTGATTTCGATATTGCCACTGTGTGCTAATGCACAACTGCGTTTTGGCGTTAAAGGCGGCTTGGTTCTCAGTAAGCTCAGTCTTAAAGAATCTCCGTTTACAAGTGAGAACAGAACAGGTTATGCAGCAGGTGTACAGCTGGACTTGGGACTGCCGTTGGGTTTCGGTCTAAGTGGTTCTCTGCTTTATAGTCATCGTAATGATGTTTTCTCACATGAAGATCGCACGTTCAGGCGAGATTACATTGAGGTCCCGGTACATTTGCGGTATGGCGTGCATTTGCTGGCACTGTCGCATGTAATTGTGCCTTATGCTTTTACTGGCCCTAATTTCTCATTCCTATGTGCTGAATCTGATGATATCAAGTGGGATAACCGTTCGATGTTCACTTCGTGGGATGTTGGATTTGGAGTTGAACTTCTCAAGCATGTTCAGATTCAGGCTTGTTATGGCATTGGAATAACTGAAGCCTTTAAGCAAGTTGGCCTCGAACAGGAAGGAGTCGAAATAAAGGGGAAAGACCGTTGCTGGACAATCTCGGCTGCCTATTTGTTTTGATATGTCAGCTGATATGGGCGATAACCCCAATCCACATGAGGCTTAATTCAATTTTATTTAGTAATTTTGTGCGGTTTTTTAGTTGAAATATAATGAAACGTATAAGTGTTTTTCTTGTTGCCTTGGCGATACTGACTTGTAATCATGCTTTTGCACAGACTGAGACTCGTCTTGGCGTTATTGTTGGCGCGAACTATAATTCCATTCACTTCAAACAAAATAATTTCCTGACGACCGATAAGGCTTTTGGTCCCATGGCAGGTATTACAGGAGAAATGAATATCCCTGGTGTAGGCTTTGCCGTTGATGCTTCGCTGCTTTACAGCATGCGTGCGGGTAAAGTACATTATGGAGACCATGAGGTGTGGTCGTCTGGGGGGTATGGCAATGAGCTGTGTCGCATGCACTACATAGATTTGCCATTGAGCCTGAAGTTTAAGTATCATAAGCTCAACGGTGTTGAAAACAAGATAATGCCTATGGTATTTTTCGGCCCTACGTTTTCGTTCCTCGTAGGCAAGAATTTGGGTGAGGTGAATGATTATCACCCCGTGAGCGTATTGCTTAGAATGGGACTTGGCGCCGAACTTGTTCGACGTTGGCAGATTCAGGCTTCCTATAATTTCAGCGTAGGCGAAACTCTTCGTACTCGCCTGTTGGATGAGAACATCGCTAAAAACAGGTGTTGGAATGTCTCAGTGACCTACTTTTTCAAGTAGGCAAATAGCACTTTTCTTAATTTTTGGCAAATAAGAGAAATTTTTTGGTAATTATTTTGGGCGTTTCCCAAAATAATTATAATTTTGCAACATAACACTCTAACTGAAGTTGATTCAATGTGTGGGGCAGTTCATCGTGAGATGCGTTGCCTCATCTTTTTTATTGTATTCGTACGAGTCGAGCAATCGGCTAATACCCCAATTTACAATAGCATACCTGCTGCAACCTCATCGGCAACATTTGCACCGCAAGTCTTTGTGACGATGGTGAGTGCAAACTCGCTTGCAGCAGCAGGACCGCGTCCTGTGACAATATTACCTGCTGTCACCACCATGTCATCGTTCCAATTGACATTGTAATCATAATTCTCCATGCTAGGATAGCAGGTCGCGTCTTTACCATTAAGAAGTCCTAGAGTGGCAAGGATTATAGTGGGTGACGCACAGATTGCAGCAATTCTTTTACCTTCCGCATCGTGTCGGAGCAGGGCGTTGCACAGTGGTTCGCATGCCCGCAAGTTTGATGCTCCAGGCATTCCACCTGGCAGGATCAGCCAATCGGCTTCATTAAAGTCGATGTCGGTAATGAGTTCATCTGCAATGATGGTTACATTGTGTGCACCAGTTACAGTAAGTTCAGGGTTGATTGAAACGGTGGTTACATCCATGCCTGCTCGGCGCATGATGTCGATTGTTGTCAGGGCTTCGATTTCCTCAAAACCATCGGCAAGAAAAACATAGTTTGTCATAATCATAATGTTTATTTAGGTTACTGGAATTATTGATTTTTCATCTTTCACTACAAAATTAGCGATAATTATTGAGAGAGGATTTAATTATAGGTGCAAAAGTTTATTATGATGAATGAAAAGAGTGTTTTTTACTTAGTTTTGGCATTATGGTAGTTTTTTTATAATTTTGTGAATTGATTCAAATGTTTTAATAACAACTAGATTAAACGGTTATGAATAAATTAATTATCATGTTAATTATGATGTTTGCTTTGCCTCTTTCATGCTGGGGCGAGGCAGAGTCATGGGTTTTGGGCGATATGGATGGTGATAGAATAGTTGATGTTAGTGATGTCAGTGCTGCTATAAACGTTATTCTCAATACTAATAACTCGGTAAACTATAGTGGCAATGCCGACGTTACAGGCGATAATGTTGTCGATGTAACTGACGTTAACAAGATTATCAATATCATACTTAAAGTTGAACCGAAGGTAACTGTATATAAAGTTAATGGTATCACATTTAGTATGATAGAGGTTTTGGGTGGTACATATATGATGGGTGCTACCGAGGAACAGCTTCCATATGCCGATAACTGTGAGAAGCCGGCTCATGAAGTTACTGTTTCTAATTTTGTAATAGGTCAGACCACAGTCACTCAAGAATTATGGATGGCTATAATGGGAAACAATCCAAGTCACTTTAACGGGGTGCAAGGCAGTTCTGATTACGGTGTCGATTTTAAACGACCTGTTGAATGTCTCACTTGGAATGATGTTCAGGATTTTCTTGATGAACTGAATCTGCTTACTGGTGCTGGGTTCCGACTTCCGACTGAGGCGGAATGGGAATTTGCGGCTCGCGGTGGTAAAAAAAGCCATGGATATTTATATTCAGGCAGCAACGATTTTAATGAAGTGGGGTGGAGCTATCAGAACACAGTATATTGCACTCAACCGTCGCAACTCTGAAACCTAATGAATTGGGTCTTTACGACATGAGCGGTAATGTGTGGGAATGGTGTAGTGACTGGTGGGACGAGAATTATTATAGTGTTTCTCCTTCAGTTAATCCACAAGGTCCGGATACTGGAATCTACAAGGTCACTCGTGGCGGCAGTATTGTTAATAGCATATGGCTCAGTCGAGTTTCATTTCGTGACTGGTGTGATCTGGAAGGCCGCTACACTACGATGGGTTTACGCCTCGCTCAATAAATCAGATATATTATTATGGATGGTTTTTGCTCTCACACAGAAACCATCTTTTTTCTTTAAAATGAAAAAAAGAGCATTGTTTGGAAAAAAGTTGCCAAATAATTTTGTCATGTCGATAATATGTAGTAACTTTGCATCGCTTTTCCGCAAAACGGGCGCTTAGCTCAGCTGGTTCAGAGCACCTGCCTTACAAGCAGGGGGTCAATGGTTCGAATCCGTTAGCGCCCACCAAGACAGACGATCGAGAGGTCGCCTGTTTTTTTTATTGTACTTTACAGGATTTTGAAGCGGGCAAATTTCAACAGTAAAGTACGTGGACCGGCATCGCTGAAGTTGACGGCGATTTTCGCCTCGGCACCCGATGTGTCGATGCCGGTAATTACCCCTTGCCCAAAACGAGAATGCTGAATGATACATCCTTCGCTTACCTCGTTGACTGAATGGGTCGTGAAATCATTATTGCCTGCATTTGTAGCGCTTGGATTGGCAGTGTGTGGCTTCGGAGGTGTTGCATGAGCACTTGCACGAGTAATAGGCAAATCGGTTTTAACCCATTTCGTGCGTTCCTCGTTGAAATCAGTATCATGCCACTTGGGTCGAGACGGCTTGTTAATGCCACCTAGCGAAGACCCTGTAGATGACAATTGCAGGTATTGAGGGTCAATGTCTCTCAGAAAACGAGATGCCGTGCAGGTCTTTGTCATGCCATTGCGATAGCGTGACGTGGCGTATGTTATCACGCAATTATTCATGGCACGGGTGATTGCCACATAAAACAGACGTCGTTCCTCTTCTAGACCGGCAAGTGAGTCTAAACACAATGCCGAAGGAAACAGGTCTTCTTCCAGTCCCACGATGATAATGTTCTTGAATTCTAGTCCTTTGGCTGCGTGAATTGTCATCAATGTCACTTTCTCTCCTTCGGTATCATCATCGATATCTTGGTCGGTGAGCAGCGATACCTCGGCTAGGAAGTCACCCATGGTGTTGTCTCCATCACCTGCTTCAAGTTTTCCGTCGACAAAGTCGTGTACACCGTTTACAAGTTCGGTTAGGTTCTCCTGTCGGCTGATGTTCTCGGGTGTCTTGTCGCCCATGAGTATTGAAAGCAGCTTGGTGCGCTCAATGATGATCTTTGCCAACGTGAATGCATCTTTCTTTTCATTATTCAGCGTTATAAACCCTGTAATCAACGTGGCGAATGACTCAAGTTTTTTCAATGTGCCCTTGTTCACGTCAAGCTGATAGGTGTCGGGATTGTTGATGACTTCCCACATGCTCACATCGTGCTGCATGGCGACGTGCTGGATTTTTCCCACCGTGGTATCGCCTATGCCTCGTGCAGGGTAGTTGATGATGCGTCGGATTGCCTCATCATCATTTGGGTTTATGGCCAGGCGGAAATAACTGATGGCATCCTTTATTTCCTTTCGATTATAGAACGACAAGCCACCATATATGCGATAGGGTATTGCATTGCGCACGTTTCCATGCTTGTCACGTCGTCCGCCATTGCTCAGAGCTTCCTCTAGCACACGGCTTTGTGCGTTGGTGCGGTAAAGTACTGCAAAGTCTTCATAGCTATTGCCCGTGCGCGCCTTGAGTGAGGTGATCTGGTTGGCTACCACGTAAGCTTCTTCATAGTCGCTGTAACACTGTATTACAGGAATAGGTTGGCCGAGAGCGTTTTCGGAAAAGATATGCTTTGCAATCTGACGCTTATTTTTCTCTATCAGCGAGTTGGCAGCATTGATGATGGTCTGCGTGGAGCGGTAGTTTCGCTCAAGCTTGAATGTTTGAAGGTCTGGAAACGAGTTCTTCAGACGCAATATGTTCTCAATGTTTGCACCGCGGAACGAATAGATGCTTTGTGCATCGTCACCAACAACGCAAAGCCGGTTGTGCTGTCGGCTGAGCTGCTGCACGATTAGGTGCTGAGCGAAATTCGTGTCCTGATACTCGTCAACGAGTATGTACTGGAACATTAATTGGTATTTTTCCAGTACATCTGGACAGTCACGAAGCAGAATGTTGGTATAGAACAGCAGGTCGTCGAAGTCCATTGCACTCGCCACACGACACCTGTTCCAGTAGGTTTTATATATTGCATAAGTCATAGGACGCTTGCAGCGATTGTCATCATCGCGCAGTCCTTTGTGATGCTCGTAATCATCAGGCGATATCAGTGCGTTTTTCATGTTGCTTATATGCGCCTGCAGTGATGCCGGTTTATATTCCTTGTCATCCAGGCTCATGTCGCGAACGATGAGTTTGAGCAGAGAACGAGAGTCGGCGGCGTCATAGATAGTGAAATCATTGCGAAAGCCAATACGCTCGGCATTGCTGCGTAGAAGACGGGAGAATATGGAGTGAAATGTTCCCATCCATAGTTGTCGCGCCACTTCAGTGCCCACCAGTGCTTCAATGCGAGAACGCATCTCGCGGGCGGCCTTGTTGGTGAAGGTGAGTGCCATGATGCGATAGGGTGGCAGACCAAGTTGAAGCAGATGGACTATTTTGTAAGTAAGAACGCGCGTCTTTCCCGATCCAGCTCCGGCAATCACGAGTTGAGGACCGTCGCAGTAGGTGACGGCGGCGCGTTGTTGTTCATTGAGTTGTTCAAGATAATTTTCCAAAGACATTAGATTTTTATTGCAAAATTAATGAAAACCGAATTCAATAAAAAGAATAATTCATTTTTATTGTTGAGGTGTAAGCTGATTTCGCGTATTTAACGCAAAATTACTATATTTGCATCGAAAATACAAAAACGATTATGCTTAAGTTCAGTTGTGATTACATGGAGGGAGCTCACCCTCATATTTTGAATCGTCTATCAACAATAAATCTTGAGAAAAACGACGGTTATGGTATGGACGAATATACCGAATCGGCGCGTGCCAAATTAAGGATAATGTGCGGAATTCCTGACGCTGAAGTGCATTTCTTGATGGGAGGAACACAGACCAACACCATAGTGCTTGACTCTATTCTACGCTTTAATCAGGGCGTTTTAGCACCTACAACAGGACATATCAACGTGCATGAGGCTGGTGCCATAGAAGGCTGTGGACATAAAGTGGTTCCCATGAAGGCGGCGAATGGGAAGATTGACATTCTTGCACTCGAGCGTCACCTTCACTTGCTGAAGGTTGAGTGCGACGTGGTTGGGTGGGAGCACTATGTAGCCCCTCGTGTGCTATATGTCTCATTCCCGAGTGAATATGGTTCACTGTACACCCTAGATGAACTGAGACAGTTGCGTACGATATGCGACAAGTATGACCTTTATATGTTTGTTGATGGTGCCCGCTTAGGCTATGGGCTTGCATCACCTTATTGTGATGTCTCATTGTCGGATATGGCACAGTTATGTGATGTCTTCTATCTTGGCGGGACAAAGGTCGGTGCATTGTTTGGTGAGGCAGTTGTTGTGACTAATCCTGAACTGACCATTCCTCGTGGACTAATCAAGCAGCGCGGTGCAATGCTTGCCAAAGGCTGGCTGCTCGGCATTCAGTTTGACACTCTGTTGACATCGCCAACTGATGATTTTACCGATACCTTATATTATAAGATATCTCGAAATGCAGTTGAGATGGCGATGATGCTGCGCGAAGGCATGGTTGCGAAAGGATATGAAATGCACATAGATTCTCCTACGAATCAACAATTCTTCATTGTCGATAATGCTCGTTTACCGGAGTTGAGCCGTAAGGTTGGGTTTGACTCGTTTGCAGCCTACGATGAGTACCATACAGTGATTCGTTTCTGCACCAGTTGGGCCACAACTGTCACCCAGGTTGACGCTTTACTGGAAGTGGTGTGAGTATTTATTGTTTAAGTCAATAGAAACCGCCAATGAGGTTTAATGCTCATTGGCGGCTTTTCATTTATAGTATCTGTTAGATATCAACCGAAGTTGTCGTAGTGGATACTGCTTGGATCAACACCAAGTGAATCAAGTAGGTCATTTACCGTCTTGCTCATCATTGCCGGTCCGCACATGTAGTATTCACAGTCTTCAGGTGCTTCATGTTGACCTAAATAGGTATCACGCATTACTGGTGCCACAAATCCAGCTGTGTATTTCACACCGGCAGCATCTGCAGCCGGGTCAGGACGATCAAGTGCAAGGTGGAAGTGGAAGTTGGGGAATTCCTTTTCTATCTCAAGGAAGTCTTCGAGGTAGAACACTTCGCTCAGTGAACGTGCACCATAGAAATAGTGCATTTCACGGTCACGGGTGTTAAGTGTTCGTGTCATGTGCATGATTTGTGCTCGCAGTGGGGCCATGCCAGCTCCACCACCAACCCATATCATCTCTTTCTTAGAGTCAAAGATAGGATGGAAATCACCATATGGCCCGCTCATATACACTTTGTCGCCGGGCTTTAGGGTGAAAATATAACTTGAGGCAATGCCTGGCATCACGTCCATGAAGCCTGGGCCTTGCTCTTTGGGCTTGAAAGGTGGAGTAGCAATGCGTACGGTGAGCATGAAACGGTCACCTTCGGCAGGATAGTTTGCCATCGAGTATGCCCTGATTGTGGGTTCGGTATTACGGCACTTAAGCGAGAACATGTCATATTTCTCCCACGTAGGCAGGTATTCTCCCAATGACTCCTTATCAATGTCCTTGTCATAGTCCATATTGTATTCTGGAATACGTATTTGGGCATAAGAACCGGGAATGAAGTCCATGTGTTCGCCTTCTGGCAGGGCCACTATGAATTCCTTGATAAACGACGATACTAGGTTGTTGCTCACTACCGTGCACTCGTATTCTTTCACGCTTAGCACACTTGCAGGCAACTGGATAGAGAGATTGTCCTTGACCTTAACCTGGCACCCTAGACGCCAGTGATCTTGCTGTTCCTTGCGTGAGAAGTGGACGGTTTCCGTCGGCAGAATTTGGCCACCGCCTTCCAGTACTTGAACTTTGCACTGGCCGCAGCTGCCTTTTCCTCCACAGGCGCTAGAGAGCATGACACCCTCATTCTGCAAGGTACTCAGCAACGATGAGCCGCTGGCAACGTCAAGTATCTTAGTGCCATCGTTGATGTCGATCTTTACATTGCCCGAAGCTACGAGGTAATGACGTGCTACGAGCAGGATTATCACAAGCAGAAGCGTAATGACTAAGAATATCAGTGCGCTTGCAAATACTGTCAATGTCGTATCTAATAATATCATAGTCTTAACCCAGTTTAATGCCCAAGAAACTCATGAACGCTATGCCCATAAGTCCAGTGATAATAAATGTGATGCCAACTCCTCGCAAAGGTGCTGGAATGTTGCTGTAAGCGATTTTTTCACGAATTGCGGCTATGCCAACGATTGCCAATAACCATCCAATACCTGAACCAAAGCCATAGACAGTAGCAGTTACTGCACTGCCGAAGTCTTTCTGCTGCATGAATAACGCTCCACCAAGGATGGCACAGTTCACGGCGATAAGTGGCAAAAAGATTCCTAACGACGCATATAACGAAGGAGAAAACTTTTCAACAGCCATTTCAACTAACTGTGTGCCGCTTGCTATAACTGCAATAAACATTATAAGCCCCAGGAAACTGAGATCAACACTTGCCAGCGATGGGCTGAGCCATGAGAGAGCCCCCTCCTGAAGTACGTACTTGTCAAGTGCATAGTTGATGGGCATGGTCACTGTGAGCATGAAAGTTACAGCTATGCCTAATCCTAAGGCGGTCTTTACATTCTTCGACACAGCGAGGAATGAACACATGCCCAGAAAATAGGCAAATATCATGTTATCGATGAATATCGATTTTACAAACAAATTCAGTTCTTCCATAATTATCAATTGCTAATTGTTAATTATCAGTTTTCTTGCAACTCGGTATTTCGTGCACGGTGTACCCAGATGATACATGCCACGGTGATAAGAGCCATTGGGGGCAAAATCATAAGACCATTATTCTCGTAACCGTGATCATAGCACCATTGTGGGATGACTTGGAAGCCAAAGATGGTGCCTGAACCCAGCAGTTCGCGGAAAAAAGCCACAATCACGAGGATAATAGAATAGCCAAGTCCGTTGCCGATTCCATCGAGAAATGAAGGCCAGGGCTTATTGTTCAAGGCAAATGCTTCAAGGCGCCCCATAAGAATACAGTTGGTAATAATCAGTCCGATGAACACCGACAGTTGCTTGCTCACATCGTAATTATAAGCCACAAGAAACTGTTGCACCATAATAACTAGAGCGGCTACAACCACTAGTTGCACTATAATGCGAATAGTAGTGGGAATAGTGTTTCTTATCAATGATATGATGACATTGCTGAAAGCCATAACGGTAATAACAGCAATGCCCATTACTATAGCAGGCTCTAAGCTGACGGTAACGGCAAGCGTAGAGCATATACCCAGAATCTGTACAAGAACTGGATTGTCCTTCGACAGAGGGTTGAACAGGGCTTCTTTATTCTTTTTTGATAGCATAGTCGCTTATATTTTTTCGGTCGATGATAGATAGTTGTCTATTTATTGTTTGAGCTTCTTGAAGAATGGTTCGTAAGCTGCCATGCAGCTTTCCATCATTGTGCTTACACCACGGCTTGTGATTGTTGCTCCACTGATTGCATCCACATAGTCGCTGCCGTTAGTAGGCTTTTGACCTTTCTTCATTACGCTAACGCTTGTGAATTTTTCGTCTTGAAACAGGCTTTTGTTCTCAAACTGTTTCTGGAATTCTTTCTCTGTTATGCGTGCTCCAAGACCTGGAGTTTCACTGGCATGCGAGAAGTTGGCGCCATAGATTGTCTTGCCGTCATCGTTGACTGCAACAAATCCCCAGATAGGTCCCCAGAGTCCGGCGCCATAGATGGGAATAACATACTTTTTACTTCCATCATCAAGAGTGCACTCAAGAACAGGTAGCTGTTGCTGATCCTTACTGAGCTTGATATTTTTGCTCATATCAACATTGAATGCTACATTCTTGGTGGAATCAGTGATATTGCCGTTTTGGTCGATAAGTAGGTCTCGAGTAACATATTTATCATAAGTTGCAGGGATTTCCGCTTCATTTGGCGCCGAAATATGTAGCGCGTTTAAAATCTGACTGCGTTTGTCATTAGCAATGTTAACATCTTGTTTGGGCTTGAGCGCCATATAGACAAATGCAAGAACTACACCCACGAGCAGAACCATTATGGCTGCATAGAGTATCTGATAGGTATTACTGTTCTTATTCATAATAAACCTCCTTTTTTATTTCACAGTGGCACGGCGTGCACGGCGCTTGATGTTAGAAGAAACTACACAATGGTCAATGAGGGGAGCAAATGCGTTCATCAACAGAATGGCAAGCATTGCACCTTCGGGATAGCCTCCATTGTAAACGCGAATCAGTATTGCAAATACACCGATAAGGAAACCATAGATGTACTGTCCGGTTCTAGTGCGAGCTCCAGTTACGGGATCTGTTGCCATAAATACTGCAGCAAATGCAAATCCTCCATAGCATAGCTGTGATATGGGATCAAGCATAGATGCTGCGTAAGTAGGGGTAGGGAAGGCGTGGGCAAGAGAAGCCATTGCCAAACCTCCCACAAAAACTGAAGCCATTACTCGCCATGAAGCTACACCGGTGATAAGCAAAATGGCGGCTCCTATTAATATCGCTATCATTGAAGTCTCGCCTGGTGAACCGGCAATAAGACCCATGAATGCATCACAAGTGGTGATAGGCTCACCTATTACATTATTTAACTGAAGAGTGTCGCCAACATGTGTGGCAAGCTGTCCTAATGGAGTTGCACCAGTATAGGTGTCAATAACACTACCCTCACCAATACCCAATATGCAGTCGGTCTTGACAAATGCCGCGTCACCGCTCATACGCGATGGATATGCAAAGAACAGGAATGCTCGTGTTATGAGCGCGACATTGAAAATGTTCATGCCGGTTCCTCCAAATACTTCCTTAGCAAATATAACAGCGAAAGCAGTTGCTACAGCGACCATCCATAGTGGAGTGTTGATGGGTACGATGAGTGGGATTAAAATGCCGGTAACAAGGAATCCTTCCTGGATTTCTTTGTGATGAATCTGAGCGGCAATAAACTCAATGCCAAGTCCAACGGCATAGCTCACAACTATGCATGGCAGAAGAGCCAAAAGTCCGTATCCGAACATTGTCATAAACGGAGCATCCGGCTGACCAATTGCAATAAAGTGCTGATAGCCGATATTGTACATCGCAAATAGCAATGCCGGCAACAAAGCTACCACAACGGTGATCATGGTTCGTTTTAGATCATTGCCGTCATGGATGTGAACGCCTGTCTGTGACGTGGTGTTTGGAGTGAACAAGAAAGTTTCCATTCCATCGTATACCGACTGCAACTTTTCCAGTCGACCACCAGGCATGAAATGGGGTTTGACCTTGTCCATATATTTTCTTAATGCTTTCATATATATAATGTATTCAATCGTCAGTAATTTTAAAGAGTTTATGCCATTTCGGCCCTCATGCGGTCAAGGCCTTCGCGCACTATGCGCTGTAACTCCAATTTGCTTGTACAAGCGAACTCAGCCAGAGCAAAGTCTTCGGGGGCTACCTCATAAATACCTAATTGCTCCATCTTGTCGATGTCGAAGGATATGATTGCCTTAATAAGGAATTCGGCGTAGATGTCCATGGGCAACATATTGTCGTATTCATCTAGACGAACGATTGCGCGTTCACCACCCTTGATACGGGCATCCATGCTTATTTCACGTTTTCCGCAAAGCCAACTTGTAAACGTACGATATAGGCTGAAACGTTTTGGGTTTAGTGATGCCCAACCCATGAATTCATCAGGGTTGTTGTTCTCAGGTATGACGGTTATTTGGCGATAAGGAGCTCGTAAGAAGCTATCGACATTTACTTTTACTCCTGTCAGCACATTGCCGCTTATTATGCGGGCATCGTCTTTAACTTCGTCACCAAGCAATGATGAAATGCTGCAACCAATTGTTGATTTCACATATCGTGGCTGAGCCACGCACTCGCCTGTAAGGGCAACTACGGTGTCATGACTAACAATGCCAGTTGTGAAAAGTTCGCCAATGCGAGCTAGGGTAACGATATCGAGAGTCCAAATGACATCACCTTTATTGACGGGCTTTAGGTTCGCAGCCTGTATACCCGCATTGCCGGCAGGATGTGGGCCTTCAAAAATATTGACTTCAGCCCCCGAAATCGTAATCTCAGAATTGTTAACTCCTATATATACTTTGCCGTCGGTTAGTGTTGAGAGTACTTCAATACCTTTTTCAAGATATTTACTCTTTTCACCCATGACGAAAATGAGATTGGGAGCAAGTGGGGCAGAGTCGAACCCTGTCACAAAGATGTCGCGTGGACGAACATCTGGATTTGGAACAACATCGTAGGGACGCTGTCTTAACATTACCCACAGTCCTGATTCAACGAGCACGTCGATGACAGGTTGTGAAATGTCATGTTTTATTTGCTCATCTTTCCCATCTGGTTCAATAATGATGGCTTCTATCTTTCGACGTTCTCCGCGACACACTTCTTTAATTGTGCCTGATACAGGCGACGTGACTTTTACTTTTTCAAAGTTCTTGTCGTGATAGATAGGCTCACCAGCTTTCACTGTCTCGCCAGGCTTTTTGTCAAGACGAGGTATTATTCCAGTAAAGTCATCGGGAATGATACCGTAGCAGCTGCTTGTCGCAGGATTTCCAGTGATTTCCAGTTGAGTGATGCCACCTTTCAATTTCAGGTCGTAACCTTTCTTCAGTTTAATGGTTGACATTAGAATATTACATTATTATATTATCTGCAAAGGTAAGACATTTTGCTCAAATGCCAATGAAAAACTACTATAAATGTGCAAATGTCAAAAAAAAGTCGAATTTTTAGCAAATTGCTTTGTCGTTTTGAAATAAATGTCCTAAATTTGCGTTAATTTTTTGAGCTAAAAATGGCCAAGACTAATAGTATTAATGCGTTTTGTTCTTGAAAGTCAGTGTGTAGCAACTAAAATTCACACTACATCTTGTTATGCAAATGCATCGGTTTTATTAGGCATGACCAGGTGACATAAACCCAAAAAGAATAAACTTAATTTATAACCAATTAATTAATCTTTTTTTAACAACTTAATTTTAACTAAATTATGGCTGAACAAACAAACATCCAAAAGCCCCAGCAGAAGGCTGGTAAAAAGGAGGTAAGTAGCAACGTTGGTGGCATCAAGAGTGCATCCATCGTAATCCTCATCTGCTTCATCGCAGCAGTATGTATTTATCTGTTCGTTTTCGGTGCAGGTAGCAACTTCAAGGATGGCAACAATGCCAATCCACCTCTGAACCTTCTTGGTACTGTCTATAAAGGTGGTATCATCGTGCCCGTGCTGTTAACCTGCCTTTTGACTGTGATCGTGCTCACAGTTGAGCGTTGGATTGCTCTTGGTAAGGCTAAGGGTAGTGGTAACATCACTAAGTTTGTCGAAAACGTGAAGGAAGCCCTCCGCGCTAAGGACATTGACAAGGCTGAAGAACTCTGCCGCAAGCAGAAAGGTACTGTAGGTGCTGTTGTTTATGCAACACTTCAGAAGTACAAAGAGATGGAGAATGACACTGTGCTTGAGAAAGAGCAAAAGCTCACCAGCATCCAGCAGACTCTTGAAGAGGCAACTGCTCTCGAGATGCCAATGCTCCAGCAGAACCTGCCTATCGTGGCAACTCTGACTACTCTCGGTACCCTTATCGGTCTTCTCGGTACTGTGCTCGGTATGATCAAGTCATTCCAGGCTCTGGCTGCTTCGGGTGCTCCCGACTCTACTGAACTTTCTACTGGTATTTCTGAGGCACTTGTGAATACCGCCTTCGGTATCGCTACCGCTGCTCTCGCCCTTATTGCTTACAACTTCTACACCAACAAGATCGATAACATGACTTATGCTATCGATGAGCTTGGTTTCTCAATCGTTTCTACATTCGCTGCCACTCACTAATTAAATGGTCACGCGAGAAATTAATCAAACTAGAAACATTTTTAAGTTGTAAACAATATTATGGGAAAAGTCAAAATTAAGAAAAAAGAGACGCGTATCGACATGACCGCCATGTCGGACGTTACTGTGCTCTTGTTGACTTTCTTCATGTTGACTTCAACTTTCCTTCAGAAAGAGCCTATTACTGTTATCACTCCTCCTTCGGTGAGCGAGGAAAAGGTGCCTGATGCTAACCTCCTTTCCGTACTCGTCAGCCCAGAGGGAAAAGTCTTCCTCGAAGTGCTGGGTAGTAAGGACTCTACTTTCAAGAGTGAGACAGTTCGTGCTGACCTTCTGAAGAACATGGCTGCTGAATACAACAAGCTGCATCCATCTAACCCAGTAAAGTTCACTGCAAAGCAGATTGATGCTTTCTCTAAGCAGAATGCTTTTGGTGTACCAATGAGTAAGATGGCACAGTGGCTGGATATGCCCATTGATGAGCGTGATAAAGCTCTCGAAGGTGCTGGTATTCCAATCAACATGAATGAAGATCCAAACAACCCCAATGAATTCCAGATGTGGATTCGTGCTGCATACAATAGTATGAACGAAGAGTTGCAGCAAACTATGGTGAAAGGTAAAGGTATTGCAATCAAAGCCGACCAGACGACTCCTTATAGCGTTGTAAACGTCGTGATGGATAACCTCCAGACGATGAAGATGAATAAGTTCAGTCTGATGACGGCTCTTAAAACTGAGGAGGAATAAGATATGGCAAAAACGAAAAGTCGTCAGAAAAAGTTCGATACCCGTATCGACTTCACTCCTATGGTGGATATGAACATGCTTCTGATCACCTTCTTCATGCTGTGTACGACAATGATCAAGAGCCAGACGCTCCAGATTGCATTGCCTACCAACGAGAAGGTTGAACAAGAACAGCAGAACAAGGTAAAGCAAAGTGAGGCTGTAACCATCATCATCGATGGTAAACTTGATGACAAGGGCCTTTCTAAACCCGATGAGGGTATGCTTTACTACTTTGATGGTATGCCACCCACAGGTGAGGAACTGAAGAACCTTGCTACCTCAAACCCAATGAAACAAGTTGAGTTTGGTAATAAGACTGGTGGTGCATTACCTGCCATTCGCGAGATCCTGCGCGAGCGCAACAAAGATGTTGTGAAGAAGATTGAAGAGCTGAAGAAAGACTGGAAAGAGATGAAGTTCTCTAAGAATGAAGAACAGAACGACTCTATTTATCAAGTCAAAGCTCGCGAGATTCGTAACGACTCTACGCTCAAGCGCCCTGTTGTGATTATCAAGGCTACTCCTAATGCAAGTTATGCTCACGTTGTGAGTGTGCTCGATGAGATGCAGATTAACAGCATCAGCCGTTATCAGATCGACCGCATCAATCAGGTTGACTCGGCTATGATGATTCTGCTCCAAGGTCAGGATGTGGCTAAGTAATGTGGTGAAAAGATTTATGAACTTATTAAAAGGATTAAGATTATGCCAAAAGATGTAGATCTTTCATCGCGTGAATGGTGCGACCTTGTGTTTGAAGGCAAGAATAAGGACTTCGGTGCTTATGAAATGCGAACTACTTCAACCAAGCGTCATAATAAAGCTGTGCTTTATACCTTGATTGGTGCTATCCTCGCTGTCGCTGCTGCTATCTCAATCGCCAAGGTGAATGAGTATTTGGCTGAACGTCGATTGGCCGAAGAGGCTCAGCAGGATGAAGTGCTCATCGATATGGGCGAAAACGAAGAACCTGAAGAGGAACAGCAAGAACGCCTAGAGCAACCCAAACCTGAGGTGCTGCCTGAGGAAGTGCTGAACACTGTGAAGGTGACTGAGCTCCGTATCGTTGAAGACGAGAAGGTGAAAGCAGAAGATGAGATTAAGACTCAGGACGAACTTAAGGAAACGCAGACTGCATTCGGTCAGAAGGATAATGACAAAGGTACTGAAGACCGTAACGTAACTCGTACTTTGCGTGATGAAGTTGTCGTTGAGAAGAAAGAACCTGAGAAGAAGGTTGAGAAGGAAGAGGTGTTCCGCAGTGTGGAACAGATGCCTACATTCCCTGGTGGTGAGGCTGCTCTGATGAAGTATCTGAGCTCTCACATCCAGTATCCCACTATGGCACAGGAAAACAATGTGCAAGGTAAGGTTATCGTACAATTCGTCGTTACAAAGACCGGTAAAGTGGGTGAAGTGAAGGTTGTTCGTTCGGTGGACAAGGACCTCGACCGTGAAGCTGTACGCGTGTGCAAATCACTGCCCAACTTCGTTCCAGGACGTCAGAATGGTCAGCCTGTGAGTGTGTGGTACACTCTGCCAGTGACATTCAAACTCCAAGGAACCAACTAATTCCTCAGTTCTTTTATAGAACATTATAGAATATGCCGCAGCCAATTGGTTGCGGCATATTTTGTGTGGTTTCTATTGAAAGTTTAGGCAAGTATGCCTTTTCCCTGTCGAGTGACTTCAGGCTCGCTGCCTGTACAATCTACTACAGTACTCGGAATTAATCCACCACGCCCTCCATCGATAACGATGTCTACCTGTGAGGCATAGGTCTCGGCTATTAGGCTCGGCTCGCAACGATAGTCTTCATCTTCTCCTTGTACCGAAGTTGTCAGAATTGGCCGTCCTAATGATTCTACTATAGCAAGGGTAATCTTGTTGTCGGGGATACGGATACCAACAGTGCGTCGGCCTTTGAATGCCTTAGGTAACTTTGATAATGCTGGAAATATAAAGGTGAACGGACCTGGAAGGTTAATCTTCATTAATTTAAATTGCTGATTATTGAACTTTGCATATTGTGCCACTTCGCTGATATCGGCACAGATGATTGACAGGTTGGTCTTAGCCGATTTCATCTCCTTTATGCTGCAGATGCGTTCAATTGCCTGATTGTTCATTGCATCGCATCCAAGTGCATATACGGTGTCGGTAGGATAGGCTATAATACCGCCATTGTCAAGACATTCTACGGCCTGATCGATAAGTCGTTGATTAATATTGTTCGGTATGATTTCTAATATTTTCATATAGTCAGTTATTTGTTTTAAGTTTTAGGGCCTGAAAACATGAGTCTGTATTGATGTCCCATAAGCATATTTCTCAAGCAATAGAGCCATCCAATTCACGGCATCTTCTATTGGCATTTCAGGTCCAAACGCATTGATGTTGATCTGCACATGATTAGTGTCAAGGGTGAACTTTGTACGCTCTTCATCGCTGGTAGGAGTAGCTACTCCACCAATTGCATCACGATACACAGGCAAGCCTTCAATGTTTAGTTGGCCACGTCCAATGCCATTATACATTTCGCCAGCCTTTCCTACACCCATGGTTAGTGTGTCACCAACAATCTTGTCGGCATCCAAGCCGCTTATGGCATATCCGCTCTTTATTGACACAAGATTCACGACATCAATAAGAGTAGTTAAACGATATAGCCCCAAGCCTTTGATGATTCGGCGGCACAGTTGTTCACTTGCAACCCGGTATCGACCTGGGTCTTTACCTAATGCTTTATAAAGACGGCGTGTTGCAGCTATAGCTGGACGTTGATTGATTGCTAGAAGTTCATATTCCATTTTTATGGCTTCGGCTTCTCGTTCAATTTCTGCCCATAAATTATCGCTTGTGTGGGAATTCACTACCGATGCATTTACCATGCCTATGGCAATGTCGGGACAAGTTTGGATTATTCGTGGATCTATTTGAATGCCTATCATATTCTCAAAATTGAACGCAAAATTAGTGCAAGTTGAGAGAAATACAAAATGAAAAACTTGCTTTTTCATTATTATTTCCGAAACGCAGCCTAATTTATCTAAAATCACTCCAAGTGTGCGGGGAATGCAAATTTTTTCGTACATTTGCCACATATAAAGTAAATCGATATGAAAATAGGTATAATAGCGGCTATGCGCAAGGAGATGGACTTACTTGTTCCTCTTCTTGCCGACAGAACAGAGGAATGTATCGGGCACCTTTCGTTTTGTGTTGGTCGCATGGGGCATCATGAGATAGTTGTAATGCAATGTGGCATAGGAAAAGTGAATGCTGCTATTGGCACAGTTACGATGATTAATCACTATTCACCTGAACTAATCATTAATTCCGGTGTTGCTGGAGGTGCAGATTCACAGGTCAGCGTGATGGACATTGTTGTGGGTAGCCGTGTCGCTTATCATGATGTATGGTGTGGACCAGAGAGCGTTTTAGGTGCAGTGCAGGGTTTGCCATTGTATTATGAGGCGCCAGCATATATCCTTGATATTCTACCGCAGTCGCCTGTAATCAAGCGAGGACTGATTGTGTCTGGAGACCAATTTATTGATACTTCCGAAGCGTTGCAGTCTATCAAGCAGAATTTCTCCGATGCACTGGCTGTTGACATGGAGTCTGGGGCAATAGCTCAGGTTTCTTACATTTATCACGTACCTTTCATAAGTATTCGTGTAATTAGTGATTCACCTGGAGCTTCACATGACAATACGGCCCAGTATAACGATTTTTGGACCGATGCACCTCAACACACCTTTGAGGTGGTAAAAGAAATCATCAGTAAAATTCAATAATTACTCTATATTATATAATGGAAAAGATTGCCAGTTTTCAGATTGACCACACACGCTTACAACGTGGCATTTATGTCTCACGCAAAGATTTCCTTGACAGTGGGGCAGTGGTAACTACTTTTGATATTCGCATGAAGCTTCCAAATAGGGAGCCGGCGGTGAGCCAGAGTGCTCTTCACACCATTGAGCATTTGGCTGCTACTTTTTTGCGTAATCATCCTGTGTGGGGCGATAAAATAGTGTATTGGGGACCAATGGGTTGTTGCACGGGTAATTACTTGCTTGTCAAGGGTGATCTTACTTCGCTGGACATAGCACCACTCGTTAAGGAAACATTTGAATTCATAGTGAATTTCGAAGGAGAAATCCCTGGTGCCAACAGCCATGATTGCGGTAACTATATGCTTAACAACCTGCCTATGGCTAAGTGGGAAGCCCGCAAGTATCTTGTTGAAATACTTAACAATCTAAAGGAAGAAAATCTAAATTACCCAAATGATGAAGAAATGGTGTAATTATTTTCTGTTTGTTTTTATAGTTCTTGCATTTTCAACATCGTGTGGCGACGATATTGAACCAGTAGAACTGTTTTATGATACTGATGGATATGTGTTTCTTGAAAACGGGAAACGCCATCCTGCTACTACACAATTCACTTCCGATGAGTTGTTACAACGTTTGAAGGCCACAGCTTGGAAACGTAACTATGCATTCTACTATGATAAAAACAAGGCCGGCAAACGAGGAGAAATCAGTTTCTATGAACAGAATTATTTCGTCTTCGATGATAATGGCAGGGCTTATATGGGTTCAGTTGGTAATCCAGCAGTTCATTCCGACTATACTTATACTGTTTCTGATCGTAACATTTCCATGAAATCATTGTCGACAAGTTATACAATGCGTGTCGTGGCAATCGATGACACCCTAATGGTGGTGGATGCTTCGGTGGCTGGTCATGGCATTTATGGCTATGATGATGCTTCGGTTATGCAACGAACAGTTTTTAAAAACTATAATATAATTAATTAATAACAGCTTCAGTATATTTTGTTTCGTACAATTTTATTTATTGGATTTTTAACAGCAATGATGTGCCTGAGCTGCTTACTCTTTGCATCATGTGATGGAGATAACAATGACACTCCGTCTGGCATAGATGTGACGGTCTCAGAAATGCATTTTTCCAAGTCTTCAGGACAAAGACAGATTAAAGTGACAGCCCCAACAGAATGGACTGCTGAGACAGACGTATCATGGGTAACGGTTACGCCTTCTCATTCTAAACAATTATCAGCCTATATAATGGTTGAGGTTACTGCCAACGCCTATAATTCTGTCCGTAGTGGACATGTGACTATCACATCTGGTAATCTTAAGCGTGTATTAAGTGTTGAGCAGGCTCCTAATGAGGATTCTCAACTAACCGACTCGTTGCAATGTTTTCTTCAGGGCTATAGCCTTGTTTGGCATGATGAATTTAATAAAGGCACACGACTCAACGATGAAGATTGGACTCACGAAGTGTGGCCTCGTGGACAAGTGAACAATGAGATACAAGCCTATGTCAACGGTGAATACAACGGCAGACGGGTGACTGAGTTAAACGATGGCAAACTTCTTATTACAGCCTTCCAGGAAGGCAACAATGTATATTCTGGACGTGTATATGCTCAAGAGAATACAGGATGGCAGTATGGCTACTTTGAGGCTAAAATCAAGCTGCCAAAAAGTAAGGGCACGTGGCCGGCTTTCTGGATGATGCCTGCCAACAATGACTTTACTTCCAATCCATGGCCAAATTGCGGAGAAATTGATATAATGGAAGAAGTGGGCGCTGTCCCTAATGAGGTTTCGAGCACCATTCATTGTAAGCGGTACAACAACGGCGGCACAGCCATCGAACATCGTGCTCGAAAAGTGAATACCGCTGAATCGGCATTTCACATTTATTCCATGGAATGGACCGAAGAATACATGACCTTCTACATAGACCATCAAGAACTATTCACATACCATAACGATGGTAAAGGAGTTGACACTTGGCCTTTCGACCGACCATTCTATATCATTCTCAATCTCGCATGGGGCGGTGACTGGGGCGGCATGTATGGGGTCGATGATTCTGCATTGCCCGTCACCATGGCAATCGAATACGTTCGAGTATACCAAAAGTAAAGAAATGCAAAGATGCCGCATGATTGTTCCATAGTTGCACTTTTCTATGAGCGCTTGTAGATTGTACAACTGATAGAAATTAATGGCCTTTAAGAATAGTTCAGGGAGGTTTCCAGTGGTGGAAATCTCCCTGAGTTTTGTTATATGCTAAACTATATTCTTACTTCGATTTCATTTTATAGAATGAGCGATATACGAAGTAAATAGCTGCGAGTACAAAGAGGATACCAAAGTATGGTGCAAGTTCGCGGAAGTTCTCGCTGATGGCGATTTCCATTGCCAAAACACCGAACAAAGTGGTGAACTTGATGATTGGATTAAGTGCCACCGAACTTGTATCTTTGAAGGGGTCACCTACGGTGTCGCCAACCACGCTGGCATCGTGCAGCTCAGTACCCTTCGCCTTGAGGTCAACCTCAACAACCTTTTTTGCATTGTCCCATGCTCCGCCGGCATTAGCCATAAATACAGCCTGGAAGAGACCAAATACGGCAATCGCTATCAGATAGCTGACAAAGAGACAAACTGCATCTTCACCACCTATGCTTCCTGGCGATGACAAACAAGCAAATCCCAGAGCGAAGCAGAAGATTGCGATGAAGATGTTGATCATACCCTTCTGGGCATATTCTGTACAGATGCGCACCACTTCCTGACTCTTGCTGATGTCAGCCTTTTTGGGAGCATTCTCATCAAGCTTGATGTTGTTCTTGATGAAATCTACGGCACGGTTGGCTCCTGTGGTAACAGCTTGCATAGAAGAACCAGTGAACCAGAACACTACACAACCACCAAGGATAAAGCCAAGGATGGAGTATGGGTTGAGCAAGTTGAGGATACTAGCCGGGTCAATGCCTAAAGTCTGCTGAATCATTAGGATGAGCGAGAAAATCATGGTAGTGGCACCAGCCACAGCAGTGCCGATAAGCACAGGTTTAGCAGTAGCCTTGAATGTGTTGCCTGCACCATCGTTTGCTTCAAGATAGTATTTGGCCTTCTCAAAGTCGGGTGTAAAGCCAAAGTCATTCTCAATGTCAGTCTTAGCCTTATCGATATCGTCTTCAATAAGTGAGAGTTCATAAACTGATTGAGCATTGTCTGTTACAGGGCCATAACTGTCAACGGCAATTGTTACAGGTCCCATACCAAGCATACCAAATGCCACAAGGCCGAATGCGAATATTGAGAAGTATGTGCCCAGCAGGCCTTCCATGCCGAATTGCGCCGAAGCTAAATAGGCAATGAACATAAGCAGGAAGAATACCATTCCTGTCCAGAAGCTGCCGAAGTTACCTGCTACTAGTCCTGATAAGATGTTGAGTGATGCACCACCTTGACGCGAAGTTTCAACTACTTCTCCTACATGTGTCGAAGTTGGTGAGGTAAACAACTTGGTAACTTCGGGAATAAGTGCTGCGCCCAGGGTACCGCAAGAAATAATTGTAGCCAGTCCAATCCACCAGTTATTGCCTAGGTCATGCAACAGGAAATAGCTTGCGAGGAATGTTGCAACAATCGAGAATAAAGAAGTGATCCACACCAAGCTGGTGAGAGGTTTCTCGAAGTTAATGTCATCGGCCTTGTTATACTTGGCTTTTGACAGTGCATTATTAATATAATAGGAGAGAACTGATGTCACGACACCTAGAATACGCATCACGAAAATCCACACAAGGAGTTGGATTTGATAGCTGGGATCAACAGCAAGCAAGATGAACGACACTAGAGCCACACCTGTTACTCCATAGGTCTCGAAACCGTCGGCAGTCGGGCCAATCGAATCACCTGCGTTGTCGCCAGTACAGTCGGCAATAACACCGGGATTTCGTGGGTCATCTTCGCCAATCTTAAACACCACCTTCATTAAGTCGCTGCCTATATCAGCAATCTTGGTGAAGATACCACCGGCGATACGTAGGGCACTTGCACCAAGCGACTCACCAATGGCAAAGCCAATGAAGCAGCTGCCAGCCAATTCACCTGGCATGAATAGCAAGATGACAAGCATAAGCACCAACTCAACACAGATAAGCAACACGCCGATGCTCATGCCGGCAGACAGTGGAATGTTCAGCAGGTCAAGTGGACGACGGCGAAGTGAAGCGAATGCCATGCGGGAGTTAGCTAATGTGTTCATGCGAACACCAAACCAAGCTACTGCATACGAGCCAAGAATGCCAATGATTGTCCAAGCCAGGATGAGTAAAACTGAGCCTACTGGGTGTACGGCCATAAAGCTGTTTGGATCTTCTGGCCGGGTCAGTACTCCAAAGTAGAGAGCTATGACAATGCCAATGAAAACGAACAAAATGCCGAGGAACTTGCCTTGTTGTTTGAGATAGGTGGAGCAGGTCTTGAAAATCACGTCACCAATCTCAAGCATTGAGGTGTGTGCACGCAGTTTGCGGACTTTGGTAAACTGCCAATATCCGAAAAGCATACCTAGCACGACTACAAGGAATCCCCAGTAGAGAATGCTCGTTTTGGAGTCTGAAGCGAAGCCCTCAGGCATCTTCAGGTTTGCCTCACTGGCAAGCAGTGTGGCAGGTAGCATTAATCCAGCTAATGCAATTAGAAACTTTCTCATCATGTTTAATTTTGTTAATAGGTATATTTGTTGTTTCTGTCGTATGTATGTGGCCTTATATTTCGTGTGAAAATAGTCGCAATTAGGCCTTTGATGTTGATTGTTAATAGCTTGTGGAGTAGTGTTTCAATCTCACATCTATAATAGTTGCAAATATAGTGTATTTTTTCCACAATTACATGATTTGTCATTAAAAATAACTATTTTTTTGAAATCGATAATGGTTACGTGTCGAAATTACGGAATTTCGTAACGAAAACCGACATTCTGCTATTTGTTAAATACTATATAATGGGCATAATAAAAGGCTTCGATATTCACTTTGAATACCGAAGCCTCATTGTTATAGTTATAAATAACTTGCAGATTGGATTAATCTTCAGCTACACCCCATTGCTGGCGTGCTAGACGGCGGTAGTTGTTATAGCGCCATATTGCATTATCCTTAGCAGCCTTGAATAGTTCTTCAGCCTCATCGGGATATTGTTTGAGCACCGATGCGTAGCGAACCTCACCCTTGAGGAAGTCTTCGAAGTTGTCCCAGTTTGGCTCTTTGCTGTCGAGTGTGAACGGGTTTTTGCCTTCAGCTTCCAGATTGGGGTTGTAACGCCACAGATGCCAGTAGCCACATTCAACGGCCTTAGCTTCCTCAGCTTGTGATTTGCCCATACCTGCCTTAAGACCGTGATTGATACAAGGAGCGTATGCGATGACCACCGAAGGTCCATCGTAAGCTTCAGCTTCTCGGATAGCCTTTAGTGTCTGAGCATTATCGGCGCCCATGGCTACCTGTGCAACGTAAACATAACCGTAGGTTGTAGCAATCAGACCGAGATCTTTCTTGCGGATGCGCTTGCCGGCGGCGGCAAACTTGGCAATAGCACCGATTGGAGTGGCCTTTGAGGCCTGACCACCAGTGTTGCTATAAACCTCTGTGTCGATAACCAAAATGTTGACGTTCTTGCCGGATGCGATAACGTGGTCTAGACCACCGAAACCGATATCGTAGCTTGCACCATCGCCACCAACGATCCATTGTGAGCGTTTAACCAAATATTGGCTCAGGCTCTTGACCTTCTTGTCGGCTGGATTGTCACTGTGCTCAATGGCCTCAACAATCTTATCGCTCAGTTCACGGCTCTTTGCTCCATCGTTCTTGTTGTCAAGCCATTCCTGGTAGAGAGCCTTCATGTCGGGAGATACGGTATCGTCGGCAATAGCTTCCTGAACGAATCCAGTGACGCGATTACGCATCTTCTCATCGGCAATTGTCATACCCAGTCCGAACTCGCAGAAGTCTTCGAATAGAGAGTTAGCCCATGCGGGTCCGTGACCCTTTTCGTTGGTGCGATAGGGTGTAGAAGGAACAGACGCAGAATAAATCGAGCTACAGCCGGTAGCATTTGCAACCATTTCGCGGTCACCGAAGAGTTGAGAAATCAACTTCAGATATGGGGTCTCACCACAACCTGAACAAGCGCCAGAGAACTCAAACAATGGAGTAGCAAACTGCGAGTTCTTGACATTGACCTTTGTGTCAATGAGGTTTTGCTTAGAAGTAACTTTTGCGACTGCATAGTCCCAAAGCTTCTGGTTCTCTTCCTGACCCATGAGGGGCACCATTTCAAGAGCCTTCTCGCCCTTTTTGCCTGGACATATATCGGCGCAGTTGCCACAGCCGAGACAGTCAAGCACATCAACTGCCTGTACGAAGTACATGCCTTCGAAGCCCTTGCCAATAGCTTTGAGCTTGTCTTCTTCTTTGAAAGGAGAAGCAGCAGCTTCCTGCTCGTTCATTACGAACGGACGTATGGCAGCGTGTGGGCAAACGAATGCACACTTGTTACACTGGATGCAGTTTTCAGCCTTCCATACAGGAACGAAAGCGGCGACACCGCGTTTTTCGTAGGCTGCCGTGCCTGGATCCCAGCTACCATCTTCACGGCCTTTAAATGCCGATACTGGCAGCAGGTCACCATTCTGTGCATTAATTGGGCGAACCACTTCATTAATGAATGCAGGAGCGTTGTCGTCCATAGCGTTCTCGACATTAAGGTTGCTCCATGCAGGGTCAACAGCGAGTTGCTTGTATTCGCCACCGCGATCAACAGCTTGGAAGTTCTTGTTCACCACGTCTTCGCCCTTACGGCCATAAGACTTAATGATGAACTTCTTCATTTGCTCAACAGCGAGGTCGGCAGGGATGACCTCAGTAATGCGGAAGAATGCGCTTTGGAGAATGGTGTTGGTGCGGTTTCCCAGCCCGATTTCCTGCGCAATCTTGGTAGCGTCGATATAATATACAGTGATGTTGTTGTCGGCGAAGTATTTCTTTACCTTGTTAGGCAGGTTGTTGGCCAGAGTATCTCCTTCCCAAACGGTATTCAAAAGGAATGTGCCGTTCTTCTGTAAACCACGGGTTACGTCATACATATGCAAGTATGCCTGAACGTGGCAAGCAACGAAGTTAGGAGTAGTTACCAGATAAGTAGAACGGATTGGATCATCGCCAAAACGCAGGTGAGAGCAGGTGAAACCACCCGACTTCTTTGAGTCATAAGAGAAGTATGCTTGGCAATACTTGTCGGTGTTATCACCGATAATCTTAACTGAGTTCTTGTTGGCACCTACAGTACCATCAGCACCCAGTCCGTAGAATTTAGCCTGGAAGAGACCGTCGCCGCCCATTGCGATTTCTTCCTTCATGGGAAGTGAAGTGAAGGTCACGTCATCTTCGATGCCAATAGTGAACTGGTTCTTTGGCATAGGCAAAGCAAGATTCTCATAAACTGCAAGAATCTGAGCTGGAGTAGTGTCCTTTGATCCCAAACCATAGCGTCCACCTACGATAAGAGGAGCATTTTCTACGCCGTAGAAGCAGTCCTTGACATCGAGGTACAGAGGCTCGCCGTTAGCGCCTGGTTCCTTTGTGCGGTCAAGCACGGCGATGCGCTTTGCGGTGCTGGGAACGGTAGCCAAGAAATGCTTTGCCGAGAATGGACGATACAGGTGTACGGCAACGAGACCTACGCGCTCACCGGCAGCCATCAGGTGGTCGATGGTTTCGCGAATGGCTTCGGTCACCGAGCCCATAGCGATAATCACACGGTCGGCATCCTTGGCTCCATAGTAATCAAACAGACCATATTTGCGACCAGTGATTTCGTATATCTTGTTCATGTAGTCTTCTACAATGGTAGGAACGGCATTATAATAGTCGTTGCAAGACTCGCGGTGCTGGAAGAATACGTCGGGGTTCTCGGCAGTTCCACGAGTGACGGGAGTGTCAGGGTTCATTGCGCGGCGGCGGAATGCGTTCAGTGCATCGAAGTCAACCAGTGGACGAAGGTCTTCCATGTCCATTGCCTCTACTTTCTGAATCTCGTGAGATGTGCGGAAACCGTCAAAGAAGTTGACGAATGGTACACGTCCCTTGATCGTACTTAGGTGTGCAACAGCGGCAATGTCCATAACTTCCTGTACCGAACCTTCGGCTAACATTGCGAAGCCTGTCTGGCGGGTAGCCATTACGTCTTGGTGGTCACCGAAGATACACAGAGTGTGCGATGCGAGTGTACGCGCGGAAACATGGAATACGCCAGGCAGAAACTCGCCGGCAATCTTGTACATGTTTGGAATCATAAGCAACAGACCCTGCGATGCAGTATAGGTTGTTGTCAGGGCACCCGCTTGCAGAGAGCCGTGAACGGCGCCAGCAGCACCAGCTTCGCTCTGCATCTCCTGCACAAGCACAGTTTCACCAAAGATGTTCTTACGTCCGGCAGCGGCCCATTCATCTACATGCTCAGCCATTGTCGAAGACGGAGTGATGGGGTAGATGGCAGCTACCTCAGTAAACATATAGCTAATATGTGCAGCAGCCTGATTACCATCACATGTCATGAATTTTTTCTCTTTCATACGAATTCGAAATGTGATTTTAAGTTATTGTTGATGTTAAGTAAAATATATACAAAGAAAATACGCACACGCTTACGCGCGTGATACTTTAATTTTTTCAAGCCACAAAGTTAGTGCAAAAAGGAGTAACTGCAAAATTTTCTCATCAATTTATGACAATTGTAGAAATTGTTCTTTCTCACTGAAAACGGTAATATTTTAAACATGATAAATAAATCCATTTATATAGAGGTTGACATACTATCAATGTTTTTTAGACAATGTGACGAAAAAACAAGAAAGCGAATGTTAACTTATAAGTGTGAGATAGTTGTGTGATTTTTTATATCTATTGATGCATCTTGAAATTTTTGCAAAAAAATATTCAAAAAATGCTGAAACATAGCGCGTAATTCAAAAAAAAGTGCGATATTTGCACAGAATTTTTGGAAACGACTTATTACAAGCCATTTTCAGAGCATTTTTTTCGCCCTAAAATGATTGTAATTGTCTAATTACTAAAATGTTATTCTGTAATTTTTAAAAATATTTCTAAAACAATGACAAAAGCAGACATCGTTAGCGAAATCGCTAAATCAACTGGTATCGACAAGGCGTCGGTTTTAATGACAGTAGAAAAATTCATGGAACAAGTGAAGGACTCTCTTGCAAATGGTGAGAATGTGTATCTTCGTGGCTTCGGTAGCTTCATCGTAAAGACCCGTTCACAGAAGACTGCTCGCAACATTTCCAAGGGAACAACCATTATCATTCCAGAGCACAAGATTCCCGCTTTCAAGCCGTCAAAGGTGTTCATGGAGGAAGTTAAGTGATTGTTTCTCCCCACTTGTGACGAAATCATTATAAACAAATAAAACTAAGTAACATGCCAAGCGGAAAGAAACGTAAAGGCCATAAAATGGCTACGCACAAGCGCAAAAAAAGACTTAGAAAGAATCGTCATAAAAATAAAAAGTAATTAGTTGGATTCTTTCGATGACTAAGTAACACATAGAAGGACAAACTCATGTGCAGCGTACAGGCAATTGCAATCATGAGTTTGTTCTTTGTGTTTTGTTCCTAAAGCCGTGTCACTAGTCCGTGAGTGGATGTATAGATACAAAGGCTTCTATTTATACGATGATTATGTAATAATATCTCTGCAATGAGAAATGACTTAGTAGTTGACGTAACACCCACCACCATTTCTACTGCCCTCACAGAGGACGGGAGGCTTATGACGCTCCAGCGCGAAAAGCGCGATGCATCGTATGCAGTGGGAAACCTCTACCTTGCCAAGGTAAAGAAATTGATGCCAGGACTCAATGCCGCATTTGTCAATGTGGGGCATGAGAAGGATGCATTTCTTCATTACCTTGATTTAGGCTCTCAGTTCAACTCATATGCTCAGTATATTAAGACGGTTAGAGAAAGTCGTGGTAGGAAGTCGTCTACAATATCCAAACTGAAGCTTCAGCCCGACATCAGCAAGCATGGTTCGATATCAGATTTACTGACTCAAGGACAAGAACTCATTGTTCAGGTTGCAAAGGAACCCATATCTACCAAGGGACCACGCCTGACTACCGAAATAACATTCACAGGTCGATTCTTAGTTCTGACACCTTTCAATGAGAAAATCTCGATATCCCAAAAGATAAAAGACCAAGCCGAGAAAAAGAGACTAAGAAGTTTGATAGAAAGCATCAAACCAAGGAATTTCGGAGTCATCATTCGCACATCGGCCGAAAATAAACGTGCTGCTGAACTCAATGCCGAATTGAAAGTACTTATAAAATGTTGGGAAGACGCAATAGCCAAGCTTCAGTATTGTGACCCGCCGACGCTGCTATATGAAGAGGAAAGCCGTGCGGTTAGCGAGATACGCGATATATTTAATCCCGACTTTGAAAGCATCATTGTGAATGATGCAACAATATATGAGCAGATTCACAACTATGTGAGCCTAATAGCCCCCGAGAGGAGTGAAATAGTTAAACTATACACCGATGATGAGCCGATTTTCGACCACTACAGCATTACGCGTCAGATCAAGTCATCATTTGGCAAGACAGTATCATTCCGTTCGGGAGCATACATAATCATAGAAAGCACCGAAGCTTTACACGTAATTGATGTCAACTCTGGTAACCGTTCTAAGACATCATCCGACCAGGAGAGCAACGCGCTCAACGTAAATCTCCTCGCTGCCGATGAAATTGCCAGGCAGCTACGGTTACGCGACTTGGGTGGCATCATCGTGATTGACTTCATCGATATGTCGAAGGTCGAAAACCGTCAGGAACTCTATAAGCACATGAAAGAGTTGATGGCAAAGGATCGTGCAAGGCACAATATCTTGCCGTTGAGCAAGTTCGGCCTGATGCAGATAACCCGTCAACGCGTGCGGCCTGCACTCGACATCGTTACTGAAGAGGAATGCCCTTCATGTGGAGGTAAGGGCGTAGTACAGCCTTCGTTGCTTTTTACCGACAAGTTGAAAGACAAGATTGACTATCTTGTCCACTCGCTGAATGTGAGCAACTTTATTATGTATGTACATCCATTTGTCGATGCCTATCTCAAGAAAGGTATTGTGAGCGAATATATGCGATGGCGCTATGAATATGGTCGCAAGTTCAAGATCAAGCCCGACCAGTCGCTCAATTATCTTGAGTATCGCGTAATCGACAAGAACAAAGAAGAAATTGATTTGAAAGAAGAGAAGGACACGAGCAGCAGTTCGGTGATTAAGAAAGAAAAACGCGCGCATGCAAAGTCTAAAGAAAAAACCGAAGTTACAGCTGAATAGTCATTAATCTTTCTTCTTACAGTAAAAAAGGGCTCAACACCATTATGGATGTGAGCCCTTTATCTTTTCCTTAACTCTTGTTACTTGTTATTGTAGTGTGTCATGGCAAAGTCGATGCCCGAAAGGCAGAAAGCCTTGATGGCATCGGCGGCAACATTGGCCCGTTCGGGCAAAATGGCTTGTTGCTCAAGGGTAGGGTAGCCGAGCACATAATCTATTTGTGCGCCGCGGGGGAAATCGTTACCTATGCCGAAGCGGAGGCGGGCATAATTTTGGGTCTGCAGCATTTCATCGATGCTCTTTAGACCATTATGGCCTCCATCAGCCCCCTTGCTCCTTAACCGGATTGCCCCGAAAGGCAGTGCAATGTCATCCACAATCACCAGGATATTTTCCAGTGCAATGTTCTCTTTCTGTTTCCAGTAACGCACTGCTTCGCCGCTCAAGTTCATATAAGTTGATGGCTTAAGCAGGACGAGCTGGGCGTTTTTGACACGTATTTGTGCCACAGCACCATAACGCTCGGCATTAAAAACAGCATTGGACGCCACTGCAAGGGCGTCCAACACCGTAAAACCTATGTTGTGCCGGGTGCCTTGATACTCTGCACCAATATTACCCAGTCCAACAATCAAGTACTTCATTGCCTTTGAGTCAAATAATCTTACTCAGCAGCTTCTTCGGTTTCCTCAGCCGAAGCATCGCGAGAAGCACGGGTTGCACGTACACCGGCAATCACGAGTTCCTTAGCATTGGCAAGTTCATACTTGTCGAAGCTCAGGTCACCAACCTTGATAGAGTGGCCGATCTGTACGTCGCTGACGTTGATCTTGATATCCTCGGGCAGGTCGCTGTAGATACCTTTAACCTTAACCTTCTTCAGGGCGAGGAACAGCTTACCACCAGCCTTCACACCAACAGCGTGACCTTCAACGTGAACAGGAACCTCAACGATAACAGGTTTGTCATCGTAAACTTCCAGCAGGTCGATGTGCAGGATGCTGTCGTTCACTGGATGGAACTGAATGTCCTTCAGAACAGCCTTCTTGGTAACGCCATCATAAGTGAGGTCGATAACGAATACTTCTGGGCTGTAAACGAGCTTGCGGATGTCGGTGAAGTTAACAACGAGGTCAGTGGTGATCACAGCCTTGCCGTCACGTCCAATAGGAACAACCTTCTCGCCTTCGAGCAGCTTGCCATCATACTTGCCGTCCTTAAGCTCAACGAGCTTGCCGCCATTAAGCACTACGGGGATTTTGTTCTCTTTGCGAAGAGCCTTTGCAGCCTTCTTACCGAGGTCGGTTCTCGGTTCAGCGTTTAATTGAAAAGTTTTCATTTTTAATGAGTTGTGTTACTAAAAATTAAGTTGTTGTTTATGCTCCTTAATTTCCCATCACACGGGCTTGTCTTAAAAAGCGGGGCAAAGGTACAACAATTTTATTAACCGTCAATGCATTATCTGCATTTTCGGTCTAAAATTAACAATTAATTAAGATTTTCTTCTTATGCCACTCATGTAGTTGTGGGTAGGCTTGGCATAGTTGTCAATATTGCCTTAATGTAAATGGCTGGGTTTATCGTGTCAGTTCTATGCGCGACAGAACGAGCACGATGCGGCCTTTGCCATCGAGCAACCCCATCTCGTTATCATTGATTCGTTTGCAGCTCTCAGTTTGTTCAAGAGCCACGAGCACTGCAGTCTCGTTGTCGATGTTCTCGCAGTCGTTACCGCCGGAGTGCAGGTCTTCAAACTGAATGGCGAAGTCCTTCATGGGATCGATTGTGATGATGCCATTGATGATGTTGCATCCGGTGTTGCCATGGATGGTATTCATCACAGCATCAACTACCAATCGGACATTCTTGTCGATGATATTCTCCCCGCCAACTTCTTTCACGACCCATGTGCCGTTAAGGAAGTCCAGGTTCTGGCGACGAAGCGTCATGATGGTCTGGCCCTTAGAGTTGAGCAGATCCAGGTATTCCATCTGGTAGAGGATGCTCAGGCTGTAGTGCTGTACCTCACTGAGCGTCTTCATAATGGTGCGTTCGCTGGTGGCATTGTGGCAAGAAGCCTCGGTTGTGATGGCATCCTTGAATATGATGTCATTGCCTGTCTGTTTGAATGTCCCGTTCATCGTGTTGCAGCCGTTGTTACCATAGAATTTGTGTGCTACAAAGTCTAAGTAGATATATGCACGTTCGCGGGTTGAGATTGGCTTCTTGCGAATGCTCATGATGTTCCATTCACCATAGAGTTGTTTTGCAGGGTCGGTGATGGTGATAGGAGTGGGCGTTTGCTCAGCAACTATAGTCTGTTCAATGGCAACTTCCTTCTTCTCATATTTCTTCTTTTTCTTCCTTGCCAATGCATCGGCAGGGACCAATAGAAGTGAGATTATTATGGTGATAAGTAGAGTTTTCTTCATAATGAAAATAATATGCGTTATGTTCAACCTTCAAATTTCGGCATTTTGACGCGATTGAGCAAACAGTTTCTACTATTTTAAGAAAATTTGTATAATAATGGCTGCACCTCAGCAATCGAAACGAGTTTCATTGCGTTCGGTTTGCTCATTATTTGTGAAAGTCGTGACAAGAATAAGATTTCTGCAAATTCTATAGTTTTTAGGTTATAAATAGATAAATATTTAATTAAATTACATTTTATCCTATGAATTCTTGTGATTTTAAACAATTATATTTAAATTTGTGGCAAATATGGAGTAATCTTGAATTTTTTGAAGATAATAACTTATAAACTAAATAATCATGAAGAAATTAATACCACTACTTTTTGCCATGATGGCTATTGTCGTTCAGGCGACCACCTACGAGTACAACAACCTCAAGTTCTCATCAGTAGGCAGCGGATCATCGATGACGCTGACATGCACTGGTGTGGCCGACAGCTGGAATCAATCGACTACCGCTCTTACTATTCCAGGCTATGTTTATATTGACGACGTTGGCAAGTTTTGTCGTGTGAAGACCATTGGAATGGGTGCATTCCAAGGCATGACCACCATAACCTCGGTGAGGATGCAATATGGCATTGAGAACATCTACGGCAACGCTTTCAATGGCTGTACTAGTCTGAAGATAGTATATTTGCCTAGCAGTATCAAGCAAATATTAATCTATGCTTTCAGGTATGCACCCATCACGTCGATATATTGTGCTGCCGAGTCAATGCCCTCCATCAACAATGATGCTTTTACCGGAATGGCTGCTGTCTCAGGCTCCCGCACATGGTATGAGCCGTCCAGCACTGGTGTCAATGCTGCCAATGGCGCGAACTTGATTACTTCCAACTTCTCTGTGCTAAAGTCAAATCTTGCAAGTGACATCGGCGTGTCTATGGGTACGTCGAGCGAGCATAATCTCACAACATTTTATTGTAATGTAACTTCGCAACTGCTTGACCAGACGACGACAAGTAATCGAGGCCGGTGTAAGTTGGTGGGAGTGGGCGGCTCAATTGTCAACACTGAAGGCATTGTAAATGCAACTACTTCAGTAGCTTCTGTTAACGGTCTTTATTACAATATCACTTCGATTGGTTCCGGGGCATGCCAGAATGGTGGGCTTACGGCGCTCGACCTGACCGCACTGACTGCCCTCGACACAATATGCGACTACGCTTTCAGTTACTGTTACGATTTGGCCAGTGTGGCTCTTCCCGACAACCTGAAACGCATGAGTACCTATTGTTTTGGTTCCTGCACCTCCCTGACGTCAATCACTATTCCACGTGGTGTGACATACATGCCTTACACTAACGTCTTCCAGAATTGCTCGGCACTTACAGCCATCAATGTCGATCCAGCCAATACTTCTTATTCTTCTCTTAACGGTGCACTCTACAACAAGGCCCAGACCACGCTCTACAAGGTTCCAGAGGCATGGAACGGATATGAGATGCTTTCTGGTTACGCTTATTTCAGTTTGCCATATACGGTTCAATACATAGCGTCGTATGCGTTCTCCAACAACACGACGTTGGAGTATTTTGCAGCGTTTATCAATCTTAAAAGTATAGGCTCTTATATCTTCTCCGGCTGTTCCAAGCTTATAGAAGTGACATTTACGTCTGGCCTCTATTCATGGGGCAACTATGTGTTTAAGGATTGTACTGCACTGAATTACTTGTCAGTAAATTCTCCAACGCCACCAACGATTAATGTCGATCAGATGTTCAGTGGTGTGCCAACCTACTCATCGACCGACAATTATAATGTGAGGTTATATGTCCCTTATGGCATGGAGGCTGCTTATAAAGCTGCCGGCTGGACAAAAATGAGGAGCTATAACTACAATAATAATATAGCCTCCGATTGGACTCAGTATTTAGAAAACAATGGCTCAACAACTGGCAGAATGAGCTTGACAGTCACCAGTACAGCTCCAGTTACCATTGAGGGGACACAATATGATGGCCGCATGCGCATAGACTACCTGGATGGTTCATATTCCTATGTTGGCGATGGTACGGCTAACAATGTTAAGGTTCCGGCTTCACTGACGATAAACGACAAGACTTACGCCATTACGTGTTTAGGCAGCAACGCCATCTATCATTGTAACTATGTAACTGGATGTGAACTGATTGATACCGTGAAATACTGCACTGAGCTTATGGGACCGCTGTGGAGAATAGAATTGCCGTATGCCAGCCATATAGCCGACAGTGCCTTCGCTGGTGCAAGAACTATGCCGCAAATAAAGTTCGGCAAGCGCTTACGCACCATCGGTTATGCGGCATTCCGCAATTCAGGTCTTACTCAGATATTTCTGCCGTATGGCGTAGAAAGCATTGGAGACTATGCCTTTGCTTTCGATGGCAACTATTCTGACTATTATTCTAATTGGGAACACAGGATTAAGATACCTAGCAGCGTGACCCAGATGGGCGAGAATGTCCTCAAGGGTCGAGCCATGGAAGAGATAACCATCAACAATGCGCGTTGGGCTGGCAGTGACGTGTCGTTCGATTTGACCAACATCCCTGATACCTGCCTGATATTTGTCCCGTATAGTGCTACAGAAACGTTTAAGGCACATCCCAGCTGGGCTCGTTTTGCTGCCAATATCTATCCCGGTGGCTACGATATCTATGACGACAACACCAAGGCTTGCTATACTATGGTTGATCCGCAACAGAATAACGTGAAACTGGTGTTCCGCGCCTTCAACCACTTGAATATGACAAATCTCGACTACAGCTCTCACAAGCCTACAGATGCCAACTATGGCGGCGAGTATAACCTCACTGAGCTTGACCAGAGGTGTCTTGCTAACACGCACAACCTCGAAACCTTGGTGCTGCCGGAATGCATCACCACTATTCCTGAAGGCGCCTTCTTCAACAGCGACAAGCTTACTCACCTCATAATACCCGCGAATGTGACCTATATAGACAGCAAGGCGATGGCCTTTATGGCCGGGCTGCAGACACTGCAATGTGATGCCGTCACTCCACCGTCACTGGGTTCAAATGTTTGGATGGGAGTGAATCAGAGTGCGGTGACCCTCACCGTACCTAATGGGTCTCAGCCCGCCTACAAGGCTGCCCAGCAGTGGAAAGAGTTCTACATGGAACCGACTACAGTGCTTGGCGATGTGACCGGCGAGGGTGATGTTGATGTGAGCGACGTGAATGCCGTAATCAATATAATCCTGAACAAGAAGACGCAGGAAGATTATCCAGGCAGTGCCGACGTGACGGGTGAAGGTACTATCGACGTCAGCGACGTTAATGCAATCATTAATATTATATTGAATAAGGTTTGAGTTACAAGCTACAAGTAGCGAGGTGTAAGAATCTTTCTTCGATTGGCTGACGCAAATCGGAGTAACTGTAGAATAACAATAATACAAAAAATAAATGATTATGAAAAAGACATTGACAATTCTCGTGATGGCCCTTGCCGTCATCGTTGGCGCTCAGACCACCAATGCACAAAGTCTGCTTAACAAGGCCAAGAAGGCCGGTAAAGCATTAATAGAAGGTAAATCGCCCTCTACGGTTGTGCAAGAAGTGAAAAATGACGTGATTCTCGAGCAAGAGATTGCCAAACACCAAAAGAAACAACTTGAGGAGCGCCATGCACTGCGTGAGGCTGACGAGAAGCGGCAACAGGCCGAGGACGGCCAGACTGGTGTGCTGCCCGAAGCCAACGAAAGTGCAGGTGATGTGGATTTCCTGTTCAAAAGTGGAAGACGCATGGGTATTTACCATTCAAAAACCAAGACATTCGACCGATTTGGCCGGAAGGATGGCAAGTGGATAATCTGGTACCAGATGAAATTCCGTGATGACGGATGGGTTGTTGACGGTAACGATCAGGGACTTGGCAAAATCAACTCTGACGGCTCGATGTACAGCGCAACAACTACCGACATCAAAGTGAATGACAAGGGACATGTGTTGTGGAAGGGTCAGGATGTGGGCTACATCTCCAATCTGGGAGACGTCTATTTCTGTGATGATTTTATGGCATATTCTCAACTGCCGGTTGACAAGAATATTACGGCTTTTGTGACTTTCTGCATGAACATCGACAACGATTACATTGCCAAGTATAAACCACAGTATGACGAAATCCGAGCCAAAGAGCAAGCCGAGGCGGCTGCCGCAGCAAAGGCAAGCGCGCAGTTCAACGTTGGCGACCCGGAGAAGTGCTGGATGCAGGGCAATCAGATATTCGTGGCTGGCAAAGGCACCGTCGGCGAGTTCCGCTCCGATGGCCAGGTCTATTACAATGGTCGTCAGGTGGCGCTGATCAAGCATGATGCTTTGGGCGACATTATCTGCAAGCCTAACCACGAGGAAATTGGCCTTGTAGGCTCCAATGGCTATGTTTCCAACCGCAAGACTGGTGCCCACATGGCTATTCTTTCCGACAATGGCGACATAAGCGTCGGTACCAAGGGCGTGGTAAAGCGCATTCATCGCCGTGGCACCAAGACGCAGTCGGCAGTGCTTTACATCTTCCATGAGCAACTGGGAATCAAATACTGATTCAAAGCATAATTGCATGATATGCTGAAAGGGGAGGCTTTGCCACTCTTATGTAGAAATTATTAACAATAACAATATAGTCATGAAAAGAAAACTTCTAATTTCAAAATCATTGGCGATGGGCTTGGTGGCCTTGTTGCTGCTTGCGTTTTGCCCAGGCAGGGCAAGGGCCGCGCAGGCAATTAGCGGCACTTGGTACGTGTCATATCTTACCAGCAACGAAATCGTACTTACTGGCGCGACAACTCTAATTGTGGACTGTAGCAAAAAACTGAAACAGATTGCAGGAGTAACGCACTCTCTCGACATTGTTTTCCAGTCGGCTGACTATACCCTCACCGTGGAACATAGCGGTGAAGAGACCGCACTACAAGCAAGCAACCTTAATGTGGTGGGGCCAGGAAGACTTGTGGCAACCAGTCGCTGTCGCGCTATTATATGTGAAAATGCTACTTTTACTAATGTATATGTTAAAGCCAAAGGTCGAAACGATGAGCCTGACGGTGGGTTTTCGTCATATTCCAAAGGTCTCGTAGTTTATTATTCACTAAACATTAATAACAGTGAAGTCTATGCTACCGGTCGTCGAAGCGGAATAGATTTAGGCGTGGACAGGTGGGCTGAAATGACAATCACTGGCGAGAACAGCAAGGTGACAGCCGAAGGTCGAGGACAAAATTCTGCCTACGGTTGCTATGGTCGAGGAATTGCCAGTGATCATGGCTATGATATTCACCTTAAGGTGGAAGGCGGAGAGCTGAATGTCCAATCACATCTTCTTGCTGGAATAAAGTGCGCTCGACTTGAAATTACAGGCGGAAAAGTTACGGTTAATTCCGATATTTATAATGACTGGAATGATGTTAACTTTGATGACGACGTTGCCGCTATTGAATGCAATTGTTTTCAAATGAGTGGTGGCGAACTTAAAGCCTCAAGCAACTTTGATGGTATCTCTATAAATCATACATCGTGGTATGGCTTAAATGGTTATAGGTGCGAGGTGAGTGGCGGTAAACTTACCGCTTATGGCGGCAAAAATTACTATGGAATAAGATATTCATGCCCTTATCAATATCGAGATGACGAAAACATGGGATTGCATTTCACTGGTGAGGACACGCAAGTGGATGCTTCAGGTGGACAGTGTGGTATTTTCTGTACCACACCGGGAGAACGCGCTGTTGATGGGAACAGTTATCTCTATATTGACCGAGCGAAAGTGAACGCAAAGTCAAGGGGGTACGGAGAAAACGAATACCAATTTAAATATTATGGTATTTGGGCAGGGAAAATCATTATTACCCAGGGAAACAACCCAATTACAGCAATCGGGAAAAATGAGAGCCCATTTTTTGGATATAGGGGGCATATTATTATGCGCCGGCCATTTGTACTTAATGGAGAATATCAGCAACAATATGCCACTTCCGATGCTGGAGTTGATGTAGGCGCTACCTTTAGACTTAATGGATCATATATAAAAGGTAAGGCAACACTCACTAAGCCCAGCATTAATGGTTTGGGTTATTATTACTTCACTGGTCTCAGCAAGGCCGGCAACGAGATGGTGCTGACAATCCCTCAGGAGATTATCAACTATGTGAACTGCATCGACGCGGTGAAGACGATAGACTGGTACCGCTCTGACGACGAGACCACGATCGGCGACTACCTTGCCTCCGGCGACACCTATACCGTAAGGACCGTCGACCTGGGCAAATACATCTATGCCAAACTGAGTTTCGACACCCACACGGGCAGCCTGCGCTCCAACGCGGTACGCGTCAGCAAGACGCCTAACACCGCCACGCCCGTGAAGCCCACGCTTGCCTATTCCACATCGTCGGACAAGATTGCGGTCACCAACGCCAAGTCGAACCAAGAATACCTGGTGTTGACCAGCGAAGTGAAAGATAACGACATCACCGAGGCCCAGTGGGCCACTGCCGAACAGGGAACCAGTTCTACCTATTTGCTGCTCAACGGCGGCACCAAGGGGAAACTTAACTATGTCTATACCCGTTTCACTGAGACTGCCAGCCAGGACGCCGGGCAGATCATCCGACACTCCTCGGTATATTACGGAAGCGCCTCGGGCATGACCGACTTCACGCTCACCGCCACAACAACGAGCGGTTCGGCGTTGCAGCAGGATGCCAACGGTGCCTATAACGTAGCCTATAACTCGGTAGCCAAGCTGACTGTGGCTCCCGTTCCGTCGAGTGTCAGCTGGCAAGGTGTGACGGGTGAAAACTGGTTGATAAATATGGATACCTCTGGTGGCACCATGTATGACTCAGACATGGGCTACCTCTACACTGATGCCGCCTGCACCAATCCTATTGTGGTCGATGGCGAGCACTATTACAAGACGGTATATTACAAGTTTGTCAACAACAGTCACAATGGCTTGACTGGCATGTTGATTGACGCCATTGCCCCCGTAGGCAGCACGACCGTAGATCACTGGCTGACATTCAACGTGAGCAACTCGTCAGGCACATGGAATATCATGAACATTGCCCCCAGTCTTTTCCAGGTAGAACGAGGTTCAGTTATCACCGTGCCCTACACGACCAATCCCGGTGTGGCGACCTGCAACACACTCACTGCAGAGGCCGTAGCAAACACCTGGGGTGGTACGGCGCCCACACTCACGTTCAACCCGTCCGCCAATACGGTAACGATCGATGCCACCAATTCGGTGGCGAACAGCAACTATTACCGTTACGATCTCTATGCCGACGGAAAGAAGTTGTCATTGAGGAAAGGTGTGGAGGTGCTTCCCGCCACAGTGAAGGGAGTTGTCTTGAATCCACATCAGGTAGTGCTCGATCCAGGTACCACGCTGCAACTCACTGCCACGGTGCTGCCAAGCTGCGCTGCCGACGATGCCACCGTGACCTGGAGCGTCGACGACAGCAGCCATGCGACCATCAGCAGCAGCGGCCTCGTTACCGTCAATTCAAGCCAGGACTGCCTGGGCGAGGAGGTTCTGGCGATCGCCACGTCAGGTGGTTACAGCGACACCTGCCGCATCCAGATCACAGGCGAGAAATACCCACTCTGGGTCAAGGGCACTCAGGTGAATTCTGAGAACCAGGACGACGTGCTTGGCGACGGCAAGGTGAGCTACGAGGCCGGCAAGCTCTCGCTCAACGGAGCCAACCTTCAGCTTTCAACCAACAAGAAATCTCTTGAGAGCGAGATACCAGGTTTGATCATCAACGTGAAAGGCATCAACACCATGTCGTCTGCCGCCGATGCCGTCTATTTCCGGGAATCTGCCCGGTTGACAGGCAATGGCGAATTCAGGGTCACCAGCACCGGTAGCTCAGGATTGACCTGTGCTCTTGGCGGTTTCCAGGACCTTGCCGTTGAGGACACGGTTCAGGTGCGTGCCGTAAACAACAGCAGCAACGGCATGGGATCGTGGATCATGGGTAACCTGAGCGTTGATAGTCCGACGGCTCAGTTCCGCGCAAACGGCAAGTGGTTCTCGCTGCTGTTTGGCAACCTGAATGGCTCCATCACCGAACCGGAAGGCGGCTACGTTCAATACTACGATGGCTTAGGTACTTCTACCGTGTACGACGCTTCCGGCAATTATGTCCACAATGCCTGGGTGACGGTCACCGGCGAAGTGGAACCTGAAGGCGTGCTTGGCGACGTGACCGGCGACGGACTTGTTGACGTTGAAGACGTGAATGCCGCCATCAACATTATTCTGAAAACGAAGACGGTTGATGACTATCCCGGCAATGCCGACGTGAACGGCGATAGCATGATAGACGTTGAAGATGTGAATAGGATAATTAATATTATCTTGAAACTTGATTAGAATCAAGATCCAAGATTCAATGGTTAGAGACCGTGAACCGAGAACAAAGTCTTCGAGGCTTTGCTCTCGGTTCTCAGTTCTTGGCGCTGGTTAAACTACGTTAAGTGTGTGGTGTGTGATGCAATAAAGGATTAACTTTGTAAGTTATAAAGACAACAGTCATAAAATCGTTGATGAAACGACGTGGGATAATAGCAACGATAGTCTGTGTGTTGGGCATGATGACGGCCCAGGCACAGATAAATACCGACCAGGTGATGCGCATTGGCCGTAACTCGCTGTACTTTGAAGACTACGTCCTGTCGATTCAGTATTTCAATCAGGTAATCAAGGCAAAGCCATTTCTTGCCGAGCCTTATTTTTACCGTGGCATAGCCAAGATCAACCTTGAGGATTTCAAAGGCGCCGAAGAGGATGCAACACTCGCAATTGAACGCAATCCATTTATTGTGGATGCGTATCAGGTGCGCGGCATTGCCCGCCAGAATCAGCACAACTATCAAGGTGCGATTGAGGACTATACCGAGGGTCTGAAACTGATGCCTGAGGAAAAGGTTTTTCTGCTGAACCGTGCTGTTTGTCAGGATGAGATAGGCGAGTATGACGCTGCCCAGGAAAGTTACGACGCACTGTTGCGTCTTGACTCCAAGAACGACCGTGCCTATCTGGGTCTGGCTCATCTGAATCTGTCGCGAAAAGATACCGCCAGGGCTTTGGAAGATATCACGCGCAGTCTGGAACTATCAAAGAAAAATGCCAATTCTTACGTGCTTAGGGCTGAAATCCTGATGCGCCACAAGGAAGATTATGCTGCCGCCCTGGCCGACATGGACGAAGCCATCAAACTCGAGCCACACTATGCCGGATATTTCATCAACCGCGCATTCATGAAATACAAGCTCGATGACTATTTTGGTGCGATGGCCGACTATGACTATGCCATAAGCCTCAATCCATCGACAATGGAAGGACATTTCAACCGTGGCTTGCTGCTTGCCGAAGTAGGGGAGAACAACAAGGCGATTGACGACTTCTCCTATGTGCTGAAAGGTCAGCCCGATAATTTCATGGCACTATATAACCGCGCCATGTTGTATTTCAATACGGGTCAATACAGAAAGGCTATTGCCGACTATGACAAGGTGTTGGAAAAATATCCTAAGTTTGAGGCGGGCTATATGGCCCGTGGTGAGGCAAAGCGCAAGATGGGTGATGCCCGTGGAGGAAATGCCGACTATGACCGTGCATTGGCGATTTTCAAGTCGAAGAAAACCAAGGTGAGTGATTTCAACCCGGCACAGATTGAAGCCGATGCCGCACGCCACCGTGCTGAACAGCGCGCCCAGACAGGTGAGCAAGAACCAGAGAGTGACGATGAAATCATGAACCGTTTCAACACGCTGCTCACGGTGGCCCCGGAAAATCCCATCAAACCGGAATATGCCAACAAACAGCGTGGTCGCATCCAGAACAGCAACGTGGAAGTGACGCCTGAGCCACTGTATTTGCTCACATATTATGCACACGACAACAAGCTTAATGGCAATACTGCTTATGTTAAGGAAATAAGCGACCTTAATGACTTGCGCATCTTGCCGTCGACACTCACGTTGACCAGCGATACCCACTCGTTGACCGAAGAGCAGATCAATCGCCGTTTTGCCAGTATTGACTATTATAATGGGCTCCTGAGCACTTCAACGCCTCGTGCCGTGGACTACATTGCCCGCGCCATAGATTACCTGCTGGTGAAGAATCCTGATGCGGCCCTGGCCGATGCTGACAGAGCGATAGCCATTAACGGAGATTATTCGCTGTCATATTTCCTCCGTGCCAACGCCCATTATCTAAAATGGCAGATGACTCGTGCCGGCGCGATGCAAGATGTAGCGACAACAAGTGATGCAACAACTCAGAGTATGCTGCACCGAACCGAAGAAACCGAGGAATTGAAAAAGGCACAGGCCGACTTTGATATGGTCATCAAGCTGTCGCCGAGAAATACGTATGCTATCTATAATAAAGGAAATGTGTGCCTGCAATTGGGTGACAATACTGGTGCCATCAGTTGCTATAACCAAGTGCTGGAGCTGAGACCCGACTTTGCCGAAGCCTATTACAATCGGGGCCTTGTGTATCTGCGCATGGGCAACAAGGAGCGAGGCGTTGCCGACCTTAGCAAAGCAGGCGAACTAGGCATACTTCCCAGTTACAATGTGCTTAAACGAATGAATTAGCCATTATGCACCGTTTTTCGAAATATTACACCATACTTTGCTCATTCATATTAACGCTGGCAATGAGTAGCTGCTTCTTTACCGGTGTGGAACATACGGGCACAATCACTGATAAGGAAGTCAACCGCATTATAACTGAATTGGAAACTCATCAACCTGCATCAGCCCTGACTGCCTACGTTGATTCGCTGCCATCGTGGCGCATTGGAAAGAGGTTTTATGCCACCGACGACCAGTTGCGTCTGCTTTTTGAACGCACTGCCGACATTGATATCGATACAATAGCTTTTGCAGGGAAATATATTACTTATAATGGCTATGAAACAGCCACTTCTATTTCGGGCGTGAAGGCTGTCAATATCAAGTTTGGCGATGGAACTCATAATTATACCTATAAGACGTCGAAATCAATAGATCAATTCAGTCCTGATTTTGTCATTCCCCTGCTTGTGGATATGGATATGGTGGAACATGTGGCTGCTCAAATCGTTGGACACGAGGTGTATATCAAGACCATGATTTGGTATAGCGAGCAAGATGATTACTTGTTCAGAGGGCGACAATACATTCCAGTGAAGATTGTTGATGTGAAGCCTGGAAACAAGGTATTGCCACTAAAAGTTGTCTTTGAGACTCTTGATTCAGAGGCGCAACGTGCTTTTGTTTGGATTTCAGCGCCTGGGGCTACAATGCACAATCGCGACTTTGATTCACTATTTTCGCTCGCTAACCCCCGCAATGGGTACCCTGACATCACTGACACGCGCTGGAAGCTGATAACTGCTGGAAACGTCGAAGAAGACATGACCAAGGAAGAGTGCCGGCTGGCACTGGGTAATCCAAAGCGCATAACTCCAGCACCAGACCAACAGGGTATGCGTGAATATTGGTACTATGACGGCGGGGGATATCTTTACTTCGTTGATGGTCTGTTAAAAACATTCCGGCGATGAAAGATAACAATTCATTAGAGATAGAATTTCTTGGAACGGGAACCTCTACTGGCGTTCCTGCAATTAAGTGCGATTGTCCTGTGTGCCAATCGACTGATTCTCGTGACAATCGACTTCGCACGTCAGTAGTTATAAGATATAAAGGACGAAACATCCTTATTGACTGCGGTCCAGACTTCAGAACACAAATATTACGTGCCTCCAACGACCGGCTAGATGCATTGCTTTTGACACACATTCATTATGATCATGTTGGAGGTCTTGACGACCTTCGCTCATATTGCTATGGCGGTAATTTCCCGATTTTTGCGCGTCAGGACGTCATAGACCATCTGCATCAGCGATTACCTTATTGTTTTGGAGATAATCCATATCCTGGAGTGCCGCATCTTGATATAACTCCAGTGGTTGAGAATGTGCCTTTTGAGTATGATGGCATTACTATCGAACCGCTGCCTATTATGCACTATAGATTGAAAATATTAGGCTATCGAATCGGCCCATTAGCCTATATTACCGATGCCAAGGAAATAGAAGAAAGCTTGATAGAACGACTGCATGGTATTCCATTGCTGGTAATAAATGCTTTGAGGTTCGAATCTCACATCTCCCATATGTGCCTCAGTGAATCGCTTGAGGTGATTAAACGAATTAATCCAGGGCAAGCATATCTGATTCACATGAGCGACAAAATAGGATTTCATGCTGAGACCGATGCAATGCTTCCCGAAGGCGTTCATCTTGCTTATGATGGGCTAATTGTGCGCTTGTAATGCACTTTAATTAAGCATGTAGATTTTAGATTGCGGAATATTTTGTACTTTTGCAATCAGAATTGATAATTGAGTAAGTTCGCAAAATGAAAAATATACGCAATTTCTGCATCGTTGCTCACATCGACCATGGTAAGAGCACTTTGGCTGACCGCCTGCTTGAATTTACCAACACCGTTACGGGCAAGGACATGCAAGCACAGGTACTTGATGATATGGATCTTGAGCGTGAACGCGGTATCACAATCAAAAGCCATGCCATCCAGATGGACTACAAGCTTGATGGCGAAGACTATACGCTAAACCTTATAGATACTCCGGGACACGTTGACTTCTCATACGAAGTATCACGCTCGATAGCCGCCTGTGAGGGCGCGCTGCTTGTAGTGGATGCCACTCAAGGCGTTCAGGCACAGACCATCAGCAATCTGTATATGGCCATTGACAACGGGCTTGAAATTATCCCCGTCATCAACAAGATAGACATGGACAGCGCACATCCGGATGAGGTTGAGGACGAAATTGTAGAGCTGTTAGGATGCGATCCCAGCGAAATCCTGCGATGCAGTGCGCGTACTGGTGTCGGTATTGAGGATATCATGCGTGCCATAGTAGAGCGCATTCCTGCACCTAAGGGCGATCCTGAGGCTCCTTTACAGGCATTGATTTTCGACTCGGTTTTCAATCCGTTCCGTGGCATCATTGTGTATTTCAAGATTCTGAATGGTGCAATACACAAGAACGACTTTGTGAAGTTCGTAAATACCGAGAAGGAATACCATGTTGATGAAATGGGTGTACTGAAGTTACAGCTCTCTCCTCGTAATGAGTTGAGTGCCGGAAACGTGGGCTATATAATATCTGGTATAAAGAATTCGGTGGAAGTAAGAGTGGGTGATACCATCACTCACGTAGCTTCTCCCTGTGATAAGGCCATAGCCGGTTTCCAGGAGGTCAAGCAGATGGTGTTTGCCGGTGTGTATCCTATTGAGCCTGAAGATTTCGAAAACTTACGTGCTTCGCTGGAAAAATTGCAGCTCAATGATGCGGCACTCACTTTTACCGCTGAGTCTTCTGTTGCGTTGGGTTTCGGTTTCCGATGCGGTTTCCTAGGGCTGTTGCACATGGAAATCGTTCAGGAGCGACTTAGCCGTGAGTTCAATATGGAGGTGATAACCACCGTCCCCAACGTGTCGTATAAAGTTTATGACAAGAAGGGCAATATGACTGAGGTTCACAATCCTGCTGGTTTGCCGGATATTGCTGTTATTGAGCATATTGAAGAACCTTATATTCGTGCAAGTATCATCACGCTGTCAGAGTTCATGGGGCCGATTATTACGTTGTGCCTGAGCAAACGCGGCGAGTTGGTCAAGCAGGAATACATTTCTGGCAATCGTCTGGAACTCACTTTTGATATTCCATTAGGTGAAATAGTCATTGATTTCTACGACAAGCTTAAAAGCATATCAAAGGGCTATGCATCATTCGATTATTTCATCAACGGGTACCGCGAATCTATGCTTATAAAGCTGGACATTCTGCTCAATGGTCAGCAAGTCGATGCGCTGAGTGCACTCACTCACGTTGACAATGCCGTAACGTTAGGTCGCAGAATGTGCGAAAAACTCAAGGAACTGATACCACGTCAACAGTACGATATAGCTATTCAGGCTGCAATTGGTGCAAAGATTATTGCACGTGAGACGGTAAAGCAAGTACGAAAAGACGTTACTGCAAAGTGCTATGGTGGAGACGTGAGCCGTAAGCGTAAACTTCTTGAAAAACAAAAAGCAGGTAAGAAGCGAATGAAGCAAATTGGAACCGTACAAGTGCCTCAGAAAGCGTTTCTTGCGGTATTAAAGCTCGACTAATACTTGAAATTGCCATGCGACGAAATTATTTTCATTTCAAACAGTTCAGCGTGGCAAATTCACTGTCTCCTATGCCCCTTACTACCGACAGCGTCCTGATAGGTGCGTGGTGTGATGTCGCTAATTGTGTCCGTGCCTTGGATGTGGGAACTGGATGTGGTATAATTGCGTTGATGCTTTCTCAGCGAAATCAAGATCTTGATGTTGATGCCATTGACATAGACGAAGGAAGCATCCAGGAAGCACAGGAGAATTTTAAATTATCAAAGTGGGGTAGTCGTATATCTGTTACTAAAGCGGATTTCAATGATTGGACAGGGGATTACGACCTTATCGTTTCCAACCCTCCGTTTTTTACCAATGGAATCAAATCACCCAATGTATCCCGTGCCGAAGCTCGTCATACTCATACACTTACACTTGATCAACTAATCGTTCATGGCCGTGAATTGCTTGGTACATTTGGGAAACTGGCGTTTATAACCCCTGGCGATATAGTTTCTAAGGTCATTGAACATGCTACTTTTGCTTCTATGAGCATAAGCCGAATGTGTGAAGTTGTATCGGTTGAAGGAAAATCTCCTAAAAGGATTATGTGGGAGCTGACGCCATCACAGACATTCCTACAGCGAGAAAGGATTACTCTTCGCAATTCGGATGGTACACTTAGCGAAGCATACCGCTCTCTTTGCCAAGAGTTTTACCTTGACTGAGAATGCAAAGAATGAATTCAGACATTTTTCTTTTTTTATAAAAAATACAACCATTGTTTGCTTATTCCGTGAAATTGTTGTAATTTCGTGACGCTTAACTAACGGATATTTTTAGCCGTAAAATCTTATTTATTAAATATTACGACATGAACAAAAAAACTCTTCTCCTTGGTGATGAGGCGCTTGCTTTAGGTGCTATTCATGCAGGTCTTACTGGTGTGTATGCATATCCTGGGACGCCCTCAACCGAGATTACTGAATTTATCCAGCAGCACCCGTTGGCTCGTGAGCGTGATATCCACAGCACATGGAGTGCTAATGAAAAGACTGCTATGGAAGCTGCTATAGGTGCTTCTTATGCAGGAAAACGCGCTCTGGTGTGCATGAAGCATGTGGGTATGAATGTATGTGCTGATGCATTTGTCAACTCGGCAATGACTGGTGCCAATGGTGGTCTCGTTGTTACTGCTTGCGATGACCCATCCATGCACTCGTCGCAGAATGAGCAAGACTCGCGTTTCTATGCTGAGTTTGCTATGATGCCTTGTTTCGAACCATCTTCTCAACAGGAGGCCTACCGTATGATTGGTCAGGCTTATGACTTTTCTGAAAAGTACCACATTCCTGTACTTATGCGCATGACTACTCGCATGGCACACTCTCGAGCTGTGGTAGAAACTGGAGATGTGCGAGACGAGAATCAACTTCACTTCCCTGAAAATCCCCGTCAGTGGGTGTTGCTCCCAGCTAATGCAAAAGTGCGTAACGTCCAGCTTATCAAGGACTATGCCGAATTTGAGGCGCAGTCAGAGACAATGGGCAACAATAAGTATATTGATGGTGCCGACAAGAGCATGGGTATAATTGCCTGCGGTATTGCCTATAACTATCTCATGGAGAATTGCCCTTATGGTTGTCCATTCCCAGTGCTGAAAATCTCTCAATATCCATTGCCTAAGGCGATGATACGTCGCATGGCTGCTGAGTGTAAGAGCATTCTCGTTATGGAAGAAGGACAACCCCTAGTGGAGATGCGCCTGAAGGGCGTGTTGGATACACCAGTAGAAATCAAGGGCCGTCTGGATGGTTCTCTGCCGCGTACAGGCGAACTAACTCCTGACTGTGTACGTGCTGCATTGGGGATGGCTCCACTGCCACAAGGCGAGGCATCTCAAGTTACCGTGCCGCGTCCACCGGCATTGTGTCAAGGTTGCGGACACCGCGATTTCTATACTGCACTCAATAACGTGGTCAAACCCATTGAGAGTACACGCGTGTTTAGCGACATCGGTTGCTATACTCTGGGCTGGCTTGCTCCTTATCATGCATTCCACACCTGCGTGGAGATGGGTGCTTCGGTGACAATGGCTGTAGGTGCTGCCAACTCGGGCGTTCATCCATCAGTTGCTGTGATTGGCGACTCAACGTTTACCCATAGTGGTATGACTGGATTACTCGATGCAGTTAACTCAAAGGCAAATGTCACCATTTGCATCAGCGATAACCTCACCACGGGAATGACTGGTGGTCAGGACTCGGCATGCACAGGCAAGCTTGAGAATATCTGCATGGGACTGGGCGTAGAACCTGAACACGTACGCGTGATAATTCCATTGCCCAAGAACTATGAGGAAATGGAGCGTGTGATTCGTGAAGAAATTAATTATAAGGGTGTTTCGGTGATTATTGCACGTCGTGAGTGCATCCAGACTGCAAAGCGTCATGCAGCCCAGATGAAGAAAGATAGTACTATTCCAAACTTAAAATCGCCACAAAGACAATGAAACAAGATATAATCTTATGCGGTGTGGGAGGACAAGGCATTCTCTCCATAGCAACGGTAATCGGTTGGGCAGCACTTGATCAGAACTTGTATCTCAAGCAAGCCGAGGTGCACGGTATGAGCCAGCGCGGCGGTGACGTGCAGAGTAACCTGCGCATCAGTTCCGAGCCTATTCACAGTGACTTGATTCCACTGGGTGGTTGCGACATGATTGTTTCTCTCGAGCCTATGGAGGCTCTACGATACTTGCCGTATCTTAAGCAAGATGGCTGGATTATAACATCAACTACTCCTTTTGTGAATATCCCCAACTATCCAGAGATTGAAAAGATTAATGCCGAGCTTGACAAGGTTAAAAACGTCATCAAGCTTGATGTTGAGGCAATAGCCAAGGAGGTGCAGTCGCCACGTAGTGCCAATATGGTGCTGCTTGGTGCTACTGCCTCCGTACTCAACATTTTGGAGCCGGATAAGCTCGTAGAAGGCATTACTAACGTGTTTGGTCGCAAAGGACAGGCGATTGTAGATACCAATATTGCAGCATTTCGTGCTGGTTACGAACACGGCTGCAACCAACGATAGAAAAGGAATAATAAAGAGATAACCGCCATGGCTTATTGAAGTGACCCCAAAAAGTTGGACGGGTTAAATATTATTGTCTGAGAGAAAGAGTTCGGTATTGCACCGGGCTCTTTCCTTTTAACCTGGATTTAATTCTTTTATTGTTATAGTAGTCTATATATTCATCTAAAGCCTTCATGAAGGCTTCGGCCGATTCAAAAGTCTCGGCATACAGGAGTTCG
>JAGCCU010000046.1 GCA_017651515.1 Muribaculaceae bacterium | reverse complement strand
GACAGCAGCTGATGTCAATCATGATGGTATGCCAGATATTGAGGATGTCAATATCATTATCAACACGATACTGAAGCTATGATACGCTTATAGTTTTTTATACAAATAAAACTGGGCTATTCACTATATGGATAGCCCAGTTTATTGAGTGGTGTGTTTTACTGGATTTCAATGACTTTACTCTCTTTCTTTAGGTCGGCTGCGCTGCGTTTTGGCAGAACGACTTTCAGCACTCCGTTTTCGACGCTGGCGGCAATCTTTTCGCGGTCCACATCGTCGGGAAGAATAAGAGTCTGATGGAACTTTGTGTAAGAGAACTCGCGACGCAGGTAGTGTCCGTTTTCATTGTTTTCCTGCTTGTCTTCGAATTTTTTCTCGAGGTCAACCACGAGGTTTTCCTCTTCGTCAAGTGTGACTTTAAAGTCGTTCTTGGTGAGTCCTGGGGCAGCAAGTTCGACGTCATATTCATTGTTTTTTTCAATAACATTGATTGCTGGAGCGGTCGTGCTCACTTTAGGTAAAAAGTCGGTGTCAAAAATGTCATTGAACACACTTGGTAACCAATTCTGATTTCTACGTGTAAGATACATAATCATTCCTCCTATTTTTAAAGTTTTTGTTGTATGTTTCTTTTTGTGTTTACATCGTTGTGATGCTTTCCGCAATAGGATATTGCAAAACCAATGCCGTGTAGAGTACGCATTGAATTTAATGACAAATTGGCATTACAATGTGACAATATGGCATATAATAGCAAGAATTAATGTCATAATGACATATTTATGGATAATTGTCTGATTAAATAGGAAGAGAAAGATATTGTGTCTATTTGTTAAACGAGAAATTTAAATTTTGGCAAAATGCTGTGATTTGCCTCGTTTATTTGAATTTTTGACGATTCTATATAAAAATACTTGCAAGGATTGGTAATTATTTCTAATTTTACAGGCCATTTTGAAAAAATGACATAAACCTACATATTTATTAAAACTAAAAGAACATGCGTAAATTTTTATTACTCATTGCCATGACGATGGTTGCCATGCAACTATCGGCAGCAGATGTTGATTTTGCTAAAGCTCAAGATGTAGCAGAATCTTTCTTGAGAAAGCAAGTCGCAACCAAGCAAATTAGTGCTTCCGCAGTTTCAAACCTTACTCTCGCCAAGGCCGAGTTTTCGGTAGCAAAACCTGCGGTTGTAGACTACTACATCTTTAATAGCGACAAGGCTTATGTTGTCGTTGCAGGTGATGACCAGGCACCGGAAATCCTGATGTACGGTAAAGAAGGTGCTATCGACATTAACAACATTCCACCGGCAATGCAATGGCTGCTCAACAAGTATAAATATCAGATTGACGGTCTCAAGGCAGGAACTTTTAAATCCAACAACTATGTTCCCAAGACTGTTACAGCCATAGCTCCGCTTGTGACTGCCAACTGGGATCAGAGTTCGCCTTACAACAACCAGTGCCCCACCAGTGGTAATAGTCGTGCCGTGACTGGTTGCCCTGCTACTTCGCTGGCAATGTGCTACTACAAGTGGAAATGGCCTACGACATTCCCTGCTTGTTCAGCTATCAGTGGTACTGGCGGTTATTCCGCTTCAGCTTTACCTGAGCGTGCAGCCGACTGGGACAACATCATCGACGAGTACACAGGTCCGTCAAACTATAGTTCGACCTCAGCGCAGAAAACAGCTGTGGCATGGCTGATGCGCTATGCAGGTCAGTCGATTCCTGATTATTATTACAGTTCAAGCGCCAGCGGTGCCGACGACCCTGAGATATATCAAGGTGTTCTCAACATGGGCTATACTAACGCCCAGTACCTTATGCTTACCGAGTTGGTTCAGTCTGGATGGAGCGGTTACACCAATAGTTCCCAATATTACACTGATGCACAATGGAATAATTACATGATGGCTGAATTGCAGGCCGGTAATCCCATTGAGTATCTCGCTTATGATGTCAGTTATGGTCAAGTTTCTGGCCATGCCTTCAACGTGTTCGGCTGCGACAGTAGCGGAAAGTATTATGTGAACTGGGGCTGGAGTGGCGACAGCAATGGCTATTGCACATTGCATAACTTCACTACAGCAACTGGTGCTACTGGTCAGTCGGGTTCTTATGTTTTCAATTATGGCGAGGCTATGATTATCGGTATTGCGCCACCACAGTCATCTACGGATCCCACAATCACCGTTTCCAACTCGTCGCTTAGCATGACTTGCAATGCTGGTGCTACAACTACCGCAACCTTTACTGTTACCGGCGCTAACCTTACTGGTAACGTGACAGCGACCTTGACCGACAACAACGGCGTGTTCAGCGTGAGTCCTACGACCATAAGCAAGAATGATGCCACCAACGGCAAGACCGTGACTGTGACATTTGCACCACAGGCTGGCGGTACCTTCAATGGTACAATAACATTGAAGAGCAATGGCGCTACAGATGTAACTGTTTCTTTGACGGGTACAGCCACAAAGCAGACTCTTTCTGCTCCAACGCTTGCTGCTGCATCCAACATTACCACCAACTCGTTTACTGCATCTTGGACCTATAATCCGGTGACTGCAGTTACATATACCTTGAATGTATCAAGGAACGGTGCTCAGGTGTTGAACAAGACTGGTATTACCGATAAGAATTATACCGTGACAGGTCTGTCGCCCAATACTTCCTATACCTTTAGGGTTAAGGCTGTTCCGACCAACACCAACTTGTATAACGAGAGTTCTTGGTCGAGTACAAAGACTGTGACCACAAGCGAGGAGATCGTGCCTACAATTACCGTTAATCCTGCAAGCCTTGACTTTGGTACTGTAACTGCTGGTCAAACGGTCACCAAGACTTTCACCGTAACGGGTGAAAACCTTGAAGGCAACATCTCACTTGCTCTGACCGATCCAAACAACGTCTATACGATTAATACGACATCGATAACTACATCACAAGCTACCAGTGGCAAGCAGGTTACTGTCACCTTCACACCAAATGAAAATGTTGCTTACAATGGTACAATTAAGCTGACTTCGGCTAATGCAACTACTGTGAACGTTGCACTGACTGGTACTGGTGCCTACTTCACTCCTGTGATGCAAGCTGCTAATGAGTCATACATCAAGAACACTTCGTTCCGTGCCGACTGGACCGATGCTACACCTGCCAACAAGGTGGCAAGCTACACCCTCGAAGTGAACTATGTGGCTCCAGAACCTGAAGTGGAACTGATCGCCTCGCTTGCTGGAACTAGTTTCAGTGGTAACAACTATTACGATATTACGTTGCCAGCTCCATGGGGTGGTACTAACGTACGTGGCGGTAACAGCTCAATAATCTATTTCAGGAACAATTACAATAATGATGGTGTCTATGGTAACATTACCTATACTATTCCTGAAGGTTATGAGAATGCTACATTCACTATGAAGATTACTAGTGGTTCAACTTCAGATGGTGCTGGAAACTTGGCTGTAGGTACTCCTCAGACAGCATCTGTGAATCATTACTTCACTGCTGGTTCGACCTTTGCGTGGGTAGTGACGGCAAGTTCCGGTGAGAAGATTACCATTACTACTACAGATGCTCAGTACTCACCCGACATCGCTTTGATTGAAGTTTATTCTGGCGATGCAACAACTCTTAACCTGAGAGCTGCCGAAACGGGAGATGACACCTATCGCTTGATTGAAGGTATCACAGACATTAACTATATTGTGAAGAACCTCCTTGCTGCGGGTACATTCACTTATGGTGTGAAGGCTATCTATACCAACGGAACCGAGAGTGAATGGTCTAATATCGAGACTGTGACGTTGAGCGACCAGCCAGATCCTGAATACATACTCGGCGATGTAGATGGAAATGGAGAGGTTGATGTGACCGATGTGAATATTCTCATCAACATTATCCTTAACAAAGATCAGGCTGAGAATTATGGTCCTCGTGCCTATGTTACCGATGATGATGAAATTGATGTCACTGATGTGAATATGGTAATTAATATCATTCTCCATAAGATATAATTAACGAGGATAGTTATTGTATTTTCATAATGAGAGGCTGCCATGGGGTGGCCTCTCATTGTATATGTCCTAAAACGTCAATTTGCTATATTATATCCTAATTCTTGCCGTTTTGTTTTTTTAATAGTGGTATGTTTGTGTGAATGGCATATTGTTGTTAAATTTGCAGCTCATTTTGAAATAATGTTTAACCAACAAAAATCTACATTTTTATTAATTTAAAGAGTATGAAAAAGAAATTATTACTCATTGCTATGGTGATGTTTTCATTGCACCTTTCGGCCGCGCTAGTTGACGTTTCCACAGCTCAGATGAAGGCTCAGCAATACCTGAAAAGTACGGTCTATGCTGGCAAGTACATGGCTCCAACAGCCACTCAGCCCACCCTTATTATGACTGAGATGGGTGACGTGAACAAGAATACTCCGGTATTTTACATTTTCAATACATCTACAACCTTTGTTATTGTATCTGGTGATGACCGTGCCGAGGAAATCCTCGCTTATGGTGACAAGCCTCTTAACCTGGACCGCATTCCATGTAATATGAGAGCTTGGCTCGACATATATAAGAGACAACTTGACTGGTTGATTTCAAATCCCGATGTTCAAGTGGAAAAACCAACTACTTATAAGTCACCAAAAATCAGATCTACGATCTATGGTCCTCTGTTGACTGCCATTTGGGATCAGGAAGCACCTTTCAACAATCAATGTAAATTCACTTATAACGGTACGACATATACCTGCCTCACAGGTTGCCCTGCAACGTCGGCATCAATGGTCCTGTATTATTGGAAGTATCCCACAGCCCCAGTTGGCCCATTTGATTCTTATTCAAGTACGCTTGATATAGGTTCGTATTATTCTAATGAAGTAAACTTTACATATCCAGCTTTGTTTGCAACGACGTTTGACTGGGATAATATGCTTGATGACTATACAGGCAGCTACAACACAGTTCAGGGAACTGCTGTTGCAACGTTGATGCGCTATGTTGGTCAGGCCGAGCACATGATGTACGGTGTTTCGGGTAGCGGTATTTATACCACTGAAGCCCAGAACGTCGCTGATATGTTCATTGCATTCGACTATGATGAGACTACCTGCCGATTAGTCCATAAAGAAGATTATTCCGAGACACAATGGGCAGCTCTGTTACAGGAGGAAATGGCCGAAGGCCGTCCAGTAGTGTTTATGGCTGTCTCTGGTGGCTGGTTCGGTGGCGGTCACGCTTTCAATGTTGACGGATATAACTCCAGCACCAACAAGTATCACGTGAACTTCGGATGGAGTGGTGACGGTAACAATTGGTATTCAATGAATGCATTCGGATACAGCGGTTCTACTTACAATGAGGAACAACAGATGGTAATTGGAATCCAGCCTAATACTACTGACCCACGCCTGCGTGTTTCAGATAAAGAGTTGAGCTTGAATTGTGCTGCTGATGCTACTGTTTCTAAGATATTTACTGTGACAGGTATTAATCTTCTAGAAGATGTTACAATAACGGTCAATGATGAAAACGAAGTGTTCAGCGTTGACCTTGAAGCTGTCGATTCTCAGTCAGCTGCTAACGGCAAGGAGGTTACCGTTTACTTTAATCCAAAGGATGCGGCTACTTACAATGCGACAATAACTTTGTCTACTGCAGGTGCAAATGATGTTACCATCAGTCTGACGGGTAAGGGTACTAAGAGCACAATTCCTGCTCCGGTCGTCAATGATGCAACAGAGATTACCAATAACTCGTTCAAGGCTTCTTGGTCATTCGACAATCCTGCTAATGTTACTTACACGCTTAATGTGTCCTCTATCAATGGCTCTACCGTAGCAAATATTACTGACATCACTGATATGTTCTATACTGTTACAGGTCTGAATGCTGGTGCCACTTACTACTTCAACGTAAAGGCAATACCCGTTATTCCTACTGCTCATAATGCAAGCCCATGGGGCAATTCCAAGAGTGTCACGTTGCTTAACGGGCCTGCTCTTGAACTTGGCGACCTTGACGGTAATGGAGAAGTTGACGTGACCGATGTGAACATCCTCATTAACATCATTCTCGGAAAGGATCAGGCTGAGAATTATGGTAACCGTGTTTATGTTACTAATGACGAAGATATCGATGTTACTGATGTGAATGCCGTGATTAATATAATTCTCAAGAGGTCAAAATAACTTATAAGGAATTATAAGTATATATATGAAAAGAGGGCGTCAGTAATGACGCCCTCTTTTCATGTCATATGGGATTTGTTGTTGTTCTGTGATAAGCGAGTCGTTCTGCGCCATCGCTAAGGTAAATGATTCCACAATAGGTGAAACCAAGTTTTTCTAGCAGGTGCCGCATGATAATATTGTCGCGGTGTGTGTCGATGCGTATGTTGTCGGTCACTGTGAAGCAGTATTCAAGTATTGATTTCAATACTCCACGGCTTGATTGAGTGCTGGCTATGCGGTGAATAACATAGTAAGGATTATCATCGAGCCACTGCCCCTCATAAATGTTGGCATAGGTTGGTTCGGGACTAGGGATAAAGGCAAATGTAGCAGTAATGACACCGTTGTCATCGACGGCCACAAAGCTGTGTCCATGCTCAATATCGTTCTCAAAGACTCTACGTGAAGGATATCCATTAATCCACTGGTTCATGTTGCCGCAGTTGCGCATGGTTGCACGCGCTTCATCGGCAAGCCTGAGCAGGGTAGGGATGTCCTCGATGGTAGAATGTCTGAAACTGAGTGACATGTTATAAATAGGCGGAATCAAAGACCATTCTTGATTAGGTCGTATTTCTGAAGCGAATCAGGATCGTTGGCGGCACGGCGTTGCCAGTGGCGATAGCGAGGGCGACTCACGAAGCGCTCAACACCATATGCAAGCAAGAAGAATACGCCGCATTGCAGCCAAAGCATCGTAAATGGATGTGCAATTTGGCTTAGTGAAGCTCCTCCGCTCTGCATGAGCACGTAGCCGTTGCTCATCCATGTGCCGGGTACGCAGTCGCCTATAGTGTACCAGAAACGGCTCATCGCATATCGTGGCCATGACACGCCCACCAGGAACACGAAAATCACAGATGTGAATGCAAGGAGCAGAAACACACTCTCGCGTTCATTAACGAAAGCCTGGAGGGTTTGACCCATGAATGACACAGCCATGACAAATGGTATTGCCAATGCCAACGACTCAAGCAGATTGGCATTTTGCGGGAAATCAAATATCATGGGGGTGAAGTGAAGCACATAAATAACAGGAGCGATATACACAATTTGGTGACACATCATCTTGCCGATGATTGTCGCACTGACGGTGGCCGGTTCTTCCATGGGGTCGTAACCCCTATTCTTGCGGCGTCGTTCTATAGAGCCTCCGTGCAGCATGCCTATGCCAAGTAACATACTCTGCTGAATGACAAGGGGCAGTATAAACAGCAACACGGCTGACGCCAGCCCCATACCGGTGTTGCCTATAGGCACCTGACGATTCTCTATCAGTCCGATTCCTCCTGAAGTTATTGGCTCTATTATCTGTTCCTGAGCTTGCGCCCCCATACCCTGTGTGACATTGGTTATTGCCATGAGCATGTTCTTGTAGCGGAACATCACGCTCATGTCGCTATATACCGATATGTTGCCTTGTTCCTTGCGCTCAACGCATTGAGAGAATTCACGAGGTATATAGACAATGCTATAGCACTTTTTACGGTGCATGAGTTCACGCGCTTCCTGCATATTGGCAGCGTAGGATACAACTTTCACTTCAGGAGTGGCATCGAGCTTACGGACAAGCTCACGTGAAATTTGACTGCGGCAGTCATCAATCACCACGATGGGCTCATCGCGTTCAATCTCGGTGTTATAGATGAGCGAATACAGTATGGGATATACGGCACATACCGCAAAGAAGAAGATGACGACTCCTTCATCACGAAGCACAAGCCTGAACTCGCGCCACCATACACGATATATTTCGAGCAACCACTGTTTCATGGTACATATATGGGATTTTGACACTCATGCTTTATGCGCCATGAAAGCAAGAGAGGTACGATGACGTAAACCACAAGGGCGGCATAGTAGATTCGTGAGTAATATAGGTCGATGCCGTTTATAGCCTGGTCGACGGTCAATAGGAAGTAATACTTGATAGGAACAATATAACCTATGGCTGCCACCCAGGGATAGAGTGCCTCCTCTGGAAGTGAGAATGCACAGAACGAAAACGACAGCATGCCCATTAGCGTACAAAGAGTGGAGCCGAAGCGGAAGTTTGGTGTGAAGCAGAACATTAGCGTAGCAAATCCCTGGTTGGCCATGACAAGCATGGGCATTGCAAGGATCATGTGCCAGGGATTGCAATTAAGTGGCAATCCATACACACGATACATCATCCACTGTATGAACCATCCTACTGTGGTGAAAAGTGCAGTCTGTGGCAACAGTTTTCCAGCCAATGCAATCACCATGTTGTTGCCTGCTCGTTCAAGCCATTGTCGGCATAGACCGCTTTTTAGCTCAGTACCTAAGGTAAAAGCGGTTACCATTAGGATGATGAGAGAGAAAAAGCATGGAACGAACGATGAGTTGAGATAGTAGCTGTAGTTCAGCCAAGGATTGGCGGGCATGTGACTGTGTGCCACGTACGGCTGCAAAGATGCAGTAATGGTTTGCTGTGGCAGCCCTACGGTACGCAAGGCCGTTTGAATAATACCACCGTTAGCAAGAAGAGATATGGTTTTATAGCCTTTGTACTGTATTGATGCTGGAGCATAATAACTATAGTTGATATAATAGCTCACCAAGGGCTTGCGACCACTCAGAGCCTCTTCCTGTAAGCCTTTTGGAATGTAATAGAATCCAAGAATATCTCCACTTTGCACGGCATGTTTTGCCTCATTGAATGAAGAGTATTGGTGCTTGATGCTTACCTGCTGGAAAGCATCGAGGTTGCGGGATAAACGGCGTGACAATTCAGAGTTGTCAAGGTCGATGATGCCCACAGGAACATTCTTTATGGCTCCGGCATCCAGTAGGTCAAGAAGCATCCAGCATCCAAACAGTGGTATGATAACCATTGTAAGGAAGTACATGGGACGGCGCACAAGTTGCACCATGCCACGCTTGAATGAATCTATTACATAATCGAATGCCTTCATGAGCCAGAGGGTGTGCAGTTTATTTCTTGAGGATAACACTCATGCCCGGGCGGAAATTCTCAATTGCTTCAGTGGGATGAGCCTTTACTTCAAAGGTCTTACTGTCATACTCGCCATAGGCTTTGGCCGCCTGCCATGTGGCATAGCTGCCCATGTCGTGTACATAGAATATTTTAAGCTTTGTCTCCTTGTTGCCCAACGCAGGGATTGTGACGTTGATTTCCTTGCCCATGGGCAGGTCGTTGAGCATTTCCTCACGCACGCTGAAAGACACCCACATCTCACTGAGTTTCGAAATTGACATGATGGGCGTGCCCATAGCCACTAGTTCTCCTTCCTGAGGATATATCTCGCTCACTTCACCGTCGCATGGTGCTACGAGGTATTGGTCTTCGAGCAGTGATTTCACTTCCATTACCGATCCCTTTGCGGCATTTGCTAAGCTCTTGCTTGCGAGTTTGTCTTCATTCTGTGCACCATTGAGAGCCATTTCGTATTGAGATTTTGCTGCTGCGACTTGTGCTGTGGCGGCATCAAAGGCGGCTTTAGCCTCATCGCGTTTCTGCTCAGTGATGACACCTTGTTCATATAGGCTCTGCATGCGCTGGAAGGTCTTGCGGGCGATTGTCTCGGCAGCCTGTGCCTGCTGCAACATACTCTGTGCGCTTTTCTTCAGCTCATCGCGAGTTCCACGGTCAACCTTTTCGGTCTGCGCTGCTGCTGCGTTCTGCATGGCTTGTGCCTGATAAAGTTTTGCATCGACTGTCGATGAATAGATTTTAGCCAAGGTGTCACCTTTGTGTACATAGTCACCAGGCTTGACATATAGTGTTTCGACACGTCCCGGCAATTTTCCACTCACGCGCACGGCATCGCAGTCGGCCTGACCTTGAGTTATGCTGTTGTCGGGCTTGATGAGCAAAATGCCCACTATGGAAATGCAAGCAACCACAATGGCGAATATTGCCAGTGCCGCCAGCAAGGCTTTGTCTTTCTTGCGGATTACCGTCCGCTGTTCGTAATTCTCCATATCTTGTGTTTTTATTATTTTCCTTAATTATCTTTATCGATTAATGTCACTGTAACGCAGTCTTGAAGATGGCATAATTAATAGCTAGGTCTTAAATTGCCAGTAACCTTTGAAAGGTATACGTCGCACAGTCGGACATCGATTTCGGCATCTATTTTCTCGCTGTTTGCCTTCAACCAAGCGGTTTGTGCTGTAAGTACATCATCGGTGGTAGAAACGCCCTCGTGGAAACCCACTTGAGCCATACGGAGGTTTTCATCGGCCTGTTCCAGATTTGCCTTAGTCATGTCGTATGTTTTTAGAGCCTCATGATAGCGGAACTGGGCTTGGCTGACTTGCAGTTGGATTTTTTCCTTGGCATCGTCAAGTTCAAGTTGCTTGACCTTTGCTTCGGCCTGACTGGCTTTGTACTTGTTGCTCAATCCGCCCCAGTGCCAGAGTGGTACTTTAATCATGGCACCTACCGAGAATGCCCCTCCAAAACGATTCTTGAAACCGTTGTAAGTATTGGGGTTTGTAAGATGAGCAGCAGCAATTGCCACTATCTGTGGACGCATCTCACTCAGTGTCACATTTGCTTTCTCATTGTAGATTTTCGTGGCGAGTTCAAGCGAATGGATGTCGCTGCGTTGTGAAAAAACAGAATTCATGTCTACGCCGGTCGAGCGGATGGACGATGGCTTGAGGTCATCACTGTCTTCGTCGGCTAGAGTAAATGTGGTGTTTACAGGAAGTCCACAAACTTGTGCAAGAGCCATGCGTGAAAGCACCAAGCCGTTATTAACTCTGGTAAGATCCACATTGGCTTCGTTTAATTTTACATTGACCGTCAGCAGGTTGGCACGGGTGGCAACACCTTCCTGAAGCATCGCCTGTACATCTTTCTCAAGCGATTCAAGTAAGTGAACGTAGCTTTCAGCTAGTTTTTGCTTGCTCTTGAGCGAAACCACCTGCCAGTAGGCTGCATCCACATTGTAAATGATGTCTTCAGCCTTGCTGTCGCGCATTGAGCGTGCAAGTTCCTCGGCATAGCGCGTGATTTCATTCATCGCCTTGATTTTGCCACCCATGTAGATGGGCTGGGTGAGAGTGACAGCACCGGCGAAGATGTTGTGGACGTTATAGGTTAGGGCGTCCTTTGGAAGCAGCGCCACCGAAGTGGGGACATATTGGCCGTTGACTTGAATGGGTTCTCCGGTCATAGGGTTTGTCACCAGGTTGAATTCGTAACCTTGCTTTTCTAGGCTGAAAGTCTTGACTGGCAGCATCTGGTCTTCATCCACGAGGGCCAGCTTGCGCGAGTTGTACAAGTAGCTTGCTTCAAGGTCAATGTTTGGCTTGTAAGCGGCAGCAGCTTCACGTCGTTGATATTCGGCAGCCTCGATTTTCACGTCGTGCTGTCGCAGTTCCTTGTTGTTGTTCAATGCCATTGAGCGGCATGAGTCTAGCGATACAGTGCCTTGAGCCGTTGTTGCAAGAGTTGCCAGCAGTGTAACTAGGGCAAAAAAGAATCTTTGCATGGTAAAAAACATTTATCATGCAAAGATAGTCTATTTTTAATTACAATCAGCCAAAAGTGTGAAAAAGCGACCACACTAACGGCAAAAATGAACACTCTATTTATTTATCCCATATTCTAATCAGGGATTACCGGTCATAGTCGTCAATTTCCAGCTCTCCATTGAGAAGGAGGCTTTCACCGTTATAGTCTGCCCCCATCCATTCATCATCGTCAAAATAAGTGTTGCTATAAGCACATGAAGTGAATGAAGCCATAGCGACTAAAGTTAAGGCCAACGCCAGCCAGTATTTTCTAAGAAGTCTCATCGTAGCTTACTGTTTTGCCATGAAATCAGATTAGAAGAAATACTTCAGCCCTAAGCTGGTAACGCTTTCATTCCAATCCTTAATTATATGAAAGCGCTCTTCGGTATAGAATTTGAAGTTGTTATTGATCATATATTCAAAACCTACACCTATGTTGGCACCATATCGGTTTGTGTGAGTGGAAACACCGCCAATAGAATTTTTAAAGTTGACATAAGAAAAACCAGCCAAAGGATAAACCTTAAAGTTGCTGTTTGTGGGAATGAGATAGTGGAAATTGATGTTGACGTTGTAGTCGCTCAGGTTTTTGTTCTCGAAGTAGTAAATAAACTCTGGTGCGATGCGGAAATTGCGCACTGGTTCAATCTGGTAGACAATTCCAAGTCCTATCATGGAATTCTTCGAAGCATAATTGAATTGCAGTCCGGCAGCCATGTCGCCTTCGGCGGCACGCATGCCCATTACGCTGGTGATGGCAACAAGTGCCACAAGAATAAGCTTTTTCATAATTATGGATTTGAGTTAGTATTAATTATTTGAATAATCAAAAGTGATATTTCAGTCCGGCTCCCAAGAGCGGCTGTGTCTCGTGGCTGACAAACTGTAGCCGTGCCTCAGTAAATAACGACAGCCTGTGCGATATACGATATTCGGCACCACAGCCCAGGTTGGCTCCCCAGCGACTGGCATTTGGTCCATCATATCCCCAGTGTGAGTAATTAACGCCTATAAAAGGGTATATGGCGAAGCCATCGAACAGTCTCATGCGATAATGCAGGTTGAGGTTCAGATCTAGTGTGGATACGCCGTCATGCACGGCAAAATACATCATTTCAGGTTCCAAACGGAAGCGATGTCCCAAGTCGGCTTGCAGCTTTGCCGCCCACCCATGCTGATTGTTCTTGAATGCATGGTTGTAGCTTACACCGAAAGCCAGGGGCAACGATGTTTTCGTCTCCTTGGCGTTCAGTGCTAAAACAGACGCAAGCATTATGATGAACAATAGTTTACGCATTATCTTGCTGAATGCTATCGGGTGAAGTGGGTGTAACACTATTTTCGGCAGTTATGGTTTCAGTCTTTTTCAGGCGAACCTTCATCTGATCGAAGCCGAAGCCGTAAACGCCGTTGGCATTTGACTGCGAGACGAATGCTGCTGGATCGATAGCCTTGACTATGCGAAAAATATTGGTACTCTCATGCTTGCGGCACAGTAACAGAAGCACCTTCACTTCATGCTGGGTATACCATCCTATGCCATTGAGCACAGTGCAGCCGCGGTGAGTCTGATGTGTGATGGCGTCGGCAATGGCCTGCCATTTATCGCTGAAGATGAGGAACTGTACAGATTGCCGGTTATTGTTGATAACCCTGTCGGCAAACACCGAGTAAAGAATCATGAAGATGATACCATACACAACTTTTTCTACGCCATGAAACAGGAAATAGGACGAGGAAATGATACACACATCGCAGTATAGCATCATGCGGCCGAACGACACATTGCTGTATTTTGCCACCATGGCAGCCACGATGTCGGTTCCACCGCTGCTGCCGTTGTTGGTAAAGACGATGCCCAGTCCCAGTCCACACAGCGTTGCTCCGATAATGACGTTCATGAACGGTTGCTGTGCCACTAATGGTTCCTTGAACAATGGTACCATGAAATACAGTAAGATACTGGCTACCGTAGCACCGAATATTGTGCGGATTACAAACTGCTTTCCCACAATGCGGAAGGCTAGTACGAGCAATATTATGTTTATGGAGTAGTTCACTACTGCTACGTTCCATCCCATGGCAAAGTGGAACACCGATGCCAGACCTATCACGCCGCCGGTAACCACTTTCTCAGGCAGAATGAACGCCGAGTAGCCAAGACAGTAACAGAACAATCCGAAGATAATCATTACATAGTCTCGAGCTTGTAGCAGTAATTGTTTATTGGATAGATTCATAGAAACCGCTTAAAAGTGATTTTGCCGCGAAATTACTCATTTATAGCAACATAATCACTATTGAGGATTAAAAAATTAGTAATCAGTCAAATTTGAGTGTATTTCGGCTTGCGCTTTCGATACGTTTGTTGCGCCAGCAGCTACGGCACAGTGCGACGTATTTGTCGTCACCGCCTATCTCCACCTGAGCACCATCGGTGACTATTTGTCCGTTAGAGTCGATTCGGGCATTGATGATGGTTTTTCGGCCGCATGAGCATGTGGATTTTATCTCATCTATGCTGTCGGCAAGTTCAAACAGTCGGCGACTGCCCTCAAACATGTGCGACTGGAAGTCGGTGCGAAGTCCATAGCATACCACGTTGGTGCCATAGTCATCGACGATTCGTGCCAGCTGGTCGACCTGTTGTTCAGTAAGGAATTGTGATTCGTCTATCAGAATCCAGTCCTTAACGATGAGTGTACGTTCATATAGCTCTTTGATGGTAGCATAGAGGTCGCTGTCGGGATATATCCATTCGCATTTGCGCTCAATGCCTATTCGTGAGCGGATCACGTTGTCGTTCTCGCGGTCGTCGATGATGGGTTTCATGCACAGGTATTCCATGCCGCGTTCTTCGAAGTTGTAGGCTTGTGTTAGCAGTAATGCGGTCTTAGCCGACCCCATGGTGCCATATCTGAAGTAAAGTTTGCCGGTTCCGTTCATTGCAGTATGATTTTTCTACTGCAAAAGTAGTGATAAAATTTACAATACACAATTAAATGAGTTTTTAGTTTTCAGTATATATAAGTAAAAGGGCAGGAGTTATCATGTGTTTAGTGAACTCCGGAAGAATTGAAATATAACGACAAAAAAATGCGCCCCATTAAGGGCGCATTTTTTTAGTTTAGCAATTATGGATTGTTATTTAACAACAACCTTCTTGCCATTGTGGATGTAGATGCCAGGAACGGCAGGAACACCACGGAGCTTCATACCTTGGACGTTGTACCATACGCCTTCGCCATTCTCGCTGTTGATGTCGTTAATAGCGGTTGGGAGAACCTGAGTAACGGTCATCACGAGTGGTTCGAGGAGGCCGCGAGCCTGCTTGATAGTGAACAGGTATTCGCCTTCTTCCTCGATGCGGAAGTTAGAACCGTCAACGAGCTGGATGTCGATGTCATAGAGATTGCTGTTGATCAGGAAGTAGCCAACCTGGTTCTCGTCGATACCACCGAACCACTTCCAGCCGTTAGGAGAAGTCTCATCGGGAGTGATGATCTTGAACTCTGCACCTTCTTCCATGGAAGCTTGTACTACAAAGTCGCCATTTTCATTCTCCTCAAATACATAGCGTCCACCTTCTTCGGTCTGATCCCAACCGTTGAACGAACCTACCATGTAGAATTCGCTGATTCCATCAGCCTGTTCAGCTGTAGTGAAGAATACGCTGTTAGTCCAATCGGTTAATGCACGCTCATAGATACCCTGTACCTGTACCTCATAAGCGGTAGCGGGAGCCAGGCCAGTGATTGTGTAAGGTGGAGTAACATTATTGATCTCAATCCATTCGCCTGCAGGAACATCGTCTTCCTCACCAGCCATATAGAAGTTGGTGACATTCAAGATGTACATATCGGTAACATTGAAGTGACGGATTGCGATGTAACCCAATTGACCAACCTTATCGGCAGGAATGTCGAATGTGTAAGTGGTCTGAGCACCAGTAGCAATGATCTCATCAGAGATTGCCTCGAAGTCAGCCTGAGCAGTGCCAGTAGTGCTTACATATACCTGGAAGTGTTCTCCAGCATAGTTTGGATCCTGTCCCCATGCATCGAACTTAACCTGAGCTCCGAGCTTGCTCTGTGGAGTGATTGCCCAGTTGTCAGGAGTCAGAGGACCATAGTTGTTGATGTAGCTGTTCGAAGAGAAGGTAGTCTGAACAGTGCCATCGTCCAGAGTCAGATTCCATACATACCAGTTCTGACCGTCGCCATCAGCGTCGATAAGAGTCCAGCCTTCAGGAACATCACCTGTTTCATAGCCCAAAAAGTCTTCAGTAACGCCGTTCATAACAGCAGCAGTGCGGTAGCGCAGGTTGTAGTTGTCCTGTGAGCCAGTCCAATTAACGGTACCAGTGTTACCGGTCACCTCGGTGACTTCGAGACCAACAGGTACTACGTCCAGACCAACGGTAGTGAAGTTAACAACGTCGCACCATGCTGAGTTGCCATCTTCGAATACGCCTTGTACCTGAACCTCATAAGTGGTATTAGGACTCAAGCCCTCCATAGTAGCGGGACTGGTAACACCTTCCATTACAGTCCATTCAGCAGCAGGAACGTCTTCACCAGCAATCTTTATTGCGTCAATCATGAGGATGTAACCTGTGCTTCCATTTGGTTGGTGGCGGATTGCAATGTAACCTTGCTGTCCTGCATAATCGCTCAGGTCAAACTCAGACTTCTGCCATGTGTTCAAACTGCCAAGAGTGTTCACAGTACCAAGTACAACGAAGTCGGTGCCAGTTGTAGAAACCATTACGCTGAAGCTCTCAGCATAGGCATCGCCCAGGTCAGCAGATGAAACCTCAAGAGTTCCACCCAGGTCAACCTTTGGACTGATAAGCCAGTTGTCACCACTTACGGCAGTACCGCCAGAAATTGTAACTGACTCCGATACGATGCAGTAATCACCTTCAGCAGCGGTAAGTGGAGTACCACCCATGTTCCAGTCAGTAATCTTGAGAACTTGCCATGAGTTGCCGTCACCATCAGCGTCGTTGAGGGTGACTCCAGCAGGAATCCATCCATCAGGAAGTTCATCACCGTCATACTCGAAGCTCTCGTCTAAGCCAGTCTTTGGACGGAAGCGCAGGTTGTAAGCCTCAGCTACGCCAGTCCAAGTAGCCTTAGCGGTGTAGGCAGTGATGTCGCTTACAGCAAGACCCTCAGCAAGTGGGAAGCGCAGTGGAGTGGTGAACGAAACAGCCTTTGTCCAGATGCTCACGTCTTCATCCGAGCATTTGCTGCGTACGAACACATTGTAAGTAGTGTTCTCCTCAAGGTCGGTGAGGGTGCAAGTAGGCTCGTTAACGCTGATAGGAGTAGCGTTGTCAGGAGTTGCCTCAGTTGTGCAAGCAACCTCAAACAGGTCTTGTTCTTCATTACCAGGAGTCCAGGTTACATCAGCACCGTTGTAAACAACATTGCTTACCACTACGTCGGTTGGACGTGGGCAGGTAACTTGGTTGATGTGGAAAGTAGTGAGAACACCAGGAGTTGGAGTTGGGCCACTTGAACCAGTGCCTTGGTACTCATAGATAACTTCTCCACTTGGAGCAGTCAGAGTGAAACCAGTCTCATAAGCATAGCTTCCAGCCACCCAAACCAGGTCGTAGTCAACGCCGTAGCACAGATTAACGATGCCTTCGGCATAATTGTCATTAGGTGTACCGTTAACTCCTCCTGGGATGAAGAGGTCGGCAACCAGCACATCAGTACCAGCAAGGTAAATCATGAGGTGGTTGTTGTTCCAACCGTCGCCATAAGAGTCGGTGAGTACATACTCAACCTCGCCCATATCGCTAGCCTCACAAGCCAAAGTAGCAAATGAAGCCATAGTCCATCCGCTCTCGCCATCGGCATAAACGCTCTGTACGCGTACATCATACTTAACGCCATTCTGGAGGTCTTGGAGAGTGATAGTCTTCTCGGTAACATTGTCAACAGCTGTCCATTCTTCATCGGCAGCCTTCTTGCACTCTACGTTCCAAGAAGCCTCATTAGCTCCAGCTTCCCAAGTGAGAACTGCGCTGTTAGTGCCAATTTCGCTTACCTGCAGGTTCTTTGGTTTGTAATAAACTGTGCCACTGCCAGGAGTAAACTCAAATGTGGTCTTGGGCAGGAAGTTGCGAGCGTTAGCAGTTGTGATAGCCTCAAGTGAGGTGTAGCTGTAATTGCTCAAAGCTGCGCCTGGAGCATCTACACCAGCGAAGGTAGCGCTCTTGTAAGTGCCCTTCTCTACCTGATAAACGCAAACGAGCAGGTTGCCACCTTCATAGGTGTAAGGATTGGCAAACTCAATCTCGATTGTTGAGCCTGTACCATCAAGTGGACCCTCAAACACGAGGGTTGCACCATCGGTACCCATAAATGCATTACCGCATGCATTGGCATCAACTTCTTTCAGGTAAACCTGGAAGTTGCCACCCCAAACTGCCTCAGCTGAAGCTGCCAAATACCAAGTCATCTTGGTGAGGGTAGCACCGGTCAACTCGCTCAAGTCATCACTTGGCATGATGTACTCGCACTTGTTGTATGCATCAGCATAGAAGCCATAAACAGGCACATAGGCGTTTGTGGCTTCGCCATCATAAAATGTCAGGGTTTCCTGAGCCAATGCAGGCATTGTAAACCCAAACAGCATCATCACTAAACTAAACAGTAATTTTCGGTTCATAATGATAATTTTTAGTTAATAATATAAGAAAAACTCACGAAAAATTATAATTCATTTTTAATTTAGTCAAGTTGCATGAGGTTACAGGGCTGGTACTTAAAAATGATGTAATGGCTTAAGATTCAGTACCTGTGACAAGTGCTCATAAGATAACATAAATATTCTGATGTTTATAGAGCGCAAATTTATGGATTTATAATCAATTTTCCAAATTTTATAATGATTTTTTTTGATTATAATTTAAAAAAACTATGAAATAAAGTATTTCAATAATGAATCTATGAACTGTTAGTCTTTTAGTTTTAAGTGAATTAGTAAACGAGTAAACAGGTAAACAAGTAAACAAGCGTTTAGCTGCTGGCTAAAAGCTGCAAGTTATGGACGACAACTAAAAAAGCGCCCCGTTAAGGGCGCCTTTTTAATTAAACAAGTTTATGTGATTACTTAACCACAACGTTGAGCTGTCGCTCTAAGTCGTTGTCGTTCGACAAAACTTGAGCAAGCTCAGTTTTGTGCTCACTTAACCACGACTTTCTTGCCAGCATTGATGTAGATACCGGGAACGGTAGGAACACCCTGGAGCTTCATACCCTGGATGTTGTACCAAGTGTTGTCGCTGTTGTCGCTGTTGAGGTCGGTTATAGCAGTGATGGTAGCCTTGCTTACGGTCATCACGAGAGGAGCGTTGAGGCCGCGTTGCTCGGTAACGACAAAGTTGTAAGTACCACCTTCTTCGATGCGGAAGTTAGCACCCTCAACCAGG
>JAGCCU010000045.1 GCA_017651515.1 Muribaculaceae bacterium | reverse complement strand
GGCAAGCATGGCGCCAACAACGACAACGTGAAGCGCTATATCGACTTTGCCGCCGCCAACGGCTTTGACCAGCTGCTCATCGAAGGCTGGAACGAAGGTTGGGAGGACTGGTTCGGCAACAGCAAGGACTATGTGTTTGACTTCGTGACTCCCTATCCCGACTTCGACCTGCCGATGCTCAACGAGTATGCCCACAGCAAGGGTATGCGCCTGATGATGCACCACGAGACCTCGTCGAGCGCCCGCAATTACGAGCGCCACCTCGAGGCTGCTTACCAGTTGATGAACAAATATGACTACAACTCGGTCAAGAGCGGCTATGTGGGCAACATCATTCCGCGCGGTGAGCACCACTATGGCCAGTGGATGGTCAACCATTACCAGTATTGTCTCGAACTCGCAGCCAAGCATCATGTCATGCTCAACGCCCATGAGGCCGTGCGTCCCACCGGCTTGTGCCGCACTTGGCCCAACCTGATCGGCAACGAGAGCGCTCTGGGAACCGAGTACCAGGCCTTTGCCGGCACTCAGCCAGGCCACACTGCCATCTTGCCGTTCACCCGCTTGCAGGGCGGTCCGATGGACTACACGCCGGGTATCTTTGAGACGGATTTGGCTACCTTCTCGCCCGAGAAGCAGACGCATGTACTCTCTACCATCTGCGGTCAGTTGGCGCTCTATGTGACGATGTACAGCCCCTTGCAGATGGCTGCCGACCTGCCCGAGAACTACGCCCGCTTCATGGACGCCTTCCAGTTCATCAAGGACGTGCCCGTGGACTGGCAGCGCTCGGTTTACCTGGAAGCAGCGCCGATGGAGTATGTCACCATCGCCCGCAAGGACAAGAACAGCGACGCTTGGTACATGGGCGGCGTGACCGACAAGAAACCCCATGACAGCGTCATCAAGCTCGACTTCCTGGACGAGGGCCGCAAGTATGAGGCCACCATCTATGCCGACGCTAAAGGCGCTGATTATAAGGCTAATCCGAAGGCTTACGTCATCACCAAGAAGAAGGTGACCTCCAAGTCCACCCTCAAGCTTCACAGCGCCCCTGGTGGTGGCTATGCCGTCTCCATCAAGCCCCTGTAATGACAACAGACAAGCTCTAAAGGGAGTTATATCTGACATTAATTATTTGAAATAATGTCGTTTGATTTTAGTAGATTGATTATGCGATTGGTGTTGATTGTGACGCCATCACGATTGACGTGATAGCCTCCGTTATACTTGTAGCGATCATCAATCGTCATGTTTTGTGGTGGTACAATGTAATGAAGGCCAATGCTGTCGAGAGCGTGCTCTATGTTGCTGTGATAACAGCAGGCAAAATGACTCTTGGGACACACTGGCGGGAGCAGAATGACACTTGCTCCTCTGTTTTCATATTGTTTGATAGCCTGATCAAGCCATTTCATGAAATCCTGATTGATTGTCGTTGATGTAGATGTGCTGGATGTTTCAATCCCTTGCGGAGGCAGATGCCAATGGCTCACTTCGTCACCAATCTCGTTGAATCCGCTGGCTACATACTGAAAAACGGCGTGATCATCAAGAGTGTCGAAACTCCCACTTATACAATACTTGAATAATCTTTTGGCGTTGCTTGCAGCCAACCGTGGAAGTCCAATGATTACATTGATGATCTGTCGTGTGTTAAGTGAATTGAGGTTTTTCCAACCTGTGACCATCATCAGTTGTGGCATGGTCTCGGGTTCACCATTTCCTCCAGAAAAGAAATTGCCATATTCAAATTGTAGCATCACAATGTCTCCCGGCTTTATCTGCTGCTGGCAGTCATCTATGAGGAAACGGATGCCGATGCCTCCATGTAGCCCCATATTTACCACATTGCAGTGCAGGGAGTCCTGTATCATGTGCGAGTCAAGTCCGAAAGCTAAGTTGCTGCCACCCATGAAGATAATGCGAGGTTGTGGACAAGAGCAGAGTAAATCCATTTTTCGGTTATAGGCCGTGAGATAGCTATTGTTGTCAATTGGAACGCACCACACAAGCAATGCAATGTTCAGGACAAACAACGCTATTATAGTCAGCAGTTTCAGCAGATAGCGTTTCATGTTCAAAACTGGAAATAGATGAATTGAGACTGCGTGCCCGAGAAGATGCAGACGCCCATCATCAATACCACATATAGTGAATATCTCATGACGGAGTTATTGGCAAAGGCTGAATTGCAGTTAAAATGCAGAGCGTGTTCACGTTTCCTGTTCAGCCATTCCATCGTCAGCATAATAATGATGGCAGTCAGAACAAGCGGCAGGTTGAAAACTGATAAATCACTCATTGCTGAGCCAGAGAATGCAAATATGTGTTCAATGTAGTGAATGGCATCGTATTTCGTCGGTGCTCTGAAGATGATCCAGCCTATTGTTACTAATGTGAAGGTTGTTATGATGCCAACAGCTTTGAATAACGGTTTGTTGAAGTGTGTGATGATCTTGTCTCTGTAAGACAAATATGCGCATAACAGTACGGCATGATAAAGTCCCCATGCGACAAATGTCCAGTTAGCACCATGCCATAGCCCACTCAATACGAAAACGATGATGATGTTGCGCGTTTGTATAATTTTAGAGCAGCGATTTCCGCCCAAAGGTATATAGACGTAATCGGTGAACCAACGCATGAGCGATATGTGCCACCGTCGCCAGAAATCCTGTATGTTTTGTGCAAAGTATGGGAAATGGAAGTTGCGTGTGAGCTGAATACCAAATAGTCGGCCGCAGCCGATGGCGATGTCGCTGTAACCTGAGAAGTCACCGTATATCTGGAATGAGAACAGCATGGCTCCGATTATGAGCGTGATACTGCTCATGTTGTTGTAGTTGGCCCAAATGTAGTTGACGGCAATGGCACAGTTATCGGCCACTACCATTTTCTTGAAGAAACCCCAAAGCATTTGCCTAATACCGTCAGCGGCATGCTCGTATTGGAAATGCCTGTTGTGTTGAAACTGTGACAGCGTGTTGGTAGCGCGCTCGATGGGGCCTGCAACTAACTGTGGGAAGAAGCTGATATAGGCGAAGAAGGCAATCATGTCGCGAGTTGGCTTAATGTGACCTCGTGACACGTCAATCGTATAGCTCAAGGTCTGAAAAGTATAGAAACTGATACCCACTGGCAAGATGACGTTGATTGTGCCCCAATCAAGTGTTAGGCCAAATTGAGCGGCCAGTTCAGTCATATTCTCTACAAAGAAGTTGAAATACTTGAACAATCCTAAGACAGCAAGGTTCAAGATTACGTTGCCAGTGCATATTGCCCTTTTCCAGACAGATAACTTATCCATCAACAAGCCACTGGCAAAGCTGCATGTCGTTGTCAGCGTGATTAGTGCAAGGAAACGCCAATCCCACCAACCATAAAACACATAGCTTGCATTGACGATAAGCAAGTTCTGCCAATTGCGACTGCGAAAAACGAACCAGTAGAGAATGAACACCACTGGCAAGAATAGCATGAATTCTAATGAATTAAACAGCATATCTCAAGCGGTGTTATGGCACAAAGCGAATGCCGAATGGTAGCGAGATGTCGAAAGGATGTGCCGTCCGATAGGTTTCTATCGAGCTACCGGTGGGAATGTACAAACGGAAGCCTGGTTCGAAATAGGCATTAACATGATTCAGCAGTTTATATTGAACACCAAAGTTGGCACCTACCGACCATTGCCACGGTGCTTTCACAGAGGCTTGGGTGGTTGGGAATACCAGTGAGTCGCCTGGGGCGTGCGGGTATTTTCCGGTGTAGATGTATTGTGTGGTTTCGCGTCCGCGCAACGGGATGTCGAGCTGTAAACTGCCAGTGGAATAAACGGTCCAGCGACGGTGTTGCCATATATTATAGGTCGCACCGAGTGGCACATTCAGGTAGTAAAGCCGTTGTGTGCGACGGGTGATGTCGTTATTATTGCCATAATCGGTTTCAAACGTTGATTTCATCCAAGTGAAACCGAGACCGGAATTGATGCTCCATTTCTGGTTGAGTGGCATGCTCAGTGACAGTTGCACAGTGCGAGGTCGTTCGTGATGTTTGGTTTCGCTTAGTGGCGTCTTGTCATCTTCTGAAGTCTCAGGCAGGCTCTGTATATGGCGGTCAGCTATTTGCCTCATAGCCATTGCATCTAATGAATCCATGAATTCGGCATTGTCGCGTAGGTATTTGTAGTAGTCGCTCCAGGTATAGAGTTTCATCCTGCGCTGGGTCTCTCCTGCTGCAAAGTTGATTACCGAAAGGAAATTGTCGGTTACCGATGCCGTTGAATTTGGAGCTCCGCCATAAGCCAAGTGCATGTTGATATGGTGTGATTTGCCTGCTGGTTTCGACATTCGTGGCAACCATAACGAAGTGACAACAGGCTCAAGGTGTGAAGCAATGTTTGTCATTCGGGGCTCGGCGTTCGCTACAGTGGCAGTAAGCCGTGTGTTATCACTGCTTGCGGTTGCCTGATCGTCAACAGCTATGACTGCTGTCGGTAGATTATAATATACTGGTGCCCGATGATGAATCCGGGCAGTATTATTGGCTGGTACAGAGACCTTCGACATTGTTTTAGTGGTGTCAATCTGTTGTATGTTGCTGACAATTGGCGGCTGTTTATGGTGTGTTATACTTTTGTTATTCTTTGTTGTCAACAGGATGCTTAATGTTATCAACGTTGCTAAAAGAGTGACGAGCAGCGCCCAATGCTGCCTGACCATCTCTTGGAGCATCTTACGGGCTCTGGCCAATTGTGAGCGGCTACTGCTCGGTGTGATTCCTAGGCGTTCACCAATCTGCTGGTGGTTAAGCCCTTCAAAAGTATTGAGCCTAAACACCAGTTCATAGCCGTGTGGCAGATTCTTGACCATCTCTTGAATGACAGAAACGCTGATGGGAAGAGGAGAGTCTTCAATGGGTTCTGTAAATGCATTGTTGGCATTGTCTATGGGAACATGTCGATTGTAGTGGCTTTGTTTGAGGTAATTTATTGCTATGTTGCGCACAATGCTCCCCATCCATGAAGCCAGCTTGTCAGGCTCCTGCAGTGTGTTGAGCGATGTGAGAATCATAACCCATGCATCATGTTCCACATCTCGGGCTGCTTCGATGTTTGGAATATAACGACATGCTATGCCCAACAAGTGCTCATGGTAGTGGTTATACAGCCATTCCAGGGCACTTGTCTCTCCGCTCATTGCCTTTTTCAGCATATCGGCATTGAGAGCTGTATGGGCTTTCAAATTCATCTATATAAAGACAACCAAAAACTAAAACGCTGCATGAAAAGATGAAAAAAACATCATTTGCCCAACAAAGATAGCTCAGTTTGCAATATAAATGAGGGTTTGTCATTTTGAAGTGGACCCTAAAAAATTTTTGTCTAACTTTTGGGG